>NZ_AP025696.1:597500-1197500 GCF_027943725.1 Nitrosophilus kaiyonis | reverse complement strand
TGGAAACTCATTGCATTTATTTAATATAACCCCACTATATGTCATCTCTTCATTAATTCTGTTTTCTAAATTTTTCAAATAAAGAGGATTATCCTTTGAAAATTTTATATCTTTTATATCTATATACTCTCCTCTTTCAATATCTTTTACATATTGTACAGCTTTTCTTAAAATATCATCTTTAATATCAAAATTATACTCTTTCAGCAATATGTTTGATCTATCAGTAATAGATCCTATATTTCTAAATTCTTGAGTTTTGTAACTTTGTAGTTTTGGCTCTCTAAGTATTGCATTAAATAAAGATTTAACTATATTTTCATAATCTTTTTTATATTTTTTTCCTTTTATATAGCCTTTAAATGAGTAGTAAGCCATATGAAATATAGATGCAAAATATAATAACACCATTGGCAATACAATCCATACTGCAACAGGTAAAGAAACAGGAATACCAAAAATATCTAATGTATATTTAGCATCAATTTGAGTATAAACTAAAATCCCGATTAAAGCTATTAAAATAATTGAAAAAAATGTATATCTTTTTAAATGCATTCTAAACTCCGTTTTTTTAGTACTTTATCATAAAATTTCTTAAAAAAAAGTTGAGATTAGATATTTGACATTAGTCATTGGTCATTAGTCATTGGTAATTTGAAATTTGGAATTGGTCGCTTCACCCTTTCTTCCCTTCATTCTTCTCCCTTCAGCCTTCAACCTCAAATCTAACCTCAAACTTGTTTCGCTTTGCTCAACTTCGTTTCCTTTAAGGTAAACCAGCCTCTCGTATGTTCGTCACGAAAAACCTTGTTTTTCAGACTCACATATACTCAAGGCTTTCGCTTCGGGACGCAAGCAAAGCAGTTTGCTTGCTCAAAGCTTCGCTTTGCCCTCGCTCATTTATGATATGGATGTGAATGAATAATTGTAAAAGCTCGATAAATCTGTTCTAACAGTACAATTTTAGCAATTTTATGGCTCATAGTTAAACGGCTTAAGCTTAAACATAAATCGCTTCTTTTTATAAAATCTTCCTCAAAACCGTAAGCCCCACCAATAAAAAAATTAACACTATCTAAATTTTTTAAAATATTTGCAAATTCATAACTGTCAATTTCTTTTCCTCTTGGATCTAAAACAATATTAAATCCCTTTTTTAAAAAAGGTTCAAAACTTTGAGTATAACTTTTTTTAGCACTTTTTTCATCTTTGCATTGTGCTTGGTTTATTTTTTTATTGAAAATATTTTCAATATTAATTTGAGCATATTTTTTTGACATCTTGATAAAATCATCTATTATATTTTGATAAGATTTTTCATCTTTTTTTGAGATTGCATAAATATTAATTTTTACCAATGAAATTCCTAACTATAAGTTAAATATTTTTTTAGTAAATCGGATCCAATAGCTTTATATGAAACATTTTTAATGTTATCAAACAGTCTTATACCACCTATTGCAACTACAGGATGTTTAGAAATCACACCTAAACAATGCAATTTTTCACCTAAAATATTTTCTACCTCTTTTGTTGAACTACTTCTATAAGCACCTAAGCCAATATAATCAAGATTAAATAGATTTGCCTCTTTTATTTCTGATTCATTATGTGTTGAAAGACCTAAAATTTTTTTACCAATAATCTTTCTAATTCCTTCAATTGCTTCATATTTTGATCTAAATCCAAAACTATCTATTATGTTTATTAGATCTTCTTGACCAATATGTAATCCATCTGCAAATTGAACAAGTTCTAAAAAATCGTTAATAATTACTGGAATATCACTTTGATTTTTTAATATTTTTAAGTTTTCTTTTTTTTCTTCTAAAGATGAAATTTTATCTCTATATTGGATTATTGAAGCATTAAAATATTTAGCAATTTTTACATACTCTTTTATATCAATTTTATACTTTTTCAATAAAGACATATCACATAAAGCATAAATTTTTGCCATTATAATCCAATTTTATGAGGTAAAAACTGTTTTAATAATAAAGAGATTGTTTTTTTCATATCATTTCTATTAACTATCATATCTATCAAACCATGTTCTAGTAAAAATTCACTTTTTTGAAACCCTTCTGGAAGATCTGCACCAATTGTTTGCTTGATAACTCTTTGTCCAGCAAAACCAATAAGTGCACCAGGTTCGGCCATTATAATATCGCCAAGCATTGCAAAAGATGCACTTACTCCACCCATTGTTGGATCAGTTAAAACAGATATAAAAGGGAGTTTCTCTTCATCAAGTCTTGCTAAAGCAGCACTTGTTTTACTCATTTGCATTAAAGAAAATGTACTCTCTTGCATACGTGCACCACCACTAGCACTAACTATTATTAAAGGATTTCTTTTCTCTATTGCTCTATTAACAGCTCTAACTATCTTTTCACCTTCAACTGAACCTAAACTTCCACCCATAAAATTAAAATCAAAAACAACTATTTCACTTTCAATACCATCTATTTTACATGTTCCACTGATAGCTGAACTATATCTTTTTGTTTTTTTATAATTTTCATCGATTCTTTTTTTGTAACTCTTTTTATCAACAAATTTTAAAGGATCAACAGGTTGCAATGAAGCATCATGTTCAATAAAACTATCTTCATCACATAATATTTTAATTCTATCTTCAGCGCTTATTCTAAAATGATACCCGCACTTTGGACAAACATAGTTTCTATTCACAACCTCTTTATAGTACATAAGCGCATTACAGCTTGGACATTTAATCCAATGACTTGGTTTTTCCTCTTTTGAAGGCTGACTTCTTCTAATTTTTTCAAAAAAACTAAATTTCACATTCAATCCTTTAAAACATCTTTTCTTATTTTATCAAATAGCTCCTTGCTTTTACTCACTAAAATATATTTATCATTATAATATAAATTAAGGTCTACACACTGATGTAGGCCAGCTGCAATATCATACTCTCTAATTTTTCCAGCAAATAAAACAAATCTTACATTATGGGCATAAGATAAAGATAGAGCAACAGCACCTGGACTTCTAAATTTTATATAGTTATCTTTTAAAGCCTTTACAATTTTTGGATTGGCATATGCTTTTTCAAAAAGTCCAATTCTGCCTTTATACTCTTTGATTTCTATATCTTTTAAGTTAAAGTCTTCAAAATATAAATTGCCTTTTTTATAAAAATCATCACTTTTTACAAAAAAATCACCATTTGCAAAATTTGCAATAAAAGAAAATATTGTTAAATTATCTTTTTTAATAGCTATAGAAGAGCCATAGTAAGGAAATCCAGAAATAAGATTATCACTTCCATCAATAGGATCTAAAATAATTTTTTCTTCACCTTCACCTATAATACCACTCTCTTCAGAGATAATCTGTCCAAAACTTTTTAAATATTTTATATATATCTCTTCGCTTACTAGATCAATTTTTGTACTTTTGTCTCCACCTGCTCCAACCTTTATAACATCAAAATAGCTCTCATCCAAGCCGTTTTGGATGAGAGTAAAGATTTTTTTACTTGCTACTAAAACATTTTTTAAATATTTTTCAACCATTTTTACTCAAAAGTTTTTTTATAATGGAGTTAGCTGCTTCTCTTCCATCATAAGCCGCAGTTACAACAAGATCAGCTCCTCTATAACAATCACCTCCAGCATAAACGCCAGGTTTTGTTGTTTCATAATTTTCATCAACTTTTATAGCTCCCCATTCATCAGTTTCTATTCCATTTTTTGATAAAAATTCTAAAGGTGTATTTGAAAATCCAAGAGCAAATATAACGACATCTGCATCTATTCTAAATTCACTCCCTTTAATCTCTTCAAGTTTTCTTCCACTTTGCAATGTTTTAATTAATTGTACACCTATTACTTCACCTTTATCATTTACCAAAACCTCTTTTGGAGCAACATTAAACATAAACTCTGTTCCCTCTTCTATTGCATTTTTATACTCTTTACGGCTTCCTGGCATACTTTTTACATCTCTTCTATAGGCACAAATTACCTTTTTTGCTCCCTCTCTTATAGATGTTCTAACACAATCCATCGCTGTATCACCACCACCTATTACAACAACCTTTTTATCTTTTACATTTATGGATGTATCATAATCATCGCCAAAAAGTTTTCTTTGAATATTTACCAAAAATTTCATTGCAGGCATTGCACCTTTTGCATTTTCTCCTGGAATTTTAGGCATTCTTGATTTTTTTGCACCAATTCCTATAAAGATAGCATCATAATTTTCAAGTAGATAATCAAATGTTATATCTTTTCCAACCTCTTTATTTAGATAAAGTTTCATACCAGCTTCAATCATCCAATCTACTCTTCTTTGTATAACTTTTTTATCAAGTTTAAATCCTGGAATTCCATATGTCAAAAGTCCGCCAGCACGATCCTCTTTTTCGTAAACATGCGGTTCAATACCAGCCCTAAGCAAAAATGTTGCACATGATAATCCAGCAGGACCAGAACCTATAATAGCAACCTTTTTATTTGTAGTTATTCCAGGAAATTCTGGACGCAGTCCTTTTTTAAAGCCCTCTTCACTTATAAATGTCTCAACTGGGCCTATAGTTACTGCTCCATACCCCTCATTTAAAGTACAGTGTCCTTCACAAAGTCTATCATGTGGGCAGATTCTTCCCATTACTTCTGGAAAAGGAGAAGAATCATTTGATAGTTTAAAAGCAAGTTCAAGTTCTCCTTCTGCAACTGCTTTTAGCCAATGCGGTATGAAATTATGCAAAGGACATCTATTATGACAATATGGATCACCACACTGTACACATCTTTCACTTTGAAGGCTTGCTTCATTTGGATTAAACACTTCATAAATCTCACTAAAATCTTTTATTCTCTCATTTATAGCTCTTTTTTTTGGCTCATTTCTTTCTGTAAAAATAAAACTTTGCATATTATTCCCCTTCCTCAAGGTTTAGAGGTACTTTTGTAAGCTCTTTTGGTCGTACCATCCAGAAATTTCTAAGTTCCATTCTAAAATTTTCTAAAATATTTTTTGCTTTTTCACTTTTTGTCTCATTATAATAGATTTTAAGAAGCCTTTTTAGATAATGCCTTGCCTCATCATACTCATCAGTATCAATTCTTCTTGCTTCAATCAGCTCTTGATTTATCTTTTCAGCAAATTCATGCTCTTTATCATAAACAAAAGCAAGCCCTCCAGTCATACCTGCACCAAAGTTAATACCTGTTTTACCAAGAACAACAACTATTCCACCAGTCATATATTCACAAGCATGATCGCCTGTTCCTTCTACTACTGCCAAAGCTCCAGAGTTTCTAACAGCAAATCTCTCTCCTACACTCCCAGCAACAAAAAGTTTCCCACCTGTTGCTCCATAAAGACATGTATTTCCTGCAAGTGAAAATTTTTCACCATGTTTTTTACCAGTTATTACAATTTTACCACCATGCATTCCTTTTCCAACATAATCGTTTGCTGCACCTTTTAGATAAATATTTACTCCGTTTATTAAAAATGCTCCAAGACTTTGACCTGCAACACCTTCTAATTCAATATTAATTGTCCCATCTTTTAATCCGCTGTCTCCATAATATTTTGCAATCTCACCACTAATTCTTGCGCCAAAACTTCTATTTATATTTTCTATTTTTTTTCTAATTGTTATAGTAGAATCAGGATTTTCAATCGCTTGATATATCTCTTTTAATACCTCTTTTTCAAACTCATTTTTATCAAATGGTTCATTGGATTTTACTTGACAAGTATCAGGTCCTTCTAATCTTTGAAGAACTGAACTAAAGTCAAATTTTTTCGCAAAATTTGTTTCAACAACCTTTAATAGATCGCTTCTTCCAATAATCTCTTCTAAACTTCTATATCCCAGATTAGCTAGTATCTCTCTGACATCCTCAGCCAATAATGTAAAATAGTTTATAAGTCTATCAACAGTACCTACATAATGATCTCTTAAAAACTTATGTTGTGTTGCTATACCAACAGTACATCTATTTAAATGGCAAACTCTAAGTATTTTACAGCCAAGAATTGTTAAAACACCTGTACCAAAAGCATAACTTTCAGCTCCAAGAAGTGCAGCTTTTACAATATCAAGTCCAGTTTTTAAACCTCCATCAGTTTGTAGATGAACAAAACTTCTTAAATGGTTTGCTTTTAGTGCGTTATGAGCTTCAGCAAGACCAAGTTCCCAAGGATTTCCAGCAAATTTAATTGAGCTAAGTGGTGCTGCACCAGTTCCACCTTCACCACCTGATATTATTATCTTATCAGCATAAGCTTTTGCAACACCTGTTGCAATTGTTCCAACACCTGCAGTTGAAACAAGTTTTACTGCAATTTTAGCATCAGGGTTAATCTGTTTTAGATCGAAAATAAGTTGAGCTAAATCTTCAATAGAGTAGATATCATGGTGTGGCGGAGGAGAAATTAGTGTAACTCCTGGAATTGTATGTCTTAATTTTGCAATAAGTTCAGTAACTTTATGTCCAGGAAGCTGTCCACCTTCTCCTGGTTTTGCGCCTTGAGCAATTTTTATCTGTATCTCTTCGGCACTTCTTAAATAAGCTGGAGTTACACCAAATCTACCGCTAGCAACCTGTTTGATTTTAGAGTTTTTAATCGTTCCAAATCTTGCTGCATCCTCTCCACCTTCACCTGAGTTACTTTGAGCTCCAATCTTATTCATAGCTTCAGCTATGCACTCATGAGCTTCTGGAGAAATTGAACCAAGACTCATAGCAGCACTTGCAAATCTTTTAAATATATTTTCAACAGGTTCCACTTCATCTATATCTATTGGTTTTCTATCACTTTTAAATTCAAAAAAGTCTCTTATCATTCTAAAACCACGACCATCAACCATATTTTTTAATTTTTTAAAGTCCTCTTTATCTCCTGTAATACTTGCAGTATGAATCTGATTTACAGTATTTGGCGCAAAATCGTGATATTCAGTTTTATCTATATATTTATAAAATCCTCCAAGTTCAAGTGGAAAAACTCTTTTTGTTAAATCAATTTCATAAGCTTTTTTATGATAATTTTCTAATCTCTCTTCTAAATCCTCATAAGTTAATCCACTTAAATGACAATGTGAACCTTTAAAACACTCTTCTACTATATCTTTATCAAGTCCAATAATATCAAATAGAGCACTATTTCTATAAGAAGCTATAGTTGATATACCCATTTTTGACATTATTTTTAAAAGGCCACCATTTATAGCTTTATGTACATTTTTAAACTCATTTCTAATCTCATATGCACTTAAATCTTTTTTCTTTTTAAGATATTCATAAACAGTTGCAAACAGAAGATAAGGATAAACAGCTGAAGCTCCATAACCTATTAAAACAGCAGCAGAGTGAGAATCATAAACCTCGCCAGTGATTGCTATCATAGAGACAAGATGCCTAATTTTTTCTTTTAAAAGTGTTTGATTAACTTTTCCTATTACTAATGCCATTGGCATAGTTTTCTTAAATTGGCTCAATTCTCTATCATCAAATATAACTATTCTAATTTTTTCTTCTTTTACAGCTTTTACCACTACATCAGCTAATTTTTGAAGAGAAATTTTTAAATCTTTATCAAATGCAGTTGAAAATGTTTTTGCTTTATAATTTTCTTTAAATCTTGGATGTTTTTCATCACCATATGAAATTAATACATCAAGTTTATCTTTTGTTAGAATTGGAGATACAGATTTTAGTCTGCAAGCATGATTTGGATCTTCATCTAAAATATTGTGTATTTCACCAAATCCTGTATTTAAACTCATTACAATTTTCTCTCTAATAGGATCAATTGGCGGATTTGTAACTTGAGCAAATTTTTGTTTGAAAAAGTCTGTAAAACTTCTTTGATGCTTGCTAAAAGCAGCAAGTGGAGTATCATCACCCATTGAGCCAACAGCCTCTTTGCCATCTTTAATCATAGGCTCTATTACCTGTTCAATAACTTCATGAGTAATATTGTAAAATCTCTGTTTATGAACAATATCTTCAATTTTATAATCTTCTAAATTTCCAAATGGGTTCTCAACATGCTCTTGAAGATAAACCATATTTTCATTTAGCCATTTTGCATATGGTTTTGAATTTTTTAAATATTCATTAATATCTTCATTTTTTAATATTTTCCCATATTTTAAATCAAGGGCAATCATCTCACCACTTTGAAGTCTTCCTCTCTCTAAAATATCTTCTTCTGGGATTTGTAATATTCCATATTCACTTGCAATAATTAATCTATTATCTTTAGTAATTATGTATTTTGCTGGTCTTAATCCATTTCTATCAAGAACACATCCAATATATCTACCATCAGTCATACTTACTGCAGCTGGACCATCCCAAGCCTCAAAGCATGTACTTGAATACTCATAAAAAGCTCTTAAATTTGCATCCATATGTGGTGCATTTTGCCAAGGAGCAGGAATTATAGAACGTGCTGCTTTAAAAAAATCGATTCCATTAATAAGTAAAAACTCAAAAAAGTTATCTAAACTTTTACTATCACTTGCACCCTCTTCAAGTATTGGCAAGATTCTTTTAAGCTCTTCATCGCTAAACACTTCACTTTTTAAAGCTTCACATTTAGCCATTACATTAAATCTATTTGCTGTTATGGAATTTATCTCACCATTATGAGCAATTGCTCTAAATGGTTGAGCAAGTCTCCACTCAGGAAGTGTATTTGTCGAAAATCTTTGGTGAAATAGTGCAAAACTTGCTTCAAAATCTGGATCTTCTAAATCTGGATAAAACTTTTTGATATATGTTGGCATAACAAGGCCTTTATATGCTATGACCTTATTTGAAAATGTAGGAATATAGAAATCTTTATCATCTTTTAATTTAAGTTCTATCTCTCTTCTTGTTAAATAAAGCAGAGCTTCAAATCTTTTTACTGCCATTAAAGAGTTAGGTTCTACATATATTTGAACAATTTTTGGTAATGTTTTTAAAGCAAGTTCTCCTAAAGCAGTAGTATCTACAGGTACCTCTCTAATTAACAAAACTTTCAAATCATTTTTTTCACAAATTTCTTCAAAAACTTCAAGATTTTTTTCATCTTTATAAAAAACCATAGCAACTGCATAATCTTTTGGAAGAGCAACTCCGGCTTCACCAGCTTTTTTTTCTAAAAACTTTTTTGGAAGAGAAAACAAAAGCCCACTTCCATCACCACTTTTACCATCTGCAGCAATTGCGCCTCTATGCATCATTCTCTCTAAAGATTTTACTGCATCCAAAACATTTTTATGGCTTGGTCTATTATAAATATCTGCAAGCAAACCAAAACCACAATTGTCTTTATAACTTGTTAATATATCCATCTATAAACCCCTTTGGCTTTTGAGTGTTTAAACTAACTTTAAACCTTATTTTTGTATATAGAAAATTACTAAATTGTACTTAATAGTTAGTTAATAACTACTTAAAAATGGTTGAATAGTTAAATTGGTTAAGTTGATGAGTAGTTTAGTAGTTAAATAGTTATAATGGGCGAATAGCTATATAGTTTTTTGTATAATTTAATCACTCAACCAGTTTAACGAAAATAGGTAATATATGCAAGGTTTTATATTAAAAATTACAAAAGCAAAAAATGAAGATTTAATTGTAAATATTTTAACACAAAAACATCTTTATACTCTTTATAGATTTTATGGTGCAAGACATAGTATTATAAACCTTGGATATAAGATAGATTTTGAAATTGAATATTCTCAAAAAGCATATCTTCCAAGATTAAGACATATAACTCACCTTGGATTCAATTGGCTTTTAAACAATCAAAAAGTTCTCCTTTGGCAACAATTTATTCAAAGATTTTATGAGCATTTAAAAGATCTATATGAAGTTGATAATATCTATTTTGATATCTTAGATAAAAGCTCTAAAATTTGGGAAAAACAAAATCCCAAAAGAGTTGCAATTGAGAGCTATGTTAAACTTTTAGAATTTGAAGGAAGACTCCATAAAGATTTTAGATGTTTTATCTGTAATGAAAAAATTGAAAAAGATCTCTCATTAGCAAGAGGTTTTTTACCTGCTCATTCTCATTGTATACATTCAAATATATATCCAAAAAAAGAGATTGAATATCTATTTAATAATAAAAAAACTCTTTTTTTGGATGATAAAATTATAGATAATCTATGGAATATTTTAATGGAGGGATTTTAATTATTTTCTAAATCACTCACATCTAAATCTGTACCAGCTAACCTAATACCACCATATTGAACTTTTTGTAAAACTTTTGTCTCACCTAAAGGATCCTCTTTAACAATATAAAGTTGTGCAAAAATATGTATTGGATGAAAAACAAAATCTAAAAGTTCAAATTTTTCGCCTTCATATCTTATATAATCAGTTGATACTGTATCACATAAAAGATCATAAATTCCTTCTCTGAATATATCATATTGATCAAGACCTTCTAAACACTCAATATAGCCAATTTCAAGCTTTTGAGGATCAATATTTTCTACTTCAATATCACTGTCAAAATCCCATAAAGCTTCACCCTCAAAATTTTTTATAAAAAATAGATCTCCTACATTTGCATTTTCTATATCTTTTATAAGCTCTTGAGGTTTTATATTTTTTAGAGTAATTTCATCTAAAACTATTTCTTTTGTTGTAGAGTTTGTTAATTTAAATTTACAATTTTCTGGTTCAACTCCATGAATCTCCTGATGATAATCATACGCGTCTGCTTCACCTGTCTCAATAAATTCATTTAATATCTCCATAAGTTCTATAACATCTTCTTTAACTTCAATATCATAAGCACTAAAATCTATTCCTTCTATTTCCATTCTTGAAAGATTATAAATTTTAAAAATTTTTGCTGTACCATTTATTGATAAATTCAATCCCATTATTTCTCCTACTTAAAAATATTTACTTTAGAGGTGCCCTTTATTTATTATAGCCAAGTTTTGTTTAATACCTTTTAACTTCCAAGCTTTTTTTCTTCTTTATCAATCTCTTTATAAAAAATCTTTACTAAATCATTTAGTTCTTGTGAAATTAGTTCTAATATATCATCACTTGATAAAATTCCTATTAAATATCCATATATATCAACAACTGGTACTCTTTTGACACCTTTATCTTTCATTCTCTCTAAAGTTTCATAAATATCATCTTTTTCTTTTGCAATTAAAAGATCCTTACTCATAACATCTTTAATTAAAATATCATCTGGATTTGCTTGTAAAGCTACTATTTCTACAACAATATCTCTATCAGTTAAAATGCCTACAGGTATTCTTCCATCTTCACTCTCTTCAACTATCACTATATCTCCAACATGAAACTTTCTCATCAATCTTGCAGCATCAGTTATACTATCATTTTCATAAGCGATAACTGTTTCTCTTATACAAAGTTCTCCAGCTGTCATTTTTTCTCCTTTTTATTGTTATATATAAATATTAAAATATTTGCAACTGCTTTATAAAGTTTTGGAGGAATCTCTTCATAAATATCAAGTTTTGATAATACCTCTAAAAGATCAGGATCTTCTTTTATAGGTATATTATACTCTTTTGCTTTTTTTAAAATATTTTCTGCAATATTTCCTTTTCCTTTTGCAACAACTTTTGGAGCATTGTCATTTTTTTTATTATATTTTAACGCAACTGCCTCTTTTTTTTGCATTTTAAACCTTTGTATCAATTATAGAAGAAAGCTTTTGCAAATTTTTTATATCAATACCTTTACCAAAAGAGACAAAAATATTTTCAAAACCATCTTTTTTTAACTCCTGTTTTAAAACTTCAATGCTGTTTTTTAAATTTTTTTCAAAATCTTTGCTTTCAATTTCAAATACAATTTTTAAATCATCACCAAACAAAAAAATTGTTGAATCAACTTTTCCATAATCTACAAAATCCAATATAATCTTGCACAGATATTGATTTTTCTTTTCGCCTTTTTTCATAATAAACTCTGAATCATTCAACTCATCCCAAATAAGAGGAAGATAGGTATAAATTCCATCAATTAAATTTGATAAAAGTTGGTAATTTTGAATACTCGATATTAAATGTGAAACCTCTTTTTTAATATCTTTATCCTCTGTATTATCTAATATTGATAAAAGAGAGGCTTTTATATCCTTTATAATATCTTTTTTTTCTATTTTTTTAGAAATTTTATTTTCAAAAAAAATTCCACTATCTTCTATAGCTTTTTTAATTTGTAAAAAATCTATTTTTGATAAATTTATAAATTGAGATTTTAAGCTATTTATTAAACTGTTATCAATATTTTTATTTTCTAAATTTTTTAGAATATTTTGCATATTTTTTGTTAAATTTTCATACTCATTAAAAAAATCTTTTTCAATTAGCTGTTTTAAAATCAACTCTTTATTATGTTCATTTTTAGAAAGCTTTATATAAACATCTTGATTTAATTTAATATCTATATTTTCCAATTTATCTAAAATATTTTTATTTCTACTTTCTGTTGAGAGAATTTGCAGTTTTAGTTTCTTATCTGAATCTTGGGTATCCATCACTCTTAAAAGTAAATTAGTATCTTTTTTTAAAGGAATTTCAGTTTTAATATGAACATGTTGCCCTTTAAGTCTAGCTACAACAGCACCATTAGGTAAAATATCAATTACTTCAGCTTTAATAGTTTCTCCAACTTTAAAGCTAATAGATTTACCAAGAGGTTTATTAAGATATAAAAACTCAAAAGGTTCAGTATATGGCTTAAAATGTATCATAATTTATTATAACAAATTAGAAATTAGACATTAGTCATTGGTCATTAGACATTGGGAATTGGGAATCAGGAATTGGCCGCTTTACTTCCTTATTCTTCAGCCTTCTACCTTCAACCTATCCGGCTTCACAGCTTCACAGCTTATCATCTTACCCCATTATCACATTATCTCCTATCCCGCTATTCCACTTTCTAACTTTCTCACTCTCTAACTCACCAAATTTAACCGAAAATCTTCATTCTCTTCGCTCATTTGATTTTCTTCAAGGTAAACCAGCTGTTCGTATGCTCAGACACGAAATTCCTTGAATTTCGGCTTCGCATATACTCTCAGCTTTCGCTTCAGGCACAGACAACAAACAATTATTGTCTTAAAGCTTCGCTTTGCCCTCGCTCACTTACCACCTTACTCACCTAAATTAAACCTTGTTTTATCTAAAAAAGTATCATCATGAATATGTCTAAAAGATGCTTTGATATATTTTATTACATCTGGGAATCTTTTTTCCAAATCAGCAACAAAGCTTTTCATATTTTCTCTAACATAGGGCTCTTTTATATCAAATCTCATTGCAGGGCACATCTCATCACCAATTGCAAAAAAGTTGTTTCTTTCAACAAATCCTTTAAGTTGTCTCTCTCTAACTTCTATCAAAGGCCTAATAACATATAATCCTTTTTCGGTTTTATATATAGGAGGCATGCTTCTCATAGCCCCATTGTAAAACATATTCATAAAAAAACTCTCAACTGCATCATCAAAATGGTGTCCTAAAGCAAGTTTGTTAAAACCATTTTCCAAAGCATAAGTATATAGTGCTCCTCTTCTCATTCTTGAAAAAAAGCTGCAATATGAAGAGTTTTTTCTTATTTTATCCTTTGCAATTTCAAATATCTCAGTCTCATATATTTCATGCTCAATTTCATACTCTTGACAATGTTTCTTTAAATAATCATAATTTTCACCCATTCCATAGCTAATGGTTACTGCTTTGAATTCAAAACTATATGGAGCAACTCTTTGGATATGTTTTAAAGCATGGATTAAAGTTAGAGAATCTTTACCTCCACTTAAACCAACTAAAACTTTATCTTTATCTTTTATAAGTTCAAACTCAAAATTTGTTTTTGCAATCTGTTTTATAAGCTTTTTTGTAAACTCAGCCCTTTTCAAATCTAAATCCTATACCATTTCATCTAGCATAGAAATTATAAAATCGGCACTTATTTTTGAAGACTTTTCCAAAAATTTATCAAAATCAAATCCAGCATCCATATCTGCAGCATCACTTATAGCTCTTAAAATAAAAAAAGGAATATCAAAAGCATCACATACTACAGCAACCGCAGCTCCTTCCATCTCTAAAGCATCTGCACTAAATGTATTTTTAATCCACTCTTTTTTCTTAGGATCAGCTATAAATTGATCACCCGTTGCGATAATTCCCTCTTTTAAATCAATACCTTTGGTTTTGGCAATATTTTTTGCCAAAAATAGAAGTTCTTTATCACTTTCTATATAAACTTTACCTTCTGGAACATACCCATATGGATGTCCAAAAGCTGTAATATCAAGATCGTGCTGACAAAGTTTTGTTGCTGCAATTAAATCTCCAATTTTAAGATTTTCATTAATTGCGCCAGCTACACCACTAAAAAGAAGCTTTTGTGCTTTAAAATGCTGTATCATAACTGAAGCTGTTAAAGATGCAAAAACTTTACCAATTTTACTATAGGCTAAAACTACATCGATCCCTTTATATTTTGCTTCATAATATCTATTATCTGCTAGTTCATAAGATTTAATATCGTTCATATATGATAAAAGTGGTTCAATCTCTTCTGGCATTGCACCCATTATAGCAATCTTCATTAAAACTCCTAATTTGGTTTATTGGTTATTGGTATATTAGTAATTGGAAATAGATAGCTTCAAAGATTTTTACCAATAACTAATAACCAATATACCAATTACTTCTTTCAAACTCAACTTACTCAACTGCTTTTAAAGCTTCCTCTAACGTTTTCATATTATTTACATTTATTGTTGGGACTTTTGTTATTCGCCTATTTAGCCCTTTTAATACTGAGCCCTCTCCAAATTCTATAAAAAGTTCTGTTTCATTTTCAATATTTTTAATAGATTGTTTATAAAGTACTGGCTCAACAAGCTGTCTATCAAGAAGTTCTATTGCATCTTTTTTTGAATTATAAGGTTTTGCGCTAACATTAGAAATAACTGGAGAGATAAAACTATCTTTTATAAATTTTTCTAAATACTCTCTTAAAGGCTTTCTTGCATCTTCCAGTAATGGACAGTGACTTGCAACACTCATATTTAATAAAAGTGCTCTTTTTGCCCCTTTTTCTTTAAATATATTTTCAATACTTTTTAAATCATCTTTTATTCCAGCCACTACTATTTGACCATCACTATTATAATTTGCAGGCCAAACTTTTTTACCATCTTTTCTTGCATCTTCACATATTTTTTCAACATCTTCATCACTTAAGCCCATTACAACCATCATACCACCATTTACACCTTTAGCAGCATCAGTCATAAATTTTCCTCTATTATGAACAAGTTCAACTCCATCAATTACATCTAAAGCATTTACACTAACAAGAGCACTAAATTCACCTAAAGAGTGTCCTAAAGAGTATAATGGTTTAATATCTAAATTTTGAGAAAACAGTTTATGAGCAATTGAACTAACAAGTAAAATAGCAGGTTGTGTAAACTCAGTTTTATTAATATCTTCATTTTCTTCAAATAAAAGCTTTTTAAAATCAATTTTTAATCTATCACTTGAGTTTTCAATTAACTCTTTTGCGATTTGAGAATTTTCATAAAAATCTCTGCCCATTCCTATCTTTTGACTACCTTGTCCTGGAAAAAGAAAAACAACTTTTTTCATAACCAATCCTTATTTTCATTAATTTTTTTTCTAAGAGTATTTCTATTTAAACCAAGCATTTCAGCCATTTTTAGCTGACTTTTAAATCTTTTAAATCCAGCTTTAATTAGAGGTACTTCATATAGATATAAAAACTGTTTATAGTCTTTTTGAGTACCAATTTTATTGATTAGATATTTTTCTAAACACATCATTATCTGCTTATCAGAAATATTCTCTAAAAAAAAATGTAAATAAATATCTTTTTTTATAGAATCTCCATTTTCATCAAGATTAAAATCAATCTTTTCAAGATTAATATCTAAATCTCTTGAAAATATCTCATTTGCCTCTTTTAAAAACTTCTTAGCTATAGGCAATATATCTTCTGGTCTATCTTGTAATGGTGGAATATATATCTTTATAGGAAATATTTTATCTATAATTTCACTTTTTGTTATCTGATTTGATGTAGCAATAATTCTATGTTTTTTATCGATTTCTTCAAAAATATGAAGATTTTTACATTTTTCGATATTTAAAATTATAATATCTTTGCTACTTTGAGATAGTTGTTTTAAATTAGAGAGATTTTCTTTTATAACTGGAGCATCATTTGAGATATATTTAGCTAATAGCTCTTTACCTACTCCTGTTGGTCCTTCGATTAAAACATTAATATTTAGAGTTTTTAATATATTTGCAGATTTTAAGGCCTCTTTCGAGGCCTTTGAGTTTGCTATAAAATTAGCAGCCACATCCTGTTCCACATCCACAAGACTCATTAGGGTCAATTACTTGACCTGTCATAGCCTCTTCTGCAGTTGCGTCTCTAACTCCTAAAATTTTTACAGTGAATAGAAGATCTTTACCAGCCAATGGATGATTAAAATCTATAACTACTTCTTTATCATTAAATGATTTTACAGTAACCTGTACTGTTTCTCCATTTTCTCCTTGACCATAAAGAGTCATTCCTTCTTGTAGATCAATACCTGCGAACTGTTCTATTGGAAGTGTTTGAACTGCATTTTCATCTTTTTGTCCATATGCTTCTTCTGATCTAACTAGTACATCAGCTTCTTCATTTTCACTCATCTCTTTTATTTTATTCTCAAGACCAGGAATAATTTGACCTTTTCCTGTAATAAATTGTAGAGGTCTTTGTCCCTTGTTAGAATCAATTACTTCATTTGTAGCTGCATCTCTTACTTCATATTCCATTGATACAACTTTGTTGTCTGCTATTGCCATTGTAAACCTTTCATCTTTATTTGCGCTTAAGATTGTATCAAAATTTTCTTTCGTTTATATTAATTTATTTAAATAAATTATAATTTTTTAATATTTTTCTTTGCTATTTTTGCAGCTTTACTTTTTGGATATTTCTTTATTAAATTCTCATAAAAAATCTTGGCCTCTCTTTTTTGGCCAATTCTTTCTAAAGATATGGCAGTATGAAGTAGTAAAGTAGGCATATAGGAAGCTTTAGAATAAAGATTTGCACTATTTTTATAATGTTCTATTGCACAACTGTAATCTTTTTGATAATAACAAATCTCACCTATATAAAAATTTGAAGTGGCAGGTTTATAATGCTTTTTTATAGAAGCTAAAAAATACTCTTTTGCTTTATCATAATCTTTCTTTTTATAAAATTTTTGTGCTTCTTTAAATAGTGTTGCACCACTTTTTGAGGCTATTTTTTGTTTTTGTCTCTCTTTTTTGATTTCTAAAAATTTTCTATCAATATAAGAATAAACTTTCTCAATCTCATTTTTAAATTCATTTTTATTAACATATGTACTATTTATAGAATCAATTAATGTTGTCAATTCATTAAGAACTTTTTTAATCTGTTCAAAGTTTTCTTGTTGTAATGAAATAGTCTTATTTAAATCCTCTTTCAATAATGAGATTTTTTTATCAACCTCTTCCTTATCTTTATTTTTTTCTTCCAAAATGGTATTTATTTTGATTTTAATTTCATTAAGATTATTATCTATTCCTTCTACTACGCTTCTTAATCCTTCAACTTTTTCTTCTAATTGATCAATTTTAGAACTATTTATAGCACTCTGCTTTTTTACAGATTCGATATTTTTTTTATTTTGAAGAATATATTTTTCTGTAGTAGTAAGTCCATAAGGATTTGGGCTCTCTAAATTTCCAGCTTCAAAAGCAGATGGTTCTTTTGCAAAAAGGGGGAGGCAAAAAAATAGTAATACCATAAATTTTTTATAATTTTTCATTTTGCCTCCTCTAAAGAATTATGGAAGTAAAGTAAACTCTACTCTTCTATTTTTTCTCCAACATGGAATATTGTGTTCAGTACATACAGGATTGCTTTCTCCATAACTTATAAGTGTCATTCTTGAACTTTCAACGCCTCTTGCAGCTAAAGCATCTCTAACTGATTTTGCTCTTTTTAAGCCAAGGGCATAATTATACTCATCTGTACCCCACTCGTCACAATTTCCCTCAACTCTAATTTTAAACTCTTTTGCATCCTCTTCATTGAAAAGTTCTGCATCAAAATCTACATTTTCAACTTGATCAGGTCTTATATTATATTTGTCAAAATCAAAATATATCTTTTTAGCTTTTGCTTCAATTGCTTTCATTTTTTGAATTTTTAATTCTTCTTCGCTTAAATTTGCACTCTCAGGAGTAACCTCAGAAATTCCTTCCCCTTCACTTACTGTCGTAGCTTGTTCTGTAGCTTGAGCAGCTTGGCCTTGAGGTGCCTCTATCTCAACACTCTTTTTCGCACAACCGCTAAAAATCAAAGCAGCAACAAAAAGTCCAATATACAAACTTTTTTTCATAATTTCTCCTTTTAAATTCAACTTTTTATAATTTTACCAATATTTTTCTTAAAGCCAACTCTATTACCAATCTATCGATTGAATTTTTCCTACTTTTAAAGGATATAGATAACTTTTATTATAATTTAGCCTTATTATTCCAAGAGCGCTTTGGTTTTTTAAATGTTTTATAAAGAGTATAGATTCACCATCAATTGAAAATCTTGGAAATTGATTAACACCTGTTGCTGTTAATCTTCTTATATAATCACTTTTTGTAGATATAAGATAAAGGTTAAATATATTTTTACCAAATTCATTATTTGATTCTCTGCTTGAATATACTATATAATTGCCATAAGCCGAACAAGAACTATTATTTTTTCCATGATATACAAGTCTTTCAACACCAATTCCATCAATTGATTTTGCAAATATATTTGGATATCCTAATCTATCAGAAACAAATACTACTCTTTTATCATTTTCAATAAAATTACCATTAACATCAATACCTTTATATTTTGTTACTCTTTTTAATGTTTTTGTTAAAAGGTTATAAACATAAATATCTGGCTGAAAATTTGGCGCCATTGTAATTAAAAGTTTTTTACCGTCTTTACTAACATCAGAACAGACAATCATTCCTTCGCTTGATAAAACTTTTGCCCTTTTGCCAGTATAAAGATTTACTCTATATAAAGTTGGCTTTTTTTCATATGCAGTATAGTAAAAAGTCTTTTGATCTTTATCCCCCCATTTAGGAAAAACATTTAAACCACCTTGGATTATGGTTTTTTGATATGTTAATGTATAATCACTTACTACAATATCTGCATTTCTAGGTTTTGTATATTTTGAAAAAATAACAAATCTTCTCATCCAATCAACAGATGGTGCACCAATGAAATCATTTATATCACATACAATTTTATGAGCTAAAAAAGGATATCTTTTACTGCCTCTTATTTTATATATTTTTTGATATGCAATTTCATCTGTTTTCATATTGAAAAGTTTTACTTTTGCAATTAGATTTGCATAATCATCATAATTCAATTCATATCTTACAACTAAATTATTGTTTTTATATTTTGAAAAATCAAATGAAGAGTCAAAATTGGAATAATTATATTTCTCATCAACATTAAAATGAGAGGTTACTTTTAAATCTGCTACTAGCAATTTAAAAAATTTTTTATTCAATCTATCACTAAAAGCTGGCGATGAGTCTTCTACACTAATTAAAGGCTTTTTCCCCACCTCTTTTACAACTTCTAATGTTAAATCTTTTGCAAAAATATATGATACAAGCAGTATGCATATTAAAAAAATTTTTTTCATATTTCCTCCAGTTTATAATAGTCATTGGACATTAGTCATTAGTCATTGGGAATTGGTCGTTTTCCTTATCCCTTACCCCCTTATCCCCTTACCTCCTTGACATCTATCCTTCTATTCCACTATCCCGCTATACCCCTATTCCACTATAACTATCACTAAACTAATAACTAATGACCAATTTTATTCTTTTGCTTCAAAATATACAGTAATCTCTTTATAACCTTCTTTTGGTATTGGAAACTTTTTAGTTTTTAAATACTCTAGATATTCTATCAACTCTTTGTTAAAAATTTCACTAGGTGAAAAAAGTAAAACTTTATAATCAAAATTCCCACTACTATCTATCATGATTTTTACTTTAGCTCTATTACCTGCACTCTCTTGTGATGGTAACCAATATTTATATAATATCTCATAAACTTTTGACATATATGGATCATTTTCACCTTCAACAGACTCTATACTAGCTTTTGCCAAAACTCTACTTACATCTTTAATATTCATCTTTTTTAATATCTCTTTGGCTGATTCTTTCTTTCTTAAACTCTCTCCTTTAAATCTACTTGGCGGAGTTCTCTTTTTAATTGGTTTAGCTTTTTTCTTGATAGTCTTTTTCTTTGATGTTTTTATAGTTGAAAAAAGTTTGGAAATATCTATCTCTTCTTTTGGTGAAAGTGAGCCTACTCTTTTTTTAGTTTTTTTTGCCTCAATTTTCTCTTTAGGTCCTGTTTTTTTAATTTTCTTTGTTTCGATTTTTTTTATTTTTTGCGGCTCAATTAAAGAAACTTCAACACTTTTTTGTTTTATATTAAATTTTTTCAAAATCTCTTGATTTTCAACAAAATAAAAAAGCATTAAAATAAAAATAGAAATATATAAAAATATAGAGAAAAACCCTGAGATATAAAAAAGCTTTTTATTATCCATCTGTAACCAATGAGACCTTTGCAAATCCTGCTTCTTTTACTGTTTTTAAAATATACATAACATCCCCGTATGAGAGCCTTTTATCAGCTCTTATGTAAACTGGAGAGTTTTTATCATATTTTTGTGCCAATAAAATAAAATTATCAGCAAAATTTGAATAATTGTATCTATCTTTTTTTATATAAATAATTTTATTCTTATCAACTCTAATTTCAATAGTTTCACTTTTTTGTAAAACTTTAGTTTTAGAACCTTTTGGAAGTTCAATAAGCTCTTCATATATTAAAGCAGGAGTTGTTACCATCAAAATAGCAAGAAGAACAAGCATAACATCGACTAAAGGAGTTATGTTTAATTCCGGTTTTTCTTCCCAATCAAACATATTTACCTTCTTGATAAGAGCAAATCACTTTGCATCTGTAATAGAGAAATTACTTCAAATCCTTTTCTTTTTAGAAATAGATGATAAGAATATGCAAAAACTGCAACAAAAATGCCAGCAGCAGTTGCTACTAAGGCTTCACCAATTGCGGGGGCTATAACGCCAATAGAGGCTTTTGAAGCACCTAACATACTAAAAGCTTCTAAAATTGAGATAACCGTTCCAAAAAGACCTATAAAAGGAGAAGTAGATGCAGCAATAGATAAAAATGTCAACCCTTTAGTTGCCTCTTTTGTTGCAGCAAATTTACAAAAATCTAATATATCTTTATCTAATTTGTCAGCTTTTTTTATGCAGTTATTTAATACTGAATTGTGAGCAACCCTAATTGAGCCAAGATATAAAGATTCTAATGATGCTTCTTCTTTTTTTATCCAAGATTTTATTGAAAAAAATCTATAGAAAAAAATCCAATTAACTAAAATAAAATATATAGATAGCAGTATTAAAACTGCTATCGTAACAGGACTGCTTCTATCAATGTAGTCTAAAAGAATATCTATTGCTCTCATTATATTAACTTAGCGGCTTTTTCAATCCTTGCTTCAACAGTAGCTAAAGCGGCTTTATTTTCACTAGCTTTTTCAACTAACTCTTTTGCTTCTTTTATAGCTTTAGCAATATCACTTTCAGTCTCACCTGCTAATGGTACTGCACTATCTACTAGTACAGTAGCTTTATTTTCATCAACTTTAACATGACCCCAGTTTATAACAATAGACTCTTTCGAGCCATCTTTTTTTTCAATTTCAATTACTCCTGGCTTTAAAAGAGATAATAAAGAAGCATGTTTTGGTAATACACCAAACTCCCCCTCTTCTCCAGGAAAAGTTACACTTTTAACATCATCATCAAAAATCAATCCTTGAGGAGTAACAATTTCTAATCTTAAGGTCTCCATCAATATCCCTTTCTATACAAAGCAAAAGCTTTGTTATGCTTTTGCTTTCATTTTTTCAGCTTTTTCTAAAGCCTCATCCATATTTCCAACCATATAGAAAGCTGCTTCTGGAATATCATCATATTTACCTTCAAGTAATCCTTTAAATCCTTCTATTGTCTCTTGAAGAGTAACATATTTTCCAGGTGCACCAGTAAATACTTCAGCAACAAAGAATGGCTGAGATAGAAATCTTTCTATTTTTCTTGCTCTTTCAACTATTAATTTATCCTCTTCACTAAGTTCATCCATACCAAGAATAGCAATAATATCTTGTAAATCTTTATATTTTTGAAGCACTGCTTGAACACCTCTTGCTACTTTATAATGCTCTTCTCCAATAATATTTGGATCAAGCATTCTTGATGTACTATCAAGAGGGTCAACTGCTGGATATATACCTTTTTCTGCAATACGTCTATTAAGAACAGTTGTTGCATCTAAGTGTGCAAAAACAGACGCAGGAGCTGGGTCAGTCAAGTCATCTGCTGGTACATAAACAGCTTGTACCGATGTAATTGATCCTTTTTTGGTCGATGTAATTCTCTCTTGAAGTTTTCCCATCTCACTTGCAAGAGTTGGTTGATAACCAACAGCTGATGGAATACGTCCAAGAAGAGCACTCATCTCTGCACCAGCTTGTGCAAATCTAAATATGTTATCTATAAACATTAAAACATCAAGTCCAAGTTCATCTCTAAAATATTCTGCCATAGTTAAACCAGTTAATGCAATTCTGTTTCTAGCACCAGGAGGTTCGTTCATCTGTCCATAGCATAGGGCAACTTTATCCAAAACGTTTGACTCTTTCATCTCATTGTAAAGGTCATTACCTTCTCTTGTTCTTTCACCAACACCAGCAAATACAGAATATCCAGAGTGTTTAAAAGCAACATTATGGATAAGTTCCATAATAATAACTGTTTTTCCAACACCAGCACCACCAAATAGCCCAACTTTACCACCTTTAGCATAAGGCGCAAGTAAATCAACAACTTTAATACCTGTTTCAAAAATTTCTTGTTTTGTACTTTGATCTTCAAATGCTGGTGCACTTCTATGGATTGACCAATAATTTTTTGCTTTTAAAGGTTCTCCCTCATCTATAGTTTCACCAACTACATTGAATATTCTACCAAGTACTTCTTCACCAACTGGAACTTTAATAGGTCCACCAGTTGCTTCAACTTCTAAACCTCTAACAAGCCCCTCAGTCATATCCATAGCGATTGTTCTTACTCTGTTATCACCAAGGTGAGCAGCAACTTCAAGAACAAGTTTTTTCTTTTCACCTTCGACTTCATAATCAACATGTATAGCTTCATTTATAGCCGGTAGATAAGATTCAAAATCAACATCTACAACCGGTCCCATTACCTGAACGATTTTTCCTTTCATTTCAGACATTCATTTCTCCTTAGATTTCTTATTTCATTGCTTCCATACCGCTGATAATTTCTATCAGCTCAGTAGTAATAGATTCTTGTCTTGCTTTATTGTATGAGATAGTTAATTGCTCAACCATCTCTTTTGCATTGTTTGTAGCTGCATCCATAGCTTGCATTCTTGCACTATGTTCAGCAGCTAGTGAATCGATCAACGAATAATACATATTATATTCAATATATTTTTTGATTAATGATTCAAGAACCTTTTCACTATCTTCAGGTTCAAGTTCCATCATTGATGTACTCTCTTTCATCTCAATTTTATTAATATCAATAGGCAAAACATTATTTATTTTTAATTCTTGAGCTATCATAGATTTATAACCATTATGAACTAAAATTATTTTATCTGTTTTGCCATCTAGAAAATCTTCTACTGATATATTAATAAATTCTGCTGCTTTTTTATAATCTGGAGAAGCACTTAGCCCTATAACTTCATCCATAAGTTCAATATCTTGGAATTTAAAATATTCTATACCTTTCTTTCCTATAGCTCTTAATCTAATTTTAGATTTTTTTTCACTATACTCTTTTATCAAAGAGTTAACAGTTTTAATTGTTTGATGGTTAAATCCACCACATAAACCTTTATCAGCAGTTATAAAAACTATATCAACTACTGCAGGCAGTTCAATATCTTCAAAATATCTGCTTTTTATACCACCAACTTTATATTTATGGATAGAATAGCTAATTTCTGCCAAAGTTTCATTAATTGCATCCGCAAAAGCTTTAGAACGTTTTGCTAACTCTTCAGTCCTTCTTAACTTGGCAGTTGATACAAGTTTCATAGCCCTAGTTGTTTTTTGCGTGTTTTTAACACTGCTTATTTTTCTTTTTATATCTTTTAAATTTGCCATTTACTATCCTTATTCGGCGCTAAATGTTGCCTTAAACTCTTCAATTGCTTTATTCATTAACTCTTTTAATTCATCATCAAGTGCTTTTTTTGTTCTAATTTGCTCAAAAACTTGAGGATATTTTGCTTCTACAAATGGATAAAGCTCAGCTTCAAATTTTGTTACTTTATCTGCAGGAATATCATCTAAAAATCCATTTGCACCTGCATATATTATAAGTACTTGCTTTTCAACTGGCAGTGGTGAATAAGGTGGCTGTTTTAAAACTTCAACCATTCTTTGTCCACGCTCTAACTGCTTTCTACTTGCTTCATCTAAATCACTAGCAAATTGAGCGAAAGCTTGAAGTTCTCTATATTGTGCAAGATCTAGTCTTAATGTTCCAGATACTTGTTTCATAGCTTTAATTTGAGCAGCACCACCAACTCTAGAAACAGATATACCAACATTAATTGCAGGTCTAATACCAGCATTAAATAGATCTGATTCTAAGAAAATCTGTCCATCAGTAATAGAAATAACATTAGTTGGAATATATGCTGAAACATCACCTGCTTGAGTCTCAATAATTGGAAGAGCAGTTAAACTTCCAGCACCCAACTCATCATTTAGTTTAGCAGCTCTTTCAAGCAATCTTGAATGGATATAAAAAACATCACCAGGATATGCTTCCCTTCCAGGAGGTCTTCTTAAAATCAAACTCATCTCTCTATATGCAACTGCATGTTTGCTTAGATCATCATAAACTATCAATGCATGTCTTCCATTGTCTCTGAAAAATTCTCCAATTGTAACACCAGTATATGGAGCTAAAAATTGCATAGTTGCAGAATCACTTGCACCAGCATTAACAACAATTGTATAATCCATTGCTCCATGCTCTTCTAGTTTTCTAACAACTTGAGCAACTGTTGACTGTTTTTGTCCAATTGCAACATATATACATATAACATCTTGGCCTTTTTGATTGATGATAGTGTCAATTGCAACAGTTGTTTTTCCTGTTTGTCTATCACCAATAATCAACTCTCTTTGTCCTCTACCAATTGGAACTAATGCATCAATAGCTTTAATACCGGTTTGTAATGGCTCATGAACAGATTTTCTTGCCATAATTCCTGGAGCTTTTTCTTCAACAAATCTAAATTCAGTTGCTTCAATTGGACCTTTTCCATCAATAGGCTCACCAAGAGGATTTATAACTCTACCTATAAGAGAGTCACCAACTGGTGTTCTTAGAAGTTTTCCAAGTCTTTTAACGCTCATTCCCTCTCTAATACCTTCACCTTTACCGAGTACAACTATACCTACTGCTGACTCTTCAAGGTTAGCCGCCATACCTTTTTCACCATTTTCAAATTCAAGCATTTCGCCTGCCATTACATTATTAAGACCATATACTTTTGCTATACCATCAGCATAAGAGATTACTTTTCCTGTCTCATCAACATCAATTTTTATCTCGAAATCTTCGATTCTCTCTTTTATTATAGAGCTAATCTCATCTGCTTGCAATTTATGTGCCACAGTTTCTCCTTTCTTTTGTTTATATTGCTTTTAGAATATGTTCAATTATTTGATTTTTAATCTTTGATCTTGAAAAACTTATCTCTATTCCTAAACTATCAACTTCAACTTTAATTCCATCATATTTTTGAGGTGATTTTTTTAAAACAATTTTTGCACCTACTTTCTTACTTAAACTATCTTCTATCTCTTTTAGTTCTTTATCATTTAATTCTGTTTCAGAATAAACTTTACCTTCATATTCATTTTTTAAAACATAAAGTTGATTTTGAAGTTCTCTTGAAATATCTGGAATTAAAGATATCCTCTTTTTTTCAGCCAAAAGTTTTAAAAAGTTTTTAATTTTTTTATCTTCTTCTTTTATTGCATTAAGTAAAAGTTCGCACTTTTTTTCCTCCTTAATTTCAGGAGAGGCAAGAATATCTTTTATCTCTTTTTCTTTAAAAAGAGAACTAAGAGCTTTTAGAATACTATTATATTTTTCAAGTTCGTCAATTGAAGAACTATCAACTAAAGCTTTTACATATCTTTTAGCAATTAACTCTTCCATTTATGCAACCTTTTTTGTTATTAGATTTACAAACTCTTTTTCATTTATAGAGATATTTTTATCTTCAAAAGCCTCATCCAATATATTTTTGACAAGATTTCTTACCATTTTTCTCTCTTCAAGTTCGCAATTTTCTTTATGCATTTTTTCTAAAACTTTTAACTCTTCTTCTAAATTATCTTTTATTTTATCACTTAAAATTTTCCCCTCTTTTTTTGCAATCTCAACTATTTCTATAGCTTGTTTTTTAGCCTTTTCAAGTTCAGCTTCTGCTTTTTCCATCTCTTCTTTTGTCTCTTTCAGTTTAGCCTGAACAGATTCAAGTTGTGCAGCAATTGAAGCACTTCTTCCTTTAAAGAAATTTTTTATAGGTTCTGCCAAAAGATAATACAATATTCCAGCAAAAATCAAAAAGTTAACAGTTCTAGGCAAAATGTCCGTTGAGCCACTTCCTTCGTTTGCAAAGGCAACTGAACTCAAAGCCAAAATTAATAAAAATGCAAGTTTAGCTTTCACTATATCTCCTTATTGTAATTTGCTAAATTTTGCTTTAATAGCTTCTTTAAAAAGCGGTGTTTGAGAAAGAAGAGTATTTTTAATATTCTCTTCATCTTCTTTTAGCTTTATTTTAAAAGATTCATACTCTTTTGCAAGTTCCTCTTTTTTCTCTTCTATTACTCTATTTGCATACTCTTTAGCTTCATTAATAATCTCATTTTTAATTGAAGCTGCTTCGGCTTTTGCTTTTGCAATTATTTCATCAGCCTCTTGAAGAAGTTTAGTAGAACCACTACTATTTTTATTTGCATCTTCCATATCTTTTCTGATGCTCTCTTCTCTTTCCTGCATAAAATTAAGAAGTGGTCTATAAAGCCATCCATTAAGAACTGCAACTAAAATAAAAAATATTACTGCAGTCATAATAATTAGCCCAAAACTGATATCTAACATCAGGTCTCCTTTTTTTTCCTTTTCAAATTGATTGTGATTTTATCATATGAAATTATATTTTTTTATTAAATTAATAGTTTTTACTTAAAAAACTTTCTAAAAAGTAACTAATTTCATCACTATTTTTAAACTCTATAATCAATTTGTTATTTTTTATTTTAAAATTTAATGGTGTATTTTCTAAAGATTTTTTTACATCAGATAAATCTAAAATATCTTTTTTATTTTCTTTTTTATTTCTATTTTCTTGATTTTTCTCTTTTTTTACAAGTTTTTCAACATCTCTTACACTTAATTTTTGTCCAATAATTGAATCAACTAATATCTTTTGTTTATCTTTATCTAATCCTACTAAAACTTTAGCATGACCTGAACTTATTTTTCCACTTTTTATCGCCTCTTTTGTATAATCGCTTAAATGAAGAAGTCTTAAAGTATTAGTTATATGTGCTCTACTTTTATGAACAATATTTGATAACTCTTCATGAGTAATATTATAATCCTCTATTAACTCTTTATATGAAAGTGCTAAATCTATAGGATTTAAATCCTCTCTTTGAATATTTTCTATAAGAGCAATCTCTCTAAATTTTTTTGGCTCTATATCAATAACTATTGCTTTTATTTTTTCAAGGCCAGCCAATTTAGATGCTCTTAATCTTCTTTCTCCTGCAATTAAAATAAAACCGTCAATATCTTCAGTAACAACAATAGGTTGAAGAAGACCATTTTTCTTAATTGAACTTGCAAGTTCTTTTAAATTTTTCTCATCAAATGTTTTTCTTGGCTGATGTGGATTTACTCTAATTGCATCAATATCAATATCCAAGATTCTATTTTCATCAAGATTTATCTCATTTTCATAAGCTTGGGTTACTTCCCCAAGTATTGCGCCTAAACCTCTTCCTAATGTTTTTTTTGCCATTTTACTTTTCCAATATAACTTTTGCTAAACTTTGATATGCCATACTTCCTGATGATTTATTATCATATAAAATTACAGGCTTTCCAAAACTTGGAGATTCGGCCAATTTTACATTTCTAGGAATAACAATAAATGTTGAATTTTTTTCATCTTTAAATAGTTTATTTTTAAAATGGTGAGAAAGATCTGCAAAAACCTGTTTTGATAGATTATTCTGTTTACTATACATTGTTGGTAAAAATCCTTTTATAGTAAGTTTTGGATTTATAGTTTTTCTAATAAGTCTTATAGTATTTAAAAGCTGAGCAAGACCCTCTAAGGCAAAAAATTCACACTGTATTGGAATTATAACCGAATTTGCTGCACTTAATGCATTTATTGTCATTGGGCCAAGCGCTGGAGGAGAATCAATAATAACAAAATCAAACTCATCTTTTATACTATCTAGTTTCTCTTTTAATACCAATTCTCTTTGTTTTGCACGAGAGCTATAAAACTCCTTTTCAACTCCTACTAAACCTATATTTGATGGAGCAAGATAAAGATTTTCAACAGAAGTTTTCAATATGATCTCTGATAATTTTTTTGATCCAATCATTACATGATAAATATTAAACTCATAATCATTTCTACTATACCCAAGGCTTGTAGTAGCATTAGCCTGAGGATCAGCATCAATTAATAAAACTTTTTTATTTTCAAGCGCCAATGATGCTGCAAGATTTACTGCAGTTGTGGTTTTGCCTACACCACCTTTTTGATTCGCTATAGTTATTATCTCACTCATCTTAGTGAATAAATCCTTTTAGAGTTGATTTCTATCGAGCCATCTTCACAAAGTTTGGCATTTTCTAATGAAATTTTTTCATTTTTAGAATGAACAAAATATTTTTTGCTCTTATGAAATTCTAACTTATATTTACTAAAAATTTCCTTCCATGAAATTTTTTTTTCAATCTTTTCAAAATATTTTTCCAATATTTCATTTTTATCAATCTCAATATCAAGTTTTCCGAAATTTTCGGGGTTTTCTTTGATATTTAGCCCTATTCCACAAATTATTATATTTCCGATTAAATTTGAAATTGTCCCACCAATTTTTAAATTTTCAATATAAAAATCATTTGGCCATTTTAACCAAATTGATGAGCCCTCTTCTTCTAAAATTGATTTTAATATATAAGAAAAATAAATAGATGAAGATTGTATTTTTAAATCATTTGGAAGATCATTTAAATAAATAGCAAAAGAGAAAAAAAGATTTCCAGATCTGCCTATCCATCGATTTCCTCTGCTACCAATACCATTTTTTTGATTTTTTGCTACAACTGCTACTGATGGTAACAACTCTTTTGATTTTATTTTTTCAATTAAATATAGCTGTGTTGAGTTAACTTCATCAAGATAAATAATCTCCAATACCTATTCTCCTACCTCTTAAATAGCTAAATATATCCATACTCTTTTTTGAAGGTGGCTGAACTTTTATAATCTCTATTTTTCCTTTTTCACAACCCACTATAACACCATTATCACTTAATTCTAAAATTTTTCCCTTCTCATATGACCCCTCTTCATCAGCTATATCTATTTCAAGAAGTTTCAATCCACTTTTTAAAAATATTCCTGGCCAAAAATAAAAGGCTCTATATTTGTTATAAACTGTTTTTGCATCTACAAAATCAACTAATCCATCATCTTTTTTTATCTTTTTACAATAACTTGCATCAACACTATTTTGTTTAACAGGAGATATTTTGTGATAATTTTTCAAAACTTTTGGTGTTAAAATTTTTGCAGAGAGTGAAAGTTTTTCAAAAAGTGTAGGTGCTACATCATTTTTTTCAATATTTACAATTGAATAAGCTAAAATATCACCAGTATCTAAGCCCTCATCCATAAGCATAGCAGTAACACCAGTAATATCATCACCATTTAAAAGAGCTTGCTGAATAGGACTTGCACCTCTATATTTTGGTAAAATTGAGGCATGAAGATTGATACATGGTGCAATATCTAATATCTCTTTTGGTAAAATCTGTCCATATGCCGCAACAACTATGAAATCTGGATTAAGCTCTTTTATATCTTTTTGAATATTTTTATTTTTTAAATTTATAGGCTGAAAAATAGGAATATCAATATTCTCTTCAATTAAAAATCTTTTTACATCTGGCGGAGTTAAAATCTTTTTTCTTCCTACAGGTTTATCTGGCTGAGTAAAAACTGCAACTACTTCAATATTTTCATCTTCAATTAATCCCTCTAAAATGGCAGTTGCATAATCTGGAGTGCCCATAAATATAACTCTCATTTAAAAACCTTTTTGGTAATTGGTATATTGGTTATTAGTTATTGGCAAAAGAATAAAAATTATTTATTATATACTAATATACTAATAACTAATATACCAATAACTAATTATTGCTTCCTAAAAAGTGTTCCACCTAAATGTTTGCCATCAATTAAAAAACTTTTAATATCTTTTAAGTCAAATCCACTTGCCAAAAACATTGGCAAGCCTCTTTTCATTAAAAAGTTTGCAGCTTTTAATTTTGTGACTATTCCACCTGTTGCAAAAGTATAATTTGGATTACACTCCTCTTCTAATAACTCTTGCGGAATCTTATTAACCTCTTTTAACAGTTTTGCATCACTATACTTTTTAGGATCTTTATCATAAAGACCATCAATATCACTTAAAATTGCTAACATATCAGCATCAAAATAGTATGCAACATGAGCTGAAAGTTGATCATTATCACCAAATACAAGCTCTTCTGTAGCGGTTACATCATTTTCATTTATTATTGGTATAACTCTATTTTCCAAAAGAGCTTCAATCGCATTTTTAGCATGAGCAGTTCTTTTTCTACTATCAAAATCGTCTGCACTTAAAAGCAGTTGTGCACAAATTTTATTAAATTTTTCAAATTTTTTTTGATAACTCATCATCAAAAGAGGTTGTCCAATTGCAGCTAAAGCCTGTTTATTTGCTATCTCTTTTTTATCAAGTTTTATTTTTGTATATCCTGCAGCAACTGCTCCAGAAGTTACTAAAATTACTTCATAAATATTTGATAATTTACTTATAAATTCTACAAGATTTAACATTCTTTTTTTTGCAAGCCTATTATTTTCTGTTAAAACTGCACTACCTACTTTGATAACTACTCGTTTCATCATTTTTCCTAAATTTATCTATTCATTTTAACCAAATCATATAAAGCATAAGATAGAGGTTTAATATTTATATTTGACACAGCTGAAATTGGAAAAACAAAATATGGTTTTTCTATATCAATATCATCTTTTTTTTGTAAAAAATATCTGTAATTTTTATCTAATCCATATCTATTTTCACTATTTTGTTTTAATTTTAAACTTTCTAAAAATTTTGAAATTTTTTCATTCGCTTCTTCTAAACTTAAAGCATCTATCTTTGTTAAAGCTATTGCATAACTTCTTTTACTTAATACTTCACTAAATTTATTAAGCTCTTTTTTTAGTGTTTTATACTGAGTTATTGGGTCTCTATAACTTGAAATATCAATCATATATAAAAGTGTCTTTGTTCTTTCAATATGTTTTAAAAATTGTAATCCTAACCCTTTTCCTTCACTTGCCCCACCAATAATTCCAGGAATATCAGCCATTACAAAACTTTCAAATTCACTAACTTCTACAACACCGAGTTTTGGTGTTAAAGTAGTAAATTCATAATTTGCAATTTCTGGTTTAGCATTTGATAATACAGAAATTAATGTAGATTTTCCAACATTTGGAAATCCTACAAGGCCAACATCTGCAATAAGTTTTAATTCAAGTCTAATTTGCACTGTTTTTCCAGGAAGTCCAGGTTGGGCATAAGTGGGTCTTTGGTTAGTTGGACTTTTAAAGTGCCAATTACCTTTTCCTCCTTTTCCACCTTCTAAAAAAAGAACCTTTTCTCCATCATTAATTAAATCTAAAAGAAGTTCGCCGGTAACAGCGTCTCTAACTTCTGTTCCTGGTGGAACTATTAAAACAAGTGGGTCACCATTTTTTCCATGTTTTTTTCTACCTTCACCTGGACGGCCATTTTTTGCTTTTAAAACTTTTTTTCCTTTAAAATGAGAAAGAGTATGGGTGTTTTTATCTACAACAAAATATACATCTCCGCCTTTTCCACCATCTCCACCATCAGGTCCGCCCTTTGGCATAAATTTTTCTCTTCTAAAACTAACAGCTCCAGCTCCACCTTTACCAGAACTTACAGTTAGTTCCACACTATCTATGAACATCAATATTCCTTATTGCTTAATAAATATTAGACATTAGACACTAGACATTAGTTATAGAAGTATTTTGAAGATATAAGTAGATAAAGTCATTAGCTTTAGCCTAACTAATGACTAATGACTAATGACTAATGACTAAATAGGGCAAAAGCCCAAAAATTATGCAGGATAAACTGAAACTTTTTGTCTTTTTTTATCTTTTCTTTCAAATTTTACATAACCATCAACTAGCGCAAAAATAGTATGATCTTTTCCAAGTCCTACATTGTTTCCTGGATGAATTTTTGTTCCTCTTTGTCTTATGATTATGTTACCTGCTCTAACAAATTCTCCACCAAACTTTTTAACACCTAAACGTCTACCCGCACTATCACGGTTATTCTGAGTACTACCTTGACCTTTCTTGTGAGCCATCTATTTCTCCTTAAGCTATTTTAGTAATTTTTACTCTTGTAAAATCTCTTCTAAAACCTCTTTTTAATTTAGAGTCTTTTCTTCTTCTCTTTTTGAAGATAATAACTTTTTTACCTCTACCTTCATTAATAACTTCACCTTCAACTACTGCACCCTCAACAAATGGAGTACCAACTTTAAGCTCTCCATCATTTATAGCTAGAACCTCTTTAAACTCAACTTTTGCTTTAGGCTCTAAATTCATTTTGTCAAAACAGATTATATCGCCTTCTTTTACTTTATACTGTTTCCCACCATTTTTTATAATTGCATACATCTCTTACCCTCTTCATTTATTATATTGGCATTTTGATGGCGAATATTATCAAATTTTAGTTTAAGTTTAGTTTAAACAATTGCAATAGCTTCTATTTCAATTAAAGCATTTTTTGGCAAAGTTTTTACTGCAACTGTACTACGTGCAGGCTTATGAGTTTTAAAAAACTCTTCATAAATACTATTTACCTTTGAAAAATCGTTCATATCTGCCAAAAATATTGTTGTTTTTATAACTTTTTCTAAACCGCTTCCAGCAGCTTCTAATACATTTTTAAGATTATTTAAGACCTGTTTAGTCTGCTCTTCTATTCCTTTATGCAATATATCATCGCTACCTTCTGGTGTTAAAGCAATTTGACCTGAGGTATATATAAAATTTTCTACTTTTACAGCTTGTGAATAAGGTCCAATAGCTTGAGGTGCATTTTTAGTACTTATAAAATCCATATACCTTCCTTTTATTAATCATTAAAATTTATAGTTATATCATATGATATAGGAGGTTAAAAATGGATAAAGAAAGTATAAAAAAAAGAGTTTTTAAAGTAATTGATTCATTAAAAGATAAAGTTATAAAAGTTAGAAGAGATATACATAAACATCCAGAATTATCTGGACATGAAGAACATACAAAATATCTTGTTAAAGGAATACTTGAAGTAGAAGGGTTTGAAATAAAAGAGTTTAAAGATCATAATGGAATAATAGCTGATTTAATTGTTGATAAGAAAAAACCTTTTATAGCAATAAGAGCTGATATGGATGCTCTTCCAATACAAGAAAAAACAAATAAGCCCTACTCTTCTGAAGTAAAAGGTGTTATGCATGCTTGTGGACATGATGCCCATACTGCTATTGCTGTAGGATGTGCTATTGCTCTAAATTTTGTCAAAAATGAGCTTCCTTGGAATGTAAGATTTATATTTCAGCCATCTGAAGAGGTAAATGAAGGTGGTAGCGAAGAGATGATAAGAGATGGGGCTTTGAAAAATGTAAAAGCAATATTTGGACTTCATGTATATCCATATTTAATGACTGGTCAAATAGGTTATAAATATGGTGTTATGATGGCAAGTGCAGATACATTTGAAATAGAGATTTTTGGTAAAAGCTCTCATGGCGCAAGACCACACGAGGGAGTTGATGCAATATTGGTAGCTGCAATGTGTGTAAATTCACTAAATCATATCATTTCAAGAAGAATCGACCCACTTCATCCAGCAGTCATTAGTCTTGGTACAATTGAAGGTGGAACAGCTCCAAATATAATCTGTGATCATGTAAAATTAAGTGGAACTGTAAGAACGGTTAATGAACATGTTAGAAATAAAATACCTCTAATGATGGAAGATAGTGTAAAAGGTATAACTCACTCAATGGGTGCATCATATAAATTTGATTATCAATATGGACAACCTGAACTTATCAATGATGATAAAATGGTTGATATTATTGTTAAAGAAGCAAAAAAAATAGTAGGAGAAGAAAATGTTATAGATTTAAAAGATCCTGTAATGGGTGGAGAAGATTTTAGTAGATATCTTCAAATAGTGCCAGGGGCTTTTTTTAGACTTGGTATTTGCAATCCTAAAAAAGGTACATGTATTAGTCAACACAATCCAAAATTTGATGTTGATGAAGATGCTTTGCCTATAGGAATGAAAATATTAAGTGCAGCAGCAATAGAGGCAATGAAAAATGAAAAATAGATTTTTTATAAAACTATATAACGACATCGAATATTGGGAATTAATAAAAGCTTTTTATGAAAAACTATGCTCTATAATCTCTTTTCCTAAGAAAGAGGCCAAAGAGCTTGAAAATGCCATAAAAGAGCTATTTGAAAATGCAGTAATACATGCATATAGCAAAAATGAAGAGGGAGAGATAGAGATTGAGTTTGAACTGTTTGATAATGGAATAAAAGTAGATGTAAAGGATAAAGGACTGCCTTTTGATCCAAAAATATTAAAAATGGTTCCAATTGACTTAAAAGAGAAAAACAGAGGATTAAATAGAGTATTTTTACTTGTTGATAGTTTTAAATATTTTAATCTTGGACTTCATGGAAAAAAATTTTCTATTCTTAAATATGTCCCTATTTCATTAAAATTGAAAGAAAATATCTCTTATTATAGTGATATTGGAGATGACCTTGATAAATCAGCAAAAGAGTTAATAAAAGATAAACTTCAAGTTAGGCTCTTTGAAGAGGGAGATGAAATCTGGATAAGCAAACTTATCTATAAAAATTATGGCTATACCTATTTTAAAGATATTTTCTATTTTCCTGAAAAGATACTGCAAAAAGAAAAAAGTGGAGATATATCATCAATTGTTGCTCAAATAGATAAAAAGATTGTTGGACATTTTGCTCTTGTTAAAGTTCCAAACTCAAATATTGCTGAAATTGGGATAGCAGTAGTTGACCCTGCCTATAAAGGTATGGGTATAATGAATGAAATGTTTAAACTTTTAATAAATAGAGCAAAAGAGCTAAATTTAAGTGCTATTTTTGGCGAAGCTGTAACATTTCATCCATATAGTCAAAAAGCAAATGCAAAATATGGCTTTTGTCCTACAGCTTTAATGCTTGGAGAGATTCATCAAATGGTTAAATTAAAAGGACACAAATATCCATTTAGAAACAGAAGAGGTGCATCTTTAGTTGATTATAAGATATTAAAAAAATTTAAAAAATATATAAAAGTTCCATCATTTTATAAAGATTGGGTTATAAAAACTTATAAAAATTGCAGTGTTGATTTTGAAATAAATAAAAATATTGGGGAAAAAGAGCATAAAGTTTTTATTGAACACAATCCAAAATTCAATATAGCTACAATTGTAATTGATAATATTGATGATGATTTTGAAAAACAGTTTAAATCAATTTTTGAAAAAACATTATCAAAACATCCGGATATGATTTATGCAGATATCAACTTAGAAGAGATAAGCGATATAGACAAAACTGTAAAAGTTTTAAAAGAGTTTGACTTTTTTTATAGTGGAGTTATTTTTTTAAGAAGAAAAGATATTGATTATTTAAGATTACAATATGAAGCAAGTGAAATAATAGAAGAGCAAAACATTGTTTGCTATAGTGATTTTTGTAAAGAGTTACATAATTTTATATTATCAGATAAAAATAAGTATATATAAATTTTTTTTATGTTAAAATCTTTAAAACCAATTTAAAGGATTGAAAATGGACTTTATCTATTTTCTTGACAAAATAAAGCTTCCTTTTGAGCTTCCACTTTTAATGCATCCAATTACTGTTCATTTTGCTATAGCTATTCCAATAGTCATTCTGATTTTAGAACTTTTTAATCTTATAGTTAAAAGACCATCTATTACAAGATTTACCACTTCTTTTTTGTTTATTATAATTCTTATTTATATTGTCGCATTTTTCGCTGGAAAATCAGATGGAGGTCATGCCTTTTCACTCTTAAGTACAGAAGGACAGGAAGAGCTAAAAACTCATAAATTGCTTGGAATGTATCTTGTATATTTAAGTGTTATTGTATTTATTGTAAAAGTTATATCAATTTTTGTCAAAAAAGAGTGGATGATAGGTATCTATTTTCTAATTTTACTTGCATTTATTGGATTGACACTAAAACAAGGTAAAGATGGTGGAGAGCTTGTTTATAAATATGGTGCAAATGTAAAAATAGTTTCGCAAATGGATGATAAGATAATGGAGCTTGAAGATGAGCTTGATGAGTGCAAAAGTAAACTCGAAGAAGCTCAAAAAACATCAGTAAAAGAAGAAATTAAAACTGAAGCAGAAAAAGAGATTAAGAGTGAAGCTATAAAACCTCAAGAGACAAAACATGAAGAAAGTAAATCAGAAGAAGAATCTAAAAATCAAAATTTAGAAGAATCACAAACTCATAATGAAAATAGTTTAGAAAAAAAAGATGAAACTCAAGAGACTGAGCCAAAAACAGAACCTCAAACAACTAAGCATAGTGAAACTCATGAAAATCAAGAGGCTCCAGTAGAAGAGCAACACGGCAGTAAGCACTAATATTTGGCGGATATTTCCGCCAAATTAAAAATTTTTTAGTACCTCTTTAAATACTTTATAAAGTTTTATAACCTCATCTTTATTTGTTCTTTCATTTGGTGCATGAATGGTATCATTTATAACACCAAATTCAACTGTTTTTACACCAAACTCACCAAAAAATCTTGCATCACTTGTTCCACCAGCAGTAGAGTATTTTGGTTTAACATTGCATATTTTTTGAATTGATTTATCTAAAATTTTTACTATTTTACTATTTGGATCGGTTAAAAAAGGTTTTGCACTCTGAGTTAATCTTAAAGTATAATTCATCTCATTAAAATATTTATGAACAAAATCTTCAATATCTTTTAATGTTGTTTTTGTTGAATTTCTGACATTAAACATCATCTTTAGCTTCCCAGGAGTAACATTTGTTACTTCCATACCAGCTCTAATATCTGTTATAACAAATTTACTAGGAGCAAAATATTCATCTCCATCATCCAAATTTGCACCAGCCATATATGGAAGAACTTTAGCAACTTTGTGTATAGGATTTATTGCTTTTTCAGGGTATGCTGCATGTCCTTGTTTACCAATTTTCTCGATTACTCCATTTATTGAACCACGCCTTCCTATTTTTATCGCATCTCCAAAAATCTTTTCACAAGTAGGCTCAGCAACTATGGCAAAATCTGGAATCAGATCAATCTTTTTTAACTCTTTTAATGCGTACCTTGTTCCATATTTGGCATCACCCTCTTCATCACTCGTTAAAAGCAAAGACAAAGTTCCTTTAAAATCTTTTACCTCTTTTACCGCTTGCACAAATGCAGCAACCCCACTTTTCATATCTTGAGCACCTCTTGCATAGATATATCCATTTTTTTCAATTGGCTCAAAAGGATCACTCTCCCAACCATCACCAGGAGGAACTACATCTACATGTCCTCCAAAACATAGATGCTCACCTTGTCCAAATTTTTTATATAAAAATAGATTTTTTGTATCATATTTATTAAACCATATAGCTTCAAATCCATCTAAATAATCTTTTATAAAATCTAAACTACCTCCATCATGAGGAGTAATAGAGTGAAAAGATAAAAGTTTTTTAAAAAGTTCAATGACTTCCATTTTCTCTCCTAAAATTATCAATCAAACATAAATAATCTTCTAAATTTTCAAATCTATGATTTCCTCCATACTCTACAATAACTTTTGATTTATGAACAAATTGATTTAGAGTCTCTTGATAATTTAAAACTTCATCAAGACTTTGGAGCAATATAAGATATCTTTCATATTCATATCTCTTAACTTTTAAAGCAATGAGTTCTTTTATAAATTCTTCTTTCCAAATAAATTCATATCCATCGCAAAATCTTTTAATTTTTCCAATATGAGGCAAAAGTGTATGATGCGGCTTTAGAGATGGATTGATAAGCACTGCCTTTTTGTTAAATTTTTGAGCTAAATAGATAGCATAATATCCACCTAAAGAAGAGCCAATTAAAAGATCTATTTTATTATTTTTTATAATATTTGATAAAAATTTTATAGCTTCTTTCGGAGAAAAAGGCAGATTAGGTGCTATAACATTATCTTCACCAAAATAACTTTTTAATGTATCACTTTTATTACCGGTCCCACAACTGGCAAAACCATGAATATATAAAATCATTTTTATTTTGGATTTTCATAAAAAATATAATGATCATATGCACCTATTTCAAAATATACTTTTCTTTTTTTCTCCTCTTTTTGCAATATCCCATCTAAATTCATATCAATATATCCATAACCATATCTATATGGTCTTGGTCTATTATCACTTGTTCCATATGCAGTTGAAAGTTTGTCTATTTTCATAAATCTTTTTATTATTTTCCCACCACTAACAATCTCTAAAACTCCATTTGTTCCTGTCCAGTTAACAATTGCACGTCCAAGTTTATTTTGTGTCTCTTGTGTACAACCGGTTATAAAAATAGTAACTAAAACTATTCCTAATAACATAGTTTTTCGCATTTCAACCTCTTTTTAAGATTTTTGGTATTATATCATATCAGATTTAAATGCTTAGTTATTAATCATTATTCATAAAAGGGATTCAATGAGTGGATGGACATGCTCTCATCAAATTGGTGAATATTGTGATCTCTTGAAAAAAAAGTGTGATCCTGGCGATAAAGGTTGCGTGCTATATGGAAAAGCAATATTTAGCAATCCTCAAACTCCTTCAAATGAAGCTGTAAAAAGAAGGGAAGAGATAAGAAAAAAAAGAAAAGAGTTGGGGTATGAATGATTTAGACATTAGTCATTAATCATTAGTAATTAGTATTAAATGTAAGTTTTCAATTTATTACTATCTACTATATTAATTAGAGGTGTTCTTCAAAAATCCAAAAGAGGGGGGAATATGAAAAAGTCGATTTTATTAGTATTTGCTGTAGTACTGAGCTATGCAGCGCATTTTGCACCAAACAAAGATTGTAAACAGTGCCATCCATTAATATATGAAGAGTATCAAACGAGCCAACATGCAAATGCGACCATTTTTAAAGACCCAATACATAAAGCTGTTTGGGATAAAAATCCAGCTAAGAAAAAAGAATCATACAATTGTGCAAAATGTCATACTCCAGCAGCAGATAATTTAAAAGAGTTAATAAAACCAAATAATGGTGTTTTGCCAGATCCAAACAATAAAACACAATCAGATGCAGTTGCGTGTGCATATTGCCATAGAATAAAAGCTATAAAAGAGGATTTAAAAACAAATCACAATATTATCTCAAAAGAGCCAAAAAAATATTTTGGAACCCTTAAAGAACATATAAAATCTCCATATCATAAAATCGAAACAACAAACCCAAACTTTTTAAAGGGAAATGTATGTATGGGATGCCACTCTCATAAAAGAAACAAATTTGGTCTAAATGTTTGTTCAACAAATGAAAATAGAGAAATCGAAAATGCAAATTGTGTTAGTTGTCACATGCCAAAAGTAAAGGGAAGTGTTTCTACTTTGCGTCAAACAAAAACACATACCTTTCATGGATTTCCAGGGGCTCATGTTCATCAAAATCTTTTAAAAAAATATGTAGATATTGAGTTTTTAGCACATTTAAAAGGTTTTGAGATTGCGATTAATTCTAAAATCCCTCACGATTTTTTACTTCATCCAGCACGTGTAGCCTTTGCAAAAATAATGGTTATTAGAGATAAGAAAAAAATTTTTGAAAAAAAAGAGATTCTTGTAAGAGTAATTGGAGCAAATGGCAAACCAACCCCTCCATGGCTTGCAAAAGAGGTTGTAAAAGATAGTATGCTTAAAGCAAATGAAAAAAGAGTATTCAAATACAATTTTGAGCTAAAAAAAGGTGATAAAGTAGTTGTAGTTTTAGGTTACAAACTTGTTAAACCACCATTATCAAAAAAACTTGGACTACAAAAAATAGAAATAGCAAATAAACCTTTTATTTTTAAAAAAGAGATTTTTTCCTACTAAATTTTCGAAGCTTTGCTTCGAAAATTCTTTAAAAAATAAAAAATAGTTGCTAAAATTGCACCTAGACCATCGCAGCACATATCTTTTTGCGCATCCCAAATATCACCTTGAGCACTTACATAATCAAGTCCAGCTTCTGGATTCATAAAAATTGTTGCAATCCACTCAAATATCTCATAAACTGATGCAACTGTGAAAATTGAAAATATTGGAAACAAAAATAGAATTACTTTTGAATTTACAAGTTTTTTTCTATCTAAAAGTTCTGCAATAGCATAAGCATAAAATCCAACTGCAAAATGTGCAAATCTATCATAATTGTTTCTCTCCCATCCAAATAGATGATTGATAAAATCAAAAGGGACATTTTTAAAGGTATAATGCCCTCCAATTGTATGCATATATATCCAAATGCTCATTAAAAAATAAGCCATATTTGAAAATCTAAACTTTTTATATGTTAAAACTAATGGTATAACAACAATCAAAACAGTAATATTTTCTGTTATCCAAACAGTTTTATCTACAGGATTTATTGCACAAATAACAAATAAAATTATATATATTCCTAAAAGGATATATGGGAAATATTTTTTCAGCATAACTTATCCAAAATAAAGCTTATAGATTTTTTGAATTTTTTCTTTTAAAAGCGATAAACTCACATTTCTACCTTCCCTTAAAAACTCCTTTTTATCAAAAAATATTAAAATTGTAGGAGCACTAAATATATTAAATTTTCCTCCAAGCTCTGGAGTCTCTGAGATATCAGACTCAATCAATTTAATTTTTGGAAACTCTTTTGAAAAAAGCTCTTCTATTTTTGGTTTTAATACTTCACAAACATTACAATTTGGCGAAGTTATATAAAGTAAGAGAGCATCATTTTGTGTTATCTCATTTTCTATATCATTTAAATTTTTAAGTTTTTTCATTTGCTTCCTTTCTCAAATTAGGAATTAGTAATTGGGAATTGGCCACTTTACACTTTACCTTCTTATCCCCTTACCACCTATTCAACCATCCTGCTATCCCGCTATGCCCCTATTCCACTAATTACAAATTGACTATTTTTCCCTCTTTTTCAATATACTCTATAAACTTTTTATATGTTTCATCTTTATTTAATGTATTTTCATCTCCTATACAGATAAGTTTTCTTTTTGCCCTTGTAATAGCAACATTTAATCTTCTAAGATCCTTTAAAAATCCTATGTTTCCTTCCTCATTGCTTCTTACAAAACTAATTATAATAACCTCTTTTTCTCTTCCTTGAAATCCATCTACACTTTTTACTTCCACTAAAATCTCTTCATTATGTAAAGATGATTTTATCCTTTTAACTTGAGATAAATAAGGTGATATTACTCCAATATCATCCTCTTTCATTCCCATATTTAAAAGCTCTTTAACTAAATTTATCGCAATTTCGGCCTCTTTTACATTTTCATAACTTGTACTTCTATCTGGAAGGCTCTCTCTTGCTTCAATTCCTTTTGTATTTACAAATACAATAGGTGTATTATCTAAAATATCTTCATAATTTTTAGGCTTTTTTAAATCAAAATCATTTAATGTATGCTCTTTCACACTCTCATCTGCTATTAACTCTCCATCATAAAACATTTGATTTGAAAAATTCATAATCTTTTCATTCATTCTATATTGGACTTTCAACATTTTTGAATTTTTAGGGAAATTCTCTATTAACTCTTCAAACAGAGATTTTTTAAGCTTTTGCGCTTCATCACTAACAACAGTTGGTGGAAGCTGTTTATGATCACCTGCAATTATAAATCGTTTTGCATGCATAATAGGAATAAAGGTTGATGGAACAATTTGCTGACTTCCCTCATCTATAATAGCTACATCAAAATCAAAATCTTTTAAAATCTCACTCATTATCATAGAGTTTGTTGATAAAACAACATCACTTGTTTTTATAATATTTTTATATGCTTCTTCCTCTTCCATTCTAAGCCTATTTATAAGATCTTCAATTTTTCTATTATATTTTATCCATTTAGCCATAGATTGCAGTGTTTTTACACTAACACCTCTTTGGCTTTTTCCTCTTGCAGCTAATGTTAAAATCCTCTCAAAGCTCATTCCTCTACTTCTTGAAGCTGTTGGTTTGCTAAACTCTTCTCTTTTTTTAACCAACAAACCAACCTCTTCCCACCCCTTTTTAATAGCCTCAGCTTCAAAACTTTTTTCATATTTAGCATGAATACTAAATTCATGAAGTTTTTCAATAATTCTTGCTGGATGTCCTATTCTAACAAGTGATATATCCTTATCTGATAAACGAAGTAACATATTATCTACTGCTATATTTGAATCTGCAACTGCTAAGACTTTGTTTCCTCTTTTTACTTCTTGTAAAATTATCTCTATTAGTGTACTTGTTTTTCCAGTTCCCGGAGGTCCATGTATTAAAAAAACATCTTTGCTTCCTAAAGCAAACTTTGCTGCTTCTTTTTGTGAATCATTTAATCTTTCATTAAAAACTTCGAAGTCCGACTTCGAACAAGGCTCTGGCTCTTTTAATCCAAGTGCAATATTTCTTATGTATCTTTTTTTCCCAGTAGCATTTCTTAAAATTTCAAGATTCTCTTCCATTCTTTTAAAAGTTATATCATTTATATATAGATCTACTCTAATCCCATATGAATAGACCCATTTAGGCGGCATATTTTCAAATGCTACTGTAATAAAATGTTTTTTAACTTCGCTAACCGTTCCTGTTATATCACTTTTTAAAGGCTCACCTCTACTTATTAAAACAATATCTCCAGATGCAATTTCAGTATCAATAATTTTGTTTCTTCCAAATTTTACAAAATAGAGATTAAACTGTTTTGGCTGTTTTTGTCCCTTTAGATCTAATATGGCTCTTCCAAATATCTCTCTTTCAATCCCGCTAAAGCCTTTTATCTCACTGATTTGAGCAGATATTTCAGCAACTCTTTCAAGTTCAATTAAATATTTATACTCCTCTACAAATTTATGTATATATTTTATCTCTTCCTCTTCTTCTATAGATGGGATAAAAGATTTAGTAGGCTTTATTTTCACTCTCTTTTTTAAAACAATTAAAGTGGAACTGTTTGCTTGATAAATATTTTTAATATCACTCTTTTTTAGTTTTAATTTTCTTAACTCTTTATTTATCTCTTTTTCTTCTAAAACTTTTGGTAAAATTATTGGAATACTCAAAGAACTCCTTTTTGTTTTTTGATATTTTATAACAAAGGGAAACTTTATGCAAAAAAATATTTTTATAGCTGCATTTGAAGATTTTTTAACATCTAAATTTCTAACTTTAACACTTGCACCATTTTTTATTACATTAATCATTTTTTCTTTTTTAATATTTGGAGCGGGAAGTGAATTTTTTGATATATTAAATCAGATTGGACAAAATCCAGAGTCTTTGAATGACCCTCAAATAAAAGAGTTTGTTAAAGAGTATCCTATAATTTCTACAATTGCTGGAAGTTTTATATTCCAAGCATTTGCTGGAATTCTTTTTGGAATACTTGGAACTGGGCTTGCAATATTGGCTTCAACATCAGTTGCCGTTATAATAGTTGGATTTTTTACTCCAATAATTGTTAATGAAATACATAAAAGGCATTATTCTCATATTCCAAAAGAAGGAAGCGTTGATATAATCTCATATATAATTTTGACTATAAAAACAATTTTAAAATTTATTGCCATTTTTATAGTATCAATAATTTTATATTTTATTCCTCTTATTAACCTAATTGCAATCAATATCCCCTTTTATTATCTATTTGCTTCACTTTTAACTTTAGATGTTGGCGGAGAGATTTTTAATAAAGAAGAGCTAGAAAAAATTTTACAAGAGAAGAGAAAAGAGATTTTTGGCTCAACTTTTATTCTTTATCTAATATCACTTATTCCATTTGCTGGTATGCTATTGCAGGTATATTTTGTTTCAGTTTTAGCCCACCAATTTTTTAGAATGAAAGGGCAATTTAAGTAAAATTATTTTTTATCAAAATTAATTATTTGAATATCATCAAAAATAGTTTTTGCATCAGCTTCTGTAACTAAACCTACTCCTCCTGGTATAAGAAGTGTTTCATCAGATATTGAAATAAGTTTTTTATTATTTAAAAAGATCTCTATTTTATTATTTAAATACCTAACTTTTATGTTGTTCCAATAATTTTTTATATCAATCTTTTTAGTAAAAATATTTTTCGATTTACTATTTTTTATAACAAAAATATTTAAAAAATCTCTCTTCAATAGAGCCATATAAAAATTTTTCTTATCTCTAAATCTCCAAATTATTCCACCATTTTTAAAATTTTGGTCCGTTTTTATTTTAACTTCTACCTCTCCATTTTTAAAATAGAGATCTTTTGTAAAAAATATATTAAATTGATTTTTATATGACCCTCTTGGATATTTCATTTTTAAATATTTTCCATCAATAACTTCCCATATTCCAAAACTTTTTTGATTATATCCACTCATTATCCATCCAAAAGGAATATTACCAACTTTTGTGGATTCAAAATTCTCTTTCATATTTTTTTCATTTCCAAATATATATGTAAGCAAGATTATAAATATAAAAATTTTTCTCATGAATTATCCTTATTTATTAAAGTTCAACGACTGTTGCCCCAAATCCACCCATATTAGGAGGAGCATCATGAAATGATTTAACTTTTGGATGCTTTTTTAAAAACTCTCTAACAGCACTTGCTAGTTTCCCGCTTCCAACACCATGATATATTAAAACCTCATCAAATCCTGCTATTAAAGAGTCTGATATAAATTTATCAACCTTTTCTAATGCCTCATCAACTCTTAATCCATGTAGATCAAGTTTTACAGAGAGTTTTGAAGGTTTTGAAACTTTTATTTTTGGAGCCTCTTTTTTCTTTTTTATTGGAGTTACCTTTTTTAGTTCATTTAAAGGAACTCTCATTTTTATACCTTCAAAATCAACATATGCTTCTTTATCTTTCAGTGATATTACAACTCCTCTATTTTTTCTATATTTTACACTATCTCCAACATTAATCTTTTCTGTAACTTTTTTCTCTTTTATTTTTGCCTCTTTTGCTATTTTATGAGCTTTTGTTAAAAGTCTATGAGCTTCTTTAACTTCTTTTGCTTTAATTGCTGCTTTTGCCTCGTTTATAGCCTCTTGAAAAATTTTTGAGAGTTTCTCTTTTTCCATTTTTAATTCACCAAACAAAGAGTGCCTCTCCTCTTCTAATGCTTTTCTTAAAAACTCTACCCTTTCAAGCTCTTTATTTAATTTTTCATTTTTTGCTCTTAATTCTCTTTCTAACTCGCTTCCTCTTTCGATTAATTCACTAAGTTTTGCTTGGTCTTCTCCATACTCTTTTATTGCCTTTTTTACTATATATAAAGGTATTCCATATCTTTTTGCTGTCTCAAATGCATAACTTTTTCCAATAATTCCTTGTAAAAACTCATATGTAGGAGCGCCTTTTTCTTCATCATATATTGCAGCTACAAGCTCTACCTCATCATAATTTGCCATTAAAGCAGCAAGTCTTTTATGGTGAGTAGTTATTGCAACTTTTATACCTCTTTTTAAAAGATCTTCCAAAATTACTTTAAAAAGAGAAGCTGCCTCATCACTATCTGTTCCAAGCTCAATCTCATCTACACCAACTAAAACATCTCTTTTTTGAAAAAGATGACTAAATGAAAGCATTCTTCCAGCAAATGTGGAAATATCATTTTTTACATTCTGTGGATCTTCAATTATAGGTATTATCTCTTTAAATCTTCCAATATGAGATTTTTGTGCGTCAAGTTTCATTGGAATTAAATATTTTGATAGAAAAGCAGCACTCAATATCGATTTTAAAAGCATCGTTTTACCACCAGCATTTACACCAGTAATGATTAAAATTTTTTTACTAAAATCAACGTTTATTGGCTTTGGATTGTGAATTGCTGGATGAATAAAATCTTTTAGAACAATTTTATCATCACTTTTTGGCAATATAAAAAAAAGATTTTTGCTTTTAGAAAAATTTACTCTTGCTTGATAATGATCAAATCTATCAAATTGCTTATTTATATATTTTATAAATTTTATCCATTTTAAAAAAATATTACTTATCTTTTTTGCCCACTCTAACTTAACCTCTTCTATTTGACTTAAAATTGCTGCCTCTTTCTCTTTTACTTTTCTTAAAGCCTCAGGAACAACATAAAAAAATCCACTGCTACTTCTTCCAACAATAGTTCCTTTTAATACATGATTAAATCCACCTCTAACAAGCAGAGCCTCTTCTTCATTTATATAGTGTATCTGTCTATCTACAAGATATCCTTGAAGTTTATTTGAATTTAATAGACCTTGAAGCTTATGTTTAATCGACTCTTTTGTCTCTTTTAAAGAACTCTCTAGTGATAAAAGTCTATCATCTATTGAAGATAATAGATTTCCTTTTTCATCAAAATATTTTACAATCTCTAAAATATCTTGAGGAAAATCAATCTCATCAAGCCACTTTTTTAAATTTCCTTCAAAATTTAATCTTTTTAGATATAAAAAATATCTAAATATCTTTACAAACTCATATATATCTTCAAGTCTTAAAATTCCTTGCTTTTGTATATGAATAATCTCACTATCTAGATTTTTTACTCTATTTGGAGCTTTAAACTCATACTTTTTAAGCTCATTTATAAATTTAAAATGTAGATTAATATCTCCCTCTATAAAAAGAGGCTTAGTCCTTGCTAAAAATGAGTAAAATTCATTGATAAAATTATCAAGATCAAGTAATTTAATAAGATCCATTATTCTCCTATTTTACAGCTGTCTATTGGTACTACCAATCCTTCAAACTCTGTTTTTTCTTTTCCAACAAAAACCAAAGTCCCGCTTACAAAATTAAACTTTTCTTTTGTAACATTTATATCTTTACAAATGAGAGTTTTCCCATGACTGAAATTAAAAAGAAGATATTCATGATATTTTCTTTTTTTATCTTGATACATACTATAAGTAAAAATTAAAAGCCAACCGATTATAAGAGATAATATTATTAAAAATTTCACTCTTTTTGTAAGTTCAGTAAAAAAATATACAACTACACCAATTATCCCAAAAATTAAAAGTAAAAATATTAAAAGATATAAAAATGCCACTATTTCATACCTCTTAACTGATATGTAATATCGCCTGCACCAAAGCCTACAATCAACCCCTTTTCTATGCTTTTTAAATCTTTTTCATTTTTAAAAAGTATTATTTTGTTCTCTTTCATTTTTAAAAAGTCAGCAAATATTGGGCTATATCTTTTAAAATGCTTTTCAAAATCTATATCTATTTTATCTTCTCCTGCACTCCATACAGGCAAAATTACCAAATTTATATTTTCCCCAAAACACTCTATAAACCTATCAAGATTATCTATTGTTCTTGAGTATTTATGAGGCTGCCAAATAATGGTTATCTCATCTATCCCTTTTAACTTTGCATACTCTTTTAATGATTTCATAGTTGCTTCAATCTCAGTTGGATGGTGCCCGTAATCATCAATAACTATTAAATTTTTCTCTTTTTTAACAATATCAAATCTCTTTTTTATTCCTCTATAATTTTTAATATTCTCTTTTATCTCATCAAGGCCTATCTCATTCATAGCAGCCAAAATTGCTAAAGATGCATCAAGTGCTATATGAGGCCCAAAACCCCAAACTTCAAACTCTCCGAAATCTCTTAGCTCAAATCTAATATGGGGCTCATCATCTTTTAAAAAATACTCTTTTATTTTTATATCTTTTTTTGGATTTAATTTAATTGATTCTAAATCCACATTTTTTAAAAAAGGATCATCTTCGTTTAAAATTCTTATTTTTGCTAATTTCAAGAAATCTTTATATGTTTGATAAAAAAGATCTAAATCATGGTTATAAAACTCCATATGTTCAGGCTCAGCATTTGTTACAATAGCACAATATGGATTTGAGTTTAGAAAGCTTGCATCACTCTCATCAGCTTCAAATACTAAAATATCACTTTTTGGATTAAATCTTACATTTGATTTAAAATCTTTGCTTTCAGCTCCAATAATTGCATTTGCATCTTTTAAAATTGAAGCTAAAATTGCACTTGTTGTACTTTTTCCATGAGCTCCTGCAACTGCATAAACCTTTTTCCCTCTTAAGATTAAAGGAAGAGCCTCTCTTCTTGAGATTGTTTTTATCCCTTTTCTTTTTGCTTCAATGAGTTCTGGATTATCTTTTTTTATAGCAGCAGAATAGATGACTAAATCTATATCTTTTATATTTTCCTTTTTTTGTGGAGTATAAACTTTTATACCAAGATTTTCTAATGATTTTGTAATAGGAGTATTGTTTACATCTGAGCCTGATATCTCATATCCTTCAAAATGTAAAAATCTTGCAAGTCCACTTAAGCCAATCCCGCCAATTCCTATAAAATGGATTTTCATTTTCCACCTTGAGATAACTTTTCTATTTTTTTAAGCTCTTTATTTATAAGTGAAGATTCCTCTTTTAAAAATCTCTCACCCTCATTAGTTAATTTATTAAAAAAGAAACTACTCTCATCAAGTTTAGCTTTATCTATAAATCTATCAATAAACTCATCTAAACTTATCTTTTTAGCCGTTGCTCCAAGAGCTAAAAACATACCTTTTTGTATATCTTCATCTTGTATCAAATATGATAAAAGCAAAAACAGCTCTTTTGAGCCTATAAAATCTTTTCTATCCCATCTCTCTATTGCATGTTCAAAAATAGCCCTTGCGGTATATAAATCTTTATCTTTTGAAAGATCAAAAATCTCTCCTTTGCTAAGCATCTGAGCTAATGTATCAAAAGCAATATCGACTATTTTTTGATATAAGATATCAATATCTTTATCCTCTTTATCCAAAGCCAAATAAGTATCTAAAACATCATAAAGTTTTACAATATCTTCATTTTTGATTGCTTCATTTTTGTCTTTTTCTAAATTTTCTAAAAACTCTTTATCCATCTTAAGTCTTGTCAAATTTGCTTCCATTTTCATCCTTTTAAAGCCTCTTTTATCCTCTCCAAAGCCTCTTTAGTCTCTTTTTCATCATATACAAGTGCAATTCTAACATATCCTTTACCTATACCAACTCTTCCAAGAAAACTTCCTGGCAAAACTTTTACATTATAATTTTTATAAAGCTTTTTAGTAAACTCTATATCATCTTCTACTTCAAGCCATATATAAAATGTTGCAAGAGGAGGAGTTATATTTAAAATCTCTTTTGCAATTTTAAAATTTTTCGCATACTTTTTTCTAAATTCTACAACATGAGACTCATCACTCCAAGCTTTTGCCGCAGCCATTTGAAGTGGAAGAGGAGATGCACATCCTACATAGGTTCTATATCTCATATAATCTTTTAAAATCTCTTCATCACCAGCTATAAAACCACTTCTAAGACCAGGGGCGGAGCTTCTTTTTGATATAGAATTAACTACTAAAATATTTTTAAAATCACTATTTCCAACCTCAACACTTGCTTCAAGCAAAGATGCAGGAGGAGTTAAATCATAAATCTCACTATAACACTCATCATTTAATAAAACAAAATCATACTTTAAAGCTGCCTCAACCCATTTCTTAAGCTCATCTTTGCTCATAACCGAAGCTGTTGGATTGTTTGGAGAATTAATTATGACTAAATCGCAATCTTTTAAAATCTCTTCATCTAAAACTGGTTTAAAATTATTCTCTTTTGTTAAATTAAGATATTTAATATCTGCTTTTGAAGCAATTGCAGATCCCTCATATATCTGATAAAAAGGGTTTGTAAAAGCAATAACAGGATTTTTTTTAGAGCTTAACAGAAATTGAGGAAAATTAAATAAAACCTCTCTTGTTCCAAATGTTGGAATTATTTGAGAATTTTTTAAATCCAATCTATATCTATTTTTCAAAAACTCCAAAATTGACTCTTTTAAAATCTCTTCTCCACTACTTTTTGGATATTTTTTTAATAGATTTGCATTTTTACAAAGCTCTTTTTGAATAAACTTTGGTGTTTCAAACTGAGGCTCTCCAATTGTTAAAGTTATAGGATAAAAATTCTCATTTGGCTCAATATCTTTTAATAACTCATTTAATTTTTCAAAAGGGTATTTTTCAAACTGCATCTCTTTCCTTTTTAACTTCGAAGTCCGACTTCGAAGTTTTAATATTTTTTGAAACAGACTCTTTTTTTGATTATTTTTTTATCTCTTATTATCTCTAAATTAGCACAATCTTTTACAAAAACAAGCTCAAGTTTTAACTCTTTTAAATTTTTTACATTTTCATTATCTATTTTTATAATTTTATCACCTTTTTTAAGGCCAGCCCTAAAAGCAGCAGAATCTTTTATAACCTTTTCCACAATTAAATTTTTACTATCTTTTAGATAAACTCCTAGCTTTTTTGATGGAAGGTCTATATGAGTTGGATAAAGAACAAAATCAGCAATATCTGGCTTTGTTTTGTCATCTTGCAAAATAATTTTATAATCTTTTATCCCTCTTCTTTTTAATCTATCAGGAATCCCATACCCATATCTTAAATGCCCATTTCCAGCTAACACAACCATTTTATAATTTCTATTTTTTTTTAAAAATTGATAAATTCCTTCAGCCATACTCTCATCCCAAAGAATCTGAGCATAATAAAAATTTTCAAAATCTTTAAATTTTTTCTTCATATGGCCTTCAAAAATCTCTTTTATATATTTTTTATATTTTAAATTTTTAAAATCTAATGATTTTGGCAAAAACTTTTTCTCTTTTTTACTTAAAGAATCTATTCCTTTTCTTGCAACCTTTTGGCTTATCTCTTTTGGTATATTTAATGCAATTAATCTAATTTTATGTTTTTTAGCATACAAAATTATTGGTCTATATAGATTATAATCATACCCCCATCTTTTTGAATATTCGCTTCTTTTAAGCATCTCTTTTTCGCCAATTTTTCCCTCAATAAACATATCAAGATATTTTTGGTATGGCTTTTGAAACATCTCAAGACCAATTGCTAAATTTTTATCTTTTTTATATAGAGCTTTTATAATTTTTAACTGATTTAAATGGTTTGAATAGATTGGATGATTTTCTCCAACAAAAACAACTTTTGCATTTTTTATCTCATCAACCATTTTTTCAAAATCATCACTTTTTACTTTTACAATATCTGTTTTTATATCTAAGTTATAAACTGCACCATCATCTGCTATTTTTTTATATTTTTTTATACCTTTTTTATCAAAAATGGCAATTGAGTATTTTCCTAAATGTCTTAAAAGTCTAAAACTTTTTTTCAAATCTTCACTATTATTTTCTATTACAAGGAGTGTTTTTGAATCATTTAAAGGATTTTTAAAAGCTTCAATTTTCAAATTTCCTTCCATTTTAAAAGGAATAGAAAATCTTTTTAAAAACTTGGTTTTTCCTAAAATTAAAATATCAAAATTTTTTATATCTTTAAATTTAATATCATCTGACTTTTTTACATTTTTAAAATTTTTCAAAATATTTTTATATCTATTTTGCTCATCACATATAACCAACAGTTTTTGACTCCCTAAAACTTTTGAAATGATTGGTGGAGTCTCGCTTGGTTTTAATTTTCTAAATATCTCATACTCATCATCAACTACTATTTTTCTTGGCTCAAAGTTGACTTTTAAGCTCTGCTTTGTTTTGTTTGAATCAATATAAAATTTTTTACACTTTTTATCACTACAAATTTTAACAGGAACTTTTATATCATACTCATTTGAGATAAAATCAAAATCAACAATATATCTATCTTTATCATATATCACATCTATATTTTTAATATCAAAATCAAATGCTCCTTTTCTATAAACCCACTCTAAAAAGAAATCTTTTAAATCTTTTTTTGAAACTTTTTCAAAGAGCTTTTGCAAATCGCTAAAGTTTGCCTCTTTAAATTTATAATTTTTTAATAACTCTTTTATACCTTTTTGAAAATTTTCATTACCAATTAAATTTTTCAACATATAAAAAAAGAAAAATCCTTTTCCATATCCGATTGCATTTTTATCCTCATACTCTTTAAATCCAAATTCAATTAAAGGTATTTCATTATCTTCATTTACATATGAGATATATTTTAACAATTGCTCTTTTCTAAATTCTTTTTTATCTTTTGCTAAAAAATGATCACTATAAAATGTTGTTAAACCTTCACACCAATTTCCAAAATTTGGACTAAAAACATAGTTTCCAAACCATTGATGAACAATTTCGTGAGCTAGAGACTCATTTAAAATATAATCTTTATCTATTATTTGCTCTCCAATAACACTCATTGTTGCCATTGAATAAGCAACAGGATAAGGAATCTCTACAATATTGAAAATTTTATATGGCAAAAACCCAAAAATATTTTTATAAAGATTAAAATATTCAAAACTTTTATCAAAATAACTTTTACTTAGATTTGAATCTTTTTTATAAAAAAAGGTAGAAATTTCTAAATTTTTTTCTTTTTTACTTTTAACAATAAAATCTTTTGATGCTATTAGATATAGATTTTTCAAAGGTTTATCAAAATAAAAAATATTTTTTTCTTTTTTTGTATATTGAAGAATCGCAATATAATATTTTGAATCTATTTTTATTTTATAAGTGCATCTTTTTTCAACTCTTGGATACCAAGGCTCAAAAAGAGTTATTCTATTTTTAAAAGGTTTAAATTTATAAAAAAATCCAATCTCAATAGGTTTTTTTGTAATTTTTTTATATTTTGGATAGTCACTTAACTCTAATGTGCCATTTTTTATATAAAAAATCTCAGCTTTTGTTGGATCTAAAACTATAGAGGAGTTAAAATCAAGAAGGGCTTTACCGCTAACTTTTTTATCTTGCAGCTTTATATCAATATCATATGAACAGATATTTGCAAAAAGAAAAATAGGAATTAATAATAATAAAAATTTTATTTTATACATTTTCTTACCTGTTTATAAAGGCATATGAAATTTATTTATGATTAAATCTCCATCTTCTTCAAAATATAGATAATATAAATAGTCTTTTTTAATAGGCAAACCTGTTAAATATCTAATTGCCAAATTTGCCTCAAATGAGGCTGCCATCATAACAATAGGAGCTGCTATTCCAGCTGGTTTTCTATCTGTTATCTTAAAAGCTTTAAAACTGCTTTTGTCAAAAAAACAGACTTGTGCATTAAACTCTTCAACACTTCCATAAATCCATGGAATTTTTATCTCTTTTGAAAATTCATCAATCTTTTCTCTTGATTTTAGATTATCAGTACAATCTATTATAAGATCATAATTTAAAGCTCTTTTTTTAAACTCATCAAAACTCTCATTAAATGCCAAAGCTTTTACATAAGGGCATCTATTTTCTATAAGTTTTGCTAAAACTTCAGCTTTATATTTTCCCTCATCATCCATTTTAAAAGCGATTTGTCTATGTATATTATGAAGACTTACCTTATCAAAATCTACTAAATATATTTCGCCTATACCACTTGCTCCAAGAGCTATAGCAACAGAACTTCCAAGACCACCACATCCTATAATCGCAATTTTTTTATCTATCAAAGAGTTTTGAATCTCCTCTCCCCAAAGCTCAATCTGTCTTTTAAAATAGTCTTTCATTTTTTTGCCTTTTTATTAAAAATCCTTTTAAATCCCCAGGCTTTTTTATTCTCTTTTATAAAGTTTTTATCAATATCGCAAATCAAAAGCTCCTCTTTGTTTGAAAGCATATTTTCAATTTTTCCTTCTGGGCTTGCAAGCAGACTTTCACCATAAAATATCCATTTTATCTCTTTATCTATATATTCTCCAATTCTATTGGCTCTTAATATATAAAAATTTCCTAAAAATGCTCTTGTTTTTATAATCTCTTGCCACCTTATATTTGAATCAAATGTTGATACAGTTGGCAAAAGTACTACATCTACATTTTTTTTAGAAAATTCATCAAAAAAATAGTTAAAATGAAGCTCATACCCTCCAATTACCCCAAATTTTATATTATCAATTTTAAAAGTTAAAGGAGGATTTAAACTCTCTTGATCATTTGAAAAAAATTTTTCCTCATTCCAATGTTTAAAATTTATAAGCATCTGTTGAGTGTAATATTGGATCTTATTAGAAGAAGAAACTACAATTTTTTTAAAAATATTGTTTTTTTGTATCTGAATAATTGGAGCAACTATTGTAATATCATATTTTGAGCTTAACTCTTTTAATGTATTTATTTGATGATTTGTTTGCTCTTTTAACATATTTAAAGGAGTATTTTCTATCTCCTTGAAAAATCTATTTAAAACATATTCTCCTAATAAAAGTAATTTTACATCTTTTTGTCTGCAAATTCTCAAATAATAATCAAGTTTATTTGGACTCATCCCAAGATAAGCACACTGTAAAACTGCAATTTTCATAATCTTCTCACTTACTTTTCCATATCAGATATATCGCTATTTTGTGTATTTTTTTCAATCTCTTCAATCTCCACTTTTGCTTTTTCAAGCATCTCTTGAGCCTCTTTCAAAGCTTTTAGACCCTCTTTATAAAGTTTAACACTATCGCTTAATGTTATTTCTGGATTCATTAACTTTTCTAAAACCTTTTTTGCATCTTCAATCTTTTTTTCAAAATCACTACTTTTCATCTATTTCCTTCTAAAATATCATTGATATAGTTGCTAAATTTATCAACCTCAACTAAAAAAGCATCATGACCATAATCGCTTTTAACTTCATAATACTCTGCAAGTTCGCCTTTTCCTATACTATCCATAGCATCTTTAATCTCTTTCATCTCATCAGGCAAAAATAGTATATCCTTTTCAAAACCTATTAGATAAAGTTTAGATTTTACAATCTCCAAGGCCTCATTTAACGAATCATATCCTCTGCTTAAATCAAAAATATTTATAGCTTTTGTTATATATAGATAACTTAAAGGATCAAACCATTTAGAAAAATTGTATCCATTATATTCAAGATACCTTTCAACCTCAAATCTTCCAAAAAGCTCATACAACCCTTCATTTGCAACATAAGCTCTACCAAATTTCCTATCCATAGAGTAGTGACTCAAAAAACTTATATGTCCGGCCATCCTTCCAATAGCAAGACCACTTAAACCATTTTCTTGTAAATCTTTTGGATCATATTTACCATTTTTAAAATTAGGATCTTTAAGTATTGCTTCTTGAGCAATCTTATTAAAAGCAATTACCCAAGGTCTTGTTGCATGAGTGGCTGCTAAAGATACTATTTTTTCTGCAAAACCAGGATAATCTATAGCAAAACGAAGTGCTTGCATACCACCCATACTGCCACCAATAACAGCTTTGATTTTATCAAAGCCAAGTTTTGAAAGAAGGATTCTTTGAGCTTTTACCATATCTTTTATTGTTACAACAGGAAATTTAAATCGATAAGGTCTATCATCTGGATACATTTTGCTCATAGGACCAGTTGATCCAAAACAGCTACCTATAACATTTGTACAAATAACAAAATATTTTGTAGTATCAACAGCTTTTCCATCCCCTATTAAATTATCCCACCATCCAGGCTTTCTATCTCCCTCATATCTACCAGCTGCATGATGAGACCCACTTAATGCATGACAAATTAAAACTACATTGCTTTTATCTTCATTAAGTTCACCATAAGTCTCATAAACAATCTCATAAGGCTCTAAAATTCTACCACTTTCAAGATATAATGGATTTGTAAATTTTGCTTTTTTTGTAGTTATTTCCAATGATAACCTCTATAAATATTATAAATTTGGACTAATTATACCTTAGAGGTAGTAATAAAGAGATAAAATGGCATATTGGTTATTGGTGTATTGGTAATTGGTATATATAGACACCATATATTTAATTTTTACCAATAACTAATAACCAATATACCAATAACTATTTTTTTACTTTCTAATTCAAGCTGCTTTTTTAACATTTACCCAAAGCAGATTTTAAATCCTCTATCAAATCTTCTACAGCTTCAAGTCCAATACTAAGCCTTATCAATCCTTCACTAACACCAGCTGCAATTAACTCTTCATGGCTTAATTGTTGATGAGTTGTTGAAGCTGGGTGGGTTATAATTGATTTGCTATCTCCTATATTTACAACTCTACTAAAAATTTTTACACTATCTGCAATTTTTTTAGCCTCTTCAAAACTTTCTACTTCAAAGCTCAAAAGCCCACTTGCACCACCTTTTAGATATTTTTTTGCATTTTCATAATTTTTATCACCTTCTAATAGTGGATAATTAACTTTTTTTACTTTTGGATGATTTTTTAGCCATTTAGCAATAGTCAAAGCACTTTGACTATGCTGTTTTATTCTAAGGCTTAAATGCTCCAATCCTTGAATAAATAGCCAACTATTAAAAGGACTTGGAGCACTTCCCATATCTCTTAGAAGAGACAATCTTGCTCTCAAAACAAATGGCGGAAAAGGTGTATCAATATAAATTAGACCATGATAGCTTGCATCTGGTTCATTAAACATTTTATATCTTGGATTTTCTTTTATCTTCTCTTTTGCAAATTCAGCCTCAACAATAATTCCACCAAGAGCAAGACCTTGACCAGTAGTATATTTACTTGTACTATGAACAACTATATCAACACCATACTCTATAGGATTGCATAAAATTGGAGTTGCAACAGTATTATCAACAACTGTTAATATATTATGTTTATTTGCAATTTTTACTATTTTTTCAAAATCCGGCACATCTATGCTTGGATTTGTAATGCTTTCAAAAAATATCAATTTTGTATTTTTATCAATAAGTTCTTCAATTTTTTCAGGACTGTGAACATCAAACATTCTTGCTTCAATACCAAGCCTTTTTAATGTATGAGTAAAAAGCGTTACAGTCCCACCATATAACTGATTTGCTGCAATAATATTATCACCGCTTTCACAAACATTTAAAACAGAATAATTAATTGCTGCCATTCCACTTGATGTGGCAAGCGCAGCCACACCACCCTCTAAAGCTGCAAATCTTTTTTCAAAAACATCTGTTGTTGGGTTTCCTATTCTAGTATAAATATTTCCTATCTCTTTCAAGGCAAATAGATTAGCGGCATGTTCAACACTATCAAAAGCGTATGCAGTTGTCATATAGATTGGTACTGCCATTGTTTTTTGTTCATCTTTTGTATAACCTGCATGAAGTGCAATCGTCTCTTTTTTCATTGTTTATCCTTTTGCTGCTTTTAAAAAATCTTCAATTAAAATTTGTGGATCTTCAAGTCCAACAGATATTCTAACAAGTCCCTCAGTTATTTTCAAAAACTTTTTATCATTTTTTGAAAAATCTCTATAAATGGTACTATTCATATGAAGAGCTAATGTTCTACTATCTCCAAGATTTGCTGTAAGAAAAAGTAGTTTTGAGTTTTTTAAAAAATTAAAAGCTTTATCTTTTGTTTCAAAATCTATAGAAAATACTCCTCCTACACCATTTGGAAAATATTTTTCATATCTTTGATGATAATTACTATTTTTTAATTGAGGATGTGAAATTTTAAAACCATTTTCATAAAGAGTTTCTACTAAATATTTAGTACTCTCATTTACTCTTTGAATTCTAAGAGGCAATGTTTGCAATCCTAAAATTGTTAAATAGCTATTAAATGCACTTTCACTCATACCAAAATCTCTCATTGCTCTTTTTTTCAAAGCATACAATAAAGCATTTTTTCCTTTTTTCTCATAAATATTTTTTAAAAAATCAAATCTTTCAAAAAGTTTATCATTGCTATCAATTTCTCTATAAACAACAGCACCGCCAAGGGCCTGAGAATGCCCACTTATTATTTTTGTAGTTGAATAGATTATTAAATCTGCTCCAAAATCAAAAGGATTAAATAAAAGTGGTGTTAATGTGTTATCTACAATAAATAAAATTTTATTTTTTTTGCAAATTTTTTCAATTTTTAAAAAATCTGCAATATCTAAATTTGGATTTGAAACACTTTCAGTAAATATAATTTTTGTATTTTCTGTAATAAATTTTTCTATATCTTCATCTGCATCTATAAATTTTACATCTATTCCAAATCTTTTAATTGTTTCACTAAAAAAAGAGTATGTTCCTCCAAAAAGCCCGCCAATACTTATAATTTCATCTCCACTTTTTAAAAAACTCATAATAGCTAGTGATATTGCACCCATACCACTTGAAGTGACAACACTTCCTGCACCTTTATCTATATAACTTATCAAATTTTCAAGTTTTGAGTTTGTTGGATTTGCTATTCTAGAATATAAAGGCCTGTTTATCTCTCCCGAAAATATCTTTTCTGCACTTTCTGGATTACCATATGAAAAAGCAGCAGAGTTTATTATAGGTGGAGATAATGGACCATCTTTATCGGCACTTTGTTGTACTATAAAAGTTTGAAACTCTTCAAATAGTTTTTTCATAATTTTTCTTTTATTAATTTTTTTTATAAATCAATGGAGGTTAAATATAACAAATTATTATTTATAGGAGTATTAAATTTTAAGAAGAGATAATTATTTAAAGTATAAACCCAAAAGGGTTTATACATGATAGTTTGGAGCCTCTTTTGTAATAGTTACATCATGAACATGAGACTCTTTTAATCCTGCACTTGTTATTTCAACAAATTCAGCTCTTTCTTGAAATGCTTTTATATCTTTTGCGCCTACATATCCCATTGAGCTTCTAAGACCACCTATCAATTGATGAACAACATTTGAAATTTTTCCACGATATGGAACCATACCTTCAATTCCTTCAGGAACTAATTTATCAGCAGCTGTTCCCTCTTGAAAATATCTATCTGTACTTCCTTTTGTCATAGCACCAATGCTTCCCATTCCACGATATGTTTTATACTGTCTTCCTTGATACATTATAACTTCACCAGGACTCTCTTCTGTTCCAGCAAGCAGACTTCCTATCATAACTGAGCTTGCTCCAACAGCTAAAGCTTTTGCTACATCACCTGAATATTTTATACCACCATCTGCAATTATTGGAACATCATACTCAGCTGCCACCTGTGCACACTCATCAATTGCACTAATTTGAGGAACTCCAACTCCAGCAACAATTCTTGTAGTACATATACTGCCAGGTCCTATTCCAACTTTTACACCATCTGCTCCAGCTTCAATTAAATCAGCAGTGGCTTCAGCTGTAGCAACATTTCCAGCAATAACATCAACAACAAGCTCATCTTTTATCGCTTTTAAAGTATCAATAATGCCTTGAGAATGTCCATGAGCACTATCTAAAACCAAAACATCAACACCTGCTTCAACTAAAGCTTTAGCTCTATCTAATTGGTTAACTCCAATTGCAGCACCAACTCTAAGCCTTCCATAATCATCTTTATTTGCATTAGGATACTCTATCTTCTTTTTAATATCTTTTATTGTAATAAGTCCTTTTAGATATCCTTCATCATCAACTATTGGAAGCTTTTCGATTTTATGTTTATGCATAATCTCTGTTGCCTCTTCTAAAGTTGTTCCAGGTTTTGCCGTAATTAGAGGCATTTTTGTCATTACTTCGCCAACTTTTTTAGAGTAATCCTTTTCAAATCTTAAATCTCTATTTGTTAAAATTCCAAGCAGTTTTTTATGTTCATCTACCACAGGAACACCACTGATTTTATATTCGCTCATTAGTCTCTCAGCATCTTGTAATGTAGCATCTGGATGTACGTAAATTGGATCAATTATAATTCCGCTTTCACTCTTTTTAACTCTTTTTATCTCTAAAACTTGAGACTCAATATCCATATTTTTATGAATTATTCCAATACCTCCAAGTCTTGCCATAGCAATAGCAGCTCTATGTTCTGTAACTGTATCCATAGCAGCTGAAACTAAAGGAATATTTAATGTTACATTTCTTGTAAGTCTTGTTGAAATATCTACCTCTTTTGGAAGAACATTTGAATGCTTAGGAACCAAAAGCACATCTTCAAATGTTAAAGCTCTTTTTCTTATTCTCATTTTTTCTCCTCTTTTATTCTACTTATCACTCTCTAACTCTTTTACTTCAATGCTCTTTCCAGACTCAAAGCTCCGTCAAAAACTGTCTGCTCATCAAAATGCTTTCCTATTAACTGAAGCCCTACTGGCAACCCTTCACTCTCATCAACTGGTAAACTAATTGCTGGAAGCCCTGCAAGATTTACACCAATTGTATAAACATCACTTAAATACATCTCAAGAGGTGTCTTTTTACTTCCAAATTTAAAGGCAATATCTGGAGCCACAGGACTCAAAATCAAATCAACATCTTCAAAAACTTTTTTGTATTCATCTTTTATTAAATGTCTAACTTTTTGGGCTTTAATATAGTAAGCATCATAATATCCGCTACTTAAAACAAATGTTCCAAGTAAAATTCTTCTTTTAACCTCTTCGCCAAAACCCTCACTTCTAGTTTTAGAATACATCTCTTTTAAATTTTTAGCCTCTGCTCTATATCCATATCTAACACCATCATATCTGCTTAAATTTGTACTTGCTTCAGCCATTGCAGTAATATAATAAGCGGCAATATCATATTTTGCATCCATTAAATTAACTTCAACTATCTCATGACCCTCTTTTTTTAATGCTTCAATTGCCTTTTCATAAGCTTTTTGAATAGAGTTACTTGCATCTTTTATGTAATTTGGAACAACACCTATTTTAAGTTTTCTGTCTGGATTTAAGTTTGTTGATACTTTTTTATATTCTATATTTGCACTTGTACTATCTTTTTCATCATATCCAGAAATAATATCATATAAAATTGCCGCATCTTCAACATTTTGTGTTATTGGACCAATTTGGTCTAAACTACTTCCATATGCAGCAAGACCATATCTGCTTACTCTTCCATATGTCGGCTTCATACCAACACATCCACAAAATGCTGCTGGCTGTCTGATACTTCCTCCCGTATCGCTACCAAGAGCAGCAATTGCAATACCAGCTGCAACAACTGCTGCACTTCCACCACTGCTTCCACCAGGAACTCTAGTAAAATCTTTTGGATTAATAGTCTTACCATAACAGCTACTCTCAGTAGAACTTCCCATAGCAAATTCATCCATATTTGTTCTACCAAATGGACTAAGACCTGCATTTAGAATTTTATTAATTACTGTAGCATTATATGGAGCAATATAACCTTTTAAAATTTTGCTCGCACATGTTATCTCCCAGCCGTCTACTTGAATATTATCTTTTATAGCTATAGGAATTCCCTTACCATAATCTTTAACATCAATATAAGCATTTAACTCTTTTTTTTCATCTATTTTTTTTAAAAGATCTTTTTTAAAATCCTCTATCTCTTCATTTTTTAATTTTAAAGCCTCTTTTAGGGTAATCAATTTTTCCTCCTCAAATTATTAACAAAAAAAATACCAATTACTGTTATAATAACAAAAAAAGCTATCGCATAAAAAATTGCTTCAATTGGTACAGGTTTACTAAGATCCATTTAAAACCTTTTGGCATCTCTCACAAAGTGCACCTTCTTCTTTAGCTTTATATTTCCAACATCTTGGACATTTATAAAGTTTTGCTCTTTTTATAATAAATTTATCTTTTTCAACTTCAAACTCACCAAGCTCTTGGGTATCTATCTTTTCAAATACCCCACTTACAATAAACCAATCCTCTCTCTCAGTCTCATCTATATCTAAAACAATATTTGAATCTGTTTCTAAAACAAGCTCTAGTGAGCTTTTTATTACTTTTTCTTTTTTTAAGTTATCAACAATCTCATTAAATTTTCTTCTTGCTTCTAACATATACTCTTCATTAAAATCACTCTCAATACTTTCAAGTTTTTTATGCTCAAAATCAAAAATATCTTCATTTTCACCTTTTAAAATTTCTGGAGCATGTTCAACTATCTCATCTGCTGTATATGTTAAAACTGGTGCAATTAATGTAAGAAGCGATCTTGCTATTAATGCCATAGCACTTTGGCTAGCACGTCTATGAGGATCATTTAAAGCATCACAATAGAGTCTATCTTTACAAACATCAAGATATATTCCACTAAATTCATTTACAATAAAATGGTTTAAAATATTAAAGCCTTTTGAAAATTCATAATTTTTAAAATTCTCTTCTACCTCATCTAAAATTTTTTTTGCTTTTTGTAAAATCCATCTATCTAAAATTTTAAATTGAGTATTAATCTCTTCTAAATCATTTATATTTGCAAGCATAAATCTAAAAGTATTTCTAAGTTTTCTATACTGTTCAGCAATCTGTTTTAAAATATTTTCGCTTATTTTTAAATCACTCTTATATTCACTCATTGCAACCCAAAGTCTAAGTATCTCAACACCAAACTTTTTAGCAACATCTTGAGGAGCAACAACATTTCCTTTGGATTTGCTCATCTTCTCACCCTTTTCATCAACTGTAAATCCATGAGTGAGAATTGATTTAAATGGAGCTTTATGTTCTATTGCTGAGCTAACAAGAAGGGAACTTTGAAACCAACCTCTATGCTGATCGCTTCCTTCAAGATAAAGATCAGCTGGATAATTTCCAGCATCATATCTTTTGCTTTTTAAAACTGCATACCAAGTTGATCCACTATCAAACCAAACATCTAAGATATCATTTACTTTTTTTAAATCATCTGGGTTTAAACCACTTCCTGGATATAAAAGATCTTTTATATCCATACTATACCAGGCATCTGCACCAAACTTTTCAAAAATCATAGCAATATAGTTTAAAACTTTTTCATCTAAGATAACTTCACCAGTTTTTTTATTTCTAAAAAATGCTATTGGAACTCCCCAATCTCTTTGTCTTGAAATACACCAATCTGGTCTGTTTTCTACCATACTTTTTAATCTATTTCTTCCCCACTCTGGATAAAAATTTGTCTTTTCAATCTCACTTAAAGCAATCTCTCTTAAACTCTTCTCTTCACCATCTGGATTTTTATCAACTGCTATAAACCACTGCTTAGTTGCTCTAAAAATAACTGGCTTATGTGTTCTCCAGCAGTGAGGATAAGAGTGCTTAATATCCTCTTTTAATAAAAGGGCATCTCCTAAAAGCTCTATTATTTTATCATTTGCATCAAATACATTAACCCCAACAAACTCTTTAGGATTTGGAAGAAGTTTTTCTCTTACAACAGTCTCATCAAATCTTCCCTCATCATCTACAGGCATAATAATTGGAAGATTATATTTTAATCCTATCTTATAGTCATCCTCACCATGCCCAGGAGCTGTATGCACAGCACCAGATCCTGTATCCATAGTTACATGCTCGCCTAGAATAATTTTTGAATCTCTGTTATTTAAAGGATTAATTGCATGGGTATTTTCTAAAATTTTTGGATCGATCTCTTTTTTAATTTCACCTTTTACAACACCCTTGTCTTTTAATGTTTCATAAAGCTTTTTCGCAACAATTTTTTTATCAGATGTTAAAACATATTTCTCTTCTGGATTTATGGCAACAGCAACATTTGCAGGCAGAGTCCATGGAGTAGTTGTCCATATGACTATATAAGCCTCATTCTCACCTATTTTTTCTAAAGCATCATCTTTTAACTTAAATGCTACATAAATTGATGGAGATACTTTATCCTCATACTCTACTTCTGCTTCAGCTAAAGCTGTTTTAGCTGCCCAACTCCAATAAACTGGCTTATTTCTCTCTACCAAAAGCCCTTTTTTTGCAATATTACATAAAGTTCTATAAATATTTGCCTCAAATACAAAATCCATAGTCAAATATGGCTTATCCCAATCTGCAACTACACCTAAAGATTTAAACTCATCTTTTTGAATATCAACAAATTTTTTTGCATGCTCACGACACAATTCTCTTATTTTTGTTTTTGGAAGAGTCTCTTTCTTTTTGGTTCCAAGTTTTTTTTCAATTTGTTGCTCAATAGGAAGACCATGGCAATCCCATCCAGGAGTAAATCTTATAGCATATCCACTAAAATAGTTAAATTTTACAATCATATCTTTTAAAATTTTATTGAGCGCATGACCTATATGAATATGACCATTTGCATATGGAGGGCCATCATGAAGAGTAAATAAAGCTCTTCCTTCTCTATTTTTTATCATTTTTTTATAAACATCTTTTTCAAACCAGTTTTTATATCTTTTTGGCTCATTTTGTGGTAGATTTCCTCTCATAGGAAAAGTAGTTTTTGGCAAAAGAAGAGTATCTTTATAATCCATATATTTCCTTTTAAAAAAGTTGAGTGGTTAAAAAAGTTGAGTGGTTGAGTGGTTAAAAAAATTGAATTGTTGAGTGGTTAAAATTATTAAGTTTTTTACCCACTTACCCACTCATCAACTCAACTACCCAACCTTTTTAACTATAAAAAGCAACTTTATTTTACAAAAAATGTAATTAAGAAGTGCTGAGATTTGGATATAATTAAAAATGCTAAAAGATTTAAAGGATAGCTATGAAAAACATATTGATAATAGTAGGAAAAGATATAAAAATAAATGAACCTTTTATAGAGTATTTAAAAAGAGAGGCTTGTAAAAAAGTTGGAAAAATTGATGCTCATATAAATATAAGCGAAAATGATAAAAATCTTTTTTTAGAAATAAGCGAAAATTTTAAAAAATATGATAATTTATTAATTGCAACATCTCAAACCTCTTTTGCAACTGTTAGTAAAATAGTTGCAACTCTGTTTGATGATATATTAATTGCAAAGGATGATATTTTAGTTCCTTCAAAATCTTCTAAATATGAAAAAAATAGCTTTTTAATTAGTGAAAATGAAAAAAATGTAAATGTTATAAAAATAAAAGAGATTGATAAGTTACCTTCAATTTTTTTAGAAACCAAATTTGAATATGCAGTGTTAAACATTTTTAATATAGACATAAATGAAGCAAAAGATAAACTTTCAAATCTAGCAAATACTTATGATATAAATCTTACTTTTACATATCTTACAAAAGAGTGGATAAAAGTTGTTGCAATAAATTCAAAATTTGGTGATCTTGCTATGTTTGTTCAAAATGCAAAACTTTTACTCCCGGAAAATATTGTAGTAGCAGAAAATATTTTTGAATACCTAATAGAGAGATTAAGTGCTATTCATAAAACAGTAACTTTTGCAGAAAGTTGCACTGGAGGTCTTCTTGCTTCAATGCTTACAAAAGTACCTGGAAGCTCATCAATTTTCAAAGGCTCACTTGTTACATATGCAAATGAAATAAAAAGCTCTTGGCTAGGTGTTAAGCCAGAAATTTTAAATGAATTTGGTGCTGTAAGCAAAGAGACAGTTACTGGAATGTTAAAAGGTGCATTAAAGGTTAGCGAAAGTGATTTTGCTATGGCAATAAGCGGAATAGCTGGACCTGGTGGAGCTACTCCTACTAAACCTGTTGGGACAGTTGTAATTGGAGCAAAAAGTAATGAAAAAGAGATTATTAAAACAATGCATTTTGAAGGAGATAGAAACTATATCCAATATCAAGCTGCAATGTATGCAGTAAAACTTCTTTTTGATATTGCAAAAAATGAGCTTTTTTAAAATTTTTGATTTTTTTTAAAAAAAGTATTGACAAATGAAATTTTTTTGCTTATAATTTCACTCACATTTGCAAACGAAAGCGCCTAAAAAGCGCCTTTGACCCGTTAGCTCAGCTGGTAGAGCATCTCCCTTTTAAGGAGAGGGCCGTTGGTTCGAATCCAACACGGGTCACCACTCAAGCCTTTAGCTAAGATTAATATTTTAGCTAAAGGCTTTTTTAGACTATGACCCCTTCATCTAGTGGCCAAGGATGCCACCCTTTCACGGTGGTCACAGGGGTTCAAATCCCCTAGGGGTCGCCACATTGAGGTCGCTTAGCTCAGTTGGTAGAGCGCTTGCCTTACAAGCAAGTGGTCAGTGGTTCGAGTCCACTAGCGACCACCATAAATCTCCTGGAGCCGTAGTTCAGCTGGTTAGAATGCCGGCCTGTCACGCCGGAGGTCGCGGGTTCGAGTCCCGTCGGCTCCGCCACTTTTAACAATCTTTTTTATAAAATCTTTTCAAACTCATTAAATCTCATTGGCCTTTTATATAGATAACCTTGACCAGAATAACTTTTACTTTTTATTAAAAACTCTTCTTGTTCTTTTGTTTCAATCCCTTCTGCAACAACATTTAAATTTAATGCATCTGCCAAAGCAAGTATTGTTTCTACGATAACTATATCGTTTTTCTCATAAGGAATCTCAGAAATAAAACTTTTATCAATTTTTAGCGAGGTTATAGGTAAAGTTTTTAAATAATTTAAAGAAGAGTATCCTGTCCCAAAATCATCAATAGAGATATCTATTCCTAAATCTTTTAGCTTTTTTAATGTTTTTACACATTTATCAATATTTTTTACTAATGATGTTTCTGTAACTTCTATACTTATATATTTAGGAGAGATCTGATATTTTTTTGAAAACTCCTCTATTTTTTTAACAAATCGATCATTTAAAATATTTTTGACAGAAAAATTGATATTTATTTTTGGAAGATTTTTCTTTTTCATTTTTAAAATATTTAAATCATTGAAAACTTTTTCAAGCACTTTTTCAGTTATATTATCTATATACCCCTCTTGTTCTGCAAACTCTATAAATTGTTCTGGGTAAATGATGCCTTTTTTAGGATGTTTCCATCTAATAAGAGCTTCTGCACCAATAATTTTTTTATTTAAAATATTATAAATTGGCTGATAATATACAACAAATTGATTATTTTTTATTGCTTCTCTTAAATCATTTTCAAGCTTTATTATATCAACTCTATTTTTTGTCATATATTCATTATAAAATTTAAACCTATTTCCACCTTTAAGTTTTGCCTGATACATAGCTATATCTGCATTTTTAATAAGATCTTGAACATCAATCCCGTCATTAGGATAAAGAGACACTCCAACACTTGTACCTAAAGTAAAAGTTTTATTTTTAATATTTATTGGTTTCTTACAAAAATCAATAATACTATTTATAGTTTTTATAACTTTTTCAAAATGGTGATTATCTATTTTTATAAGCATAATAAATTCATCACCACCAAATCTTGCAATAAAAGCTTCATTTTTGAATGCAATCTCTTTTAACTCTTTTCCTACTTTTTTTAGAATTTCATCACCATAAAAATGGCCTAATGTATCATTAATATTTTTAAATTTATCAAGATCTATATAAAGAACTGCTAATTTTTTCCCTTTTTCTTTGCAAAATTTAATATCTTTTATTATCTTTTCATTTAGATATCTTCTATTTGGAAGATTGGTTAATTGATCATAATATGCAAGTTCTTCTAATTCTTTGCTTCTTGTCTCTATCATTCTAAATAGCCCCTGGGTTATTAAATTAAATATATTAAAATCTGGAATCTCTATATGAAAATTTTTCTCTTTGCAATCATTTTTCTCTCCTTCGCTTAATGCAATTATGCTGGTGCTAAAATTTAGATTTATACATTGAGAGTCTGTAGCAAAAAATTCACCAAGAGTTAAAAAACCAGAAACTGGAGCATATCTGTTAATAGCTTGCATCTCATGATTTATAACCTCTTGTGGTAGATAAAGTTTTCTTCCTAAACAGTAATAATTAAATATTACTTCTGGTTTACCTATTTTTTCACAAAAATTTTTAGAAAAATTCTTTTGATTAATGATTGAATATGGATTGGCATATGCTAGATATATTTTATCCCCAACTTTTATCTCACCAGCTAAAACAAACTTTTCATCTTTTACATCAATAATTCCTCTTGGTATAAAATCTTCACCTCTTTTAATAATAAAACTAAATGCAGAGCCAACACCTGGAATATGATCTGCAACCTCTTTTCCCAAATAGTGCTCAAAAATTTTTTTTGGCGATTTTCCATCAATTGCAATAAGATTTTTGCCATCTGCTGAAGTAACAGTAAACTCTTTTCCAAAATGCTCCCAGCCAAGAAGATAATCATTATAAAATTTAAGATTTTCACCAAAAAATTCTGCAGCGACTACTCCATTATATAAAATTTGCGTATCATAAATAACAAAGGTATTTTTAAAACTTTTTGTTGATGCAATACCGCCTGCGATATGAATATTATCTCTTACAGCTTTTATCCCATCTAAATATAGGTCACCATTTATTGACTTAGATTCTGAAAATGTTATGAGAATTTCTGTTTTTGAAGATAATTTTTTTGCAATACTCTTACCTATTTCATAAGAGTTTAGATTTTTATCATTTTCTAAAAAAATATTTACTTCACTTTTTTCAAAACCTATTATAGAAAACAAAATACCATTATCTTCAATCTTATTATTAATAAATTCACTACAAGAAGTCCCTATAATTTTCGCTTTTGGTATAAATGATTTTAATTTATTTAAATAAAGCTGTAAAAAATCTTTATCTTCAACTGCAGAAAATACTTGCACAAGTACTGATTTATAATTTTTAAACTCTTCTATTTCATAAAAATCTAATATAGATATATTATCATTTCTTTTAACTACTAAATTTTTAACTTTCATTCATCTACTTTTGAATAAAATTTTTGATATTTTTTTCAAACAGATGTTCTTTTTTATTCTCTATTTGAACTATAACTTCAATATTATCGGATAAAAACTCTTTTTTTACAAATTTTGCATCAAATTTTTTTAAAAAATACTCAAATTTTGAAAAATCTTTGTAATTTATAGAAAATGATATATTTTTATACTCTTTATATATACCAAACTCTGCTTTTGATAAAGCAAGAGTTGCCGATTTTGTATAAGCTTTAACCAATCCATTTACTCCAAGTTTTATCCCACCAAAATATCGTACTGTTATGATTGCACTATTTATAATATTTTGCTTTTTTAGTATATGCAATGTTGGTTTTCCTGCACTACCCTTTGGCTCACCATCATCACTTTGATTTTCAATAATTTGATTTTTATCTAAATATCTATAAGCCCAAACAATATGGTTTGCTTTTGGATGCTCTTTTTGAAGTTCGTTTAAAAATTTCTCAAATTTTTCAAAATTAATAATATAAGAGATAAATTTTGATTTTTTCTCTTCATATTTTACAGATGCTTCTTTTAATAATATTCTCATAATTTTTCCAGAAAATCTTTTAATATTTTTGCATGATCAAAAACCATTAAATCATATTCAATCTCTTCTAATTTATAAATATAGGCCTCTTTTGCATCATCTCCACCTTTTGGTATGCCTTTTGCATTGCAAATAAATACACATGAAGCTGTATGAAACCTCGGATCTCTTTTTGGATCACTATATACTCCTAACAGTCTTTCTATTGTAACATCTAAAGAGGTTTCTTCTTTCATCTCTCTTATCAATGCCTCTTCTACTCTTTCGCCAACTTCTACAAAGCCTCCTGGAAGAGCCAAGCCTATAGGAGGATTTTTCCTTTTTATAAGAACAATTCCTTTAAATTTATCTTCCTCAAAAATCTTAATAATTCCATCAACTGTTAAAAAAGGGGTTTTTATATTCATAAATTTCTCCAAAATGATTAAATTACAAATAATTTTAGTTTAAATGTAATAAAATCTATATAAAGTATAAAAAGGAGAAAATATGCCTATCAATCCTTTAGAATTAAAAGATATTGATAATAGATGCAAACCTGAAATTTTTGATTTTAAAACAACTGAAGAAATAGAGAAAAAATTTGAAATTTTTGGACAAGATAGAGCTATAAAATCAATCGATTTTGCTACTGAAATAGATAATAATAAATATAACATTTTTGTAATGGGGCCAGGAGGCCTAGGAAAACATGAAATTGTTAAAACGCTCCTAAATGAAAAAGCAAAAACAAAAAATCCTCCAAATGATATATGTTACGTCAATAACTTTTCCCAAATAAATAAGCCTATATCTATTTTACTTCCTCCAGGGCGAGGAATAGAGTTTAAAAAAGATATGAAAAATCTTATTGAGACTTTAAAAAGTGCTATTCCTGCTGCATTTGAAAGTGAAGAGTATAATGCAAGAAAAAAGATGATAGAAGAAGAATATAAAAACAGAAGTGAATTTCTATATAAAAATCTTGAAAATGAAGCAAGAAGTATGGGTATAGCTGTTGTAAAAACTCCTGTTGGAATAATGTTTGTACCTTTAAAAAGTGATGGCCAACTTATGAAACCTGAAGAGTTTCAAGCATTAGATCCTCAAATAAAAGAGGAGTTTGAAAAAAAGTTAGATATTTTAAATGATAGATTAAATGATATAACAAGAGAGCTTGCTCTTTTTAGAAAAGAGTCAGTTAATAAATTAAAAAAACTTAATGAAGAGACAACCCATTTAATTGCTGGGCATTTAATAGAAGAGCTTAAAAATAAATATAAAGATAATAAAAAGATTGAAAAATATCTTGATGATGTAGAAAAAGATGTTGTAGAGCATCTTCAAGATTTTCTTTTTAAAGAAGAGAGCGGCGTTTCTATGCCTTTTGTTTTTTATACTCTTGTTAGACCATCATTTAAAAGATATGAAGTAAACGTTCTTATTTCACATGAAAATACACAAAATGCTCCTGTAATTTATGAAGATAATCCAACTTATGAAAATCTTATAGGAAGAATAGAGCATATTGCTCAAATGGGAACATTAATAACCGATTTTACTCTCATTAGACCTGGAGCTTTACATAAAGCAAATGGAGGATATTTAATAATTGACGCAAGAAAAGTATTGATTGAGCCTTTTGCTTGGGAATCATTAAAAAGAGCACTTCTATCAAAAAAGATAAAAATTGTACCAAAAGAGAGAATGATTGGTCTTATAAGTACTCTTACATTAGAGCCAGAACCAATTGATCTTGATACAAAAATTATATTAATTGGAAATAGAATAATATATTATCTTCTTTATAATCTGGATAACGATTTTAAAGAGCTTTTTAAAGTAGTAGCAGATTTTAACGAGATATATGAAAAAGATAAAAACACTTTAAATATTTATGCAAATTATATAGCATCTTTTGCAAAACATGAAAATCTTATGCCTTTATCAAACAAAGCTATTGCAAAAATTATCGATGTTAGTTCAAGATTTGCACAAGATTCTAAAAAACTCTCTTTAAAAATCAAAAAACTTCAAGAGATAATACAAGAGGCAAACTATTGGGCAAAAAAAAGAGAAGCAAAAATAATAGATGATATAGATATTAAAAAAGCTGTAGATGAAAAAGAGTATAGAAGCTCAAGAATAAAAGAGTTAATAAATGAAGAGTTTGGAAGAGATATATTAAAAATTGATATAAGTGGTGAAAAAATAGGACAGATTAATGGTCTTAGTGTAATAGATCTTGGTGATATAAGTTTTGCAAAACCTACAAAAATAACAGCTACTGTAAGAATGGGCAAAGGTGAACTTATAGATATTGAAAAAGAGGCTGAACTTGGTGGAAAAATATATACAAAAAGCACAATGATTATTGCTGGATTTTTAAAGGGAAGGTATCTTCCAGATATACCTCTTACTCTTTCAGCATCATTGGTTTTTGAGCAAAGTTACTCATTTGTAGAGGGAGATAGTGCGTCTTTAGCCGAAACTTGTGCTCTTCTTTCTGCTATATCTCAAATCCCATTAAAACAAAATATTGCAATTACAGGCTCAATTAGTCAAAAAGGAGAAGTCCAAGCAATTGGTGGAGTTAATGAAAAAATTGAAGGGTTTTATGAGATATGCAAAATAAAAGGATTTACCAAAGACCAAGGAGTTATTATTCCAAAATCAAATATTGAACATTTAATATTAAAAGATGAAATATATGAAAAAATTGAAAAAAAAGAGTTTTTCATATATTCAGTAGAAAATATAGATGAAGCTATAGAGATTTTAACAGGTTTAAATGCAGGAGTAAGGGAAAAGGATGGAAAGTTCACAAAAGATAGCTTTAACGCAATAGTTGAAGAAAAACTAGAAAATTTTGCAAAAAAAGCAAAAGAGTTTTTTAAAGAGAAATAGAAATAAATTTAAATTAATAATTTTTATTATATAATAAATAATGCAAGTTTTTAATATTAATTATAAAAATATAAAAGACCTTAAAAATGTTCAAAAAACATTTAATAAAAATTTTGAAAAGATATTGATTCAAGTATTTTGTGGAAAAAGAGATAAAGCATATATAAAAAATCTTCAAAAAAACCTCAATACTCTTTTTCCAAACTCTCATGTTATTGGAACAACTACTGCTGGTGAAATATTTAATGGAAAAGTATATGATTCTCATACAGTTATCTCTTTTACACAATTTGAAAATGTTTCACTAAATTCACTCCTAATAGAAGAGGAAAATAGTGAAAAACTAGGAAAAGAAATTGGAAATAGATTAGTATCTGATGATACAAAAGTTATTTTAACTTTTTTAGATGGTACAAACCATGATGGAGAGAGATATATTAAAAAACTTAAAAATAAAAACAAAGATTTTCTCATAGCTGGCGGAATGGCAGGCGATAATGGAGAATTTAAAGAAACTTATGTATTTGATAATGAATATATTACTTCAAAAGGAGCAGTTGCCTGTGCTTTAAATTCTGATAAATTAAAAGCAGAAAACCATTATAGTTTTAATTGGCAACCAATTGGAAAAAGTTTTAAAATAACAAAAGCTAATAAAAATGTATTATATGAAATAGATAATCAACCTGCTTTAGATCTATATTTTCACTATTTTGGAAAAGAGATCTTAAATTTTCCATTAGCAACTATGGAAATTCCTATAATGATAAAAAAACATGATAATTATATTGCAATAGCTTGCATAGGTATTGATGAAAATGCAAAATCTTTGATTTTTGCTGGAGATATTAAAGAAAATGATATCTTTAAATTTGGATTTGGTGATACAAATCTCATCTTTTCATCATCAAAAGATATTTATGAAAAAGTTTCACAGTTTAATAGTGAAGCAATTTTTATATATTCCTGTGTAGCGCGAAAAGCCTTAATGGGAAAACTTATTGAAGAAGAGACAAAATATTTAAATAGTATAGCTCCTACATCTGGATTTTTTACATATGGTGAGTTTTTTCATTTTAAAGATGTTAAAGAAAACGAGCTTCTCAATCAAACATTAACACTTCTTTCATTATCTGAAAAAAAGAGCATATCACCAAAAAAATCAAAATTAAAAAAATTTGACGGGAAAAGATATGATCAAATTACAATATTTAAAATTTTAGCAAATTTTATTGATGCAATGACTGATGAATTAAAAAGTACAAATGAAAAATTAAAACTTTTATCAGAAACTGATCAATTAACAAAAATATATAATAGAAGAAAAATTATAGAAATTCTTGAAGAGGAGTGTGAAAAAAGTAAAAGATTTTCATCACCTTTATCTTTAATAATGATTGATATAGATTTTTTTAAAAATATAAATGATACTTATGGCCATCTTGTTGGAGATAAAATATTAATAGAGTTTTCATCTGTTTTAAAAAAGAGTATAAGAAAAATAGATCATCTTGGAAGATGGGGTGGCGAAGAGTTTTTAATTATCGCAGTTGGAGATAAAAAAGAGGATGCAAAAATTTTTGCAAATAAAATCAAAAAAATTATTGAAAATCACTCTTTTCCAAAAATAAAAAAATTAACAGCAAGTTTTGGAATAACAGAATATAATAAAGATATGAGTTTAGAAAATTTCATAAAAAAAGCAGACACCGCTCTTTATAAAGCAAAAAAAAGTGGTAGAAATTGTGTTATTAGCGTTTAAGAAGTTTTTTTAACTCTTTAAGTGAATGTGTATTTAAAATATCTTCTTTTTCGCACCATCCACGTCTAGCTTGATATACTCCATACTGCATATAATCAAGTGAAAAGATATTGTGAGCATCTGTTGAAATTGCCATTTTTATTCCCATCTCTTTTGCTAGCTTTGCATTTATATCATTTAAATCAAGTCTTTCTGGCTGTGCATTAATCTCTAAATAACAACCATTCTCTTTTGCATGATTTAAAATTTTTTCAATATCTATATCATACCCTTCTCTACTTCCTATAAGTCTACCTGTGGGATGAGCTAAAATATTAAAATATGGATTATCCATTGCTTTTAATACTCTTGTAGTCTGTTTTTCTCTTGAAAGTTTAAATTTTGAATGAACTGCACCAACTACAACATCTAACTCTTTTAATACATCATTGCTTAAATCTAAACTTCCATCTTCTAAAATATCAACTTCTATTCCTTTTAAAATAGTAAAATTTTTAAGTTTCTCATTTATTTTATCTATCTCTTCAATCTGTTCTAATAACCTTTTTTCATCTAAACCTTTAGCAACTGTTACTCTTTTTGAATGATCTGTTATTGCAATATATTTATAACCTTTTTTCATCGCAGCTTCAGCCATCTCTTCAATAGAATTTTTACCATCTGTATATCTTGTATGCATATGAAGATCACCTACAATATCATCCAATTTCACAAGTTTTGGAAGTTTTCCAGCCTCAGCTGCTTCTATTTCGCCTCTATTTTCTCTAAGTTCTGGTTCAATATAAGGCAAACCCACACTTTTAAAAACATCCTCTTCTTTTTCACCACCTACTCTTTTTTCACCTTTAAAAACTCCATATTCATTAATCTTCAATCCAAGCTTTACACCTCTTGTTCTAATAGCAATATTATGAGCTTTCGAACCTGTAAAATAGTGCAGTGCCGCACCATAACTCTCATTTGGTACGCTTCTTAAATCAACTTGTAAATCAGATTTTAATATTACTGTACTTCTTGTTGGACCTTTTGATACAATCTCTTTAATACCGCTATATTTAACAAAATGCTCAGTAACCTTATCCCAATCTTTTGCAGTTACTAAAATATCAAGATCACCAACAGTTTCCTTTCTTCTTCTATAACTTCCAGCAACATCTATGTGAATGATTCCATCAATCTGTTTTATATAATTTACTAAATCTTGGGCATAATTTTTTGCTACATCTATTCTAAATCTGTGTCCAGCTTTTTTTGCAAGTCTAATACCTTTTAAAATTTTTTCTACTAATGTTGGACCAAAACCTGGAAGCTTTAATATCTCTCCACTCTCAGCTGCCCTTCTTAAATCTTCCATTGATTCTACATGTAAAGTTTCATAAAGTACTTTTATTCTTTTAGGTCCAAGACCCTCAATAGATAACATATCAACTAAATGGGAAGGTATCTCTTTTTCAAGTTTTTGAAGTTTACTAAATTTTCCAGTAGTAACAATCTCTTTAATATATTCACTCAAATCGTGACCAATTCCAGGTAGCTTTGTTAAATCATAACCCTCATTTACAAGATCTACTAAAGATTTTCCAATATTTTCAACAGTTCTTGCAGCATTTCTATATGCTCTAACTTTAAATGGATTTTCACCTTTAATCTCAAGTAGATCAGCGACTTTATTAAAAATTGCGGCAATATCAGCATTTGTTATAGCCATTTTTTATCCTTTGAGGGTATGAAAGTATAAATAAAGAAATATTAAAGAAGATAGGGGCAAAGCCCCTTAGATTATTTTACTCTATAATAGCTTTCAGGAATTAATCTTGAAATCTCTTTAACAGCATTATCAATCATAACCATTACAGCTTTTTCCATTGGTGTATTTTTATATATACTAAGTCCACCAGCTAATGGAACATGACCTATAAGTCCACCACCAATTCCGCCTATACTAAAGCTTGAAGCTTTTCCTTCTACCCTTGTTGAGTTAATTATTCTTCCTGTTCTAACATCAATAAGTCTAATATTGGCAGCTATATAAGCCTCTTTTGATTTTGCTTTAACACCAAAAAAACCACCAACTAAACCACCAATTCCTCCACCAATACCTTCAGCATTTGGCTCAAATGCAGTAATTGCACCAACTACTAAAATATCAGCACCTTCAAGATTTCCACCTTTAGGAACTTGAGACTGTTTGAAATCTTTTCCTCTTACCATTTCAAGCTCTTTTTGAACTTCACTAAAGCCCTCTCCTCTTTCTAAAACAATAAATCTATTTGATCTAAAAAGAGCATCAACAAGCATATCTTTTATACCTGAGCCAATCTGACCGCCACATTTTGCAGCTTTACACTTAAATGTTGCTACTGCTATTCTTGCTTTTGGCCCATTATAAGCTGCAATTTCGTTAACATTTTGATTTGAAGTTTGAACTGTTGTAGTAGTACCAGCAGTTGCACATCCCCCTAACATAAATAGCCCAAAAATGCCTATAAATGCAGATAAAATTATTCCCCTGAAATTTCTATTGATCATAAAACCCTCCATTTAATATGTTTTTTTAATTTTAGTACTATCTATATTAAAAATAGATAAATAGTTATCCATTTGATTTTAAATATGCACCCAAAGCCATTATTAAAAATCCTGCTCCAAAAAGCATATATGATGAGCTTTTTTCTACTTCAATACACCCAACACTTAATTGATTAAATGCAATAACCATCATAGCAAAACCTAAAAGATATACAAATTCACCTCTTTTACACTTTTTACATTTCATTAAAAATCCTATACTTTTTTGATATTATATTAGCAAAAATTTTATTTGTTAGGTAATATATGCAAAAAGCAAATATTCTACTTTTAGAGGATGATGTAAATTTAAGCGATACTATAAAAGAGTATCTAGAAGATGAAGGCTATATTGTTGAAGTTGCTTACAATTCAGATGAGGCATACGAAAAAATTTATGAAAAAAATTTTGATATTTTACTTCTTGATGTGATGGTACCTGGCGAAAATGGTTTTGAAATTTTGAAAAAAATTAGGCAAAAAAGTAAAACTCCTGCAATTTTTATAACTTCATTAAACTCTGTTGATGATTTAGAAAAGGGATATAATAGTGGATGTGATGATTATATAAGAAAACCATTTGTTTTAAAAGAGTTAAAATTAAGAATTGAGACTCTATTAAAAAGAGAATTTGATACAAAAAATAGAAAAATCAAAATTGATGAAAATTTTGAATATGACCTTGAAAATGATGAGCTTTTAAAAGATAACAAAACAATCCCATTAAATAATAAAGAGAAAAAGCTTCTAAAACTTTTTTTAAAAAATAAAAATCAAATCCTTACTCATGAAAGCATATATGAAAATTTATGGGATTATGATGAGACTCCAAGTGATAGTTCCTTAAGAACATATATAAAAAATCTTAGAAAAATTCTTGGAAAAGAAAAAATAGTTAGTATAAAAAAGCATGGATACAAATTTGTTACCAAGTGAAAAAAAAACATTGATAAACTTTTTATCTTTATATATATTTTTAACGCTTATAATTTTATCTCTTGTCTCATTTATGTATTATGATTTTCAAAAAAATCTTATGTTTTCTCAAATAAGACCAAAACTTACAGAATATGCAAAAGATGTTATTCATAGACTAAAAGAGATGCATCAAAGCTTGGGAGAAGACCTTCATTATCCAAGATATTCTAGATTTAAATCTGCCATTTATGATGCAGACTATATAAAAATATTTTCACTTTTAGAAAATGAAAATGTAAATTTAAATAAAGTAATATATAAAACTGGCAGAAAGATTCATTTTATAAAAGAGCCAGATGCATATTATTTAGGAACAAAATATGTAATAATTGAAGTAGATGATAATGAACTGTGGCTAAAGAAAGTTTATAAAAACATTTTCATTTTTGGTCTTTTTTTCATTGTTTTTATGGGATTCATTGGCTATTTTCTTACAAAACTTTTTTTAAAACCGATGCATAACTCCTTGATTTTGCTTGATAATTTTATAAAAGATACTACTCATGAATTAAATACCCCAATAAGCGCAATTTTAGCCAATATTGAAACTATTGATAAACAAAATTTAGATAAAAAACTCAAAAAAAAGATAAATCGTATTGAGATAGCTGCTAGAACCATTTCAAATATATATCAAGATTTAACATATCTTATAATGCATAAAAAAATAAAATCAAAGATTGAAAAAATCAATCTAAAAGATCTTATTTTACAAAGAGTATCATATTTTAAGATTTTAGCTCAATCAAAAAAAATTGATTTTATTTTGGATTTGCAAGATAGCTTTTTAGAGGCTGATAAGAAAAAGATATCAAAAATGATAGACAATATCATATCAAATGCAATAAAATATAATAGAGTTGGTGGAAAGATAAAGATAGCTCTTAGAAAAAATTATATATCCATTTTAGATACTGGCATCGGAATCCCTAAAGAAAAAATAAAAGATATATTCAAAAGATATCAAAGATTCAATAGTAGCGAGGGTGGCTTTGGAATAGGCTTAAATATTGTATATATGATAGCAAATGAGTTTCATTTAAAAATTGAAATAGACTCTGAGATAAACAAAGGAACAGAGGTAATAATAAAATGGTAAAAAAAATTTTTTTATTAATATTTATATTTTCTTTTGCATTTTCTAATATATATGAAAAAAATTGTGTTAATTGTCATAAAATTTATGGACCTTCTTTAAAAAAACTCTTTTTTGATTATCTTTTACATTACAGCAGTGAAAAAAGAGTAAAAAAAGCGATTTTTGATTTTTTAAGAAATCCTTCAAAAGATAAATCTTTAATGGATAAAGAGTATTTGAAAAAATTTGGAATAAAACAAAAAAGCAAACTCTCAGATAAAGAATTAAAAAAAGCTATAGATATATACTGGAATAAATATAAAGTAATAGGAAGAATTAAATAATTCACAATTTTTCCACAATTTAATTTTATAATTTCTTATCAAAATATAAGGAGGACGATATGAAAAAGGTTATCGCAGTAATATTTACAACAATGTTAGGACTTAGCTTTGTTAGCACAGCAGCATTTGCAGATGTTGCAAAAGGACAAAAGCTTTATCAAAAAAAGCTAAAGAAAGCTTGTGGATTTACTGGAGCAAAATTTGCTGCTAAACATACGCAAGATGAGTGGGAAGAGATATATGAATCTGGTAAATTTAAAGAAGAGGTTCATAAAATTTGTCCTAAGGTAAAACCAGAATCTATTAAAGATAAATGGGTTAAACATCTATTTGATTTTTGTTACGAATATGCAAGTGATAGTGGAAATGTTCCAAGCTGTTAATGTTTAGTTAATAGATTAAGTTAGAAAGTAGAATAGGAACATAGTGAAATAGGTGATAAACAGTGAAGCGGTAAAGGATTTACCAATAGTATTAAAATTAGAACTTAATACTTGCCATTCACGAATAACGAATTACGAATCACGAATAAAGGAGGAAATTATGAAAAAATTAGCATTATTAGGATTGGCAGCTGCAACAGCAGTTAGTTTAATGGCGGCAGATGGTGCAGCTTTATATAAAAAATGTGCAGGATGTCATGGCGTAAAAGGTGAGAAAAAAGCTCTTGGGAAATCAGCTCCAATTGGAGGATGGGATAAAGCAAAAGTTGTCGAAGCATTAAAAGGATATAAAGCTGGCTCAAGAAATGTATATGGAATGGGTGGTCTTATGAAAGGCCAAGTAGCTTCATATAGCGATGAAGATATTGATGCAGTAGCTGAATATATTTCAAAACTCAAATAAAAAATAAAATAGGTTCGAAGTTTCTCTTCGAACCTAAATATACTGCCCTACCCATTGAGTAATTTGAGCTGAATTTAATGCTCCAGAGACTCTATCAATTTCAACTCCATCTTTAAAAATAATCATTGTTGGAATTCCTCTAATTCCATAAGTTGCTGCAAGTTGTGGAAATTGCTCAGTGTTTACTTTTGCGAATCTAGCTTTTAATGGAAAATTTTTTGCTGCTTCTTCAAAAGCTGGAGCCATCATTTGACAAGGCCCACACCAAGGCGCCCAGAAATCAACAACTACAGGTATATCATTTCTTTTTATATGAATATCAAATGAGTTAGGATCAAGTTCAATAGGATGTGTATCTAATAGATTAAACCCACATTTGCCACATTTTGCTTTATTATAATGATCTTTTTTAGGCAATTTATTAACACTTAAACAATTAGGACAAACTATATAAATATAAGCCATACAATCTCCTTATTCTATTTTTAATTATTTTATCAAAAAGATTTAGAAAGATTTGATACAAAAGTTGCATAAAAAAGAAAATAAATATAAAATTCATTTATTATTTTTATAACTATATTTAATCAATAGGAGAAGAAAATATGAAAAAACTTTTGTTGTTAATCATTCCTTTTATATTTTTATTAGTGGCTATTATCTTTAAACAGGAAAAAAATAAACATATAGAAATTAAATCAAAAAATCAAAAAATAGAAAAAAAGATTTCAAAAATAGACTATAATTCACCAAAATTTTTTGAAAATTATGTGATAGATGTTATGATTAATGGCTCAGATATTTTCAAATATCCATCAGGACCTATGGATGGCGGATATGTATCAAAAAATGAAGCAGAAAAGATAGCTTCATATATGGCAACTCTTCAAGGACTAAAACCATCTCATCCAGAATGGGTACAAGAAGGAGCTGCACTTTTTAATGGAAACTGTACAGGATGCCATGGAGTAGGAGGTAAAGGGAAAAAGGGATATTTTCCTGATCTTACAAGAAAGCCTCTTTTAGGAATTGAAATGTTAAAAAAATCTAAAGGCTATCACTAATTTCAAAATTATTATTTTTTTCAATAATTTTAAATTTTATATATTTTAATTCTTTCCATTTTTTTAATTTTTCAATATCTACTTTAAAAAACTCTGCAATCTCTTTATCTGTTACTTTTGGTACAAATTTTCTTCTGCGTAATTTCCCATACATAATCTTATTATAAACTGCCCATGTTATAAAAATTACTGCAAATACAAAAATAGTAAAACTATTTTTTACTAAAAATCTGCTTATTTCATCATATAGCTCAATATTAAAAACTTCTGGATTAAAAATATGCATTCCAAATAAAATCCATAATATTAAAGCAAAAAGAGGTCTAAAAATATAAATTAAAGCCCCCCAGAAAATAAATGTTATTATTTTATCTCTTAATGATACCGTTTTATCAATAGCTTCTGGCTTTTCTATAATAATTTTTTTTAAATCTAACATTTTATACTCCTATACCTCTATCTGGACTTTCCCAAACTGCTCTTTTGCCTTTTTTCTTAAATATTGCTTTTATAAAGCCTACTGATGTTGTAAATACATTTATTATCCAAAATACAAATGGATACCATATAATCCAATAATAATATCTTGCAATCCCTTTTTCATATTTTGAATCAATTATGAGACTCAAAGCAAATTGTAATAAAAATGTTATTCCTAAAAATGTTCCATAAACCGAAGGTATTAGTGTTGGGACTTGGATATTTTTAGGTAAAGTTATAAAATATCCTAAAAACCATAAAATTATTGTAATAACTGCTGAATATGCCCAAATCAGACTTAAAATATACTCCAGATATATCCCCCACATTCTTCTATTTTTATAATTAAAAATATATTTAAAATATTTTTTTATAACCTCAGCTCCACCTTGAGCCCATCTTAATCTTTGTTTCCAAAGTCCCTTAATTGTCTCAGGAACCAACATCCAGCACAGTGCGTTTGGCTCAAATCTAATATCCCAATGATTAAGTTCTAATCTCCAGCTTATATCTATATCTTCAGTTACCATATCTGTATGCCAATACCCAACTTGATGGATTGCTGTTTTTCTAAATGCAGCTATAACACCTGAAACAGTAAAAATTCTTCCATATATTCTTTGAGCTCTTTTAATCATTCCTACTATTGCTGAAAACTCGCCTATCTGAATCTTTCCAAGAAGAGTTGATCTATTTCTAATTCTTGGATTTCCTGTTACAGCACCTACTCTAGGGCCTGTTAGAAAATGATGTATCATCCAGTGAATTGCATCAGGGTCTAAAATTGTATCTCCATCTATACAAACAAGATATTCTCCTTTTGAAACCATTGCAGCACAATTTAAACCCATTGCTTTACCCTGATTTGTTTCAAATTCTATAACTCTTAATTCACTATATTTTTCTTCTAAATCTTTTAATATTTCTCCGGTTTTATCTTTACTTCCATCATTTACTGCAATAATCTCAAAATTGGGATAATTTGTCTCTAATAGATATTCGATAGTCTCTTTTATATGTTTTTCTTCATTGTAACAGGGAACTAAAATACTAACTAAAGGATACTCTTTTAATTCTGGAGTATTACTATTTTTTCTTTCCCAATGAAATAGGTAGTAAATTGATCCTACCATCCAAATATATGCCATAAATAATGGATAATAATAAGAGTAATTTATTAGTTGTTCAATGGTATTTGCTATCAAATTTTCATATAGCATTTTATCTCCTAATAAATGGATATCTGTTTAAAGATATTACTGAATGAATAATTTTTTTATCTGGATGATTTTTTATGAAATCGTCAGGATAGTAACCAAAATTTAAAACTCCATTTTTTTGTAGTAATTTCATTTGATTAGCTAAAATTTTTGAATCAATTTTTTTATTTCTTCTCCAATCTACGCTTTGCAGTTCAAAAACACTTTTTTTAAGTCCTATCGGATATTTTTTAACTTTTTCTATCAATAGTTCAAACCATTTTTTTGGATTTTTTGCTTTTTCCATATAAGGCATAGCCATTATGGCAGTGTAATCATAAGCATAAAGAAATTTTTCAAAATTTTGAGCAAACCACTCTTCACTCTTTGGATTTAAAACAACTTGAGCATATATATTTCTTGCAGTTTTAATATTTGGTCTATATTCTCTTACAACATTTTCTATCTCTTTTGTAAAATCTATCAAAAAATCTGTTTTAAATGATGTCCATTTTTTTAATAAAAACTTATCTTCTTTAATCTTTTCTATAGATTTTGGAAATCCATTTGATTTATAAACATTTAAGGCTTCTTCATTTGCATCTTCAAAATCACTAAAATATGCATCATCATGAAAAAGAATTCCTTGAATTGGTGTAAATTTTGCTAAATCCTCATAAATCTCTTTAATTATTTTTCTTGATTTTTCATTAAATGGAGACAATCTTTTATATGCATTTTTATCAATATAACTGCTTCTTTTTTTCTCATCATAGGCTTTTACAAATAATTTTTTATTTTCTTTTATATCAAAAGCCAAAACAGGCATCCATGCATATATTCTTTCAACTCCACATCTTGTATATAATTGCCAAGAAACTCTATTGAAAAGATCAGCCCTCATAGGTAAATGTCTATTTGGAAAATATAGTGCATCAGCTACCCCATCACCATCAGGATCAGCAAATGCTTGAAGATAGACTGTAGAAATTTTATACTCTTTAATTCTATCAAGCAAAATTCCTAAATTTTTCTCTTGCTGTATAGGATCATCATCATAAATATAATCTAAATCAATATGTACTACTCTTTGAATTCTTTTTTTATCTGGATTTTTCACTTGCCAAATAAAATCATTTAATGAATCATTACCATATAAAAGAATTCTTTTTACTGCAGGTAGATCATCTAAGTTATTTGATCCATCATCTAATGTAAAAGTGATTTTCATTCCAAATCTTTTAGCTATTTTTATAGTAAATTTATTATATTCACCATATGGCCAAACGATAACTCTTGGTCTTTTTCCAATTTTTTGATAAATAAGATCACTACTTTTTTTCAAATCTTTTTCTATTCTTTTAAAATAGCTTTCATCATCTTCATATTTTTTTGTTTTTGGATTATAAATTCTTGTGGTAGCAGCTGGTTCCATATTTCCTTGAGGATTTGCTAAAACTCCATGATGTAGATCATAGCTATGTGAAGCAATCTCTACTAATCCAGAATCACTCATCTCTTTTATCTCTTCCCAACTTAAAAGTAAATCTCTTTTCTTCATCTTATCGCCATATAAAAACTTTTCATTACTTTTTGATTCCATCCATTTACCCACCACTGCTAAAACGGCTGGATATTTAAAAGCTTTTAATATAGGATATACTCTTGAATAAAATTTTCTGTATGCATCATCAAAAGTTAATAAAACAGCTTTTGGGGGAAGTTTTTTTTCTCCATTTTTTGCAGCAATTAAATCATCTATGCTAATAGGCGTATATCCATGATTGCTAAGCCAGTTAAGTTGCTGTATAAATTTATCTGTTGTAATACTCATAATATCTGAGTCTTTTGGATTGTCCTCGATATTGTGATAACAAAGAACAATAAATTTATCGTTAGCATTTAGTGAAAAAATCAAAAAAATAAAAAGCAATATTTTTTTAAACATTTAAAACCTCCAGTCCAAGGTTAAATAAAAAGATGTATCATACTCTTTATCATTGTCAAAATAGGATTTTGATCGTGACAATCCATATATTAGATCAAATCTATCATCAGCCTCCCATCTATGCTCATACCTTATAGACCAAACTGTAGAAGAACCAAAATCTTTTTGCCAATAATTTCCTATACTAAATCCTAACACATGTGAAAATGCTTTTGAATATCTTCTATAAAGATGCCAAATATTTTCAATATCTACTCCAATATATCTATCTTTTTTTGGACTAAAATAAATTACATCCTGCTTTGAATATTTTGCTGTTGAAAATGAAAATGTAGTATTTAATTTGTAAAATGGTCCTGTTATTAATCTTTCATAATGGCTAATATTGAAACTATTTTTATTATTAGAATCATTAAAATCCATTCTTTCAAATTCTATATTTGTTTCTCTTGATTCATTAGCTCTATATGTTAGAATAAAATCTTTTCTGTTTGCATAAACACCATTTTTTAATGCTCTAAGTGGAGTCTCTTTACTATAAGATTCATAAGAAGCAAAAATAATCCATATATCATTAAAATAGTGTTTTATATCTACAAACCATCCATTTTTATCTATATTTTTATTTTTTATAAAACCAATATTTCCTATATTATCTCTCTTTTTATACTCTAATGCCAATCCAACTCTTTTAAATTTTTCTGTTCCTTCCTCAACATCGGATTTAGAATAAAACCCTATTAGATAAACTCTATAATAGTAATCTATAGGTTTTGAATAGAGTTTAGATTCTATATAAAAATGGTCATTTCCAATATTTCCACCACTGCTTGAACCTATTACACTATCAATAATTAATTGATTTTTATTTTTATATATATTAAAAAGTTTTTTTGCCCTTTGAACTTGTAGGTCTTCTGGATATACTCTATACAGATTATTTATAATTTTTTCACTTCTTTTAAATCTATTTGCATCTAATAAAGATAAACCTTTTATTAGATTTGCATTTTTATGTTTTTTTTCATAAGCAAGAGCAATATCACACTCATCAATTGCCATCCTTGGCCAACCTCTATCTTTATAAACACTTGCTTTATCAGATCTTATATCAACATTTGCAGGTGCAATTGAATTCATTCTTTCAAATCTTTTCTGCGCTTCATTCATATAATCTGCAAAATATCTTGCTAATGCTGCAGAAGTAGTACTTTCTAATTTATAATCATTTTCATATTTTCCTTTTATCCATATAGGCTCATTTTTATCGACACTATCTATCCACTTAATAGCTTTTTTTAATTTAAACATCTCTACATAGCAATAAAATTTTCCTATTTTACTTTCAAAATGTTTTGGATTTTTTTCTAAAGCCTTTTCATAAAATTTTATTGCAATTTCTGGTTTTCTCTTATATAAATAAGCATCTCCTACTGCATTTAAAGAGTAATATGGAAGACTAATTTTCTCTTTTTTTAATATTTTATATTCTTTTATTACCTCATCCATAAAATATCTATCTCTTAATGCCACCAATTTATCAAATCTTGCTTGTAAAATATTTGGATTTTCTTCTTTTAAAGTTTTTGCTTTAGAAGATGAAATTAATTTATTTAGTTTTTTTAAAGCTTCATCAGTCTCTTTAAATCTATTTTTTATATTTGGATGTATCAATTCCCCCCATCTAATTTTAAATGCAATTTGGTCTTTTTTAATTCTAGTAATTATATTTTTATCAAAAATTTTTGGATTTTTATTTATATAATTTTCAGCAAGATATGGAAGACCTAAAATATCAAGAATTCTTACAATTGCAATTAGAGTATCTTTATCATTAGGGTTTAATTCGTAGGATTTTTGATAATTAATAAAAGCATCAAAAAAATTTCTTTTAGATTCTAAAATATAACCTTTTAAAAAATAGTAGTAATAATCTTTTATTTTTATTTCTGAGAGAGTTTTTAGCGCTTTATCACTCTCTTTTGCATCTGCATAAGTTAGAATTAAACCATATCTGCAATTTTTATTATTTGGATTTTTATTCAGGCAAAGAGTATATAGTTTTTTAGCTTTTTTATAATCTTTTAAATTTCTATATGACTTTGCAATAATTTCAAGAGTATAATCGGGCATATTATAAAAATTCTTATCTTTTGATAAACGAATAACCTCTTCATATTTGCCTGCCCATCCTAATATAGTTATATAATCAAAATATAATTTTTTATTATTTGGATATTTTTTATATAATTTTTTTAATTCTTTTAAAGCTATTTCAATTTTTCCTTCTTTTGCATGTTTTATTGCATATGAATAATCTAATATTTTAGAATATGATAAATTTAAGAAAATAAAAAAAATAGAAAAAGAAAAAAATAATTTTTTCATATTATTCCTTTTAACATCTAAATTATAAAAAGATTGTTAACACATTTTACATATCTATTCTTTATTTATCCTATATTATCGTCTATTTTTTGCTAAAATTTATAAAAAAGGATAAATTATGGCAGATTTTAATATTGAAGAAGTTTATAAAGCATTTAAAATAACTGATGAAAAATTACCTTTTAGGTCTTGGCTAAGGAAAAAAAAGAAAAAAATAGTTAAAAAAAATAAAAAGAAAGAAAATAAAAAAAGACCAAAAGATGGACATATAGATATATATGCATAAGATATTTATTCTATTTTTAATAACAGTTTTTTGCTATTCAAAACCTTTTAAAATAGCTTCATATAATGTTCAAAATCTATTTGATCTTCAAAAAAGTGGACTTGAATATGAAGATTATATTCCATACACGCATAACTGGAATGAAAAAACATATAAAATAAAACTTAAAAATATTGCAAAAGTTATAAAAGATTTAAATCCAGATATTATTGCTTTACAAGAGATTGAATCATTAAAAGTTTTAAAAGATTTAAACTCTTATTTGCATTATCCCTATTTTGCCATTGCACATAGTAGATTCTCTCCAGTAAAAAATGCCATTTTTTCTAAATATAAAATTATTAAAAAAGAAGAGATTGAGATAAAAGATATAAAAAGAGCAAGAAATATTTTAAAAGTAACCATAGATATAGAAAATAATACATTAATAATATTTATTAATCATTGGAAATCAAAACATGCGCCAGAAAGCATAAGAGTTATTTATGCAAAAGCCCTTTTAAAAGAGATAAAAAAACTAAACTGTAAAAGTGATTATATAGTTTTGGGTGATTTTAACTCAAACTATAATGAGTTTCAAACACTTCTTTATGAGCCACTACTAAATGATACATTAGGAATCACTGGAATAAATCATATCTTGCCTACTATTTATAAAAATAGATTTGTAAATGAAGATTTTGTAAAAAAACATTGTGGCTATTTATATAATCTTTGGCTTGAGATTCCTTCACTATATAGATTTAGCTATATTTTTAAAGGCAAAAAAAATACCCTTGATAACATTTTACTTCCAAAATCGATGTTTGATAAATATGGAGTAAACTATATAGATAACTCCTTTAATGTATTTAGGCCAAAATATCTATATAAAAATAGACATATTTATAGATGGAAAATAAAAAGAGATAGACATTTAGGTAAAGGATACTCAGATCATCTGCCAATATATGCAATCTTTGATACAAAGCCATTTTATGATAAAAAAGAGTTTACATTAAAAAAAATCAAAATAAAAAATCTATATGAACAAAAACCAAAAGAGTTTGATGCAATTATTGAAAATGCTGCTGTTTTATTGAGATATAAAAATATTGCAATAATAAAAAGAGGAAATGATAGAGCTATAATGATTTATAATGCTCCTGATAATTTAAATGAAAAAAATGTATATGATATTGAAATATTAAAAACAAAAAGATATAAAGGCAATTTAGAGATTGTAAAAACTGGCGATTTTGTTTTAAAAAAAACTCTAAAAAAAGTAGACCAATTTTTCATAAAATATAAAGATCAAGTTTTATCAAAAAAAATATATCAAAATGAGATTATTACTGATTTAAAAGGAACTTATAAAAATGGATACCTATTTTATAAAAGAGGTAAAATTAAGTTATATTTTAAAGACAGATCTTTAATACCAAAAAATAACTCCAAAATTCTTATAAAAAGGGGGCATATATCATACTATTATAAACCGCAAATAGTTATATATTATAAAAAAGATTTTTTAATTCTTTAGTTGATATAATCTAAAAAACCTTTATAAAAGGAATAAAAATGAATAGAGTATTAATTATCGGAGCAGGTGGTGTTGGAAGAGTTGTAGCTCATAAATGCGCATTAAATAGTGATGTTTTTAATGAAATTACTCTTGCAAGCAGAACCCTAAGTAAATGTGAAGAGATAAAACAAGAGATAAAAAACAAATGGAATGTGGATATAAATGTTGCAAAAGTTGATGCAGATAATGTAAATGAACTAATTGATTTAATAAATTTAGTAAAACCTAATCTTGTTATAAATGTTGCCCTGCCTTACCAAGATTTATCAATTATGGAAGCTTGTATGGAGACAAAAGTTGATTATCTAGATACTGCAAATTATGAGCATCCAGATACAGCAAAATTTGAATACAAAGAGCAGTGGGCTTTGCATGAGACATTTAAAGAAAGAGGTATTATGGCTCTTCTTGGAAGCGGATTTGATCCGGGTGTTACAAATGTATTCGTTGCATATGCACAAAAACACTATTTTGATGAGATTCATTATATAGATATTCTTGATTGTAATGCGGGTGATCATGGATACCCTTTTGCTACAAACTTTAATCCAGAAATCAATATAAGAGAGGTTAATTCAAAAGGAAAATATTGGGAAAATGGAAAATGGATAGAGACTGAGCCAATGGAATATAAAATGATATGGAACTATCCAGAAATTGGCCCAAAAGATAGTTATCTTTTATATCATGAAGAGGAAGAGTCTTTAGTAAAACATATAAAAGGATTAAAAAGAATTAGATTTTGGATGACATTTAGTGAGAGTTATTTAACTCATTTAAAAGTTTTAGATAATGTTGGAATGACAAGGATTGATCCAATTGAAGTTGATGGATGCAAAGTTGTTCCTTTGCATGTTTTAAAAGCTTTACTTCCAGATCCTGCAAGTTTGGGCCCTAGAACAAAAGGAAAAACAAATATTGGTGTTGTATGTGAAGGTATAAAAGATGGAAAAAGAAGAAAAATATATATCTATAATATTTGTGACCATCAAGAGGCTTTTAAAGAGGTTTATAGCCAATGTGTAAGCTATACAACTGGAGTTCCTGCAATGATTGGAGCAAAGATGATGCTTACAAATGAGTGGAGAAAAAGCGGTGTTTATAATATGGAGCAGTTTGATCCAGATCCATTTATGGAAGAGTTAATGAAACAGGGTCTTCCTTGGACGGTTTTAGAGATGGATCCAGATGAGACAAGAGAAGTAAAAGTTTAAAGGTATATTTTGAAGATTCATAGAAAAAGTAAAATAGAGTCTGTTTTAGATAAGATACCCACTCCATGTTATGTATGTGAAGAGGAGCTTTTAGAAGAGAATTTAAAACTTTTACATTATGTAAAAGAAAAAAGTGGAGCGAAAATTCTTTTAGCCCTCAAAGGTTTTGCTATGTGGAGCACCTTTGATTTAGTTGCAAAATATCTTGATGGTGCTACAGCAAGCGGCCTTTGGGAGGCAAAACTGTCAAATGAAGAGCTTAAAAAAGAAACTCATACATATTCTCCTGCCTTTAAAGATGATGAAATTGAAGAGATAGCAAAAATATCTAACCATATAATCTTTAACTCTTTTAATCAATTAAAAAAGTATAAAGATATTGTTAAAAAAATAAATCCTAATATCTCTATTGGAATAAGAGTAAATCCAGAATATTCAGCAGCCCCAGTTGATCTATATAATCCTTGTGGAGCTTTTAGTAGACTTGGAGTTATTAAAAAAGAGTTTGATGAAAGTGAAATTAACTCTTTAGATGGACTTCATTTTCACGCCCTTTGTGAAGAGAGTGCTGAGGCTTTAGAAAATGTTTTAAAAGCTTTTGAGGAAAAATTTAAAAAAATTATAAAAAGGTGCAAATGGGTAAATTTTGGTGGAGGACACCATATAACAAGAGAAGATTATGAAGTTGAAAAACTTATTAATATAATTAAAGATTTCAAAAAAAGATATAATAATATTGAGGTCTATTTAGAACCAGGTGAAGCAGTAGGATGGCAAACAGGACCTTTAATAGCAACTGTAGTTGATATTATTCATAATGGAATGGATATAGCAATTTTAGATACATCAGCAGAAGCTCACATGCCTGATGTCCTCGCAATGCCATATCGGCCAGATGTAAGAGGAGCAGCTAAACCATTAGAAAAAAAATATACATATAGACTTGGTGGAAATAGTTGTTTAGCAGGAGATATTATAGGAGATTATAGTTTTGATAAGCCATTAAAGATTGGACAAAAAATAATATTTGAGGATATGATTCATTATACTTTTGTAAAAAATACAACATTTAATGGAATAAAACTTCCATCATTGGCAATTTTGAAAAAAGATGGCTCTTTAAAAATTGTAAAAGAATTCAAATATGAAGATTTTAAAAATAGATTGTCATAAGGAATGTATTTGAAATATTTAGCAATAGCTGTAGTAGTTTTATATTTTATAGCTGCAATAAGAGTTTATCTAAAACAAGAAAATGAGATATTTCATCCTGAAAAAGCACCAAAAAATATAGTTTTAGAAGTAAAAAATTTAAAAAAAATAGAGTTTAAAACATCTGACAATATTATTTTAGAAGGAGCTTTTGTTGAAAATAGCAAACACAATCCTTTAATAATATATTTTGGTGGAAATTCTAATAATGCATTAGCATTTTTAAATGTAGTAAAAGATATAAATGATTTTAATTTTTTAGTTTTTAACTATAGAGGATATGCAAATTCTAGAGGGGAACCTTCACAGGATAAAATATTTTCTGACTCCATTGAAATATATGATAATTTTGCTAAAGGAAAAGATGTATATCTCATTGGAAGAAGTCTTGGAAGCTCAGTTGCAACATATCTTGCCAGTAAAAGAGATGTAAAAGGATTAGTGCTAATTACCCCTTTTGATTCTATTTTAAATCTAGCCAAAGATAAATACCCTTATCTTCCAATGAAATTTTTACTTAAACACCCATTTGAAACATATAAATATATGGAGTATGTAAGAACACCAGTAGCTATAATCAATGTTGAAAATGATGAGGTGATACCATTTAAACACTATTTAAATCTTGAAAGATATATTAAAAATCTTGCTTTTAAAGCGATTTTAAAAGATACTACTCATATGGCTGTTTTTACTCATCCAGATTTTGTCAAAACATTGAAAAATGCTTTAGATGTTTTAAGGAGACTCAATTGAAAAGTTTAATAATTATATCTATTATATCTTTATCAATTTTTGCATCTGAAATATATTCTGATTTAAGAATCGAAATATATGAAAAATCTTCTAAATTAATAAAAAAACTTGATAATTTTAAAAATATTGATTCTTTAAAAACTTTTTTAAAAGGTGGATATGCAGATATTAATAGGGTAAAAAAAGATATCAATAAAATTATTTTAATAAATAAAAACAAAAAAATACTTTCTGATAAGGAAATAATAGATTTAAAAAATATTATAAAAAAGCTGCAAATATATAGATCTATACCTGCAGCTTAATCTATAATTTTTAAAGCCTCTTCCATTAATTTTATATGATAATCTTCTTGATTATTTATAAATTCAAAAAAACTTGATAAATCTTTGTCTTTAACTGCAGCAGCTAATGCCCTGCACTGTTCTTTAGCACCCTTTTCTTCCTCAATACCATCCAATAAAAACTTTTTCAAATCTTCAAATTTATACACCTCTTCCATTACCTCTCTTGGAAGAGACAAAAGTCCAAGTTTTGCTTGCAGAAAAGCAAAACTTTTTAAATGAAATTTTGACTCATAAATTAAATCTTCATATATAGAGTAAAGAGATACATTATCTGTATGAATTGATGAGTAAAAATAGACTAAAATTAATTCATACTCTTTATATATCTCCTCAAATAAAAACAAAATCAAAGCATCAAGAGATTTTTTATCTAAATTTTTATATTTCATATTTTTATTAAATGCAGTTATTTCAAAATCTTCAAATTTTTTAAATTCTCTTAATTTTTCTATCATATATCTCTCATCATTTTTTATTCTATAAAATAAAGCGCTATCTTTGTAAGAAATCTCTATAGCTAAAAGCGAATCAATAAGTTTATCTATTAACTCATAAAAATTGTTTGCTTTAATATCTATTTTATCTCTATCAAAATTAAAATCACCTCTGTTTTTAACTATATCTTTTGCAATCCATTTCATATGTCTAAATTCAATATCTGCAAAATCTAGTAAAACATCACTTATTTCACCTTTTGGAAGCGCAAATGCAGAAAATAAAACCTTCAACCATAATTCATGCTTTTTTTTAAAAATTTCTCTCATTTTGATATCCTTTTAATAATTAGTCATTAGTCATTGGACATTGGATATTGGTAATTAGGAATTGGGAATTGGCTTTCCTTCTATTTTCAACCTTCTTCCTGAACACCTTTTCCACTATCCCGCTATGCCCTATTCCTCTTCTCAGCTTCACTGCTTGCCACCTTATCACCTTGTCTCCTAACTTATTCGCTTTCTTCAGGAACTGGACAAGCAAGTGTGACATACTCAATATGCTCTTTTTTAATACCCTTTTTTCTATCTTCATAATCTTTTATTGCTGCCAAAAATGCTCTTGCAACAACTTCTCCACAAGCTGCATCTGCAGGGGGATTATCTTTTATTTTATCTAAAACTTTGTTTGTAAAATCTATTCCATCTTGAATTGTACCTCTTTTATACTCTATACTAAAAAGGCTTCCACTAACTAATGTTGTTCCACATCCATTGGTTTGCCATTTAATATCTAAAATTTTTTTTGTTTTTGGATCAATTTTTAGCTGCATTATTACCATTTCGCCACTATCTTTGTTTTTTCCTATACCTTTTGCATCATCTTCTTCCATTTTCCCATAATTTTTAGGTTCTATCATATGCTCTAAATATGCTGGATTTATATCTGGAATTTGCTCCATAAATCTCCTTTTGATAAAATAATATATGATTATACCAAAGTAGTTTTATAAGGAAAAATGTGATTGATAAAAAAAAAGAGAAATATGAAAGATTAAAATATATAAGAGAACTTGAAAAGTTTACAAATAGAATCTATAACTTTTTAAATCAAGAAAATATTACAAAAAAAGATTTTAAAGAGTATGTTGATAAAATTTTTAAAAATCTTGAAAATATAAAAAAAGTAATCTTAAAAAGCGAATATTTAACTTCCCTTGAAAAATTTGTAGAAAAAAGCGCAAATCTTCCAAACTCATCAAAAAACATAAATGAAATAAAAGAAGAAATAACTTATGAAGCAAATAGACTCAGAAAACTAAAAAGAGTTAAAAGCTATCAAAAAGAAAAACATAAAAAAAGAGCAATTGACAATGAGTAAAATATTCAGTGATAGGATAAACCCCCTACCACTGATATCTTAAATTAACTACTAAAAGATAGAAAGAAGAACACCAGCCGCAACTGCTGATCCAATAACACCTGCAACATTTGGTCCCATCGCATGCATCAATAATACATTTGTAGGGTCAGCTTCCATTCCTACTCTATTTGCAACTCTTGCTGCCATAGGAACCGCACTAACACCAGCTGCTCCAATTAGAGGATTAATAGGCTCTTTTGAGAATTTATTCATTATTTTACCCATTATAACTCCTGCTGCAGTTCCAATTGAAAATGCAACAAGACCTAAAAGTAATATTCCCAAAGATTCTAAAACTAAAAAATATTCTGCAGCAAGTTTTGAACCAACAGATAATCCTAAAAATATAGTAACAATATTTATAAGCTCATTTTGAAGTGTTTTTGAAAGTCTCTCAACTACTCCAGATTCTCTGACAAAGTTTCCAAACGTTAAAGCTCCAATAAGAGGTGAAGATTCAGGTAAAATTAAAATTGCAAGAACCAAAACAGTTAATGGAAATAAAATCTTCTCAATTTTTCTTACCTGCCTTCTTGTAGTCATTTTAATTTTTCTCTCTTCTTCTGTAGTTAAAGCTTTCATTATTGGAGGCTGAATAACTGGAACCAACGCCATATAGCTATATGCAGCAACAGCCATAGCACCTAATAGATCTGGAGCTAATTTACTAGCTATAAAAATAGTTGTTGGTCCATCGGCTCCACCAATGATAGAAATGGCAGCCGCATCTTGCAAACTAAAATCAAATATTCCAATTTGGCTTAATACTACAGCACCAACGAGAGTTCCAAAAATACCAAATTGAGCTGCTGCTCCAAGAAGTGCAGTTTTTGGATTTGCTAAAAGTGGGCCAAAATCAGTCATAGCACCCACACCCATAAATATTAATATCGGAAAGAGCTCATTTGCAATACCAGCTTTAAAAAGCTCTCCTATAAAACCACCATCACCAATAATATTTGCAAGAGGAATATTTGCCAAAAGCCCACCAAAACCAATAGGTATCAAAAGAAGCGGCTCAAACCCTTTTGCAATAGCTAAATAAAAAAGCAAAAAGGAGATACCTATCATTATGATTCGCCCAAAACTTTGTTGAAATTTTGTTATCTCATCACCTTTGGCATTTTTTACACCCTCTTTTGGGTTGAAAAAAGCATAGATTCCTGTCTGTTTATAAAAATTTACAAACAGTTCACCCATACCTTTACTTTGAACTTCCTCTTTTTTCTCAACTTTTACACTCTCTTTAGATATATGCTCAACTGTTGCTAAAGCAGTTAATGGCAATATAAATATTGAGAGTGCAAGAAAAAATGTTAAAACTCTTTTTTTCATTGGCTTACTCCATTGTGGCTAAAACTTGTCCCTCTTGGACACTATCATTAACTTTTACAGCTATATGAGCGATAACTCCATCTTTTGGAGCAGGAATATCAATCTCCATTTTCATAGATTCAAGAATCATTATTTTATCACCAGCTTTTACCTTATCACCAGGATTTACCAAAATTTTCCAAACAGTACCTGGCACTGCTGATTTAATTTCAGTCATTCCACCAGCTGCTTCGCCTTTGCTCTCTTGTTCTTCAACTATCTCAGCCTCTTTTTTTGCTTCTGCTTGAGGTTTAACTTCAACTTCACCCTCAGCAACTTCTACAACAAATTTTTCTCCATCAACAATTACAGTATAGATTCCACTTGTTTTACCCATGCTTTTTTTCTCCTCATCTTCTTTTTTTCTTATCATCAATGGACTCTCACCCTTTAAAAATGCTATACCTTTATCACCACATGCAGCAGCAATAAAGATATTTTCTTCAGAAGTTTCTATATTTTCATCTTCAAGTTTTTTCTTCCAATATGCAATAGATTTTGTCTCATCTCTATCAGCAATATCAAGAGGATTCTCTTTTGTTGGAGGAAGATTAAGCTGTTCACTTGCAAGTTCAACAATTGCAGGATCTGGCTCAACTGGAGTTTTCCCAAAATAACCAAGAACCATTCTTCCATATCCAGGAGCAATCTTTTTCCAAGGACCAAACATAACATTATTAAAAGCCTGTTGCCAATAAAATTGGCTAACTGGTGTAACACTTGTTCCAAATCCACCTTTTTCAACAACTTCTCTCATAGCTTTTATCACATCTGGATATTTATGTAAAATCTTATTATCTCTCATCATTTGAGTATTTGCTGTAAGAGCTCCTCCTGGCATAGGAGAAAAAGGAATCATAGGACTAACTTGTGTTGCTTCAGGTGGAATAAAATACTCTTTTAAACAATCTTTTAAAACCTCTTCATACTCAAGTACTTTTTCCATATCAAGCCCGCCTAAATCATAAGGCTTTCCTTTTGTTGCATGAAGCATTGTTATGATATCTGGCTGACTTGTTCCACCACTAACTGGAGCAGCAGCTAAATCAATTCCATCAATACCAGCTTCAAGAGCTGCTAAATAACAAGCAACACTTACACCTGCAGTTTCATGAGTATGAAGTCTTATATGAACATCTTTACCTAAAATTTTTCTTGCCATTTTTATCGTATCATAAACTTTTTGAGGAGAACTTGTCCCACTTGCATCTTTAAAAGCTAATGAATCAAACTCTATTCCTCTATCTAAAATCTCTCTTAATATTTTCTCATAAAATTCTGGCGTATGAGCTCCTGTGCATCCTGGAGGAAGATCCATAATAGTAATAACAGCTTCATGTTTCATACCATATTTTTTAATACATTTTGCAGAATATTCAAGATTATCAACATCATTTAATGCATCAAAATTTCTAACAGTAGTTGTACCATGTTTTGCAAACATTTTTGCAAAAAGATCAATCATCTCCCTGCTTCCGGTATCTAGCATAACCGTATTGATACCTCTTGCTAAAACTTGAAGATTAGCATCAGGACCAACTTTTTCCCTAAAAGTATCCATCATTTCAAAAGCATTTTCTCTTAGATAGAAAAAAAGGCTCTGAAACCTTGCGCCACCACCAAATTCAAAATGGTTTATTCCAACCTCTTTTGCAGCATCAAGGGCTGGCAAAAAGTCCTTCATCAAAACTCTTCCGCCAAATACAGATTGAAAACCATCACGGAAAGTTGTATCCATAATATCTATATATTTTTTCTTCATTTTCACCTCTTTTTATGAGTTTTTCATATGGTGAATTGCAGCAATAGTTGCAGCAACTTTTTTTAGTTTATCTTTTCTAGAAGGGGCTTGAGGAGGTTCCTCTTTTTGAGGAAAATATTTTTCAACAAGCTTATGCTGCATATCAAGCACAAGCACCATAACATATAAAAATATAAAAACGATACCCATACCAAGAATCATATATTTAATTGATTCTAAAATCATATCCTACTCCAAAAAACAAAATCTAAGTCATATTTTATGCCATTTTTGCTTATAATATCTTTTTATTTTATATATTATTGACAAAAATATCTTTTTTTATACAATTTCACACAATAAAATTTTATAGGAGTTTTTTATGGATAAAGATAAGGCTATGAATGAATTTAAAAAATATGAAAAAATGAGAATGGATATGTATGAATTTTTGGAAAAATATATCCCAAAAGATAAAAATGGTGAGCTTGATTTTAAAAATGCAAAAAAAATTGATGCTAAAGAGATATTTGATAGATGGTTTAAACTTGACTATCAAGCTAGAAAAATAAGAGGCATAGCAATAAATTGTTTAGGGCTCAAAGGTGAGTAGATTTGACAATGTTGCAAAAGAGTGGGATAAAAATAAAAGAAGAGTTGATTTAGCAAAAACTGTTGCAGATAATATTAAAAAAATTGTTCCTATTAAAAAAGATTTTAAAATACTAGATTTTGGATGTGGGACTGGACTATTATCATACAATTTTGAAAATGATGTGAAAGAGATTGTAGGAATTGACCTATCTTCTAAAATGGTTGAAGAGTTTAATAAAAAAAGTAAAAGCAAAAAAATTAAAGCATATTGCAAAGATATTGAAAATTTAGATGAAAAATTTGATCTTATAATTAGTTCTATGACTTTTCATCATATTAAAGATATTGAAAAAATTGGAAAAATTTTAAAAGATAGATTAAATAAAGATGGATATTTATGTATAGCTGATCTTGAAAGTGAAGATGGAACTTTTCATGATAAAGGAAATGAAGGAGTTTACCATTTTGGATTTGATATAGAAAATTTAAGTAAAATCTTTTCAAAAATTGGTTTTAAATTAATAAATAAAAATAGAGTATATACTATTAAAAAACATAAAGATTTTTATATATTTTTACTATGTGTTCAAAAAATAGAAAATTAATCTATTATAAATGACAAAAGTTTTTTTGCATTTAAAACAGCATACCCTTCAAAATCATTATTAAAATAGCAAAATACCTTTTTGTTTCTTTTAGTAAAATCTTTAATCTTTAATGCCCATTCTTTTAAATATTTATCACTATAAGATCCGGTATATCTACCACTTGGTCCATGAAATCTTATATAAATATTATCTGAAGTTTCTACTATTGGACTTTTTTTTCTTTCAAAATCGTGGATACAAAAAGAAACATTATAATGTCTTAACAATTCATAAGTATCCTCAAAATACCAGCTATCATTTCTAAACTCAACTGCATAATGATAACCTGTAGGTAATATATGTAAAAAAGATGCTAAAAGATCTAAATCTTTTTTTAAAGATGGAGGAAGTTGAAAAAGAATAATTCCTATTTTTCTCTTTAAAGGTTTTAAAAGATGCAAATATAAATAAATATCATCTTTTACATCTTTTAATCTTTTATAATGTGTTATTCCTCTATATGCCTTTAATGAAAATATAAAATCTTCTGGAGTTTTTTCATTCCAGTGCTCAACTGTTTTTTCTTTTGGAAGATGATAAAAGGTTGAATTTAACTCCACTGTATCAAAATTTTTTACATAATAATCAAAATATTTTGTTTTTGGTAAATCTTGGGGATAAAAAACCCCCTTCCAATGAGCATAATAAAATCCCGATGTTCCTATATATACTCTACCTTTCATATATTCCCATCAATACAGCTTCATCAACAACATGACCACTTATTAAGTTTAAAAGATTGGATTTACTTATTCCAGGTTCAGCATTTAATGCCTTATCTAATGCATATACTTTAATAAAATATCTATGTGCTCCATTTGGTGGGCAAGGACCGCCATATCCAATTTTACCAAAATCATTAACACCCTGTTTTATATTATATTCAAGAACAGGAGCATTTGGTATACCTTCTGGCAAAGAGTTAATTTCAGCTGGAATATCATAAATTACCCAGTGAACAAAAACTCCAACTGGAGCATCTGGATCATCCATTATTATTGCAAGAGTCTTTGCCTCTTTTGGTATATCTTCAAATATTAAAGGAATTGATATATCCTCACCATCACATGTATATTTTGCAGGAATAAAACCTTCATTTTCAAATGCTGGACTTTTTATCTCCATTGTAAATCCTTTTATTGTTATTAATAAAAGAGTTAAAGCAATTATTACTCTTTTCATTTGTAACCTTTAAGTATTATGATGCAATTTATTTTAAATGTAATTTAATACCTCTTTTAAATCTTTCTTTTCTATTATAACATTTGCCTCTTTTTTTAGTATATCTTTTGCACAAAATGCTATTTTTGTTTTTGCAAAAGCAAACATACTTCTATCATTTGCTCCATCACCAACAGCTATTGTATCATCTTTTTTTATACCCAAGAGTTCTTGAAGCCTCCGTAACATATCACCTTTGGAAAAATCAAACATCATATCTCCACCAACAAGTCCAGTAAGTTTTCCATTTTTAGAGTGAAGGATATTTGAAAAATCTGCATCTAATCCCAATACTTTTTTTGCATGAGTTGTTGCATTTCTAAAACCTCCACTAAAAACAACAACTTTATATCCCATTTTTTTAAGCTCATCAATTGTCTCTTTTGCTCCTGGCATAAAAGGGAGATTTTTACAAATTTTATCAACTTTTTCTACCTCAAGGCCTTCAAGAAGCTTTACTCTTGTTATTAAACTCTCAAAAAAATCAAGCTCCCCCCTCATTGCCATCTCAGTAATTTCAGCAACCTTTTCTTTTAAACCAAGCTCTCCTGCTAAAAAATCTATCGTCTCTCCATCCATTAAAGTAGAATCAAAATCAAATACACAAAGTTTCATTTAACTCCTTTTTATAATTAGTAGTTAGGAATTGGGAATTTGGAATTAGCTTCTTCACAGCTTATCTGCTATTCCACTTCACTACTTTCTAACTTTCTCATTCACCTTACTTAACTCAACATTTTATATGCTATAATACCCCAAAATTGATAACATGAGGATAAAATGTTTGAAAATTTAATCAATAAATTAAGAGAAGATAGATTTATAACACTTGAGACAACTCCTGGACATGAGCCTACAATTGAACCAATAATAAAAAAGTTAGAAAATTTAAAAAACATTGAAAAACTATGTGGATTTACTACAACGGACAACCCATTGGCTAGACTAAAATATAACTCTATTTTAGCCTCAATAAAGCTTCAAAACCGTTTTAAAAAACCTGTAATTGCTACTATTTCCATGAGAGATAGAAATAAAATAGCTCTGCAATCTGATCTTCTTGGAGCTAATGACTTTGATATTAGAGCAATTTTAGCATTAACAGGTGATCCAGCTAAAATAAGTGATCAACCAAATACAAAAGGAGTTTTTGAAGGAGACAGTACTCTTTTACTTGATATCATAAAATGTTTCAACGCCGGAATTGATTATGCAGGAAAACCTTTTAAAATAAGACCTAAAAAAATTTATCCTTTTGCTGTAAGTAACGCCTATGCTAAAAAAGATACAACTTTAGCAAAGAAATTTGCTAAAAAGATTGAACATGGTGCAGTAGGCATTATAACTCAACCGGTTTTCGATGTAGAAAATGCAAAAAATCTTTTAAATATTTTTGAACAAACTAGAAAAAACTTTTCAAATGAAAAAGCAAAAAGTGAATTAATCTTTGGATTTTTCCCTATTACTAAACTAAGAACTGCACAATTTTTAGCTTCGCATGTGCCAGGCATAAATGTACCATCAAATCTTGTTGATATTTTATATAAAGCTAACAAAATATCAGAAGAAGAAGAGTTTAAAGTTGGAATAGAATTTAGTAAAAATCTTTTTAAAGAGCTTTTAAAAATTCATCCAAAAATACATATAATGACTGCAAACAAATTTGAACTTGCAGATGAGATTTTAAATAATATTTAGATAATCTTCCTTAAATAAAATCTCTCTTCTGCGTATTCAAAAATCTCTCCATTACATTCAAGTGATGGGAGATTTATATATAAAACCTCATCTACTACTTCCATAACATTTTGATGAAAATGCCCTTCTAGAACAATTTTTACATCATACTCTTTATATTTTTTTATCTTATTTTTTATAGTTTGAGAGAAATTTTCTATCTCTTTACAAAGATTTTTTGAAGCATTATACTCTTGAATCTTTTTATAAAGATAATTTTTTGTAATTTTATTTAAAAATTCCAAAACCTTAATAACATTTTCCTCTTTTATAGTTTTTATATATACTTCATATTCATTATTTAGCCATAAATCTCCATGTGAAAGAGCAATTTTTTCATCTTTAGCCATAAAAATTTGTGGTTGAGATTCTCTTGGGAAAACTTCCATATAAGGAAAAATATCTTTCAAATTAAAATCATGATTTCCTTCAAAATAGTAACATTCATACTTTTTTGAAATCTTTTCTAACCTATCTATTACATCAATATTTTCAACAATACTCTCTTTAATTCCTCCAACTAAAAGATCAAATATATCTCCCATAAAAAATATTTGAGATGGTATAATTTCATGAGACTCTATTTTTTCAAGAAAATCTAAAAACTTCTCTCTTAATCCTTTTTGATAATGAACATCACTTACAAAAATTGCTTCTTCTCTTATTTTACGGTACATATGCTATCCTTGGTATTGCTATATTTTCTTCTAATCCAAACATTATATTTGCATTGACAACAGCTTGGGAGCTTGCTCCTCTTAAAAGATTGTCAATTGCACTTGATATAAAAAGATTTTTTTGATTTTTATATACAAATATATCACAAAAATTTGTTCCGCTAACATTTTTAATATCAACTGGCTCTTTTTTTATACGCACAAATTGCTCATCTGCATAAAAATCATTTAATACCTCATATGGATCTATATCATCTTTTAATCTTAAAAAAGAGCTAACAAGCATTCCTCTTGTTATAGGCAAAAGATGAGGAACAAAATTTATATCAAACTCTTTATTTGATAATTTTGATAATTTCTCTTTTATCTCAATTGAGTGTCTATGCTTTATTGGATTGTATGCATGTATATTTTCATTAATTGATACAAAATGTGTTTTATTTGAACATTTTTTGCCAGCCCCACTCACACCACTTTTTGCATCTATAAATATTGGGAAATTTTCATCTATAAAAGGTAAAAATGGAATTATTGATAAAAGCGTGGCTGTTGGATAGCATCCTGGATTTGCAACAAGAAAGCAATTTTCTATATCTTTTCTATAGATTTCGGGAAGACCATAAACTGCATATTTTAAATGCTCTTTATCCTCATGTTCACAATAATATTTTTCATAATTTTTTAAATCCAATCTATAATCTGCTGATAAATCAACAACTTTTATCCCTAAATCTAAAATATCTTTCGCAAAACCCATTGCACTTTTGTGTGGAAGGGCTAAAAAAACTAAATCAAGCTCTTCTATATCTTTAATATTGGCCTTTTTAACTTCCATATCCAATACATTTTTCAAAGATGGAAAAAGTTCATCTATCTTTTCTCCACCTTCACTACTTGCTAAATATGATAATTCAAAATTTGGATGATTTAAAAGTATCTTTATAAGTTCAAGTCCCGTATATCCACTTGCCCCTATAACTCCACATTTAATTTTCAAAATATATCCTTTTTATTTAGTTAAGTCAGGTGAGTAAGTTGAGTATGGTAAGTATATTACTCACCAAATTTTATTGGTTTATAATAGACCTCTAAAATTTCAAAATCGATTTCACCTTTAGGAAGTTTTACTGTTATCTCATCACCCTCTTCTTTTCCAAGAAGCTGCCTTGCTAAAGGTGTATGATATGATATTAATCCATGCTCAGGATTACTTTCAGTTGCTCCAACAATTGTATATTCAATCTCTTCATCCTCTTCTATATCAAGAAGTTTAACAGTTGATCCAAAACTTACCTTTTCATGAGAGAGTTTTGAAGGGTCAATTACTTGGGCTCTTGATAAAAGGTCACTAAGTTCAGCCAATCTTGCATCAATAAATGCAAGTCTCTCTTTTGCTGCATGATATTCAGCATTTTCTCTTAAATCTCCATGCTCTTTTGCTTTTTCAATCTCAACAACAACTTTTGGTCTTTCCTCTTTTAAAGTTTCTAGCTCCTCTTGCAATTTTTTATATCCAAACTCCGTCATAGGCTCTTTTTGCACATCTACTCCTTTTTTAATTTAGGTGAGTGAGGTTAGTATGGAGAGTAAGGTAAGTAAGATAATTCCTCACTTCCATACTAACCTCACTCAACTTACTCAACTATTTCACAATTTTTAGTATAATTATATCAACTTTTAGGAGAAGTAATGAAAGTTTTGATCAGCGCTTTTGAGAGATCTGCGAATATTCACTTAGCAGAAATTTTAAAACATATAAAAATTGAGCCTATTGGAATTTTTGATAAAACTTTAGGAAATCCTCTCATTGATCTTCAATCTTTATCAATTATGGGTTTTTTAGATGTTCTAAAAAAAATCCCTCTTTTTTTGGAACTGCAAAATGAGATGTTGTCTTTAGCAAAATATGCAGATAAAGTTTTACTAATAGATTCATCTGGATTTAATCTTCCGTTAGCAAAAAAGATAAAAAAAAGATACCCAAATAAGGAGATTATCTATTATATTCTCCCTCAAGCATGGGCTTGGAGAAAAAATAGAATAAAAATATTAGAAAAAAATATAGATAAACTCTGCTCAATTTTGCCTTTTGAGAAAAATTATTACTCAAAAAATGCTCCAATTGAGTATGTAGGACATCCTTTATTAGATGAGATAAAATATTTTAAAGAAAAGCCAACAAAATCTGATATTATCGCATTTTTACCAGGTAGCAGAAAAAGTGAGATAAAAAAACTAATGCCAATTTTTAAAAGAGTAAGAGAAAATATTGACAAAAAAGCTATCCTTGTAATTCCAAAACATTTTAATAAAGATGAGATTGAAAATATATATGGTGATATAAAAGATTTTAAGATTTCACATAATGCTCATAAAACTCTGTTTGAGGCAGAATTTGCATTTATATGCAGTGGTACTGCAACATTAGAGAGTACCCTTATTGGAACCCCTTTAGCTTTAACCTATATTGCAAAACCGATAGACTATTTTATAGCAAAAAATCTTGTAAATCTTGAATATGTTGGCCTTGCAAACATATTTGCAAAAGAGATAAACATTGAAAAAATTCATCCAGAATTTATACAAAATAGTGTAACATCACATAATCTAATTGAGTGTTATAAAAACTTTAATAAAGAAGAGTTTTTCGAAAACTCTTTAAAAATAAGAGAATATCTAAAACATGGAAGCGCAAAAAGAGTTGCGCAAATTATCAAAGGGTAAAAAATGAAAATGGATTTTATAGATTTAAAAACACAATATCAAGATTATAAAAATGAAATAGATAAAGAGATAAGTGAAGTTTTAAACAGTGCTGCATTTATTGGTGGGCCAAAAATAAGTGAACTTGAAAAAAATCTCTCTGAATTTACAAAGGCAAAATATACTCTAACTTGTAGCAGTGGAACAGATGCTTTGCTTTTAGCTTTAATGGCTATAGATATAAAAGAGGGTGATGAGGTTATAACAACTCCTTTTACATTTATTGCAACTGCAGAAGTTATTGCTTTTTTAAAAGCAAAGCCGGTTTTTGTAGATATAGATGAAAAAACATATAATATTGACCCATCTAAAATAGAAGAAAAAATCACAGATAAAACAAAAGCAATTATTCCTGTTAGCTTATATGGTCAGCCTGCAGATATGGATGAGATAAACAATATAGCAAAAAAATATAATTTAACAGTTATAGAAGATGGAGCACAAAGTTTTGGTGCTGAATATAAAGGAAAAAAGAGTTGTAATTTAAGCCATATTGGATGTACAAGCTTTTTCCCTTCTAAACCTCTTGGATGTTATGGAGATGGTGGAGCAGTTTTTACCAATGATGAAAAAATTGCAAAAAAAATAGCAATGCTTAAAAACCATGGACAATCAAAGAGATATGAACATGATATTATAGGTTTAAATGCAAGACTTGATGCAATTCAAGCTGCAATTTTGCTTGTGAAATTAAAATATTTTCCTTATGAAATTGAAAAAAGAATAGAAATTGGACAAAGATATACAAAATTTTTATCTGATTATGTAACTACTCCTTATGTTAAAGAGGATAGAACATCAGTTTATGCACAATATTCAATAAGGGTAGATAGAAGAAAAGAGATTATCAATAAATTAAATACCGCTGGTATTCCAACTGCTATTCATTATCCTAAACCTTTACATCTACAAAAAGCTTTTGAATATTTAGGATATAAAAAAGGTGATTTTCCAGTTTCAGAAAAAATATCTCAAGAGATTTTATCTTTACCTATGAGTCCTTTTTTAAAAATAGATGACCAAGACTATGTTATAAATACTCTAATTAAAGCATTGTAGGAATTGATATGGTAAATATTGCAATAATTGGCTTAGGCTCAATGGGGAAAAACCATTATAGAATATTAAAAAATATGTCAAATGTAAATATAACTGCTTTATGTGATATAGAAAAAAATAGCTGTTATAATGAGCCTTTTTATATTGATATTGATGAAATGCTTAAAAATGAAAATATAGATGCAGTTATTATCGCAGTACCTACTTTTTTACACAAAAATATCGCTTTAAAAGTTGCACAATATAATAAAGATATGTTTATTGAAAAGCCTGCAGCTTCAACAATTGAAGATGCTAAAGAGATACTTGAAATTGTAGAGAAAAAAAATCTTAAAAGCTGTATAGGTCATGTTGAAAGATTTAATCCTGCAATATTAAATATTAAAAATGAGTTAAAAAAAAGAACAATCTATACTATAGAAATAACAAGAGTTGGACCATTCCCACCAAGAATAAGTGATGTTGGTGTTCTAACTGATTTGGCTGTTCATGATATTGATCTTATTAGATATATAACAGGAAAAAATATTTTAGAAAAATCGATATTTAAATCTCAAAAAATCCATAACCATTATGAAGATAATGCAGTTTTAAGTTTTTTGCTTGAAGATGAAATAATTGCAAGCATAACTACTAACTGGCTAACTCCTTTTAAAAGAAGAAAAGTAGAAGTGGCTTGTGAAAAAATCTATTATGAAGCTGACCTAATTGCACAAACATTGCAGGGATTTTATGATTATCAAACAGACAACTCTTATAGAGTTAGAGATTTTCATATAAAAAAAGATGAGCCTTTGTTAAAAGAGTTAGAAGCATTCATAAAGTATTTAAAAAGTGGAGATAGAGGAAACTTAGCATCTATTGAAGATAGTATTGAAACATTAAAGGTTGCACTGCCTAAATGATGCAAACTGCCTTATCTTTGATATCAGTATATATTTTTATTGTCATTGGTTTTTTTTCAAAACTATTTTTTAAAGAAAAACTCAATGAAAAAACTCTTGTAATTTTATCAGTCTATATTCTTCAGCCTTTTTTGACATTTTGGGGACTTTTAAAAAAAGATATAGATTTTGATCTGATTTTTACTCCAATTTTCTTTATATTTATTTCAATTTCATTGATCTTTTTAAATATTTTTTTATCATCTTTTTTATTTGAAGATAAAAAGAAAAAATCAATTTCAACTATTGCAGGAATCATAGGAAATACTGGAAATCTTGGTATTCCTCTTGGTATTGCTATTTTTGGAGAAAACTCAATTGCTTATACAACTATGATAAATCTTGCTAATGTTTTTATTGTGTATACATTTGGAGTATATTTTTATTCAAGAGGAGAGTTTGATATAAAAAGCTCTCTTTTAAATATAATAAAACTTCCAATATTATGGTTTGCAATTCTTGCAATAATTTTTAATATTTATCATATTCCAATAAATAGCTCTTTGGAAAAATCTCTTGAGATGGGAGCCTATGCAAGTATTGTGATTCAGCTAATGATATTTGGAATATATCTGAATTCTGTAAAAATAAAAGAGCTTGATTTAAAACTTTTAAGTTTTATAAATATAACAAAATTTATAACAGTTCCTATAATTTCATTTTTAATAATAAAATTTCTTCCAATTGAGAATTTTTCAAAAGCTGTTCTTTTTATGGAAACAATAATGCCTCTTGCTGTAACTAATGTAAATCTTTCTGCTTTGTATAACTGTAGACCAAAAGATGTTACAGCTGCTGTTTTTAGTACATCAATTCTATTTTTAATACTAATTTTTTTATATCTTCCATTTATTCAAAAACTTATGCAAAACTGAAATTGGTTATAATTTCAAAAAAATTTAAGGATTGAGATTGAAAAAAAGAATTTTAATAACAAATGATGATGGATTTGAATCTTTAGGATTAAAGGCTTTGATTGATGCTGTTAAAGATTTAGCTGAAGTAACAGTAGTTGTTCCAGTAAATGAAAAGAGTGCATGCGGACATAGTTTAACATTAACAAGGCCTTTAAGATTTGTAGAAATTGACGATAATTTTTATAAACTTGAAGATGGAACGCCAACTGATTGTGTGTATCTTGCTTTAAATGCATTATACAGTGAAAACAGTAAACCAGATTTGATTATCAGCGGTATAAACAGAGGCGCAAATATGGGAGAAGATATTACATATTCTGGAACTGTAGCAGGAGCAATGGAAGGTGCGATTTATGGAATTCCTTCTTTTGCAATAAGTCAGGTATGTAATAATAACTGCGAAGAGACTGAAATTGAGATAGGATATGATCTTGCTAAAGAGGTTGCTAGAAAGATAGCAATAAAATTTTTAAATGAAAAAAATCCATTAAGTGATAGAAGACTTTTAAACATTAATGTACCCCCATTAAAACCAAAAGATTTAAAAGGATACAGAATTACAAAAGCTGGATATAGACTTTATGCAAATGATGCCCATCTTCATAGAAATCCAAGAGGGATAGAGTATTGGTGGCTTGGACTTCATCCATTAGAGTGGAAAAGAAGTGAAGATAGATCTTGTGATTTTGAAGCAATAAAAGATGGATATGTCTCTATTACGCCTATTAAAGCTGATTTAACAGCTTATGAAGAGATAGAAAAGTTAAGGAAGTGGATTTGAGATTTGAAAGATGTAGAACTCTGTTTGGCAAAGATTTTGAAAGATTGCAAAATGCAAAAATTTTAATTCTTGGAGTTGGTGGAGTTGGAAGTTTTTGTTTAGATTGTTTATATAGAAGCGGTGTTTTAAATATTACTATTGTGGATTATGATGTATATGAAATTACAAATCAAAATAGGCAGATAGGAAGTGAGCATATAGGAGAAAAAAAGGTTGAAGTTTTAAAAAAGCTTTATCCAAATATAAAAGCAATAGAGGTAAAAATCGATCAAAATTGGGTAGAAAATTTTGATTTTGAGCCTTTTGATATTGTTATAGATGCTATTGATGATATCAATGCAAAAGTTGCTATTGCAAAAAAGTGTTCAAATAAACTAATCTCATCTATGGGAAGTGCAAAAAAGTGTGATCCAACTCTTATAAAAAGTGCATCTATTTGGAAAACATATGGAGATGCTTTTGCAAAAAAGTTTAGATATGAGCTTAAAAAAGCTGGATTTAAAGGAGATTTTTTAGCTGTGTTTTCGCCTGAAGAGGCCAAATGTAAAGATTTAGGAAGCTTTGTTGGAGTCACTGGTTCTTTTGGACTTGTGTTATGTAGTGAAGCTATAAAATTTATTTCAATAAAACAATAAATTATCATTCTTATTTAAGCTTTTTTTATATAATATTTTATCTATTTAATATAAATTTAATTTATATGCAAACCAGGACAATTTATGGAACTTTATAAAATATTGAATGATTCTTCATATATAGCTATATCTGGAAATTCTGGTACAGGCAAACTCACTTTTGCTTCCTGGTTAATTAAAAATGCTTTTGATGAAAAAGCTATTATTTTTTCATCTCAATATGAAAATATTTTAATAAAGAAGATAAATATTTTACATAAAAATTTTGATAATTTTAAAGATTTATATAATCATCTTGATATTTTCACAATTAAGCCAGATTGGAAAGATATAAAAGAAAAATACTCTTTTTTGCTATTTATAGAAGAGATTGAAAAAATAATAAAAGAAAGTAGTGCAAAAAATATTATTTTTCATAGATTTTCACAATTTTTTGAGAATATGGATCTTAATGATATTGAATTTTTTATAAAAAATCTAACAGATATAATTCAAAAATATCAAAAAAGAGTATTTGTTTTATTAAATAAAGAAAATCCACTATATGAAATGATTGAGGAAAACTTATACCAATTCATTGATATAAATTTTGATGTTAAAAATTTTGATAATTTTTCAAAAAATATTTCTATTAAATACTCTCTATTTCCATTGAAAGAAAATGAGTTTTATTTTAAAATAGATAAAAATAGATTTAAGTTAATTACAAAAAAGAATGAAAAAATAGTTACCAAAAAAAATATACTAGTTTTTACAAAAGATGAGTATCTTTCAAAGCTTCATAGTTACATATTTGATAATAATAATTTTATAAATCTTACTATAGAAAATGATCCTTTAAAAATTTTAGAAGAATTTTTAAAAAATCCAGATATTACAATTTATCATAGTGAAGATATAGATGTTCAATCATGTAAATTTTTAAAGGAAAGTCCTCTTAATACTCAAATTTTATTACTTTTAGAGAAAAAGTTTATAAGAACAGAAGATAAAATAAATGCTATAAATAATGGATGTAGTGATATTACAACCTATTATAATCTAAGTGATTATATCTTTTTATTAGAAAAAAGTCTTGAAAATAGTTTTTACAGTAATAAAAAGATAGAAATAAATGTGAACTATTTTAAAGAAAAAAAGGATTTTTTAGAGGTTATTAACCTATTAATAAAAAAAAGGCTATTTTTTACTATATTTCAATTTAAATACAATCAAAATCTTCATATAGATGATTTAATAAATAGACTAAGAAAGTATGATAGAGTCTTTTTTGATAAAAAAGAGAAAAAATTGTATCTTTTAATGTTAAATTTTCAAAAAAATAATTATGAAATTTTAGAAAATAAATTTAGCGATTTTAAAGATTATCTTTTATTGGGAAAATCTTTTGATTCTCTTGATATCTTTTATCAAAAGGCATATATCTTCTCATGAAAATGATTTTCATTTTAATTTTGCTTCTTTTATCTCTCTTTGCAAATGAAAATTTAAAACAAAATCTATTTAATAAATCTGAGAAAGAGATTATTATAAATTTTAAGAAAGATTATGATTTCTCTCCTATAGAAAAATATGCACAATACCTATATATATTTAAATCAAAAAAGAAAACAATTAATTTTTTAAAAAAATTTATTTCAAAATATCCTTTCTATAAATATGCATATAAAGTACTTGCAATGTATCAAGTCTACATTCATAATATAAAAGATGCTAGAAAATCTTTAAAAAAAATTGGTTTAAAAGATGAAGAGATAGATTTTGAAATTGCTAAATATCTTGCATGGAATGGTGACTTTGAATTAAGCAAAAAAATATTTTTAAAAATAATCAAAAATAGTAAAAATAAAAAACTTAAAATAAAATCTTTTAAATATATGGGATTTATATATTATTGGAATGGAGATTATAAAAAAGCAAAAAAATATTTCAATGAATATCTGAAATTTTACAAAAGTGATGAAGTAAATGAAGCTTTAATGGTAATCGAAAAAAAATATCAATATTTAATTAAAAAATATGAAAAATTATATAAATCAAATCCAGATAATATTCAATACATTTATAAACTCGCACTTTATAATCAAAAAGCAGGAAATATAAAAAAAGCAATTAAATTTTATGAAGTTTATTATGGGAAAAATCCTTTAGATATATCTGTTTTAAGAGAGTTAGGAATTTTATATTTAAGATTGAAAAATGAAGATGTTGGATTTAATTATTTAAAAAAATATGCACAAATAACACAAACTTTTTTGGCATATAAGGAGCTATATAATCATTATATATGGTTTAATAAAATTCATGAAGCTCAAAATCTTTTTTTATATATGTCACAAAAATTTAAAAATAATAAAGAATTTATTATTTTTAGAGAAAAACATTATTATAAAATGTACAAAATTTTTAATGAAAGAAAAGAGTATAAAAAAGCTATTAAATATTTAGAAAAAATAAAATTTGTTAATTGCCAATATTTTTATGAATATATTAATTTACTTCAAATATTAAATATATACGAATCACTTGAAAAAAATATTAAAGAGTTTAAAATCCAATGTAAAAATGAAAAAAAATTAATACAAAAGATAAAATCTTTAGAAGAGAATCTAACAAAAGTAAAAGTAGCTGAAGGAATCAAAAAAGATATCAAACCAAAATATAGTGTATTGGATCTTTATAAATTAAAAAAAATTAAAATAAAAAATACATCTCAATTGCTTTCAAAAGATAATATAGAAGATAAAATTGATATAGAAGAAAATATACTAAAAAACGATAAAACTTTAGAGTTTGATTTTTATCATTATAGTGATAAAGATCATATTAACTTTTATAATAAAAAAATAGTTTTTTCTAAGATATTTAACGACAAAGTTAATCTACATATATCACCACAAATTTGGAAACTTATTGATGATGAAAGTCTAAAGGGAAAAACTTTACAGACATCTTTAAAATATTCAAACTATAATTTTGGAATTAATTTTGACAAATTTAATTCAAAAACTGATTTTAGCCCATATTTTCAATATGAAACTACATATAAAAAAGTCTCAATAAGAACTACTATCAAAAAAAGAAATTATGGATTTTTAAAATATAGAAAATATCTTTTTGATGAAAGAATTGATGCAATCTCTTTAGATTTTGATTTTTATAAAGATATAGATCTAAAAAAGAAAAAATATATATGGGCATCTATTGAATTTGATAAAGTTGATGATGGGAATAAAGCTTTGACTGCTCAATTTGTTTATCAATATCTATTTAAAAAATATTACTCTTTTGAAAATGGTTTTATTGTTTCTGGCTGGTATCATCTTAATTCAAAAACAAGTGATTATTACTATTCTCCTAAATTTTATGATAGTACATTTTTAGGTATAGAGACAAAAAAAATAAAAAACAACTATTCTTTCTTATTTAAGCCTGAAATTGGATATAGTTTTAAAGAAAGTAGCTTTTTATATCAAATTTCATCTTGGTTAGAGTATCGATTTGATCAACATTCAAGTATAAAATTATCTTTTATACAAGGAAATTCTTTATCAAAAAGCTCTAATAATCAAAATTACTGGTATAGAGAAGTAAACTTCAAGCTATTATATAGATGGTAAAATGAAAGAGATTTTATTTATTTTTTTTATAATATTTTTAATAACTTTTAGTTTATATCATTCGGCAAATCTTATTGATTACTATATTAATTTTGAATCAACTTTTATTAGATTTGGTGTAATTTTAATCATTGCTTTTACTTTCATTATTATTCTTAGATATCTATCTTTGATAATTTTTTCTATTCTTAAAACTGTTTTTAAAAGTGCAGAAGAAAAACCAATCAGTTATAAAAATTTTAAAGTATCTGCAATTATTCCTGCATACAATGAAGGAGTTATTATAAAAGCACCAATCCGCTCTTTATTACAACAAACATATAAAAATTTAGAAATCATTGTTGTCGATGATGGTTCAACTGATGACACATATAAACAGGCAAAATTTTTTGAAAATTTATCTAATAATGTAAAAGTTTATAAAAAAAGAAACGAAGGTAAAGCAAAAGCATTAAATTTTGGTATTGAAAGATCAACAGGTGAGTTAATTTTATGTATAGATGCTGATTCCAGACTTGATAAATATGCGGTAGAAAAAATGGTTGAATATTTTAATGATGAGGAAATATCTGCAGTTGCCGGTTCTGTTTTTGTTGCAAATCAAAATAATATATTAACAAAACTCCAAGCATTAGAATATGTAGAAGGCTTAAATATGGCTAGAAATGGCCAAGCTTTTTTAAAGTTGGTAAATATCATACCTGGCCCAATAGGAATGTTTAGAAAAAAAAGTGTTAAAGAAGTTGGAGGATATGATAGCGATACATTTGCAGAAGATTGTGATTTAACTCTAAAACTTTTAGATAATGGATATAAAATAGAGTTTGAATCGGATGCTGTTGCATACACAGAAGCCCCTGAACATCTTTTAGATCTTTTAAAACAGAGATATAGATGGACAAGAGGTATTTTACAATCTATCAAAAAACATAAAAAACGCCTTTTCTCCTTTAAAAAGCCTTCAATGTTTTTTGTTTTGTGGTATATGCTATTTGAAGCTGTACTTTGGCCATTTATGGATACCTGGGCAAATATGTTTTTAATATTTATTTCATTAAAGTATGGAGCAGATATTTTATTGATTTATTGGTGGCTTTTTTTTACAATATTGGATGTAGCAGGTGCTTTTTACTGTATAATGGTCACAAAAGACAATCTAAAATTAGCTCTTTATGCTATATTTTACAGACTATATTTTATATCAATTATAAATATTTCAAAAGTTTTTGCAACTCTTGAAGAGTGGTTCAATATAGAAATGAATTGGGGAAAACTTGAAAGAAAAGGAAAATTGTAATGAATTTTATAGCTTTATTATCTTTTGTAATTTTAATTATTACTATTTTGACTCTAATTTTTGGAATTATTGCCTATTTCCTTTATAAAGCTAGAGAAAAAAAATCAAAATTAAAAAATAGAATCATTCCTTATGAAGAAGCTTTAAAAATAGAAAATAGCAATTATCTTTTCTTTAAGAAAATAGAATTTGAGGAAAAAAATGATTTTGAAAAATAATGTGCCTCAAAAAAATATTTTTTTATTTCCTTATATATTGAAAATATTTTTAATTGCTATTTTTTTACTCTTTTTATCTTCATATTTAACTATAAAAATTTTTCAAAATTTTACTGATATAAATGTATTTGCTCCTATTTCAAAAAAAGAGAAAAAGATTTATATTTTAAAATCAAATTCAACCATTAAAAGATTTAATGATATAGGAGTTGGAGAAAAAAATTATTTATGGAATATTGAGACAATAAAAAATGTTCTTAATAAAAATGGATATAAACCGGTTGTTATTAAAGAAAATGAGATAAAAAAAATGCCAGAAAAATCTACCTTACTTTTAATTGATGCAATATCCTTACCTAAAAAAATACAAAAAAATATATTGAAATTTTTAGAAAATGGAGGAAGTTTAATTTTTAATTTTAATTGTGCTTATAGTGATGAAAAAGGCAATTTTTTAGGAGATAATTTTGTAAAGAAAATAACTAATTTTAAAAATAACAAAAAATATTCTCATTTAAATACAAAAAACAGTGATATATTTATAGTACCAAAAATATTATCCCCTTTTCACAATAGTTCAAAAAATGGTAAAAGAGCTGATTTAGTACTTTATGATAATATTCCCTATTTTAAATCTTCTTCTATTCCAGATATTACACTAACCAACTGGTCTTTAACTTCTCCACCACTTGATCAATTTAATAAAAGACTTTCTATAAATGAATCTGGTGTATTATGGCATGGAAATTATAAAAAAGGTATGTGGATATATTTCTCTTTTCCATTTTATTCATTTTTCTCTTCAAAAGAAAATAGCAACTATTATGATAATTTATTATTAGATATTATAAACTTTGCTTATAATGGATATAGCATTGCAAAATTCCCTTACATTGATAAAAAAGATTTAGTATTTATTTCTGAAGATACAGAATATAAATTTGAAAATTTGAAAAATTTTTCCAATTTATCAAAAAAATATAAACTTTATACTACAGCTTTTTGTGTAGCAAATTTAGCAGAAAAGAATAGGGATATTTTTATTCAATCAAGTAAAAATATATATTTAGAGATTGCATCACATAGCTATTCACATACAAATTTATTAAATGAAAGTGAAAAAAAATTAGAAAAAGAGATAAAATATTCAAAAGAAATATTGGAAAAATTATCAAAAAGAAAAGTAATAGGTTTTAGACCACCAAGAGAAGAGGTAGATAAAAATGTTATAAAATGGTTAACAAATAGTGGATATAGATATGTATTGGAAAAAAACAAAGACCAACTATTTCCATTTTTTTACAATGATACACTACTGACTATACCTCGTGTCGGCACAGATGATTATGCATATATGGCTGAAACAGATATGACAAAAAAAGAGATTTTTGAAAATATTATTGAAGAGATGAAATTCATAACATCATTAAATGGAATATATACTTTAAGTGTCCATACACATCTTTTTACATATAAAGATAATATTATTACTTTGGCTAAATTTTTTAATTATCTTAAAATAAATAAAAAAAATGTAGCAAATGGAGAACAGATTTATAATATTATAAAACAGTTTTATAATATAAATTTAGATATTAAAAAGGCAGAAAAAAATTTTATTGTAACTGTGTCAAATTTAAATACGAAAGATGTTGAAAATTTCAAATTCAGACTCTATTGGAATAAATTTTCAAAAATTAAAAAACCATACTCTCAATTTTCAGGTATTAAAATTTACATAAAAAACTTTAATAAAGAAAGATATAGTGATATTACAATTAAAAAACTACCTCCAAAAACGACTATAAATATAACTATACCTTTTGAATCATGAAAAAAATAGTATTGATTCTCTTTTTTATATCATCTATTTTTGCCCAAGATTTTTATCTTAGTATTGGAGGATATGAAAATATCATATTTAAAAACAAAAAATTTTTAATATCTAATTTTTTAAATAAAAATCTATCAAATTTTAATTCATATTCTTTATGGATTACAAAAGATTGGAATGAAAATTGGTATTCGATTGAAAAAATTAATAGTTCAATAAAACAAGGATTAACACCGATCTTTATATTTTATTGGTTTGAAGATGAAATATGTAATGATTTTGTTAAAAAAAATAGAAAAAAATATTTTTTACATCTTAAAAAATTTTCAAATTTTTTAAAAAAAATAAAAGGGAAAAAAATTGTTATATTAAACCCAGAATTTAATCAAAATGATATCTATAAAAGTAAAAAATTTAATACTATTTTAATAAAAAGTATAAAAATTTTAAAAGAAGATAATAAAAATACTCTTATTGGATTTTGCTTGGGAGATTTTGGAGATTATGATTTAATAGAAGATGAACTAAATTGGAAAATGTATGAAAAATCATATATAAAAGCTATAAAATATATTGATTTTATCGCTTTTCAAGAAATGAGAGCATTAACAAGAAATAAAAAATATCAAATTTTAAATACTCCATATCGAGCTTTCGCATTTGCTAAATTTCTTTATAAAAGATATAAAAAGCCAACTTTTTTAGCATATTTAGCAATATCTTCATATAAAGATAATAATTTACAAAACAAAGTATTAGAAACTTTCAACGAACTTCTTCCATGTATAAAAAAAGAGGCAAACTTAATAGGAATAAACTATTTTCATTTGATAGATCAACCATCACAAAAAGGATACTTTAAAAAAGCTGAAAAATTCTTTGGAGTTATTGATAAGTATGGAAATCCCAAAAAAAGCTTTAAAACAATTCAAAATCTAAAATAGTGGTGCGGCAGAGAGGACTTGAACCTCCACGGGATAACTCCCACAAGGCCCTCAACCTTGCGCGTCTACCAGTTCCGCCACTGCCGCTTAAGAAATATTTAAGGAATTTTATCAAAAGAGAAGAAGTTTGTCAAAGGCTTAAAGCCTTTGACAAATTATCCTAAGAATGGGTTAGCATAAAGAGCTATTAGAGCAATAACAAGTGTATAGATAACTTGTGCTTCGATCATTGCAAGAGCAATGAACATTGTAGTCATTAGTTTACCACCAAGACCCGGGTTTCTTGCAGTTCCTGCAATAGTTGCAGCTGCAGTATGTCCCATACCAAGACCACCACCAGCAGCAGCAATACCAAGACCAACACCAGCAGCTATAACACTGTATGCTTGAATCATGCTTTCACCTTCGCCAGCAAAAGCAAAACCAACAAATGCAATCATAAGTAAAAAAAGCTTTTTCATAAAAACCTCCTAAAAATTTTGGGAAAATCCCTAATGCAAAGTCCGTTCGGCTTGCGTATCCCTACTTATCACTTTGCAAATGTGATTTTATAAAAAAAATTGTTAAAAATAGATAAATTAGCTATTTTGGTTATTAGTATATTGGTAATTGGTATATTAGATATTTGATTTTTTTACCAATAACTAATAACCAATATACCAATTACTATTTTTTAACTCACTATACTTATTTATCTAACCTAAATTATTATTTAAAAACTTGCCTCAAAGCAAGCTCTATTTTATGTCCTTTTTGATTTAAAACTTCAACTTCTACTTCATCACCAATATTTACCACATCTTCAACTTTTTCAACTCTACCAGATGAAAGTTTTGATATATGAAGAAGTCCATCAATGCCACCAGGAAGCTCAACAAAGGCACCAAAATTTGCTATTCTTTTTACTTTTCCTTTTAAAATTTCGCCCTCTTTAAACTGCGGAATTTTCTCTTCCTCTTTTTGCGCTATCGTTTTAATATGTTCACATGCAGCTATAACTTTTGGCTTGTTTTTTCCAGTAACTTTTACTTTTCCTTTTTCTCTTTCTATATCTATATTAACTTCAAATTTTTCAATAATCTCTTTTATTGTTTTCCCAGCTTGACCTATTATTTGTGCAATTTTACTTGGATGAACTGTTATGGTTTTTGATGTTGGAAGATTTTCTTCGTTTATCTCAATTTTTTTTGCAGCATCTTCCATAATATTTAAAATATGCTCTCTTGCTTCTTTAGCTTGAATAAGGGCTTCTTTTAATATATTTGCCTCAATTCCACCAAGCTTAATATCCATTTGTAATGCAGTTATTCCATCTTTAGTTCCTGCAACTTTAAAATCCATATCTCCATCATGATCTTCGAGTCCCATAATATCGGTTAAAATTGCATATTTATCATTTTCTATAACTAGCCCCATAGCAACACCAGCAACAAGATCTTTTATCTCTATATTTGCTGCTTTTAAAGCTAAAGCTCCCCCACATACAGTAGCCATTGATGATGAACCATTTGATTCTAAAATTTCTGATACAAGTCTTATTGTTTTATCTTCAGGAACATCTACAACTGGTTCTAAAGCTCTTTTTGCAAGATTTCCATGTCCAAGTTCTCTTCTTCCAGGAGCCCCAATAGGCCTAGCTTCTCCAACACTAAAAGGTGGAAAATTGTAATGAACCATAAAATGCTCATATTCTGGTCCTTTACTTGTTAAAAGTTCATACATTTGAGCAGCACTTTTTTCTCCAATTGTACAAACTACAAGTGCTTGAGTTTGTCCCCTTGTAAAAAGGCATGATCCATGTGCAGAAGGTAAAATATTTGTTTCAATATCTATTTTCCTAACATCTTTTAATCCCCTTCCATCTGCTCTTTTTCTCTCATTTAAAATCATATCTCTAACAATTTTTCTTTTATATTTATCTACCACTTTAAAAATTGTATCTTCTTCCCAACCTTGCTCTTTTGCAATTTCATCTTCAGCAATCTTTTTTACTATCTCTTCAAGATGTTGAGCTCTTTCGCTTTTAGCCATTGCATTTATAGCTTTATAAATATCATCTTTATAAATCTCATCAACATATGTCCAGATATTTTCATCAATCTTTTCTGGTTTGATCTCTACTTCTAACTCTTCTTTAGCAACTTCAATAAAATATTTTTCATATTCACTACATGCACTATTTATTGCTTCTTTGCCTTGTAAAATGATATTTGAAAGCTCTTCTTCATCAAATGCATTTGGATTTTTTATCATTACCACCTCTTCAGCCAAAGTAGGATCTAGCATTGGGTCAACCATTGAAGGTGGTAAAATTTCAGGTTCATATGTTCCAATAGATCTCATTTCAATCATTAAAAGATCATCTTTTGTACCTGCTAAATATAGATCTAAAGTACTATTTTCAAGTTGTGAAAGCTTTGGATTTATTACTATTTCTCCATCAATTTTTGCCACTCTTATCCCACAAACAGCTGTCCTGATTGGAATATCACTTACATATAAAGCTGCACTTGCTGCATTTAAAGCTAAAACTTGTAAATCAGCCTCTTCATCAGCACTTAAAACCATTACTGTAATTACTACTGGATATAAAAAGCCTTTTGGAAAAAGTGGTCTAATTGCCCTATCAACAATCCTTGCAGTTAATGTCTCAAAATCTCCTGGTTTTTGTTCTCTTTTAACAAATCCTCCTGGAATCTTACCAGCCGCATAAGATTTTTCTATATATTGAACGGTTAATGGTAAAAAATCCTCTTCAACAGGATTTTTATCCATTACTACAGTAGCAAGCATTACAGTTTTACCACTTTTTAATAAAACTGCTCCATTAGCTTGTTTTGCTACCTTTCCAAATTCATATATCTCTTTATTGTTATTCATATCAAATTCAAATGTACAATGCATTTACCTTCCTTTAAAATCTAAATTTATTTGCATGATTTTTTGTAGGAAACTGTTTTAATATTTCCTCTTCACTAAAACTGAATTTATAATTTTCTATATACTCTTTTAATAATTTATATGCCCTATTTATCCTTTCCATCTCTTCTTTATTTCCCCCAACATCTGGATGATACTTTTTTGCAAGTAGATAATATCTATGTTTTATATCTTTTAATGAAACAAGCGGAGGAAGTCCTAAAACATTAAGTGCATTTTGAATTTTTTTAACTATTTTTTCTTCTTCCATCTAATCACTTTATAAAAGTGCCAGCACCACTTGCAGCACCAAGAATTGATTTTAAATCTTGATCTACAAAATCAAATCCCAATCCAAAAAAGAAATTTCTTGCATCATCATTTAAAAAGTTATCTATACCTATAAATGTATCTAAATGTTTTAAAAATCTATATCTTGCTAAAAGTTTCAAATGCGCTTTATCTCCTCTAACATCATTTACAGCATTGAAATCAAATGCTTCAAAAGAGAGTTTTGCTTTATCATTAAACATAAAATAGTCTACTCCAACACCTCCTGTACTTTCAATTACACCTATTCTAAATAAAATATCATTATACCTTCTTCCATATTGGGCAGAAAAGAGAAGTTTAGAATCTTCATGATCATCTGGTTTGATTACATTTCCATTTTCATCCATTTTTGAATAATCATCAGTTGAAATTATATCTAACATATAATATTTTTCAGGAGAAGGAATATAATAAAACGATGCATAATTTTTAGCAAATTTATCACTACTCATATATTCACTTCTAAAAGCAACCTCTATTTGTGATTTTGCCACCGCATTTAGATAGTTATCAACTTTTTTAAATGTCTCACCGCCAGATGTAAAAAATGTATCTGCAGACTTTATCGCTCTATTTAGAGGTTTTTTATTTTCACTTACAATTTCTTGTAAATCATTTTCCAACGAGGAAAATTTATCCATAATTTGAGGAAGTTTACTTTTTAATTCTTTACTAGTAACAGATAAATCAGCAACTAAAGAATCGATTTTATTCATAATATTTGGAAGTTTTTCATTTATAGTATCAGCAGTATAAGAAAATTTTGAAGACATATTTCCAAATTTATCTCCAGCTTTAGCTAGTTCTTTTGCCATAATTTTTAAATTTATTATTGACTGTTTTAAATTTTCTTTATTATCTTTTATCATATCTTGAATAGATTCAGTAATTTTTCTTAAATTTGAAATAGATTTTTTTAAATCATTTCCATTTTCTCCCTTTAGATCTTCTCTTAGCTCTTTAATAAACTCTTTAAACTCTTTTGCAGCTTCATCTATTGATCCTGTAGTCTCTTCAAATGTATATGTTTTTTTCTGTTTTTGTAAAGCCTCATTTTCTGAAATATACTCTTTTGAACTTCCAGGAATTATATTTAAATATTTAGAACCAAGCATGCTTTCTTGATTTATTTGTATTATTGAATCTTTTGGTATTTTAACACCTTCATAAATAAAAAGCTTCGTTTTTACCTTATTTCCATCAAGATTTATATCTTTTACATAACCTACTTCAACCCCTTTAATTTTTACTTTTACATTTTTTTCTAAACCTGATACATCATCAAGATATGCATCTATTATATAACCTTTTTTACCAAAATGAGAAAATCTGTTTACTTGAGTACTTAACAAAAATAAAAAGACAAGTCCAATTGCAACAAATATACCTACTTTTGCCTCAGTTTTCATAATTCACCTTTAGTAGTTTTACTCTCTATTCTTTGCTCAAAAGAGTGTTCAACACCACCCAGTGGTACAAGTTCAATCTTAAAATATACAATTTTATTTTTAATTGATGAACTACCAGCAGAAGTTAATATTGGTCTAATCTCTTCTTTATAACTCAAAGTATAGTTCCAACATTTTTTATTAAATATATATCCTAATTGCCACTCTCTAACATATTCATCTTTAAAATCATAATCAATTTTACCAAATAGTTTATATTTTTCAGATAAATATTTGGAAATATCAAAAGTTATATAATTTGAATCTTCTTCTTTTTTACTATTTTTATAAAAATGAGAAATTGCAATATTATATACATCATCTTTATAGTTTAAACTTGTTGTAACTGAACTAATATCACTATACTCATGGGAAAAGAAAATATCATTTGTAAAATAGAGATTTTTATTAAATTTTACACCTATTTCATTTTCAAGATCTCCATATTTATAATCTTTATCATAAAAAATTGGCTGTATTATTCTATGATATAAAAATTCACTTCCCTCTAAATCATAAAAATACTCTTTTAAACTAAGTTCTAACCTTTTAGATTCTGTATTTATTGTTATAAAATCCTCTTTATCACCTTTAGTCTTCTCATAACTTGGAACATATAAAGTTGCATTTAAATGAAGCGTATGTAAAAAATTTTCATAATTTTTAATAAGATCTGAATAGAGTGAAAATTTATGATAATTCCTTATAATATAGGCGTTTTCTATCCAATGAGTGGTATTTGAATAATCAACATATGTAAAATATATATTTTCTGAAGCAGAAATTCCAATATAGTCGTTTAAAAAAGAAAAATATATTCCAACAGGAATATTTGCCTCATGCTGTATAGCTCTAGTTCCCTCTTTTCTTGTAAAATTTGAAACTTTATAATCAAGAGAATATAAAAGATTATCAAAAAATAGAGAATTTACATATTTATGATATTGAAGTTTTGGTAAAATTTGTAGTGTATCCTCGTTATCAGTCTTTGTGGTATCTATAAAATATCTTGAGTAGAAACCTATATAATGGTCATATTTATTATAATAATAATTTAATCTAGATGTAACTATAGAATCAAAATCCTCATGTGAACCCTCTTTTTGAAGGTTCAAATAGTCTATATCATTTAAATATTTAAAATCAAGATAAATACCATCTTTTTTATCTTCTTCATTGATTTTTGTAAAAAGAGCCTCTCTTTGATAAAATATTTCATAACCTTTATGCTTATCATTTTTAAGATTCTCTTTTTCTGCATAACTCTCTTTTTCTTTAAATATTCCAGTTTTAAAATACCCCTCAGAATAAGGAGTATCTACAAACCTATATGTTAAATAAAGACCTTTTCCCCTTTTAGCTCTTAATTGTGGGTCAAATTCTAAATCCCATTGTGGATCTACTGCAATATATATAGGTTGAATATATACAAAACCCTCTTTATTTGAGATACCAAAACTAGGTATTAAAAGCCCACTTTTTCTCTCTTTTGATGTAGAAAAGCCAATATATGGAGAGTATAAAATTGGAATATCTTTTGCATATAATCTTACATTATAAAGATTAATCCACTTCTTTTTTTCATCATAGTTACCAGATGAAAATGCAAGCTTCCAATCTGGATTAGATGGATCACAACTTGAAACTAAAGAGTTTTCAAGTTTAAAAATATAGTTTTCTCCACAAGATTTTTTTGCACTTATCCAAACTCCATTTGTATGTTCGATAAAGAAAAAAGGAGAGGATAAAATCTTTTTATTTGCCATATCAAACATAGCATATTCACTAAGTACGGTATAGAGTGAATCTTTTATAAAATTTACATCTCCAAAAAGTTCTATAATTTGGGATTTTTTATCATATATTGCTTTATTAGTCTCAATATAGTAGCCATCATATATTAATACAACATCTCCAGTAGCTATAATCTTTCCATCTTGGGCTACAACATTTTTAGCATATATATCAAGTGGCAACTCTTTAGCATATATAAATCCAAAAATTAAAAGATATAAAAAGATTATTCTATACATTTACCACCAAAGTTTTTGCAGTTTTATCATGTAGAGTCTGTCTTTTTTTATCAAAAAAAGCAAGTAAAAAGCCAAAATAAAAAATTATTTCGCTTATTACTCTAAAAATTGCTCTATTAAACGCTTGCAAAAAATTTACATTTTCATAATCTAAACTTAAAACCTCAATTTTTAGTGCCATTTTTCCTAATGTTGCTCTAAATTTGTAAACAAAATATGTATGGTAAAAAATCTTTATCATCACTAAAAGTAGCATAAACTGATTTATAACTATGGACAATTCTACAAAAGAGCCACTTTTTGGAATATATTCCCAAATAATTATAAGATATATTAATGAAACTAATATATCATCAATTAAAAAAGCTATAGCTCTTTTATTAAGAGATGCTAAACTTCTGTTTTCCATAAGTTTAGCTCTTTAATGCCTGATATGCAATATCGCTTCTATATTTTTTTCCAGCAAAATGAACTTGACCCGTTAGCAAATAGGCATATTCTCTCGCCTCTTTTATACTATCTCCAATTCCCACACATACAAGAACCCTACCGCCAGTCGCATATAGTTTTCCCTCTATTAAACTCACTCCTGCATAAGAGATATGTGCATGCTCAGCCAAATCTTTATGAACAATCTCATCAACAATAATTTCAGCAGGTTTGCTCTTACCATATGGATAATTTTCACTTGCTAAAACTACACCAACTGCATATTTTTTATAAAATTCAATATTTAAACTGTCTAAATCCTTTGTAGCTGCTTTATAAAATAGTTCACTTGCAGGAGTTTTCAAAAGTGGCATCAATACTTCACATTCAGGGTCACCAAATCTTACATTAAACTCTAAAACATAAGGTTCATTATTTACAATCATAAGCCCAGCAAATAAAACTCCTTCAAAAGGAACACCTTCATCATTCATTCCTTTAATCGTTGGAGCAATAATTTTTTCTTCAATTTTTTTTGAAAGCTCATCATTAATTAAAGGTGTTGGCGCATATGCTCCCATTCCGCCAGTATTTGGTCCTTTATCTCCATCAAGCAGCCTTTTATGGTCTTGCGCAGCTGGAAGTATTACATATTTTTTCCCATCACTAATTGCAAAAACCGATAGTTCATAGCCATTTAAAAACTCTTCAATAACAATTTTCTTACCAGCCTCTCCAAAAGCTTTTCCACTAAGCATTTCATCAGCAGCTTTTCTTGCTTCTTCTTTGCTTTGTGCAATTATTACACCTTTGCCTGCACAAAGACCATCAGCTTTTACCACTATAGGTTCAGGTAAGGTATTTATAAATTCATTCGCTTCTTCTATAGATGAAGTTTCTAAAAATTTTGCTGTTGGAATATTATATTTTTTTAAAAAATTTTTCATATATATTTTAGAGCCTTCAAGTAGTGCTGCTTTTTGAGTTGGACCAAATATAGTTAATCCTTTATCTCTAAAAATATCTACTATTCCTTCAACTAGTGGAGCTTCAGGTCCAACTATTGTTAAATCGATATTGTTTTCTTTTGCAAAATCTGCTAAATCTTCCCAATTTGAAACTTCAATATTTTTACCAAGATTAAATGTTGCACCATTGCCTGGAGCAAAATATAATTCTTTTACATTATCATCTTTTTTTAAAGCAAGACCTATTGAATATTCTCTACCGCCACTTCCAACAACTAAAACATTCATTGAAATCCTTTAGAGCTAAGTATTAAGAGTTAAGTATTAAGAGTATTTATTGATATTTACAAAAGAAACAAAATTAATTTATGAAAATTTCATTCTTAACATTTAACTCTTAATACTAAAATAAAAAAACCCGAGCGGGCGTTCACGCTATGCAATGGTCCCTAAGACCAAAATAAGAGGGAGCGAGTTTTGGATTAGGCGGCGGCTTCTCGCCAAGTCTCCCTGGCTCAAACGAAGTCACCGACACACACCAAAATCTACAGGCCTCCCTCAAACGTGGATTGTCGGACCCCCATATCGCGGGTAGCGCACCGCTCAGGTTTATATTTATTATACAATTTTTTAACTTAAATAAATATAGATAGTAAGAAATTAGTCATTAGTCATTGGTATATTGGTATATTAGAAATTAGGAATTAGTGCTAAGCACTAAGTGTTAAGTGTTAAGTTTTTAACTAGCACTAACACTGAAAACTAAATTCTCAATTCTTAATTATTTATTCACTTAATTCATTCTTAAATCTTAAATTTTAACTTTAATATACTAATAACCAATTACCAATATACTAATTATTAATGTCTAATGATTCTTTTATAAAATTAATAGTGCCTTGAAGAGTTTGAACTGGCGAAATGATAAATTCTATATCTTTTGGTATATAAGAAGCGGTTTTTTTACCAATTGCTATGGCTTTATAACTTTTATCCCATTGAAAATTTTTCAAAAAACACTCAATTGTGGAAGGAGAAGAAAAAATGATAAAAGAGCCTTTTTCAACTCTTTTATTTTCTATTTTTTTACATACAGTTTCATATACAATAATTTCTTCTAATAAAAACTCTCTTTTTCTTAAAATTTCACTTAAATTTGACAAAACTTTTTTTGCTCTTAAATATAAAAATTTTTTGCTTTTATCAAAATTTTGAGAGATTTCTTTAGCTAATTCATCTCCATAAAATTTTTTTGCAACATATGCAACTTTACCGCCAAGCTCTTCAATTTTTTTAGCAGTTGCCTTTCCTATAGCAATTGAATCAATTTTTTTCCACTCACTTGATATTCTATCAACTGCAATTACGCCATTTTTAGAAGTAAAAACCAAATAATCATATTTTTTAAAATCTATATTAATATTAAAAAAATTTTGCTCAATAACAGGGAGCTTTATTGCTCCCTTAATATCACTATCTGACAAAACATATATTTTTCTATTTTTCAATATTTTGTCCTGTTTACTCCCACTCTATTGTGCCAGGTGGTTTTGAAGTTATATCATAAACTACTCTATTTATTCCATCTACTTCATTTATGATTCTATTGCTTATATTTTCTAATAAATCGTGAGGAAGATGTGCAAATGTTGCAGTCATACCATCGCTACTCTCTACACATCTTATAGCAACTGTATTTTCATAAGTTCTTTTATCACCCATAACTCCAACACTTTTGACATTTAATAAAACTGCAAAAGCTTGCCAAAGTTTTTCATAATAACCAGCCGCTTTTATCTCTTCTAATAGTATCGTATCAGCCTTTCTTAAAACCTCTAAACTCTCTTTATTTACCTCACCAAGTATTCTAATAGCAAGGCCTGGTCCTGGAAAAGGATGTCTAATAACCATCTCTTTTGGAAGTCCAAGTTCAAGTCCAAGTTTTCTTACCTCATCTTTGAAAAGTTCTCTCAGTGGCTCAATTAACTCAAACTTCATCCACTCAGGAAGCCCTCCAACATTATGATGAGATTTGATTGTCTCGCTTGGGCCTTTTACAGAAACAGACTCAATAACATCTGGGTATAAAGTCCCTTGAGCAAGATACTTAACATCTGTATGTTTTTTAGCCTCTTCTTCAAATACCTCTATAAAAGTGTGACCTATTATTTTTCTTTTTTGCTCGGGGTCTGTTACACCTTTTAAAGCATTTAAAAATTTTTCACTGGCATCCACTACAATCAAAGGAACTTTTAACATATTTTTAAAAACATGTTCAACTTTTTCTCTCTCACCTGCTCTTAGTAATCCATTATCAACAAACACAGGTATAAGTTGGTTTCCAATCGCTTCATATAAAAGTGCAGTAACAACAGAACTATCAACTCCACCACTTAATGCACATAAAACCTTATCTTTACCAACAATTTTTCTTATTTTTTCAATCTGTTCTTTTGCAAAATGACCCATATCCCATTTTTCTTCAATTTTACAGATCTCTCTTGCAAAATTCTTTAATATTTTGCTACCTTCCTCAGAATGAGAAACTTCAGGATGAAACTGCAATGCATAGATATTTTTTTCTTCATTAGCAATTGCTGCATATGAAGAGTTATTGGTATGAGCTATCCTTTTAAATCCATAGGGTAGTCTTTCAACTTTATCTGCATGACTCATCCATACAATCTGGCCATCTTTTGTATCTTTAAAAAGAGGAGAAAAACCTCCATGAATCTCATCAAATATAAGTCTTGCCTTTCCATACTCATGATGATCTGCTCTAACTACATCTCCGTTAAAATCAACTGTAATTAACTGCATTCCATAACAGATTCCAAGTATAGGAAGACCAAGCTCATAAATCTTTTTATCAACTCTTGGAGCATCCTTTTCATAAACACTTGATGGTCCACCACTAAAAATAATACCTTTTGGGTTTTTCTTCTTTATCTCTTCAATATCTGTAAAATATGGATAAATCTCACAATATACCTTTTCTTCTCTTAATCTTCTTGCGATTAATTGTGTATATTGTGAGCCAAAATCAAGAATTACTATCGGCACATTTTGCATATTTTAAAACTCCTTATTTTAGTCGTTAGACATTGGTTATTAGTAATTAGTAATTAGTCATTAGTCATTAGGAAATAGCGTTAAGAATTAAGTTTTTATTATAAACTATCACTATCACAAAATTCTTAGCTCTTAATTCTTAACTATTAACTCTAATATCCAATTACTAATGACTTAATGACTAATGACTTCTTTCTAATCTACTCAATAAAGTCCCATTATCTCAAATTGAATATACCATAAAATCATTGATAATATATATCCAGCAAGAACTGTCCATGCATGTTTCATATGAGAACCAAATGTATATATTCCTCTAAGTCTTCCCATAACACCAACACCTGCTGCACTACCAAAACTAATCAAACTTCCACCGATTCCAGCAGTTAAAGTTACTAAAAGCCATTGATCTATTCCCATATTTGGATCAGCTTTTAATATTGCGCTCATTACAGGAACATTATCTACAATCGCAGATATAAATCCAACTCCTATATTTCCTGCTGTTGGTCCAATAATATCATAAAGTTTAACTATATATTCAAGATATCCTAAAAAGTGTAATGCACCAACTGCACTTAATATTCCAAAGAAAAACATTAAAGTATCATTTTCAACATGCTTCATATTTACAAAGATATCAAAATGGTCTTGATTTTTCTTTTTTAAATAGTATGAATAAATTTTTAATAGAGCCAAACCAAACATCATTCCCCACATTGCAGGAAAATGGAAAAACTGATGTCCCATAACTGCTGTAAAAATAGTAAAAACACCTAAACCTATTACTACTTTAGCACCTGGTTTTAACTCAGCCTTTGGAAGAGATGCATCAAAATGTGGCTCACCCTCTGGAACAACACGAGATAGTAACCAAGCTGTTAAAAGCCATCCACCAAAACTTGGAACAAATAGATATAGAAAATCAACAAACTCGCCTTTTCCAGCTGTCCAAGCCATTAAAGTAGTAATATCACCAAATGGGCTCCATGCACCACCTGCATTTGCAGCTACTACAATATTTATAGCACCTGGAACTAAAAACTCATTTTTTGTTTTATCTATCGTAAATAAAACAGTAGATAAAATTAATGCAGTTGTTAAGTTATCAGCAACTGGTGAAATCCAAAAAGATAAAGTCCCAGTTAACCAAAAAAGTTTTTTATAGCTATAACCTCTTGAAGTTAATTTATACTTTAATACATCAAATACTTTTCTTTCTATTAAAGTTTCTATATAGGTCATTGCAACAAAAAGGAAAAAGAAAATCTCTGCAATTTCTAAAATGAGTTTTTCCATCTCCTCATGTAATGGTTCAGGTTCTAATCCATTTATAGAAAAATATATACCTAAAAGCATAAACATTAAAGTTCCAATTAATAAAGCTGGTTTTGCTTTATTCATATGAAATTTCTCTTCAGCAGCAATAAAATAGTAGCCTATCACAAATATAGCTAAAGAGAGATATCCAACCCAAGTATGTGTTAAATCTAACCCATGCATTTTTATCCTTTCAATAAATATTATTCTTCAATATAGTGTGCCCCAACCGATTTTTTTCTATTAATAGCACTTTTTACTATCTCTTTTGCACTCAATACTCTTAATTTTAAAAATCTACCTATATCTTTTTTTTCAATATCTTCTATAATATCGGCAGCTTCTTTTAAATCTTTAGTTTTTCTAATGATACCAACCTTATCCCACATTGTTTTTCTTAGAAGATTTTTCATTTTTTTATCGATATTTTTTACAAGAGGAGCCCTATTTATTAAAAACTCTTTATTTTTATACTCTTTTTCATTTATTAGAGTATCTTCAACTGCTCTTTTTGAAAAAACAAGGCCCTCAAGCAAAGAGTTACTAGCAAGTCTATTTGCTCCGTGAACACCACTGCAAGCAACTTCTCCAATAGCATATAAATTTTCAAAATTTTTCACTTTTGCATAATAATCAGTCTTTATACCACCCATCATAAAATGAAAGGCTGGTGAAATTGGAACTTTCTGTTTTGGTACATCAAATCCAAGCTCTTGGAAATTTTTATAAATTGTTGGAAATCTATGTTTAAAAAAACTCTCTTCAAAATTTTCAAAAGATAGATATACTTGATGTCCCTCCTGTTTATATCTGTATATAGCTCTACTTACTATATCTCTTGGGGCAAGCTCTCCTCTATCATCAAAATCAAACAAAAATCTTTTACCATTTTCATCTACAACTGTTGCACCTTCCCCTCTTAAAGCTTCAGTTAATAAAAGCTTTCTTGCTTTTTTACTTTTTATAAAAACTGTTGGATGAAACTGAGTAAACTCCATATCTTTTAACTCTATACCTTTTTCAAGAGCTATTCCTTGAATATCTGCACTTATCGTTTTTGCATTTGTATGATACTCATAAAGTGAACCAATGCCACCACTTGTTAAAAAAACATAATTGGCATAAATATTTTGTAAAATACCTTTAAATCTTATTGTAACTCCATATACTATTCCATCTTCACATAAGATATCTGTTACAACTGCTCCTTCTAAAACTTTATGTTTTATATTTTGCATTAAAAAAAGATGAAGTTTTCTACCTGTTGCATCACCACCAGCATGAAGAATTCTAGCAGTAGAATGTGCAGCTTCCCTTGTAAATAGAAGATTTCCATTTTCATCTTTATCAAACTCAAAGCCTCTTTCAATTAAATCATTTATTACATTAATGCTATTTCTGCTTAATATCTCTACAGCTTTTTTATCACAAAGCCCAGCTCCAGCTTTTAATGTATCTTCTATATGCACAGGGATATCATATTCATCTTTTGCAGTAGAAATCCCACCTTGAGCATAAAAAGTATTGCATTCCCATAAAGGATCTTTTGAAAGAATTAAAACTTTTTTATTTTCGGGGATGTTCAAAGCAGCATATAATCCAGCAACACCAGCACCCACAATTATATAATCATATTTCATTATTTGCTTCTCTCTTTTTTGGGATAGTATGGTGGAGCTTTATGTCCACATCCCCAAACAAAAAATAACAAAGCTGCTATAATTACAGCATGAAAAATGTTAAATCTATTTTGAATCATATCTTTCCTAATACAAAAAAATTAAATGAACATAGATGTTTTAATAAAATTTTATCACTATTTCCAAAAAATTTAAAAAATCACATACTTTTTTGTTATATAAAAAACCAAATTATCTTTTTTGTAACAGACCATCCTGCAATTAAAATGGAGATAAATTATAATAAAAAACTTATAAATGAACTATTAAATATTGCAAAAAAAAATTTTTCTGAATGCAAAGAGTTAGATATAAGAGAGTTTAAAGTCTTTGTTAGTAACAAAATAGTTCAAAATAAAAAAGAAACAAAACCTATTCTTTATTATAGTGAAAAATCCAATGGAGATTTTATAATTAGTACAAATTTTAAAGAGTTAAAAGATATTTTTGAAAAAATAAAATCAAAAATAAAAGAGAATAAAAAAAAATGATGAAACTGCTTGAAAAGTTAAAAAATCTTCCAGATGCTCCAGGGGTTTACCAATATTTTGATAAAAATGGATCACTTTTATATGTTGGGAAAGCAAAAAGTTTAAAAAATAGAGTAAAAAGTTATTTTAGATTTTCACCAAAATTTATGCCTGCGGCAAATTTAAGTCCAAGAATATATAAAATGGTTCATGAAATATATGATTTAGAATACATTTTGGTAGAAAATGAAAATGACGCCCTTATTTTAGAAAACTCTCTAATAAAGCAGCTCAAGCCAAAATATAATATCTTATTAAGAGATGATAAAACCTATCCATACATATATATAGATTTATCACAAGATTTTCCAAGATTTGAAATAACAAGAAAGGTTGTAAAAGGGAAAAAGATAAAATATTATGGACCATTTTCAGTAGCTGCAAAAGATATACTTGACTCTATTTATGAAATATTTCCGCTTGTTCAAAAAAAGAGCTGTATAAATGGTAAAAAAGCATGTCTCTTTTATCAAATGAAAAGATGTCTTGCACCTTGTGAAGGGAAAATATCAAAAGATGAATATAAAAAAGTAGTAGAAGATGCAATAAAACATATTTTAGACAAAAATCTTCTTATAAAAAAACTTGAATCAAAAATGCTTGATTTATCGAAAAATCTAAGATTTGAAGAAGCAGCAATCATTAGAGATAGAATAGAAAAAATTAAAAAAAGCAATATACAAAGTAACATAGATTTTGCAAAACTTGAAGATTTGGATGTTTTATATATCCATGAGAAAAAAAATGAAGCCGTTATTATTAGAATCTTTATGAGAGAGGGAAAGGTGATCTCAAGTAGCTCTAAAATTATAAAATATGATATTGATAAAGGATTTGATATTGATGAAGCTTACAAAAGAGCTATTTTAGATTTTTATAGAAATGACTCAATCTTTATATCAAAAAAGATTATAGTAGGGAAAGATTTTGAGCAAAAAGGAGAGATTGAAGAGCTTTTAAGAAAAAAGTTTAAAAAAAATATTTCAATTATCAATCCAAAAAAAGGAGAAAAGGTAAAGCTTATAAAACTTGCTCAAATAAATGCCAAAGAGATTTTAAGCAAAAATCAAAAAAATAAAAATGATGAAATTTTATATAAAATTAAAGAGCTTTTTGATTTAAAAACAACTCCTTTTAGAATAGAGATTTTTGATAATTCACATATAAAAGGAAAACAGCCAGTTGGAGCTATGGTAGTTTATGAAAATGAAAAATTAAAAAAAGATGATTATAGACATTACAATCTAACATCAAAAGATGAATATTCACAAATGAAAGAGCTTTTATCAAAAAGAGCAGATAGTTTTGAAAAAAATCCTCCTCCTGATTTATGGGTAATAGATGGAGGGGAGACTCTTAGAAAACTTGCAAAAGATATTTTGAAAAGTGTAGGTGTTGATATAGATGTCATAGCAATAGCAAAAGAAAAGGCTGATTTTAAAGCTGTAAGAAGTAAAGGAAGAGCCAGAGATATCATCTATAGTGAAAAAGAAGTCTTTGATCTTTTACCAAATGACAAAAGATTGCAATTTATCCAATATCTTCGTGATGAGGCTCACAGATTTGCTATAAAATTCCACAAACATCAAAAGATTAAACATGATAAAGAGATCTCTTTATTAAATGCAACTGGTATAGGTGAGGCAAAAATTAAAAAACTTCTTAATTATTTTGGCTCTTTTGAAAATATAAAAAGTGCTACTATTGAAGAAATTGCTACTGTTTTAAATAAAAAAGATGCTAAAAATATAAAAAGTTTTTTATCTAAGAATTAGTTATAAAAAATTATGTTATAGTTTAGTATACAGGTTTCAAATTTTTGCTTTTGTTGTAAGAAATTCTTTAAATAGTGGAGTATTTTGTGAAAAAACCTACACCAATTGATGAAGAATATACTTTTGAAGATGGAGTAATTGTTAGTGAAACAGACCTAAAAGGCGTCATAACATATGCAAATAGAACATTTTGTAAAATAGCTGGATATGATAAAGAAGAACTTTTAGGAAAGCCTCATAATATTATTAGACATCCTGATATGCCTAAAGCTGCTTTTAAAGATATGTGGGAAACTATAAAAAAAGATAAAGAGTGGATAGGACTTGTAAAAAATCTTAGAAAAGATGGTAGATATTATTGGGTAAAAACATATATAAAACCAGTCTTTAAAGATGGAGTAAAAGTAGGATATATAGCAGCAAGAAAACCTGTGAGCAAAGAAGATAAAGAAGAAGCTGAACTAAAATATAAAATGATGAGAGAAAAGGAACAAAATTGATACTATACAACTCTAAAAAAGAGATGGTAGCTATAAGTATAGATACAATAGATTTTTTAGGCTTTTCATCAATTGAAGAAATGAATGAAAAAATAGAAGATATTGCAGATCTTTTTATTAATAAGCCAGGATATATTTACAATTTTAAAAACTTTTCATGGATAGATTATGTAGTTTTAAATCATTTAAAAAAACCTAAAGTTATCATAAAAACATTAACTAATGAAGTAGAAACTGAACTGATTGTAAAAGAGCTGTTAAAAATTGATAACCAAGGAAAAATGTATTGTATTGATTTTAAAACCTTATCTGAGCAAAAAGAGAGTTTTGAAAAAAATGAAGAGATACCTTTTAAAGGTTTTGAAGAAGAAGGTTTCAAAGAGAGCTTTGAAACTGAAATCCCTGAAATAGAAATAAAAGAAGAGGCTCCAAAACCTGTAGAAGAGATAACTGCTGAAACAATCAAAACTGAAGAGCCTTTATCGGTTAATTTTGACGAATTAAGCATTGAGGAACCTGCTACTAAAGAGACAACAATATTAGATAAAGCATTAAAAGAAGAAAAAGAGATAGTAAAACCACTTTATGATACAAAAGAAGTAGCAAAAGAGTTAGGTTTAGATGAATCTCTTATCAAAGAACTTCTAGTAGAATTTATTGCTCAAGCTTATGAATTACAGCCACAAATAGAAGAGGCTCTTGAAAATGAAGATTATGAGTTAGCACATAATCTTATTCATAAAATAAAAGGAGCCGCTGCAAATTTAAGAGTTAATGTAGCAAATGATATTTTATCTAATACTTCCGGTATAAATGATAAAAATATTTTAAAAGAGTATATGGATCAATTTTATGATTTTATTGAAAAATTAAATGCTGAATTAATGCTCTTTGTTGAAAAACCAAAAATTGAGAAAAAAGAGATTCAAAAAGAGCAACCTCAAATAATTGAACCTCAAAAACCAATATATAAAATATACAATCCAAATATTGCATCACAAGAGCTTGGATTGTCTGAAGATATTGTTATTGAATTTTTAAAAGAGTATATAACACAGAGTTTAGAATTTAAGAAAAATTTTGAAGATTATATTGAAAAAAATGACTTAGAAAATATAAAAAATCTAGCCCACAAACTTAAAGGTTCAGCAACAAATCTTAGAATAGAAAAAGCTGATGAGATTTTAACAAAAATATTAAAATCAAATGATATTCAATATTTAAAAACATTAATAGACAATTTTTACAAACTTTTAGATGAAATTGCAAAAGAGTTTAATTTTGATATAAAACCTATAACTAAAACTGAAGAATCTTTGAAAAAAAATGAAATAGAAAAAGTAATCCAAGAAGCATCAAAAGATTTGGGTATTGAAGAAGATATATATAAAGAGTTTTTAAATGAATTTATTAAAGATCTAGAAAAAATCTATATGACAGAAAACCTTGAAACTATAAAAAAAATTGCTAAAAATTTAAAAAGTATGTCAGAAAATTTAAGATTAAATAAAATTAGTGAAATTTTAAATAAAATTACAGCATCATCCGATAATTTAGAAATAGAAAAGCAAATAAATGAACTTAAAAATATTATAAATAAATTAAAAGATATTTAAAGGGAAAAAGTGAAAAAAATTATTTTGTTTATTGGAATTTTCTCCTTTGTTTTTGGATCAAATTTTAGTTATGCCGTAAAAGCATATAAACAAAAAGATTTCAAAACAGCAAAAGAGTATTTTGATAAAGCGTTAATTGAAGATAAAGCAAACAATGCAAACTATTTTTTGGGGATAATGTATCTCTATGGAAAAGGTGTAAAAAAAGACTTGGGTAAAGCAGAAACATATTTAAAAAGCGCGGAAGCAAAAGGAAATGTAAGAGCAAAATGCTATCTTGGAGAAATTTATATAATTAAATATAACAATCCAATAAAAGCAAAAAAGCTTTTACAAAATGGTATAGAAAATGGCGCATATGAGTGCAATCAAATTGCAAAAAAATATAACATAAATCTTTAAAAGGAAATATTATGGGTTTAAAAGGAAGATTGAGACTGATTAGTTTATTTCCAATAATTTTACTGTTTTTCTTATCAGGTTATTTTCTTTACACATCATATGATGGATATAAAAAAGCTGAAGAGCTTAAAAATAGAATAGCTTTAAATGATAGATTAAATGAAGTTATAACGCAAATTGCGAAAGAGAGAGGTATGACCTCTATCTATATAGGAAGTAAAGGAAAACTTATAAAAGAGTCTTTGCAAAAGCAGAGAAAAGTTGTTAATAATGCTGTAAATAGATTATACTCATTTTTAAAACAAAACCCACAATATAGTAAAATTTCAAAATTTTATATGACTAATCTAAGAGAACTGCCAAATATTAGAAAAAAAGTTGATAATTTAAATATTAAATTTAAAGATGTTTTTTTTACATATTATACTGATACTATTAATAAATCTTTAATTGATGAAATGTCAAAAATTGAACTTTATACTATTGATCCAGATATTACTTCTCTATCTTCTACAATTATTCAATTTATTAGATCAAAAGAGTATTCTGGAGTCGAAAGAGGATTTATTTCATATATTCTTGCAAGATATACGCCTATGAGTGATGAAGAGCTTAAAATTTGGAACCAGCTTATTGGTAAGGCTGATAGTTTTATTAACTATGCGTTATCAGTACCAGATACTAAAAGAAAAATTGACAAAATTATAAAAGATGAAGACTCAAAAGAGATATTTGACGAAGTTTCTCAAACAAGGGTTGATATTCAAAGAGCCATAAATGATGGAATGTATCCTGTTGATCCTACATTATGGTTTAATCTTCAAACTGAAAAGATAGATATTATTTTAGAAGCAGAAAAAATACTGAAAAACGATCTTAATCTCAAAGTTGAAAAAATAGCAAATATAAAATTTTATACATTAATTGCTTCAGCAATTGTATGGATATTATCAATCCTACTTGCAATAGTTGGATATCTATTGGCAAGAGATTTGACTCAAAACATCAAAAAACTTGAAGCTATTTTGAAAAAAGTTGCTGAATCAGAAACAATTAAACAAGAAAAAGGAGATATTGAATCAAAAATCAATCTTGATACAACTGAAGGTATTAGTGCAGCATATGAGATTTTAGAAACTGCACTGAAAAAAGCCGAAGTTGCTAAAGAGTCTGCAGAAGAGGCAAGTAAAGCTAAAAGTATGTTTTTAGCTAATATGTCACATGAGATAAGAACACCACTAAATGGTATCGTTGGTTTTACAGAACTTCTTAAAAACACAGAATTAAATGAAGAGCAAAAAGAGTTTGTATCTATTATTGAGAAAAGTTCTGAAAACTTACTAGAAATTATTAACTCTATCTTGGATCTTTCAAAAATAGAAAGTAATAAAATTGAAATTGAGAACATTGTTTTTGACCCTATTACTGAATTTGAAAATGCTATAGAAGTTTATGCTCCAAAAGCTGCAGAAAAAGATATAAATTTAGCACTTTTTGTAGATCCAAATATGGAAAAACCTTTAAAAGGTGATCCTACAAAAATAAAAGAGGTTCTTATTAATCTTGTTAGTAACGCCATAAAATTTACAGAAACAGGTGGTAATGTAACTGTTGAGATTAAAAAACTTGGCAATATTGATGGAAAAGCAAAAGTATATTTTGAAGTTAAAGATACAGGTATAGGTATCCCAGCAGAAAAGAAAGCTCAAATATTTGAGGCTTTTAGTCAAGCAGATATTAGTGTAACTAGAAAATATGGTGGAACTGGACTTGGACTTACAATTTCAAGTGAATTTGTAAAACTTATGGGAGGACAGTTAGGACTTGAAAGTGAAGTTGGCAAAGGCTCAAAATTTTTCTTTACACTCGAACTTGAAGAGGTACCAACTTTAACTGAATCTCTAAAAAATAAATTTGAAGGCTTAAAAGTTGGTTTTTATGTAAAAGATGATCAACCAAAAGATCAAAATGAATTTATAAAAGAGTATTTAAACTTTTTAGGAATTAAATTTAATCAATTCAATGATTTAACAGAAATGGTTGATAATCATAAAAAATATGATTTTTGCATACTTGATTATGATTATATTGAAGATAGCAATCTAAAAAATTTCTTTGTTAGAAGTATTCCAGTGGCTCTTGTTTCAAAAATTTCTTATAAAAAAAGAGTAGAAACATTTACAGATAAATTGATGAAAATATTGTATGAGCCTGTTAATTATACAAAATCTAAGCAACTAGTACAGTTTTATATCGGCGAATATAAAAAATTAAAAGAAAAAACTTCCAAACCAATTGACATTTCAAAAGCAAAATTTAAAGCTAAAGCTCTTGTTGTAGAAGATAATGTAATAAATCAAAAGCTTATTAAAAAGACACTAGAAGATTTAGGATTAAATGTTGATATCGCAAATAATGGATTAGAGGGATTTGAAAAGAGAAAAAATGGCAATTATGATATTATTTTTATGGATATTCAAATGCCGATAATGGATGGTATTGAGGCAACACATGAGATTTTAGATTATGAACAAGATTATCATCAACCTCATGTTCCAATTGTAGCTTTAACTGCTCATGCATTAAAAGGCGATAGAGAAAAATATTTAAATGAAGGGCTTGATGAATATATTACCAAACCAATTGTTAGAGATGAACTTGTAGCAATTCTTAAAAAATTTCTTGCTGATAAAATTGTTGATAGTGAGAGCGAAACAGAAATTGAAACTAAAATAGAAACTAATCAAACAACATCATCAGAAATGAAAGAAAAGGAAGAAAAAGCGTTTACTAGCGATATTTTGATTGGTAAAAAAACTTTGCTTGAATCAAAACTTTTCAAACAGCTTGCAGACTCTTTAGGATATTCATCAGAAATAGCAAATAGTTTTGATGATGTTATCAATAAGCTTGAAAACAATAAATATAAACTTGTTTTTATTGATAAGGAGAGTGATGGATTTGATTTAGAAAAAATAAAAAATATAAAAGAAAAAATAGATAATGAAACAAAATTTATTCTTTTTATTGATCCAAATGTAGAAGCAACTGATGAAGAAAAAAACATATTTGACGAAATACATAAAAATATTATCAATAAAGAGATTTTAAAACTTATCATAGAAAAATATATAACTAAAGGTGTAACCGTATGAAAAAAATAAAAGTTCTTGCTGTTGATGATGATTTTATAAACTTAAAACTTCTAAAAACAATGCTATTGAAAAATGGAATGGTAGATGAAGTAATAGAGGCAAAAAATGGAGTAGAGGCAATAGAAATTTTAAAAAATAGAAAAGATATTGATCTGATTTTATTAGATATAATTATGCCAGTTATGAATGGTATAGAAATGCTAAAAATAATAAAAAGTGACGAATCATTGAAAGATATTCCAGTCATTGTTTTAAGTACTGATGAGACAAAAAGAACCGAAGCTTTAGATAATGGAGCTAATGATTTTATAAATAAACCTATTAGAGAGAATATATTAACTGAAAAGATAAAAACTTACGCCTTTTTATAAAAGGAAATAAGCCAAAGAGCTTATTTCCAAATAATTGCTTCTTTTAAAACTTCATCTATCTTTTTAACAGGAACAATTTTCAAAGAACCTATAACTTCTTTTGGCATATCATCTAAATCTCTTTCATAGTTTTTCTGTGGAATTAAAACTTTTTTTACTCCAGCTTTATATGCTGCAATGAGTTTTTCTTTCAATCCACCTATTGGCAAAACTTTTCCGCTTAATGTAAGCTCTCCTGTCATAGCAACTTCACTTCTAACCTTTTTTTCTGAAAGTATTGAAGCAATTGCTGTTGCCATCGTTATACCAGCACTTGGTCCATCTTTTGGAGTAGCACCTTCAGGAATATGAAGATGTATATCGTATCTTCTATATACTTCACTAGGATCAACAGCTATTTTTTCTTCTATCTCTTTTACTGTTTTTGGAATCACATTTTGATCAATTTTTATAACTTTTTTATCTATTAATACTTTTACTACACTATATGCAATTCTTGCAGACTCTTTCATTACATCCCCAAGACTGCCTGTAAGTTGCAGTGATCCTTTTCCTTTTATCTTTATAGCTTCAATTTTTAAAACATCTCCACCAACTGCTGTCCAAGCAAGCCCATTTACAATACCTACTTGAGGCTCTTCTTCTGCAAGTTCTATCTCAAAAATTGGTTTTTCTAAATATCTTTTCAAATTTTTTGCAGTAACTGAGATTTTTTTAATTTCAGGATTTTCCAAAAGCTCTTTGGCTGCTTTTCTTACAATATCAGCAATTCTTCTTCTAAGATTTCTAACTCCGGCTTCTCTTGTATATTTTTCTATTATCTCCTCAAGAGCCTTAGGAGTAATATTTAACTCGCTTCTTTTAAGTCCATGTTTTTTTAGTTCTTGAGGAATAAGATATCTTTTTGCTATTTCAAATTTCTCATTTGGCGTATAACTGCTTAAAAATATAAACTCCATTCTATCTCTTAAAGGAGCTGGAATATAGCTTATATCATTTGCAGTAGCTATAAATATAACATTACTCAAATCAATACTAAAATTTAGATAATAATCTCTAAAATGTGTATTTTGTTCAGGGTCCAATATCTCTAAAAGAACAGATGTTGGATCCCCTTTAAAGCTTCTTCCAACTTTATCTATCTCATCTAATACCATAACAGGATCCATCTCTTTTGCTTCAATTAAGCCCTGTACAATTCTACCTGGCATTGCCCCTATATATGTTCTTCTATGACCTCTTAATTCGCTAACATCTTCAAGCCCACCTAAAGCAATCCTAACAAGAGGTCTCTTTAGAGCTGTTGCTATTGAGTTTGCAAGTGAAGTTTTTCCTATTCCTGGAGGTCCTGCAAAACATAAAATCGCTCCACTTCCTTTTTCTTTTTTTATCCCTCTTAACTCCATTAGCTCTTTAACAGCAAAATATTCAACAATTCTCTCTTTTGGTTTTTTTAATCCGTAATGGTCTTTATCGAGCTCTCTTTTTACATCAAAAATATTTAGCTTTTTCTTTGAATATTTTCCAAAAGGAATCTCCAATACCCAATCTAGATAAGTTTGTATAACTGTTGCTTCAGCGCTATCTGGATGCATACGCGAAAATCTATCGATCTGCTTTTTAACCTCTTTGAAAGCCTCCTCGCTCATAAAAGGCTTTAATTTTTCAAGTTTTTTGCGATACTCTTCAATCTCCTCTTCTCTTTGTGTATCAACTCCTAACTCTTTTTGTATCTGCTTTAACTGCTCTTTTAAAAAATACTCTTTATTTATTTTTTCAAGTCTGCTATGAACTTTACTTTTTATCTCTCTTTGTAGCTTACTCTGCTCAATCTCTTCAGTTACAAAGTCTATTAGAAGCATTATTCTTTTTTCTATATCAGGTTCTGTAAAAAGTTCATATGCATCGCTTTTTTTAAGCTTTATAGAACTGCTAACTAAATCAGCAATTCTATTTGGTTCATGATTTTCTTCAATTGTTTTTACAAGGTCTTGTGGAAATTGAGTGCTTATTGTTGCAAGTGTTCTTATTTTCTCTCTTAATACCTCTAAAAGAGCTTCAACTTTTATCTCATTAAATGGCTTGGATTCGATTATATCCACAACTGCTCTTAGTGGATGCTCACCTGCATTTTCTAAAATTTTACCTCTTGCTAAGCCTTGAAACAGTATTTTTATCCTTCCATCTGGCAAAGTTACCTTTCTCATAATAGAGCCAATTACTCCGGCTGGATAGATTGATTCAAAATCTCTATCCCCCTCTTTACCCTCTTTTGAAGGACATACCAATATTAATGAATTTTCTTCTAAAGCTTTTTGAGCCGCTAAAATATTTTCTTCATCACTTAAAAATATTGGAGATATCATAAATGGATATAAAAATAGTTCATCTTCTACTATTATCGGCAATGTCGTTGGAAACTCTTTATAATCGCTAAGTTTCATATAATTTTTCCTTTAAAATTTAATTTGACATTAGTCATTGGGAATTAGTTCTAAGCGCTAAGAGTTAAGTGTTAAGTTTTTAAATAATCACTAAATTCTAATACTCAAATCTTAACTCTTAGCTCTTAAATCTTAAATCTTGCTCACTTTCGCTCTTTCTTCTTTTCTACTTCTCAGTTATTATTTACCATTCAATTAAAACATCATACCAGTTTTCTGGTTTTATAATCTCTGTCTCATTAAGCCAAGATTTTTTTAATTTTTCTTCATATATTTTTGCAGCTTTTGGTTTATCCCTTCTTTGATATAAAAGCATAATATTTTTATTTAAAATATATTCAGTCATATAAAGTTTTGTCAAAATTGTATCCACTAAAGGGATAAATTCTGAATTTGGATACATTTTTTTATAATTTAGTGCATTTTGTATAGTATCATTTAAGAGTTTTTGATCTCTATTTATATTTTTAAATCCCAAAAATGATGACTTTATTTTAAGATATTCAGCAAATTCTCTTTTCTTTGCGGTTGAATATCTTTTTATATACTCATCAAGATAAAAAGATGCCATTAAATACTCTTCATTATCCATATGAGCTTGAGCCAAAATTAGCATAGCTTCTGGAATCAGAGGTGAGCTTATATGTTCGCTCTCTAAAGATGTAAAATACTCATCTGCTCTATCTAAATTGCTACTACTTACAGATTTTATAATCTTTTCATACCAATATATAGCAGGTTTATTATATTCTGTCTCTTTTTTTGATGAACATCCACTTATCATAACAATAAATATTATCATTAAAAATATACCTAATTTTCTCATAATCCCTCGCTTTTTGTTTTGGAAAAATTATATCAAATATTTTGTATAATAGCAGTAAAATTGTTATAAATAAAGTTATTTAGTAAAAGGTATAGTGGAAAAGATGGCAAATAGTTAGAAAGTGAGAAAGTGAGAAAGTGAGAAAGTGAAACGCATCACAATTCACGAATCACGAGTCACGAATCACGAGTTACGAGTCACGAATCACGAATTATGAATTACGAAATAAAGGAAGCTATATGAAAAAAGAAATTTCTATTATCGGTACTGGAAAAATGGCATTTGCTTTGATAGATGGATTGAAAAATAGCTTTGATATTGAAGTTGTTGGAAGAGATGAAGAAAAACTTGAAAATCTTAAAATTGCTGGATTTAAGACAACAAATTTAAAAGATTTCAACTCTCTAAATAAAATAGTAATATTAGCCGTTAAACCTTATGCTATTGAAGATATAAGCAAATATTTCAAAAATGAAGTAGATATTTTGATTTCTGTATTAGCCGGAGTTACTATAGAGAGATTAAAAAAATATATAAAAGCAAAAAGTTATCTAAGAGCTATGCCAAATCTTTCAGCAATCTATCAAAAATCCATGACTACACTCACAGGAGATGAAAAAGTAAAAATAGAAAGCATTAAAATATTTGAAAATATTGGCGAAGTTTTATGGGCGACAAGTGAAAAAGAGCTCGACATTGCTACTGCAATAGCAGGAAGCGGCCCAGCTTTTTTGGCTTTAGTTGCTGAAAGCTTAATGGATGGCGGGGTAAAATGTGGCCTTTCAAGACAAAATTCAAAAAAATTAGTCGAAGGCCTCTTTGATGGATTTAGCCCTCTTTTAAAAAATCGCCATCCAGCACTTTTAAAAGATGAAGTTATGAGCCCAGCTGGTACTACTGCTGAAGGTATAGCTGCACTGGAAGAAAAGGGGATAAGAGATGCTTTTATAAAAGCGGTTCAAAAAGCTTTTGAGAAAACACAAAAATAGAAACGCGATAAGTGATAAGTTATGAGTTAATTGAACATTAGGAATTAGTCATTGGTTATTGGTAATTGGTTATTAGTAATAGGGAATTAGTTTTTAGCCATCACTATCCACTATCACTATTTTATACTATTGACCAATGAATCTCAAACTTCTAACTTTCTCACTTAAAACTAACCGAAAATCTTCGCTTGCTTCGCTCACTTGATTTTCTTCAAGGTAAACCAGCTGTTCGTATGTCGTCACGAAAAACCTTGTTTTTAGGACTCACATATACTCAAGGCTTTCGCTCGGGCACAGACAGCAAGCAGTTGTTGTCTTAAAGCTTCGCTTTGCCCTCGCTCACTTACCACCTTATCACCTTACCTCCTGTTCTGCTATCCAGCTATGCCTCTATTTCACCACTCTAACAATAATAAAACTTTTTTAAGCTTTTTTAAAACTATTTAGTTCTATACTTAAACTATATAGAAATTTTTCCGATAATAAAATGGTGGGTGGTTGGGTTGCAAATCTTCGCTTGTTTTAGGTTTGCTTCTCATCACTCTATTTTTCAAAACTCCAAAGGTTTAAAAATGAAATTTATAAAATTTATATTAACTATAATTCTTTTCTTAATAACTTTATTATATGCAGAATCACCAGATTACCCAAATTCTTGTCCTTCTTCTATTAGTATAGATATTAATACTACTATAGATGGAAGAATAGATCCTGATGATGATATTGATGTTTTAAAAATTAATATTCCAACTAATGGAACATTGAAAGTTTATACTACTTGGCCAACTAATGATAGAGTTGATACTTATGGAGAACTAAAAGATAGTTCATGCAATACTATTGCAACTGATGATGATAGTGGAGAATATTATAATTTTTATATAGAAAAAAATGTTCAAGCTGGAATTTATTATATTAAAATATCAAGCTTTAATTGGTCAAGGTGGGGTGAATATTATGGAATTGGAGATTATGAGTTACATGTTGAATTTACAGATAATTTAGATAAAAGTGAAAATAACCCTAGAGATTTTGATATAGCATATCAAACAAATATTAATGGAATATTAAAAGTAATAGGAAATCATAATATTTGCTATAAAACAAACCGAAATGCCCAATGTCAAGACCCAGGAAGCAGTGCAACGAATAACTCAGTATATCAATATTATGCTAATGTAGATAGCGATGCATCATCATATTTAAACTCCTCTATGGCTACATTAACCTTAAATCCTGATGATGAGGTTATTTGGGCTGGACTCTTTTGGCAAGCAAGAATATCTACAAGTAATCCAAATAGCGATGCTAAGGTCTCTAATGCTAACATAGTAAAATTTAAAACACCAACATCAAATGGATATGTTGATATAAATTGTAGTAAAGAAAAATTTAACTGGTATTATGACTCTAGTGATGATGTATGGGACTATGCTTGCATGGCTCCAGTAACAGAACTAATAACTTCTTCAGGCGATTATTATGTAGCAGATTTACAATCATCTGAAGGATATAATAGAGGTGCTGGTTGGTCTTTGGTTGTAGTTGTCAAAAACTCTAATTATTCTTTCAAAAATATCACAATATATGATGGTTTAATTGGTGTTTATAACTATCATACTGATGTTTATCAAGAAAGTGTTTCTTCTACATTATCAGGTTTTTATACCCCTCAAAGTGGTGATGTAGAAGCAAATTTTATATTTTTTGCCAACGAATCAGATAATGGACTGGAAGATGAAATCACTATTACTGATATAAATAGTAATCCGATTAAGCTTCAAAATAGTATTAATCCACAAAACAATGTAATTAACGGTACAATTAGTAGAGATGGAGTATATGTTACTGATAGAAATCCAAATTTTAATAATACATTAGGAACAGACATTGATGAATTTGATGTAAGCTCTATATTTGGTAACGGACAAACTGAAACTACAATAACTGTTACTTCTAAAGATGATAGGGTATTTTTATCTATGTATGGTATTTCAATTCAATTATATCAGCCAAAAATATGTTATGAAGAGACTCTTTATGATCAAAATAATAATGAACTAAATGCATCTTCCAATGTACAAGTTGGTGATATGATAAGAGCCCATTTGTTGATAAGAAATGATGATAACGAAACAGCTGAAAATGTAAAAGTTATAAAAATTTTTGATGAAAATACAACAAAATATGTGCAAAATAGCACAAAAGTAAAAGATGTAGATTGGAATGATTATGAAAGTTTTGATGATAATCAAACAATCAATGGTGTAAATGTAACTTTTGATGATAATAATCTCTCAATTGGACCTTTAGGGGAAGGAACAACATCAACACTTTTTAAACCCTATTCTTCAAATCCTGATCATATAGCATATTTAGATTATAATTTTACTATTCAAACAGATCAACCTATTTCTTTAGATTATAAGGCCTTTTATGTATTTAATATCGCAGGACAAACCTTTACATTTGATGGTCCATTGCCTAAATGTGTTGATTTTAATAATACTATTCTACCGTATAGACCAGCTTTAGGTACATTTAATGTAGTAAATGAAAATTTTAGTGGAAATATTGATCCCGAAGATAGCAATGATTCAAAAAATTCTTTATATACCCAAATAGCAAATAAGCCTTTTAATGTAAAAGTTTTACATTTAGATGATGATAAAATTACACTATCTCCTACAAGTGGGGTTGTCTTTTTTGATATTGTAGATGCAAGTTCAATCAATCAAGATAATAATTCATGTGTTAATGCAAATTTATTGTATAGATTACCTGGAAAAGATTATGCTATATTTTTTGGAGATAGTAATCCAAATACTCAAACTTCTATTCAAACTTTATCGAATGTAACTATACCAATAGCTCATAAAAATGCAACATTTAGAATTAAATATATGGATTGGAGTAAAGTTGTTCATGATAGTGGTGTAGTTTGTGCAGATGTTAGTAATATGAGTTCAAATCTTCCAGGCGTACCAGCTTGTTTAGACAGTGGAAATCAATTAGATTTAGTATTTCCTGGCAATCCATGTAGAACAGACTTTGGTGGACCTTGTTTACCAAATAATCATGGCGTAGGTGATACTCCTTATGATCATCAATATGGATGTGCTGAATGTTTAATGGATTATCATCCATTTTATGTATGTGCAAGAGACAATTTTGCAATTCGCCCAGACAGGTTCTCTATGGATATGAATGCTTCGCCATTAATAGGTGGGCGATTTTATAATCTTGAAGTTAATGCTACAAAATACAATTTAGATGAAAATACAACAGGATATAATCAAACTATTGATAATAGCATTGATAAAAATGGAACAATAACTCTTATCAAACCTCCTGGATGTACCTTACCAGATTCAACAGAAATGTTTTCGACAAGCATTGCATTTAATGATGGAAAGTCAAATGATCCTACTTATTTTAGATATAACAATGTTGGAGATATAAATATAACTATATCTGATAATGAATGGACACAAGTAGACCAACAAACAAAAAGTGATGGCTCAATAGACTGTATTGCCAATAGTGATAGTAATATTTCAGTAAATGGAAAAATTGGATGTCTTATAAAAGGAAGCAAAACTTTTAAATTTGTTCCTAAAGAGTTTGACAATAATCTTACATTGAAAAATTTTAACAATGGTAATTTTACATATATCTCTAATGACGGAAATATGAGTGCGGATCTTGATTTTGCTATTACAGCTATATTAGATAATAACGCAACTGCAACAAATTATACTGCGGGATGTTTTGCTAAAGATATAAACTATACTGTTCGCTTGATAAATGATAAAAATTTAACTTGGTCAACAGCTATACAAAGAATAAAATTTTTTGATGATGATACAACTTCAAATATTTTAACTATTAATAACGGATATGCAACATTTAAAACAACAGAGGGAAATTTTTCATCAGGAACAGCAAATATTACAGTTAAATTCAATTTTGATAGAAATCTCAGCATACCTGATAATCCTTTTATAATAAATAAAAATGATTTTAATATCACAGTAAGAGAAACCACAGGTCCAACCTTTGGCTCAGATTTTGATAGGACAAACGACCAAAACGCAACTTTTTATTTTGCAAGAGTTCATGCGCCAGATTATAAAACTCAAGGAAATTTTTTAAGTGCAAATATTTATTTTGAAGTATATGATGAAAATTTATCTGACCCTGCTCATATTTTAGGAACAAATCCAAAAGAGAGCGTTGATGATATCTACTGGTATATTAATCCAGTACATGTAAACTCTGCTGGTCAAATATATAATATTTCAGCTGAACACGGAAAAATAAATACTGTTCAAAACAGCGCAGTATCTAATGGAATAGAAATTTGGGATCATACTTACACAGGTTCAACTTACCCTTATAAAGATAGAATGGATATAAACGCATCATCTTGGCTAATTTATAATAAATTTGATTCTAATGCAAAAACTAACCATTACTATATAGAATTTACAAAAACGGGTGACTGGGCAGGAATCGGTGATACAGGAAAAGTTGTAGATGTAAATATAAGCCAGGAAAATGAAAAAAGGATTGAATGGTGAGAAAAGCTGCCACAATGATAGAGCTTATTATCACCATTATAGTTTTAGGTCTTGCCATGACTACAATTCCTGTAATCCTTTCTAGTGTATCAAAGAGTGATGAGTTTAGTTTAAATCAAGAAGCTCTTTTGGCTGGGGCTACAACAATTGGCAATATTCTTACATATAATTGGGATGAAAAAAGTACAGATTTAAATATAACATTATCTCCAATATTAGATGTTACAAATGGTGATGATGAACTAGATAGAGAAACCAATACAACTTGGAGAAAAGGAAGCTTTAAAGGAACTAATAGAAGAAAATTTTATAATACTATACTATATGCCTCAACTGTTTTAGGAAATGATACAAATGATAGTGATGATATTGATGATTTTATAGGAACAAAATCATTGACGATAGTTTCAAATTCAAATTATGACTATGTTAAAGATATAGATTTAGTAACAAATGTATATTATGTGAACGATAAAACAGCATATAATCAAAAAAATTTAAATTTTACTTTTGATATTAATAGTGCTGGGGCTTCAACAAATATAAAATTAATTGAAGTAAAAGTTATAGATAAACTAAACAATAATATAATCGCAGTTTTTAGATCATATGCTTTAAACATAGGCGAATATAAACTATTAAGCAGGGATTTTTAGTGAAAAAGGCATTTACATTAATAGAATTAATCTTTGTCATAGTAATTCTTTCTATCATAGGAGTAATAAGTGCTCAAATAATAACAAAAATTTATGAACAATATATTATGACAAGAGCTATAAATGAGCTTGAAACAAAAACTGAATTGACTCTAACACAGATAGCAAAAAGATTATCATATAGAATTAAACCATCTGTTATTGCAAGAGATTTAGAAAATAAACAAGATATCAAGCCATTAAATGATGCAAATAGCAGTTATGAAATCCTTGAATGGATAGGCTATGATAACGATAGCTTTAGAGGTTCTTGGAGTAGTATAGATTCTAATAGTAGTATATATTATCCTGGATGGAGCGGTTTTATAGATCTTGATAGTAATGAAACAAATAAAACTCAGATAAAAACACTAGGAAGTAAACTATCAATAGCAAGAGATATAATATATGAAAAAACTAATCATTTAATTGATTTAAATAGTTCTAATAATGGATGTGCAATAATTTTTAGAACACTCCCTATCGATTTTGATGTTATAAATAGCTATGGATGGAATAAAGGTTATGATGGTAACACTTCACAGGCAAAAGATATATATACTGCACATGCAATTTCTGATGATGTTTTAGCATTTGATGGAACTAATAAAGATACAAATAAAACTGTTTTTGAACAATACTATTTAACATATTCTGCATATGCAATTGTTCCAGATAAAAATAATCATTCTCTTACTTTTTATTATGATTACAGGCCATGGCTTGGGGAAACCTATATTAATGGTAAAGAGAGCCTTCTTCTAGATAATGTATCTACATTCAAATTTAAACAAGTGGATCAAGTTATAAGAATGAAACTTTGTGTTTATAAAATAATTACAAATGATTTTAATATATCTTTTTGCAAAGAGAAAGTGATATACTGATGAGAAAAAGTTTTAGTTTAATAACGGCAATAATAATTTTAGTTATTATTTCAACTTTAATGGTAGTTATGCTATCACTATCTACTCAAACTGCAAAGCAAACAGGGGATATATATCTAAAAGAACAGGTAGAATTATTGGCAAAAAGTGCTACTGAATATGCAATACTTGCTATACAAGGACATGACAATAAAAATAGTTGTATAAACAGTATAAATATAAAATACCCTGTTTCAACTAATCCTCAATATGATATAAATGTTAGTATCTATTATATTGGAAACAATCTTCCTTGCGATTCTGATCATATATTAGCTAATAATATTGCAACATCTGATTCTAATGGGACCGTTATTATTGACACAATTGTTACAAATCTTCAATCTGATGAACCTATAAGATATCATAGAAGAACAATACAAAAACCTTGATACGTGATAGCGATGAGTAATCAGTGGTGGGTTAATTTGACACAGGGCATAAGACATTTGACATTGGAAATTAGTGTTAAGAGTTAAGTGCTAAGTTTTTAAATTATCACTAAATCTTACTCTCTTAGCTCTTAAATCTTAATTCTTAATTCTAACTCACCTTACTCACCTAACTCACCTAAAATTAACCGAAAATCCTCGCTTGCTTCGCTCACTCGATTTTCTTCAAGGTAAACCAGATGTTCGTATGCTCGTCACTAAATTTCTTAAATTTAGGACTCGCATATACTCACAACTATCGCTCAGGTACGCAAAACAAGCAGTTGTTTTGCTAAAGCTTCGCTTTGCCTTCGCTCTCTTAAGGCTTCTTAAGTCTTATTTTGTTAAAATTTGAAAAAATTAAAATAAGGATGGATAAATGGATTATGTTCACATTTATGGAAAATCATTTGATTTAACTGATACCATAAAAGATTATATAAACAAGGCAATAGAAAGCCTTAAAAAATATAACCTTGATATAACTGGAGTTAATGTAACTGTTTCTGCAGACGAGAGAAAAGGTTGGAAAGGTTATACAGTAGAATTTGATATTCATTTAGCAAAAAAAGGAAATGTCATTATAAAACAAAGAGATAAAGATGTATATGCTGCTATAGATTTAGCTCTTAATAGAGCAAGTAAAGTTCTTAGAAGATATGCTGATAAAGTTAAAAGTCATAAAAATATCTCTTTAGAAGAGATTATGGCAGCTCCTATGCTAGAAGAAGAGATTCAAGAAGCTTTAAAATATAGTGAAGAGGTAGTTCCTCACAATCTTGATATAGACAAACCAGTAGAAATTGAAGAAGCGATAGAATATCTTAAAAATAGTGATAAATATTTTATAGTTTTTGAAGATAGAGATGGAAAAATTAGAGTTCTTTATAAAAGAACTGATGGAAGATTTGGACTTTATTAATAGAGTAATGAGTGATCAGTAAACAGTGAGCAGGAATAAATAAACTGATCACTCATCACTATTTATTACTACTAATTACTGTTTATCAACAATCTTTTTGCACTTTCAATTATCTCTTTATCTTCACTCAAATCAATCCATTTAAAAGTTTTTCCACTTTGCTCAGTCCCACTTAATATATCTCCACTTTGCCTATATTTTAAATCAAGCTCAGCAATATCAAATCCACTTGATATTTTGCTAAATTCATTTAATCTTTTATTTTCTTTATCCTCAGTGTATAAATAGCAATACCCTTTTATTCCAGTCCTACTTACTCTTCCTCTTAATTGATGAAGTGTAGCAAGCCCTAAATTCTCAGCTCCAACAATAACAACTGTAGATAATCTTGGCAAAGATATCCCAACTTCTATAACAGTAGTTGCAAGTAATATATCTCCCTTATCTCTAAATTCGAGTAAAATTTCCTCTTTATCTTTATCTTTTCCATGGGTTATATATACATTTTTGAAATATTTTCTCCAAAAAGATGCTGCCTCTTCTAATGATTTATATTTATAATTTTCACTTGATTCTATCAATGGATAGACTATCAATATTTGATGATTTTTGTTTATCTCATTTTTTATATGCACTATCAAATCTTTAAAATCCTCTTTTGATATAACCTTTGTAGTTATATCTTTTTTAAAAGGAGTCTCTTTTATAAAACTAAAATCAACTAAACTTGAATCTATCAATGCTTTTGTTCTTGGTATAGGAGTTGCCGAAAATTGAAAATAGTGAGGTGATCCATTTTTAGATGAAATCAATCTATTTAGCAAATCTCTTTGATTTGTACCAAATCTATGCTGCTCATCTACCATGATTACACAAGCTTTTGGAAGATTTTTATATAAAAGAGCATGGGTACCTATAATAAAATCAAAATTTTCTAAATTTTTCTCTTTTGAGGAAGAGGTAACAAGAGCTATTTTTAAATTTGGCAGATATTTTTTAGCCTCTTCATAAAGCTGATTTGCTAAAATTGTTGTTGGAGCCATCAAAATAGCTCTATTTGGATAGGCTAAATATGCAGTAGCAAACATAACCATACTTTTTCCACTTCCAACATCACCTATTACTACTCTTCTAGCAGCAACTTTTTTTGATAAATCATTTTTAATATCTTTTATAGCTTTTAACTGATCATGGGTAAGCTTAAAGGGTATATTTTTTAAAAAACCATCTATCTCTTTATTGCACTGCATTATAGAAGGTACTGTTTTTTTCTTTTTTGCAAGTTTATTCATATAATTATAAATCTCAATAAATTTTAGAGAATTATTTATCTCTTTTGGAAAACTCTTGTATCTAAAATAATATTGAAGTAAATTTTCATTGGGATTATGAAGTAAAAATATATTTTTTACATATTTTTGAGGAATTTTGTAATCTAAAAAATTTTCCTCTTTTATATATTTTTTTATCAGATTCTTAAAAATATCTGCTCTCAAATTTGTTTTATAAACAGGAAAAATCTCTCCTATATACTTTTCGTTTACTTTTTTTGGCTGAATAATTTGTAGTTTGTGAAAATTTTTTTGAATTTTCCCAAAAATATATATTTTTTTGCCTATTGAAAACTCTTTTAAATGATAAGAGTTATACCTAAAAAATAGTAGTTCAATATTTCTATTTAAATTTATACAAAATGAATCAATTTTTAAATATTTTGGCGTTTTTTGAAGATTTTTAATATCAATAAAAAAAAGAGACTCTTCATTTTCTATAATATTTGATTTTAGTCGATAATCATAATATTTTATTGGAGCTATGATAGATAGCTCCAAAATATTTGAAATTTTTAATTTTTTAAATTTTTCTAAATCTTTTTCTTCAATTAAACTATTCATTACTTAGTAACAATTGAAAATGATAAGTTTGTAATTTCAGGATGAGATTTTATAAATCTGTTTAAATCTTTTAGATTTAATTTTTCTATCTTCTCAAGCTCTTTTTTACTATATCCTAAAGGTTTACCCCTATAATATTCATTAAATGCGCGTGAGAGTCTTTGAGAAAGTGTCTCATTTCTAAGTGGCTCGCTTCCTAATAGAAATTTTTTAGCTGAGTCAAGCTCTTTTTGTGTTGCCCCATTTTTTACAAAATCTTTAATAACCTCTTTTACAACTTTTATAGCCTCATCTTGAGATTCTAGTTTTGTTTGCAAATAGCCGCTAAAATAGCTATGCGATTTATTAACTATCATTCTTGAATAAGCTGAATATGCAAGCCCTCTTTTTACCCTAATCTCTTCCATAAGCCTGCTGCCAAATCCTCCTGCTCCTAAAATATATGAAGCTACCCTTGCTATATAATTTTCTTCATCATCAATATTCATATAAAAAGGAGCACCAAAATATATATATGATTGTTTTGTATCTTTTTTTATAATAACATTTTCTTTTTTATCACTTGCATTATAAAATCCAAGCTTTTCCATTTCACCTACTGGAATATCTTTCAAAATATCTTTTATTAATTTTTTTGCATCATCTATTTCAATATCGCCACCCATAACAATGATAGCTCTTTTTAATGCAATATGTCTATTTATAAAATCTTTTATATCTTCAAGTTTTATCTTTTTTATACTCTCTATTGTTCCATCACTCGGATTTTCTAAAGGAGTGTTTTTAAAAAGTATCTTTTTTAGATTTACACTTGCAATATAATCATAATCGCTCTCCTTTTTTAATAGCATTCCAAGAGTGTTTGTTTTCACTTTTTCATATGCTTCTTCAGTGATATTTGGTCCATCAAAAAGCTCTTTTAGAAGTTTTGCGCCCTTTTTAAATTCGCTCTTTAATGCACTCATCTCAAAAACCATTGTTTCAATACCTGTGCTTACTCCAAAATGAATTGCTCTCTCTTCAAGTTTCTTTGCAAAACCCACATTTCCAAGCTTTTTTGTTCCTTGGTTTAATATTCTTGCACTAAATCTTGCAAGTCCTGGAAGATTTTTATCTTCAATGCTTCCACTTTTTTGAAAAACGATTTGCAAAGATATAATAGGAAGATTTGTCTCATTTTCAAAAATAAATGGAATTTTTGTATTGTTTATCTCTACAAAATCAAGCTTTGCCCCCATAATAACCCCTTGAATAAATATTAAAATCAGTATCAATTTTTTCATTTTTTACCTCTTAATTTCATGAATCGTATTTCGTAATTCGTAATTCGTGAATTGTGATAAGTAAATTGGTCATTTGACATTTGACATTAGTAATTAAGAATTGGGAATTAGTTTCCCTTCACCCTTCTACCTTTAATCCTTATCCCCTCATTTTCTAACTTTCTCACTCACCTCACTAACCATACTAACCTATTTAACTATAAATTTCCAATATCTCATATGCAGTATTTCTTTTTGCAGGAATCTCACCTACATCTTTTATAAGTCTTATCATCTCCTCTTGATTCATTCTATTTTGTGCACCAGCAGCTTTTACAACATTTTCTTCCATCATTGTTGAGCCTAAATCATTTGCACCAAACAAAAGTGCAAGTTGACCTATATAGCTTCCTTGAGTTACCCAAGAGGATTGAATATTTTTAAAATTATCTAAAAAGAGTCTGCTAACAGCCAATAATCTTAAATACCTATTTGAAGAGGTTTTATATTTTACAATACCCTCTTTTTGAAGTTTTGTATTGTATGGCTGAAAAGACCACATTATAAAAGCTCTAAAACCGCCAGTTTCATCTTGCAAATCTCTAATTTTTTCCCAATGCTCAACAATCTCCTCATCACTCTCAACAGTTCCGTACATCATTGTTGCAGTAGTTTTCATCCCAATCTTATGTGCAGTTCTATGTATATCAAGCCAAACTTGAGAACTAAGCTTTTTTGGACTTATTATATCTCTTACTCTATCACTAAGTATCTCAGCCCCGGCTCCAGGAATTGAACTTAAGCCCTTCTCTTTAAGTCTAATTAGGGTCTCTTCATATGAAATTCTGCTGACTTTTGAGATATAATCAATCTCAACAGCACTAAATCCATGGATAGTAATTTGTGGATATTTTTTATGAATATGTTCAACCAAATCTTCATAATAATCAATCTTTAATTTTGGATGAACACCACCTTGAAAAAGTATTTGAGTACCTCCAATTTCTAAAAGCTCATCTATTTTTTTATCAATCTCTTCATAACTTAATATATATGCATCATCCTCTTTTGCATGTCTATAAAATGCACAAAAATTACAATCAACCCAACAAACATTTGTATAATTAATATTTCTATCTACTATAAAAGTTGTAATCTTTTTTGGATGAAGCTCTCTTTTTTTTGCAAGCGCCATTTGGCCTAGCTCTTTTAAGTCTGCATTTTGTATTAAATCAAGAGCATCTTTTTTTGATAATCTCATTCTACTCCTTCAAAAAAATAGGCTACATCTACCTCTTTTCCTATACAATCAATTGGCATTTTCATAGATTGTGTAAAATTTCCTGCAAATTGATATTTATTATCTTTTAATATAAATCTCTCAACTACTTTATATTCAGGCTCTACAATAAAATACTCTTTAATACCCGCGCACTCATATAAAGATAGCTTATCTGTTTTATCTTTTGAAGCAGTTGAGGGACTCAATACTTCAAAAATGGCACAAGGAAGATTTATATCTTCACAAAAAAGCATAATATCTGGTTGCACTACATTTGTTGATTCTATATTTGCATCAAAACTGCATTTAAGTTTCAAATCATAAGGAGCCACTCGGGGTTTACACTCACTTTCATTACGCAAAGTTATAGCAATATTTAATACAACATCTTGATGCTTTGCACTAGCTCCTGCCATCATATATATTTTTCCAAAAATAAGCTCTACTCTTTTTTCTGTAGATTTACTTATCTTTAAATAATCTTCATATGTATAATTTTCAAGCTTTATAGCTTCCATTTTTTACCTTTTTCAGTAAATCGTGATTCGTAATTCGTGAATCGTGATTAGACATTTGGCATTGGGAATTGGGAATTGGCAGCTTTCCTTACCACCTTACCACCTATTCCACTATCCCGCTTCCCTACCTCTCCTTAGCTATTGCATCTAAAACACCATTTATAAATTTTGGTGATTGATCAGTACCAAGCTTTTTGGCTAGCTCTATTGCTTCATTTATAGCTATTGCTTTATCTAAATCAGTAAACAGTAGCTCATATACTCCAAGTCTAAGGATCGCTTTTTCTATATGCCCTACTCTTTCAATATCCCAAGATTCAAGATGCTTTTTTATCTCTTCATCTATTTTTTCAAGATTTTCAACTGTACCTTTAAAAAGATTTAGCGCAAATTCTCTCTGTTTGTTTCTTATCTTTTTCTCTTCTAAAATACTCTCTGCAAATTTTTTTATTTCAGGATTTCCAAGATCATATGCATACAATAATCCCACAACTGCTTCTCTTGCTTGATGTCTAGTTGCCATTTTTTCCTTTCGTTTTCGTAATTCGTAATTCGTAAATCGTGAATCGTAATTAGTAACAGGGGACAAGAATTCTAAATTCCCAAATAGTCCCACTCAACCAGTCAACCACTCATCCAAAAATCCTAATTCCAAATCCCTAATTTACCAATATCTAATCAAAATTTTTATATAGATCAATAAGTTCAATCAAACCAGTCATAGCTTCAAAACCTTTATTTCCAGCTTTACTTCCGGCTCTCTCAATAGCTTGTTCTATTGTATCAGTTGTCAAAACACCAAATGTAACCGGCTTTTGATATTTTAGAGTAGTATTTGCTATACCTTTTGTAGCTTCAGCAGCAACATAATCAAAATGTGGAGTTGAACCTCTTATAATAGCACCTAAACAGCATACGCCACTATAATCACCCTCTTTTAGTATCTTATCTAAAGCAAAAGGAAGTTCAAAAGCTCCAGGAACAAGTATTAAATCAAGATTATCCTCATTTCCTCCATGTCTTAAAAAAGCGTCTTTAGCTCCCTCAACAAGTCTATCAGTTATAATATGATTAAATCTGCTAGCAATTATCGCAACTCTCTCTTCGCCACTTAATCTTAATTTTCCTTCTATTATATTCATATATTCTCCTATTTTTTATTATTTTTAAATTATTTTATCTTTCCCATACCTTTTGAAGCGATTTTACCATAAATCCTTCTTAATATTCTTGTTATTATAGGTCTTAAATCACCTTTTTTCAATGCTTTTTGAATTGCTTGAATATCTCCTAAGTATTTAGCTACTTTATAAAAATAGCCTCTTATTTTACTAATACTCAAGACATTCTCCAATTTTTTCTATATCTTTAACTACTTTTTTTAAAGACTCTATTTTTAGCATATTTGGTCCATCACTCAATGCAATATCTGGATTGAAATGTGTCTCAAAAAAATATCCATCGACACCAACTGCCGCTGCAGCTCTACTTAGTGGAGCTACAAACTCTCTTTTTCCGCTACTTTTTCCTCCTGCTCCTCCTGGCATCTGCACTGAATGAGTTGCATCAAAAATTACAGGAGCAAATTTTCTCATAATAACTAAACTTCTCATATCAACAACTAAATTTCCATATCCAAAAGTTGTACCTCTCTCAGTTAACCAAACTCCATTTTTTCTGCTTATCTCATATGTTGCTTCATTTATATTTTTATCTCTTGTTTTTAAAACTTTTAAAACACTATATTTCATATCTTCAGGGTTCATAAATTGGCCCTTTTTAATATTAATTACTCTATCTGTTTTTGCAGCTTCAACTAATAGGTCAGTTTGCCTACATAAAAAGGCTGGTATTTGTATAACATCTGCAACTTCACTAACTGGCTTTATTTGATATGTTTCATGAACATCTGTTAATATCTTATATCCAAATCTCTCTTTTATATCGGATAGCATTTCAAGACCTTTTTCAAGACCTGGTCCTCTATAACTATCTAAACTTGTTCTATTAGCCTTATCAAAACTTGCTTTAAAATAAAAATCAATTTTTGGATTTTCATGATATTCTCTTAACTCTTTTGCAATTTTCTCTAACTGCTCACTACTTTCTATTACACATGGACCTGCAATTAAAATCATTTAAAAACCTTTTTAAAATCTATTTTTGTTTTACAATTATCCCAAAAAAACTCAAAAACACCTTCACTTTTAAATTTTTTAATCATCTTATATTTATCATTTTCAATCTCAAAAATTTCCAACTCTTCTGTTGTTGGGTTGATTACAACATAATATTTAACTTTTTGTTTTTCATATAAACTAAATTTTGTAGTCAAATCTTTTAAAGCTGTAGATAGTGACAAAACTTCAACAATCAATTTTGGAGTTTGAGTCAAAAACTTAGTTTCATCATCTATATTTTCACAAGTAACTAAAACATCCGGCTGAACAACATTTTCATCATTTATTACCCAATCAATTGGGGAAATATATACTTTACATCCTTCACAATCTAAATTTTCATCTAACTCTTTTGCTATTTTTAATACAATCTCTTGATGTTTTGGATATGGCGCAGGACTCATAGAATAAGCAATACCATCAATTAATTCCCATCTACCTTCCCATTTTTTATAATCTTCATATGTATATTTTTCCAACAGGTCCAAAGCTGCCATTATTATCTCCTAGCTACTAAAATTCCACTAATTATTATTAAGATTATACCCAAAATCTTTATAAATTCTGGGAAAGAGTCCCCTAAAAAAATTACACCTAAAATAATAGAAAAAATTATATTCGAATAACTGATGGTTCCAACAATTCCAGCTTTACTTGCACCATATGCTTTTGTCATATATATTTGAGCTAAAGTTGCAAAAAGACCCATAAAAAAAATATATATCCACATATATCCATTTGGCATTACAAATTGGCTAAACATAAAATCAAGCTCTTTTATATTTATATATTCTGAAATTGCCATTAAAATAATAGGTCCTATAGTGCCTACACCCATAAAAGATAGTACTATTGCTCTTGTATCATAATATTTTTTCAACTCCTTTACACTTGTATACGCTAAAGCTGCGCCAATACCACTTAAAATTCCTAAAAGATCATATTTATCAAAAGGAGTGTAAAAAGGATCAGTTATAAATATTATCCCAATAAAACCAATAAATAGTGCAATCCACCCTCTTTTGCCCAGAGCCTCTTTTAAAAACAAAAATGCAAATAGAGCAGTAAAAATAGGAGAAGTTTTTGAGTATGTCATCGCTTCACCTAAAGGAATATGAGCAATATCATAAAAAAAAAATAAAAGCGCCAAAAATCCCATTAAACCTCTAAATAAAAGAAGTAGTGGTTTTCCTCCTTTATGCTTCATTGGTTTTATAAACAAAGAGAAACCTACAAAAATAACACCAAAAATATTTCTAAAAAATACAACCTCCAAAGATGGCAATTTTTGGCTAAGTAACTTAGCAAATACTCCCATACCAGCAAATAAAAGCGATGCAAAAAGCATATACCATATGCCTATTTCAACTCTTTTTAACACACTCCCCCTTTTTTGATAATAGTCGTTAGTCATTGGACATTAGATATTAGATATTAGACATTAAATATTTGGCATTGGTAATTAAAACCTCTGAAAAATTACAAATTGAACGAAGACTTTGAAATTTTAGCTTAAAAATTTTATGTTGGCCTTTAGGCCAAAAAAGTGCACTCACCCGTAAGGGCGCTTGCGTTTGCACTTTTTAATAAAATTTTTAAGCGTTAGTTAACTAAAAATTTCAACTCGCCTGAGTGAAATTTGGTAATTTTCAGAACATTCAATTAGGAATTAGTTTTTGGCTATCACTATTTTATACTAATGACTAATGACTTAATGACCAATGACTTTCAAACTTTCTAACTCCACTACTTATTCTCTAACTTCCAGTCTTTTCAACTTTCCTACAATATCACCAAATAAAATAACATCTTTAAGCATTGCTTTTTTAGTAAAACCATTATCATTCATTACTATATATAATTTTCCCTCTTTTGATGCAAAAATTTTTTGATATATAGTTACAACCAAATACTTTCCATCCTCATTTAATAGTTCTTTTAACTCTTTAAGTGTATGTCCAGAAGGTATTTCAATATCAATTTTCCCATCTTTTCTATTTCCTCCAACTGCATAAAATGTATATCTTTTTTTTCCGCTTTTTTTAAAATCGATATATTTATTAATATTAAAATATAAAGATAACAGATCATCTTTTGCATAATATTTTAATGTTTCATCTTTCCTTTTATCTAATTTTCCATTTTTATATCTCTCAACATGCACATAAATCTTTCTATTTTTATGATCAAATTTGTAAATTTTTATATCCTTTTTTTTACTTGATTGTCTAACTTTTTTATAGACTAAAGGAACAAGTCTGCCATTTTCAATAATTCCTTCACTAATATAAGACTCTTTTCTATTATTACTTAATATTTTTGCTAAGCCTTCAGCTTTTGCACTTATTTCAATTTTGTATCTATTTTCTTTTTTTACTAAAATTGCTTCTGATTTGCCTACTTTACCAAATAGTCCATAAGACACATCATATTTTGCTTTTATAATCTCAGAATGCAAAGAGACTATAAATATTAAAATAAAAAGAAAATACTTCATTAAAATACCTTTCTTTAATCGTTTTTTAGATAAAATTTAAGCAATTATATCAACTATTTGTGAAGAAAAGGTGAAAAATTGAAAAAAATATTATTAGTTTTTACTCTATTTTGCTCTATTTTATTTTCTGCTCAAATTAATGAATCCTTTATTAAAGATAAAAATGCAACTACTATCTTTAAAAACATATTGAAAGATTTACAATCTAAAAATGACCCTCAATCAAATCTTCAAAAAACAATAATTTATAAAATATTAAATATTTCAAAAGAAAAAATAAAACCTTTAGACCTAGAAAAAATTGCTATCAAAAATCAAAAAGATTTTATTGATACTTTTATAAAAGTTGCAAAAAAATATGCTGATGCTCAAAAACACAAAATATCTTTAGATGTTTTGCAAGAGCAACTCGATGATATTGAAAAAGAGTTATCAAACCTTGATGAAAATGCAACAAATGTTTTAACTTTGCAACTTGAATATGCATATTATTATAAAAAAATAGAAAAATATAAAAAAGATATAGATTATATAGAAAAAAACTTTTATACATGGCTTAGCAATCTGTACCCACATTTAAAAAAAATAAAATTTAATATAAAAAATTTAGATAAACAAATAAAAGATATAGATAAAAAAATAATTTTATTAGATAAAAAAATAAAAAAATTAAATGCTCAAAAAGAGCGATGGGAAATACTTGAAAAAGAAAAATATGTTAAAAACATAGAAAAAGAGATTAAAAGAGTAAAAAATTTAAAAGATTCATATCTTATCACAAAAATTGAACTAAAATTAAATAAGTTTTTTTATCTATTAAAAAATAGAGATGAAAAAGTTTTTGAACTATTAAAAGAGATAGATACATTAGCAAATAATTTATCAAAAGAGAATATATTTTTAAAAGATGGAATCAAAAAAGGCATAGATTTTTTTATAGAAAAAGAGTTTGGAAAGACAAAAACTATTTTTTATAAATTTAAAGAAAATACTTTCTCTTTTTTAAAAACAAATACATTTTTTAATATTCCTTTATATAAATTTGCTGCTGCTCTTGGAATATTTTTACTTTTTCTATTTTTTAGAAAGCTATTTGCATTAATCATTTTAAAAATGCTTAAAAAAATGGCTTCAAAAACTAAAACTCATGTTGATGATGCTGTTTTAGCAATAGTTGAAGACCCTTTAAAATTTTCTTTTATAATTGTTGGTTTTTATTTGGCAGTTGTAGTAATGGATCTTGAAAATGAAATAGTAGATAAAATTGTAAGATCTATGATAATTTTGACTATTTTTTGGCTCTTTTATGATGCGATAGCCGTACTAGAAGGCTCTATTTATAATTTTGCTAAAAAATTTGGAAAAGAGTTATACAGAGAAATTGGAAACTTTTTTATAAAAACTTTAAAAATCTTTATTTTTGCAGTAGGTCTAGTTGCAATACTTCAAGAATGGAATATAAATGTTAGTGCATTTATCGCTTCACTTGGTCTTGGTGGTTTGGCATTTGCATTAGCTGCAAAAGATACAGCATCAAATCTTTTTGGAGGATTAACTATATTAGCTGATAAATCATTAAAAATTGATGATTGGATAAAAGTTGGAGATGTTGAAGGAACAGTTGAAGATATAGGGCTTAGAACAATAAAGGTAAGAACTTTTGAAAAATCGCTTGTAACAGTTCCAAATCAAATTGTTGCAAATAACCCTATTGAAAACTTTTCAAGAAGAGATATTAGACGTATAAAAATGAGAATAGGCGTTACCTATTCTACTACTAAATCACAGATGGATGATATACTTAAAAATATTAGAAATTTGCTAAAATCTCATCCTCAAATTGACAAAAATAGTACAATTATTGTAAATTTTGACAATTTTGAAGATAGCAGTTTGAGTATATTTATATACTGTTTTACAAATACTGCAAACTGGCAAAAATATTTAGAAATTAAAGAAGATATTAATCTAAAAATAATGGATATTGTAGAAAAAGCTGGAGCTGAATTTGCATTTCCAAGTCAATCAATTTATGTAGAAAAATTACCTAAAATAGAGGAAAAATGAAAAAAATTGTAATTTTAGGAAAACCAAATGTTGGAAAAAGCTCTCTATTTAATAGACTCTTAAAACAAAGAGTTGCTATAACAAGCGAAGTGGCCGGTACCACAAGGGATATTAAAAAAAAGCCTATAAAAATTGGAGAAAAAGAGGCTATTTTAATTGATACTGGTGGACTTGAAGACAGAGATGAACTTTTCAATAAAGTAAAAGAAAAAGCTTTGGAAGCTGCAAAAGAAGCAGATATTGTTCTTTATATGGTTGATGGACAAAAACTCCCTGATGATGAAGACAAAAAAATTTTTTTAGATCTTTTAAAACTTAATAAAGATGTTGCTTTAGTTGTTAATAAAATAGATAATGACAAATTAGAAGAGAATGTTTGGGAGTTTTACTCTTTCGGTACTCAAAATATTTTTCCTATTTCAGTTTCTCATAATAGAAAAGTTAAAAAACTGATTGATTGGATAGAATCAAGACTTCCAAAAAAAGAATTTTTAGTTATAGAAGAGGATGAGGAACTTGATATTGACTCTTTTTTAGAAGAAATTGAAGAGAAAAAAGAAGAGGAATCAAATGAGATAAATGTTGCAATAATTGGGAGAGTAAATGTTGGGAAAAGCTCACTTTTAAATGCTCTTTTGAAAGAAGAGCGCTCTATTGTTAGTGACGTTGCAGGGACTACTATTGATGTAGTTGATGAAACATATCTATATAAAGATAAAGTTATTACATTTGTTGATACTGCAGGTATTAGACGAAGAGGAAAAATTAAAGGATTAGAAAAATTTGCGCTCAACAGAACAGAAAAAATGCTTCAAAGAAGCGATATAGCTTTGGTCGTACTTGATGCAAGCGAAGGATTTAGCGAACAAGATGAAAAAATTGCAGGACTTGTAGATAGATACAATCTTGGATGCATAATCGTTTTAAATAAATGGGATGAAGCTAAAATGAGCTATGAAGAGGCTATAAAAAAAGTTAGAGATAGATTTAGATTTTTAAATTTTGCCCCAGTGATAACAGTTAGTGCAAAAACAAAAAAAAGAGTTGACAAAATATATGATTTAATACTAAAAGTTTATAAAAACTATTCAAGTTGGATACCAACTTCTAAATTAAATAAAATTATAAAAGAGGCAACTCAAAGACATGCAATTCCATCATATTATGGCAAACCAGTAAATATACTATTTGCAACACAATATGAAACAAAACCACCAAAAATTGCTCTAATTATGAATAGACCTGAAGGACTTCATTTTAGTTACAAAAGATATCTTATAAATAAACTAAGAGAAAATTTTGACCTTGAGGGAACACCTGTTATATTAACTCCTCGCAAAAGAGGGGAAAGGGATGAGGAGTCGTCAGTCAATAGTCATTAGTCATTGGTTATTGGAGTTAAGATTTAAGTGAGCAAGGGCAAAGCGAAGCTTTGAGCAAGCAAACTGCTTTGCTTGCGTCCCGAAGCGAAAGCTGTGAGTATATGCGAAGCCGAAATTCAAGGAATTTCGTGTCTGAGCATACGAACAGCTGGTTTACATTAATGAAAATAAAGTGAGCGAAGCAAGCGAAGATTTTCGGTTAAATATTATGTAAGTTGAGTGAGAAAGTAAGAAAGTGAAATAGGGACATAACGGGATAGTGGATAGTGATAATTTAATACTAATACTAACACTAATTCCCAATGTCAAATGTTTAATCACGATTCACGAATTACGATTCACGGTTTACGATTTACGAATCACGAATTACGAACTACAAAACAAAGGAGAAAAATGCGAATTGTTAGCGGTATGAGACCCACGGGTAAACTTCATCTTGGCCACTATCTTGGAGTATTAAAAAATTGGATAGATCTTCAAAAAGAGAATGAATGCTTTTTCTTTGTTGCTGATTGGCATGCACTATCTACAAGTTATGAAGATAAGCTAAATCTCAAAAATTTGAGTAAAGAGTTAGTAAAAGATTGGATTGCAGCAGGCATTGATCCAGATAAAAGTACAATTTTTATACAAAGCAATATAAAAGAGCATTCTGAGCTATATGTAATTTTAAATATGATAACACCTCTTGGTTGGCTTGAAAGAAATCCAACATATAAAGATCAACTTCAACAGCTTCAAGAAAAAGGCGGAAAAGATATAAGAACTGGAGGATTTTTAACATATCCAGTTTTACAAACAGCAGATATTATTCTTTATGATGCAAACAAAGTTCCAATTGGAGAAGATCAAAGACCTCATCTTGAAATAGCTAGGGAGATAGTTAGAAGATTTCATCATCTTTTTGATTGTGAAATTTTTACTGAACCTCAAGAGCTTTTAAGTCCTACTCCAAGACTTTTAGGACTTGATGGCAGAAAAATGAGCAAAAGCTATAATAATGCGATTTATTTAACAGATACAAAAGATGAAATATGGCAAAAACTTAGAGTTGCAAAGACTGATCCTCAAAGAGTAAGAAAAACCGATCCAGGTGATCCTCAAAAATGTTTGGTTTTTGACTATCATAAAGCTTTTAGTGACGAAGAGACAATAAAAAAAGTAGAAGAAGGATGCAAAAATGCAACAATTGGCTGTATTGAGTGTAAAAAATGGTGTCTTGAATCAATAGAAAAAGTATTAGAGCCAATGAGGGAAAAAAGAGCCACTTTAAATGATGAATATATAGATAATATTATAAATGAGGGAAATCAAAAGGCCAAAGATATTGCATCTAAAAAAATGCAAAAAGTAAATGAAGCAGTTTTTGAGATAAAATGTAGTATTGATTAAAGGAAAAAAATGAAACGCTATTTAGGTCCAAGAAAAATATTAAGAATATATATAGATAATGATGATAAATATGAAAATAAACCCTTATGGGAAGCCATATTAAAAAAAGCTAAAGAGAATGGAATATCTGGTGCTACTGTTTTTAAAGGTGTTGCAGGAATGGGAGCACACTCAGAAATTAGTTCATTTTCTATTTGGAGTATGAGTCAAAAATTACCAATTATTATAGAAATAATAGATAAAGAAGATAAAATTATGAGTTTTTTAAGAAATGTTGAGCTTATGATTGAAGAGGGATTGGTTACTTTAATGGATGTTGATGTAATAAGCTATAAACATCCAAAATTTGAACAATAAATTAGTAATTAGTAATTGGTTATTAATTATTGATAAAAATACTTTATATATTCTCAATTCTAAATTGCCTATACACCAATATACTAATACACTAATAACTATTATCTTTTGGAGCAAAATATGAATATTAGCTTAATTTTTGCTATAGGAATTGGCGGATTTTTTGGAGCAGTTAGTAGATTTTTAATATCAACATTTATTCAAAAATTTACAGGCTCTTTTTTTCCTTTGGGAACCCTTGGTGTTAACATGCTGGGGAGTTTTATTATTGGATTTTTGGCTCTTTATTTTGAAAATGTTATCTCTCCAAATCAAAAAGCTCTATTAATAACAGGTTTTTTAGGTGCACTAACAACTTTTTCAACATTTAGTTATGAAACAGTTTCTATGCTTCAAAATTCATTATATTATAGAGCTATTACAAATATTACTTTAAATGTTTTTTTATCCATTCTATCAACAATAGCAGGTATAATTTTGTTTAAAAAGATATATGGAGGAATTTAATGTATAAAATAGAGCTTGAAAAAATGTGTGGATGTGCAAAAAAAGATGAAAAACTAAAAAGTGAATGGTTAGATAAAAGTTTTGATAATTTAAAAGAGGCAGAATTTGAAGCTTTAAGACTTGCAAATCATGCAAATGCTAACTGGTGTAAAAAACATAGATTTTATGCTATACAAGAAGATAATATTATAAAAGTTATTGTGGAGATGGCCTGCCCTAAAGAGATATAATGCAAGATTTTATCCTTCCACCAATAAAAATCAATACAAATAATGAGTTAAGAAAGGTAGGATTTGAGATAGAATATAGCGGCATTACTTTAAAAGAGTGTGCTGCAATTATTATAGAGTTATTTGGCGGGAAAATAATAAAAGATAAAGTCTATTTTATAAAGATAAAAGATACAATATTTGGAGATTTTATACTTTATATTGATAGTAAATTTTTAAGAGAATTTGAAGAAAAATATAAAAATCTCTTTTTAGATAAAAAAGAGATTGAAAATATTGAAGATATTTTATTATCTATTTCAGAAACTATAGTGCCTTATGAGATAGTAACTCCACCTATAAAATTAGACTCTTTGCAAAAAATAGAAACTTTAAGAGAAAAACTTAAAAAAAGAGGTGCTCTTGGCACAAAATCTTCTATTTTTTTCGCTTTTGGATTGCATATAAATATAGAAACTTATTCATTTGAACCATCTGAAATTTTAGATATTTTAAGATCTTTTTTGATTTTATATGATTGGATAAAAGAAAAAAGCAATATAGATTTAACAAGAAAACTTACTTGGTTTATTGATCCATTTGAAATAGATTATATTTTAAAAGTTATAGATTTAGATTATAGACCAGATATTGATAATCTTATTGCAGATTATATCTTATATAATCCAACAAGAAATAGAGCTCTTGATCTTTTGCCACTTTTTGCATTTATTAATGAGAATGTAAAAAAGAAACTTCCAAATGAAAAAATATCCCCAAGACCTGCTTTTCATTATAGGCTCCCAAATTCTAGAATTGATGAAGATGATTGGTCAATTGCAAAAGAGTTTAATTACTGGAGCCTAATAGAACATTTAGCCTATCAAAAAACGAAATTAAAAAAGCTATGTACAGAGTATAAAGAGTTTTTAAAATCTCCTTTATGGTTTATAACATCTTCTTGGGTAGATAAAATTGATAGTTTTATAAAAAAAGAGTTTAAGGAATTTTATTGTCTATAAAAATCTTAGTTACAGGTTCAGATAGAGGAAGTAAAATTGCTTGGAGCTTTATAAAATTCATTTTAAAAACATATAAAACAAAGCCTATATTTATATCTCCAAAAAATTTTAATAAAAATATTGAGTTTAATGGACTTATAATTAGTGGCGGGATTGATATAAATCCATCACTTTATGGAGAAACGAGTTATAAATTTTCTAATTTTGATATTAAAAGAGATGAAATGGAGCTCTTTTTTTTAGAAAAAGCCCTAATGAAAAATTTACCGGTATTTGGAATATGTAGAGGAATGCAGTTGATAAATGTTTTTTTTGAAGGGACTTTACATTTTGATATTAAAGATTTAGACCTAAACCATCCCCATCCAAAAACTCCTCTTCCATTAAAAGATGTTTTTATAAAAAAGGACTCTCATCTTTATAAAATCATAATGAGCGAACGCATAAAAGTAAATGCTTTACATCATCAAGCGGTAGATAAAATAGGCCTTGGACTTAAAAAAAGTGCATATGATAAAAATCATATCATTCAGGCAATTGAGCATGAAACTTTAAATATATTAGGAGTTCAGTGGCATCCAGAATTTATGCCTTATTTAAAATCTTCACAAAAAATTTTTAATAATTTTATTAAAAAAGCAAAAAATTTAGAACTTTCATAGTAACTTTTCATTATAATTTTTAAAAAAAATATTGGGAGATTATATGCTTGATCTGAAACTTTTAGAAAAAAATTTTGATGAAATTGCCAAAAAACTTCAAACAAAAGGTGTTGAGGAGCGATTACTACTTGAGTTAAAAGAGCTTTTTTCAAAATATAAAGAGGAAAAAAGAGTCTTAGAAGAGTTTCAAGCAAAACAAAATCAATTCTCAAAACTTTTTGGTATATATAAAAAAGAGGGAAAAGATATAAATGAGCTAAAAATTCAGGTTGATGAAAACAAAGCAAAAATTATAGCTCATCAAGAGATTGTAAAAGATATAGAAGAAGAATTGAAAAAGCTTGCTTTACAAATACCAAATATTCCAGATCCAGATGTTCCAATAGGAAAAGATGAAGAGGATAATGTTGAATTAAAAAAAGTTTTAGAGCCTAAAAAGTTTGATTTTACTCCAAAAGAGCATTGGGAGCTAGGAGAAAAACTTGATTGGATAGATTTTAAAAGAGGAGTAAAGCTTGCTAAAAGTAGATTTGCTGTTTTAAAAAATGAGGCTGCAGCTCTTGAGAGAGCACTAATTAATTATATGCTTGATTTTAATAAAAATAGAGGATTTAAAGAGGTTTATGTTCCATTTTTGGTAAATTCTAAGACACTTCTTGGAACTGGACAACTTCCGAAATTTGAAGATGATCTTTTTAAGATTGAAGATGAAGATCTGTATCTCATCCCAACAGCTGAAGTTCCATTAACAAATCTATATAGAGATGAGATTATTGCAGATTTAAATGAACCAATTAAATTAACAGCATATACTCCATGTTTTAGAAAAGAGGCAGGAAGTGGAGGAAGAGATGTAAGAGGTATGATAAGACAGCATCAATTTGATAAAGTTGAACTTGTAGCTATAACAAAACCTGAAGATAGTGATAAAATGTTTGAAGAGATGGTTAATTGTGCAAGTGATCTTTTAACATCTCTAAATCTTCCTCATAGATGGGTTATGCTTTGTACTGGGGATCTTGGATTTAGTGCAGCTAAAACTATTGATCTTGAAGTGTGGCTACCAGGCCAAAACAGATATAGAGAGATAAGTTCAATCTCAAATACAAGAGATTTTCAAGCTAGACGTGCAATGATAAGATATAAAGATGGCAAGAAAAATCGCCTTGTTCATACTTTAAATGGCTCAAGTCTTGCTGTGGGAAGAACTCTGATTGCCATCATGGAAAATTATCAACAAAAAGATGGATCTATTATAATCCCAGAAATATTGAAAAAATATCTATAAATTTTTAAAATATTTATACTTAATTTGGAACTCTTTTGCAACATGTATATGATACAATTTAATTAATTTAATTTTTTTAGAGGATTTTTTCTTGAAAAATATAAATATTAAACAACTTGCAAAAGAGTTTAAATTAAACGAAAAAGAACAAAATCTTTTAAAAAATATATTAATAATCAAAGATTTTCATAATAATATTAAAGATATTAAAGTTTTTGAAAATTATATAAATAAATGGCTTGAAAAAATCCCAACTATAAAAGAAGAAGATGAAAGATTATTAAAAAGTATAAGAGAGAAATTTCATTTTTTCGAATCCAAATTTCCATTATATAACACAAAATATATAAAAATCAATCAAAAAGCATATATTTTAAATAGTAATAAAATAGAAATAGCACTATATAAAAATAGTGAAAAAAAACTTTTTTGGAAAATATCTCCTAAATTTATAAACCATTTTAAACCAAATGATATTATAAAATTAGGTTTTTTAAGAAAAGAGGATGGTAAATTCTATCTATTTAAAACAAAAATTTTAAATATTCAAAATATATCTGGCATGACTCTGCTTACTACTATGCATTCTGAAAAATTTGAAATTAGACAAAAAAGAAAAAATGATAGATATCCTATAGAAATACCATTAGAAATTAAATATAAAAATATATATAAAAAGACAAGTACATTTATAGGAAATTTTTCTAATATAAGTAAAAATGGAGCACAAATATTTCTAAAAAATTTTGACTCTGAAATTGATAAAGCTGAACCACTTTCATTAAAGTTTTCAATGGACCAAAAAATATTCTTTGTAGAAGCTAATATAAAATATATAATTAAAGAAAATCAAAAAATTGTTATAGGTATTGAATTTAAAAATATAAAAAAAGATTTTGAATCTTCTATTTCAAAATTCATAAATCAACTTTCTCAAAAAAATGACATATAAGCAAAAAGCTTATATGTCATCCCCCTCTTCACATCTTTTTTTCTTTAAAATATCTTTCATTGAGATAAAGCTATTTAATGCTCCAATATATGCTTTAGCACTTGCTATCATTGTATCTATACTTAAACCATGTCCAATAACTGCAGGTTTGCTTTTATCAAAAACAACTTTAACTACAACTTTTGCTAATGCATCTTTTCCTTTGCTAACTGCACTTACTTGATAATCATTAAGTGTGCCTTTATATCCGCTTATCCTATCAATAGTTTTAAATATGGCATCTATTGTTCCATCACCAACACCAGCATCTGTAATCTCTTTATCTTCATATTCAATTGTTACTGCTGCACTTGGTACACCTTCACTACAATCACTAATTTGAAGTTTTTTTAACTTATATACTTCAGGAATACTTGTCAATTCACTCGTAATTATCATCCTTAAATCATCATCAGTTATCTCTTTTTTCTTATCAGCTAAAATTTTAAATCGCTCAAATGCTTTATTTAACTCCTCGTCACTCAAATCAAATCCCAAAGATTTTATTCTCTCTTTAAACGCATGTCTTCCCGAATGTTTTCCTAAAACAATTCTATTTGTCTCAAATCCGATATCTTCTGCTCGCATAATCTCATATGTCTCTTTATGTTTTAAAACTCCATCTTGATGTATTCCACTCTCATGAGCAAACGCATTTCTTCCAACAATAGCTTTATTTGGCTGAGGCTCAATCCCTGTTATTGCTGATACAAGGCGACTTGTTGGATATATCTCTTTAGTATTTATATTTGTATCAATTCCTTTGAAAATATCTTTTCTTGTTTTAATTGCCATAACTACTTCTTCTAAAGCAGCATTTCCAGCCCTTTCTCCAAGACCGTTTATTGTACACTCTATCTGTCTTGCACCATTTAAAACACTATACAAAGAGTTAGCACTTGCAAGACCTAAATCATTATGACAATGAACAGAGATGATAGCCCTATCTTTTATAAAATCTTTTAACTCTTTTATCATCTCTGCCATTTCATGTGGAAGCCTATATCCAACAGTATCTGGGATATTAATAGTTTTAGCACCTACTTTGATTACTTCATCAATTATCTCTTTTAAAAAGCTCATTTCACTTCTACCAGCATCTTCACAGCTAAATTCAACATCATCAACAAAAGTTTTTGCATATTTCACAGCTTCAACTGCTCTTTTTATAACTGTATCAGGTTCCATTCTAAGTTTATATTTCATATGAATTGGACTTGTTGCAATAAAGGTGTGTATTCTTTTTAGTTTTGCATTTTTTATAGCTTCACCTGCAGCTTTTATATCTTTTTCTACAGCTCTTGCCAATGAACAAATAGTACTTTTAGTTACAATCTCACTTATTCTACTTATTGCTTCAAAATCCCCAGGGCTTGCAGCAGCAAAACCAGCTTCAATAATATCCACACCCAATTTTTCAAGCTGTTTTGCTATTTGTATTTTTTCTTCTGTATTCATTGAAGCACCAGGACTTTGCTCACCATCTCTCAAAGTTGTATCAAATATTTTTACAATTTCACTCATTTTTAATTCCTTAGCATAATTCAATTTTTATTAATTGATAATTTTTTTCCATATTATACTATATTTTTTCGTTTTTTTCTAAGTAATACATAAAATAGAGCTCTAAAAATTCCATATAAAATATAAATAGTTATAAAAACAGTGATTCCTTCAATAGGATATAAATACAATAAAGAAAATGTAATAATTAAAATTATCAATATCTTAATAACATACATCTTTTTTAATTCAATTTTTTTAAAACTTGGATATCTTATATTACTAACCATTAAAAATGCACAAATTAGTGCTCCGATTAATAAAAGTAACGAAAAATCTTTTAACATCGGATATTTTTGATACATCAATATCCATACCGCAATAAATACAGCAGCAGTTGGAATTGGAACACCAATAAAAACAGATGGTTCACTAGATGGTGCCATAACATTAAATCTTGCAAGTCTTATAGCTCCAAATACAACAAAGATAGCTGAAACTAAAGAGCCAAATCTACCAAATTCATTACCACAACAAAAATATAAAAGCATAGCAGGAGCCGCACCAAAAGCTACAATATCAGCTAAAGAATCAAACTCCATTCCAAATTTGCTTGTAGTGTGAGTAAGCCTTGCAATTCTTCCATCTAATCCATCAAATATTAAAGATAATAAAATTAGCCAGGCTGCTTTTTCAAACTCTCCTTTAGAAGCAGCGATAATACTAATAACACCAATAAAAGCACTTGCAGCAGTAAAAAGATTTGGCAAAATATAAATAAGCTGAAAATTCATCTTATTCAACTTCTTCCTTTAAGAGTGCAATAGCATTTATCCCACTTACTACTTGATCACCAGGAGTTACTTTAATTTCTACATTTTTTGGCAGAGTTATTTCAAAAAGTGCGTTTGATGCAAAACCTATATTTTCTGTGGCTACACTATCTAAACCTTTTTGTTTAAATATCTCAAATCCGAAAAATCCTAAATAATCAGTTATTGAACTTATCTTTACATCTATTTTTTCATTTTCTAAAAATATTTCAAAAATCTCATTAAGATGTTTGCTCTTTGGAGATTTTAAACACAAATATGCTCCATGTCTTTTTTTTATATCTTTGATTTTACCTGAAATTGGCATCTTTATAAAAGAGTTATCTAATAATGAAGAGTATATTTTTATAGTTTTTTCATTATTATTTTCATCTATTTCTAATACTTTTCCATCAACTGGAGAATAGATTGCATCTTTTTTTATAAATTGGTTTTTCATTTGAGGAACAAAATATATATATGTCAAAAACAAAAAAACTACAAAAGATAGTAAACCAAAAAAATATGAAGGAATTACAAATATAAAAAAAAGTAAAAAAAGAGCAGAAATAAAAACTGCTCTTATTCCCTTTTCATAAAGATATTTTGTCAAAACTACTCCTTAGTAGGCTCTTCATTGTTTAACTCTTTAGATTCTTTTTCTTTTTTCTCATGTTCCGCTTTTGCTCTATTTTTAGCCTCTTCTAAATCTTCATCTTCCTGAACAAGTTTTGATTTTATTCCATGTTTTTCTTCAAACTCTTTTATAATCTCTCTAACTCTTTTACCCTCTAATACCTCTTTTTCAAAAAGCTCTTTTACCATCTCTTCTATTGCTTCACTATACTCTTTTAATCTATTTTTTACATGTTCATATCTTTGGTTTAGGAAATTTTTTATAAACTCATCAACTTCTTCAGCCATTTTTTCACTATACTCTTTTGCTTGAGCAAATCCGCCACCTAAAAATAGGCTTTTTTGTTTTTCTAAAACCATAAGTCCAGCTACTTCGCTCATACCATACATCATTACCATAGATTTTACAATATCTGTTGCTCGCTCTAGATCATTTGCAGCACCTGTACTTATTTCACCAATAAAAATCTCTTCTGCTGCCCTTCCTCCAAGCAATACATCAACTTCAGCAACAAGTTCATGCTTTTGCATTAGATATTTATTCTCTTCTGGTGCATTTAATGTATATCCAAGTGCCGCTAAACCTCTTGGAATAATTGAAACTTTTGTTACTTTTCTAGCTCCTGGTGTAGTCTCAGCAATCAATGCATGGCCACTTTCATGATAAGCAACAATTTTTTTCTCTTTTGGAGAGATTCTTCTACTTTTTTTCTCAAGTCCAGCTATAGCTCTTTCTACTGCTTCTAAAAAGTCCTCTTGTTCAACTTCTGTTTTATTTTTTCTACCTGCTAAAAGCGCAGCTTCATTTACAATATTTGCAAGGTCTGCACCTGCAAGACCAGCCGTTAATTTTGCAATCTCTTTTAAATCAACATCTTTTGCCATTTTTATATGTCTTACATGAACTTTTAATATTGCAAGTCTACCTTCGAAATCTGGCTTATCAACAACAACTGTTCTATCAAATCTGCCAGGTCTTAAAAGAGCTGGATCTAATACTTCTGGTCTATTTGTAGCAGCTAAAACAATAATAGGATATTTTGCACTATCAAATCCATCCATCTCAGCTAAAAGCTGATTTAAAGTCTGCTCTCTTTCATCATTTCCACCTACTGGCCCGGTTGCTGCTCTACTTTTACCAATAGCATCAATCTCATCAATAAAAATAATAGCAGGCGCCTCTTTTTTTGCCTGTTCAAAAAGATCTCTAACCCTTGCAGCACCAACACCAACAAACATCTCAATAAAACTTGACCCACTTACTGCAAAAAACGGAACATTAGCTTCACCTGCAACTGCTTTAGCAAGAAGAGTTTTACCTGTTCCAGGAGGTCCTACAAGAAGTACACCTTTTGGAATTTTTGCACCAAGTCTTACATATCTATCTGGATGTTTTAGAAAGTCTACTATCTCTTTAACCTCTTCTTTCGCCTCTTCAACACCAGCAACATCACTAAATTTTACATTTGGCTTTTCACTATTTATTAGTTTTTTAGCACTACCCATTCCAAGTATTCCACCACCAACACTCTTTTGCATTCGGCTGGCTAAAAACATCCATATTGCAAAAAATATAAATATTGGGATAACCCATCCAAATAGTACTTCACTAAGCCAGTTACTTTCACTATATCCACCATAATCAACACCATTAGCTTCTAAAAGTGGTATAAGTGTTGTATCTTCTGGTACTCTATTTGCAAAATAGATAATTTTATATCCATTTTCTTGGGCAATAGCTTTAATTGTTCTCTGGCCTATTGCTACATATTTTACTTGGCCTTTTTTTATGAGATTTTTCAATTCAGAATAACTTATCTCTTTAGTTTTTTGAATAGGAGCACCTGCCATATGAGTTACAGCACCCTCTCCCATTCCTCCGCCAGTAGGCCCAAGCAAAGATTTAAAAAGTAAAATTATGATAATTGAAAAAATCGCAAATGTTATTAAAGGATTTTTATTAAAAAAATTATCATTTTTCTTTTCTGGTCTCTTTTTTGCCATCTATTTCCTTTCTTTGAAATCGTGAATCGTAATTCGTAATTCGTAATTCGTGAATCGTAAATCGGAACTGGGAATTAAGAATGAGCCTCTTCCCCGCTTCACAGCTTCACCGTTTACCCTCTTCTCCTTCAACCTTCTACCTTTTTTTAAACAATAATGTTATCCATTCATCCTTTTCAATTTTTTTAATAAGATCTAAATCTTTATATTTTTCTAACACATTTTGCAGATATTTGTCAACTATACCAGAAAGTATCAAAAAACCTCCATCTTTTAAGGCATTTTTTAAATCTTTTGCTAAAAAAACTAAAACATCTGCTACAATGTTGGCTATAACTATATCATACTTTTTTTGAAGATTGACTGCACTTCCAACCCAAGCTTTGTTAAATTCAGTTTTATTTAATTTAAAATTTTTTTCTGCTTCTTTGATAGCTAATTCATCTGTATCGCAAATATCAACAACTGCACCTTTTTTAGCTGCTGCTATTGCTAAAATCCCGCTTCCAGTTCCAACATCTAACACCTCATCACCTTTTTTTACAATCTCATCAATTAATTTAAGGCAATTAAGTGTACTTGGATGATGACCTGAACCAAAAGCAAGAGCTGGATCAATTACTATATCAATTTTTCCTTTTTTTGGTTCATACCAACTTGGATGAATATAAAAATTTCCTACTTCAACAGGAGTTATACTTTTTTTATACTCTTCAATCCAATCTATATTTTTTTTCTTCTCAATTTTGATATCAATATCAATATTTTCACTAAAAATATTAGATAAATTTTTTACATACTCTTTTGTTTTTAGGATAATTTCATCCAAAGGCTCTTCACTTCTTAAAATTAAAGAATTTCCATTTTCTTCAATTCCATTATAAAAATGATCCATCAAAAAACTTTCAATTTCATCTTTATGAGAAGACGGAGTAATAACCACTTCATAATAAAACTCTTTCAAATTTCCCCTTTTTTCAGTAAATAGTAATCAGTAGCAAGTGATCAGTGACGAGTAATCATTGATCAGTAAATTGAACATTGGTAATTAGGAATTGGACATTTCACTCCTTACTACCTTATCACCTTACCACCTATCCCGCTACTCCACTAATTCAACTTTCTAACTCTCTCACTCACCTCGCTCAACTAATCTAACCGAAAATCTTCACTTACTTCGCTCGCTAGATTTTCTTCAATGTAAACCAGCTGTTCGTATGCTCAGACACGAAATTCCTTGAATTTCGGCTTCGCATATACTCTCAGCTTTCATTTCGGGCACAGACAACAAGCAGTTGTTGTCTTAAAGCTTCGCTTTGCCCTCGCTCACTTACCACCTTACCTCCTATTCCACTATGCCCCTATTCCCCTATTCCACTAATGCAAACGCTTCTTTCAAATCCAATGTTCCTTCATAAAAGGCCTTGCCTACTATCACACCAGCAACAATTTTTGTATCAAGCAAAGCTTTTATATCATTTATATCTCTTACACCACCACTTGCAATTGTATCGATACCACTTGCTTTTGCAATTGATACTGTAAAATCGATATTCACTCCACTTAGTGTTCCATCTCTTGATACATCTGTGCAAATTATAGCTTCTACTCCACTTTTTGCATACTCTTTGGCAAGCTCTGTTGCTTTCATTGTTGAAGTTTTAGCCCAACCTTCCACTGCTACATATCCATCAATAGCATCTATACCTACAACTATTCTATATTTTTTTGCCATATCTTTAACAAATTCGGGGTTTTTAGCTGCAATAGAGCCTAAAATCACTCTATCTATACCTAAATCTAAATATCTTTTTATTGTCTCTTCATCTCTAATGCCGCCCCCAAGCTGCATATGCAATTTAGATTTTTCTCTAATCTTTTTAATTGCTTCTAAATTTTTTGGCTCCCCTGCAAATGCACCATTTAAATCTACAAGATGTAGCCATTTTGCACCAAGACTTTCAAATTTTTTTGCTAATTCCCAAGGCTCATTACTATATATTTTGGCACTATCCATAAGCCCTTTTGTAAGCCTAACTGCTTTTCCATCTTTAATATCTATTGCTGGATATATTATCATTTACAACTCCACAAAATTTTTCAATATTTTAAGTCCATTATTATGTGATTTTTCTGGATGAGGCTGTAATCCAAAAATATTATCTCTTTGCACTGCACTTACAAACTCATATCCATATATTGTAGTTCCAATTACATATTCATCAATTGTTACTGCATGATAGCTATGTACAAAATATAGATAAAAAGCTTTTGGTAAATCTTTAAAAAGTGGAGTCTCTTTTTTTACAAATAATTCATTCCATCCCATATGAGGAACTTTTAGTCTATGGTCAAATTTAGTTTTATCAAAAGGAACAACCTCTCCTGGGATAAGTCCAAGCCCATAATGCTCACCAAATTCATAACTTTTATCAAATAATAGTTGCATACCAAGACATATTCCAAGAATAGGTTTTCCACTCTTAGCAAAATCTAAAATAGCTTCATCTAACCCAAACTCTTTTAGATGTTTTACTGCATCGCCAAAAGCACCTACACCTGGTAAAATTAATTTGTCAAAATTTTTTAATTTATCTGCTTTTTGAATAATTTCTGCTTTAGCCCCAATTTTTATAAGAGCATTTTTAACACTTGCAAGATTGCCCATATTATAATCAACTATCGCTACTTTCATTTTTCCTCTTTAAATTCGTGATTCGTAAATAGTAAACCGTGAATCGTAATTCGTGATAAATAAATCGTAATTGGGAATTGGCTGCTTCACTCCTTTTCCCCTAAATTACTCTTCTTCATATCCCTTCACCGCTTTTAAATAAAAAGATAATCCAAATAGAAGCAGTGTTACCGCTCCAACAAGATATACTGCATATATGATTTTTTCAGGGCCGATTATAGCAAACTTGAAAACTAACATCAATGCTTCGATTGATAATGCAATTACAATAGAACCTAAAAACCTTATCATGGTTTTATGAATATCGCTAGTCTCTCTTCTTTTATGATGACCTAAAACTTCCTCTTCAAACAGAGTTTTAACAAGATCAAAAATTGCCAAAGACAGAGTTATTAAAATTGTTGATTCAAATATCTCTTTTATATCGAGATTTTGGAAATGAAAACCATAAACTAAAACACTCATGACTCCTTTAAAAAAAAGTAACACTGCAACTATAAGAAGTGCAAATGTAAAAAGAAAATATGAAATTTTAGAAAAATTACCAAAAATTGAGTCAATTGAGGTTGGATGAAATATTTTCAAAGCATCACTTAATGATAAATCTACACATATAATATAAATAAGTTGTTTTTTGTCATTATAAATTGGATATGAAGCAGTAACTGTTAATTCATGAGTTAAAAGAGATGGATAAGGATCAGTCAAAATACATCTCTTCTCTTTAACAGCTCTATAATAGTATGCTCTCATACTTCTATTAATACCCTTTCCTCGTCTATATTCTGGATTATTAGAAATTGCATCGATTATCTGCATACCAGATTTATCAAGTATATAAAAAGCTTCAGCATGAGGAATCTCTTTTTTTAATATTTTTAAAGCATTAATTATATTATCAAGAGATGGTTCTGGCATATAATTTGGTATATATCTTTGCAAAAGATAACAAAGATAAGCCCTTGCTTTTGTTCTTATTTCAGAATATTGTTCTATCTCTCTTACAATCATTTTATTTCCTCATGTATATATTTTTTAAATATTTCACTGTAGTTTTTGTTTTGTGGAAGCTTATCAATAACATTTTTTAAAATAGATTTATAATCTTCAATGATTATATTTCCTTTTAAAAGCTCATATTTTAAATATAAAAAATATGTATTTAATACATCGCTTTCACAATACTCTTTTATCTTTTCAATTTCATTTTTATAATATAACTCCATTACCATATCACCACTAACATCAAATTTTCCAGGTATGCCTGCCATTAAACATACAGTATCAAGATTTATATTTCTAACTGCTCCAAAATTGCCTAAAACCTCTAATAGATCTATATGAAACTGTTCACTATATCTTGATCTATAATTTTCCCATTTTGTTTTATTTAACATAGCATTATCCTGTTCAAAATATGCGGGACATGAAAGATTATATTTCAAAGCTCTTAAAAAAAGCATAGGAATATCAAAACCTCTTCCGTTAAAACTTATAAGTTTTGGATTATGTTTATCTATGAATTTTAAAAAAATTTCAATCATCTCTTTTTCATTGTTGCCTTCAATTGAGCTAACTTTTATAAATCTTCCAAAATCATCTGCAATTACTGCTGAAATTGCAACAACTTTATGGTAAGGAATTGGAAGAAAAGTTGTTCCTTTTTCCCTTTCATACTCTTCAATTGCCTTTAAACTAACATTTAAATCATTCAAATCTTCATTAAATTTATATGTTTTTCTTATAAGTTCACTATCTGGTATTGTTTCACAATCAAAAACACAAACCATTATTACCCTTTAAAAATTAGTAATCAGTGATGAGTGATAAGTAAAGAAAATTTTAACCCTATTATTTATCATTCATTACAAAACTATTTACCTAATTATACAAAATTGGATAAAATATTAAATATTTTTTATAAAGGTAACAATATTTAAATGAATATTGCAATAGTTAGACTTAGTGCTTTAGGTGATATAGTTCATTCTATGATTGTTTTACAATTTATTAAGAAACATTTACCAGATGCAAAAATAACATGGATAACACAAAAAAATTTTGAAGATATTTTAAAGAACAATCCAGATGTTGATAAAATCGTATCTGTTGATTTGAAACAAATTAAAAAAAACTTTTCTATAAAAGAAGTAAAAAAACTAATAAACAAATTACAAAATCTAGGCGATTTTGATTATGTTTTAGATATTCAAGGATTAATAAAATCAGCAATAATTTCTAAATTTCTTGGCAAAAATAGATATGGCCTTGAGGTTGGATGTGCAAAAGAGTCTTTAGCAACTATATTCTATAAGAAAAAAATTATAATTCCTTGTGAAAAAAATGTCATTTATAGAAATTTAGATTTTGTATCTAAAGTTTTTAATTTTACATATAATGATGAAGAGATTTTAAATAAGAAAAGTTATCTTTTTTATGATAAAAATAGAGAATATTCAAAAATAGATAATCTTTTAAAAGAAAAAAATATTTTAATTGTGCCAGGTTCTAGCAAAACAAACAAAAACTACCCAGCACAAAATTTTATAGATCTTATAAATAATCTCAAAGAAAATGTATTGCTTTTATGGGGTAATGAAGAGGAAAAAGATAAAGCTATATATATTTCAAAATATACAAAAGCAACTGTTTTGCCAAGACTAACTTTAAATGATTTAAAATATCTCATTTCAAAAATGGATTTAGTTATTGGTGGAGACACAGGGCCAGTGCATATGGCATGGGCAATGAATAAACCATCAATAGTACTTTTTGGATATACACCAGTTAGTTTAATGTATCAAACAAAAATAAATAAAGCTATAAAATCACCCTCTATTGCAAATCTTTGTAGATTTGATAAAAGTGATGATTCTATAAAAGATATTAAAATTGAAAAAATATTAAAAATAAAAAAGGAATTAATTGGATAGACTCTATTTAATTTTATTTAAAATTTTTAGATTTACTGTTTTAAATACTCCAAAACCTATACTTTTTTCTATCTTAAATTTTTTAGCAAAAACTATATATCTTTTTGATATTTCGCATAGAAAAATTGCAAAAATAAATCTTGATTTTGCATTTAATGATGAATTATCTAACGAAGAAAAAGAAAAAATAGTAAAAAAATGTTATAAAAATCTTATATATAATTTAGCAGATTTTGCAAAAAATCAGGGAATTTCAAAAGAGGATTTAAGGAAAAAACTAGAGTTTAAAAATGAAGATATTTTAAAAGATGCAATAAAAAATAGAGAAAAAATTATTCTAATTACAGCCCATTATGGAAACTGGGAATTGATTCCTTTAGCAATCGGAGCTTTTTTTGCACCTATGAGTGTTGTTGGGAGAGCTCTTGAATCAAAATCGATAGATAAAATTGTAAAAAAAAATAGAGAGCAATTTAATATAAAACTTTTAGATAAGAAAGGTGCTGCAAAGGGAATGATTAATGCTTTGAAAAATGGAAGAATTGTTGGACTTTTAGTTGATCAAAACACAAGAACAAAAGAGGGAATTTTAATAGATTTTTTTGGTAAAAAAGCTCGTCATACACCAAGTGCATCTTTGCTTGCAAGAAGATTTAATGCTAAAATTATACCCGTTTTTATTACAACTAATGATTATGAAAAATATACAATAACCTTTTATGAGCCAATAATTTGCCAAAAGAGTCAAAATAGTGATGAAGATATTAAAAATTGCACTCAAGCTCAAGCAGATATTACTGAAAAGGTAATTAGAAAAAAACCTGATGAGTGGTTTTGGTTTCATAAAAGATGGAAAAATCAATATGAATATATTTATAGCGGGATAGTTAAATAGTAGAGTAAGGTGAATATGATGAGTGAGGGGATAAGGTGGGAAGGTGGCAAGCTGTGAAGCAGTGAAGCTGTTAAGAGGCCTATTCCCAATCACGAATCACAATTCACGAATTACGAATTACGAATTACGAAACAAAGGTAAAAAATGAAATTAAGCATAATTGGCACTGGATATGTAGGACTTGTCACAGGAGCATGTTTTGCTCAGATGGGAAATAGCGTAATATGCGTTGATATAGATGAAAAAAAGATTAATAATCTAAAAAAAGGAATTATTCCTATATATGAACCAGGCCTTGAAGAGATAGTAAAAAACAATTTTAAAATAGGAACACTTGAATTTACAACAGATATAAAATATGCTTTAAAAAATAGCGATATTGTATTTATCGCTGTTGGGACACCTCAAGGAGAAGATGGTAGTGCAGATTTACAGTATGTTTTGGCTGTTGCAAAGGATATTGGAAAATATATGACTCATCCATTAATTGTTGTTGATAAATCAACTGTACCTGTAGGAACAGCTGATAAAGTAAGAGAGACTATCAAAAAAGAGCTCGAAATCAGGGTTGAAAATAAAGAGTTAACTGAGGGTGAATTTAAAGAGTTGATGGAATTTGATGTTGTTAGCAATCCTGAATTTTTAAAAGAGGGAGATGCTGTAAATGACTTTTTAAAACCTGATCGTGTTGTTATTGGAGCAGATAATGAAAAATCGATGGAAATTTTAAAAGAGTTATATGCTCCTTTTACAAGAAGTCATGAAAGATTTATAGGTATGGACGTAAGAAGTGCAGAACTTACTAAATATGCGGCAAATGCAATGCTTGCAACAAAAATATCTTTTATGAATGAGATGGCTAAAATTGCTGAAGCAGTTGGTGCTGATATAAATAAGGTAAGAGTTGGTATAGGAAGTGATAGCAGAATTGGATATAGCTTTATATATCCTGGAGTTGGATATGGTGGAAGCTGTTTTCCAAAAGATGTAAAAGCTCTTGAAAAAATTGCTATTGATGCAGGGGTAGAGCCAAAAATAATTAAAGCTGTAGAAGAAGTAAATAAAGAGCAAAGAATTTACTTTTTAAATAAAATCTTAAATCGTTTTAAAGATATAAAAAATAAAACCTTTGCTATTTGGGGGCTTAGTTTTAAACCTGAAACAGATGATATGAGAGAAGCTCCATCAATCACTATAATCAAAGAGCTAATAAAAAGAGGAGCAAAAATAAAAGCATATGATCCAAAAGCAATGAATGAGGCAAAAAATTTCTGGCTAAAAGATGTAAAAAATATTGAGTATTTTGATAACAAATATGATACTTTAAATAATAGCAATGCTATGATTTTGGTAACTGAGTGGAAAGAGTTTAGAAGTCCTGATTTTTTTGAAATGAAAAAAAGACTTAAAAATCCAATAATATTTGATGGAAGAAATCAATATAAAAAAGAAAAACTTAATGAGCTTGGATTTGAATATTATCAGATTGGAGTAAGCTCGTAAAACGTAAAGCGTAATTCGTAAAAGGTTAAGAATGGCAAAAGAACATAAAGATTTAGATGTATGGAATTTATCTATGGAATTAGTGGAAGATATTTATAAAATAACATTAAACTTTCCAAAAGAAGAGCTTTTTGGTTTAACTTCTCAAATAAAAAGATCTGCAATTTCTATACCAAGCAATATTGCAGAAGGAGCAGCAAGACAAAGCAATAAAGAATTTATACAATTTTTATATATTGCTTTAGGTTCTTTATCTGAACTTGAAACTCAATTAATATTAGCTCAAAGGTTAAATTTTTTAGTAAATGAAAACAAAATTCTTAATAAAGCTTTAAGAATTAAAAAAATGATTAATGGTCTGATAAAATATCTTAAGGATAAAAATAATGAAAAATAATCAATCACGAATTATGAATTACGAATCACGGAAAAAAATTCTTGTAACTGGAACAGCTGGATTTATTGGCTTTCATTTGGCAAAAAAATTGCTTGAAAGAGGAGATGAAGTAGTAGGAATAGATAATATCAATGATTATTATGATATTAGAATTAAATATGGAAGATTAAAAGAGCTTGGATTTATTGAAAGTGATTTTGAATTTGGCAAAAAATATGTAAGCAAAAAGTATCCAAATCATGTCTTTTATAGAGTTGATTTAGAAGATAAAAAAGCTATTGATAAAATTTTTAGTGATGAAAAACCAAATAGAGTCTGCCACTTAGCAGCTCAAGCAGGAGTTAGATATTCTCTAACAAATCCTGATGCCTATATTCATAGCAATATTGTTGGATTTTTAAATATACTTGAAGCTTGCAGGCATAATGAAATTGAGCATTTAGCCTATGCAAGTAGTTCAAGTGTATATGGACTTAATGAAACAATGCCATTTAGCGTTCATCATAATGTTGATCATCCAATAAGTCTATATGCAGCAAGTAAAAAATCTAATGAGCTTATGGCTCATACATACTCTCATTTATATAATATTCCAACTACAGGACTTAGATTTTTTACTGTTTATGGACCTTGGGGAAGGCCAGATATGGCTCTATTTTTATTTACAAAAGCGATACTTGAAGATAGAGCTATTGATGTTTTTAATTATGGAAAAATGAAAAGAGATTTTACATATATTGATGATATAATTGAGGGAGTTGTTAGAGTAATAGATAATCCTGCAAAGCCAAATGAAAATTGGAGTGGAAAAAATCCAGATCCTGCAACAAGTAAAGCACCATATAGGGTCTATAATATTGGAAATGGAAGTCCAGTTGAACTTATGGATTTTATTAAAGCCATTGAAAAAGTTATTGGGAAAGAGGCTAAAAAGAACTATCTTCCACTTCAGCCTGGTGATGTTCCTGCCACTTGGGCAGATACAAGCGCACTTGAAAAAGATCTTGGATATAAACCTGGAACCTCAATAGAGTGGGGAGTTGAGCAATTTATCAAATGGTATAGAGATTTTTATAGGGTTTAAATGATAAAAAAAATCTTTTATTCAATCGATGCTTTTAAAACAAAACAGGTATTAGATAACTCTTATAAAAAATATTCTCAATCTTTTCAATACAACACTTGGACAGGAGAATTTAATAAAGAGTTTAATTTAGAAGATATAAAAAAAATAATTTTAAATTTTGAAGAAAAAAAAGATTTTACTCTCGTACACAAAAGCGACTATCGATATACATTCTATAATAAAGAACTAAAAATATATTTAAAACTTTATAAAATCTATGAATCTAAATATAGCAAAACAACAATTTATAAAAGAAATATTTTAAGAAGAACATTAGCAAAAAAAGCTTTTTCACTATACTTTATTTTAAAGGATTTAAATATTCCATCTATTGTACCTATATTTTATGCTTTTAAAAATGATAAATATATTCCATCAAAATCTATTTATATATCACAAGAGGAAAAAGATAGTTTTACTTTAGATTTTATATTTCAAAAATTGTCGCAAAAAGGAGATAAAGGAAGCTATGCAGAAGATTTTTTCAATGATTCTAAAATCTATGATTTAGATATTGATAAATTAATATACAATTATGGTAATATGCTACGAAAAATTTTGGATAATGGAATTCATATATTTTATAAAGAACTTTTTGCAAATACACTATGTAATGATAAAGAAGAACTTAAACTGTGTGATTTAGATATTGTAAATGCAATATCTAAATACAATGATTACGAAAAAATTAAAGAGTTTGAAAAGCATAAAAACTATTTAAAACATATTTCGAATAGTTTAAAACTTCCTATCAATCTTGAAACATTTGAAAATGGGTATTTTAATGAATAAATTATCAATTGCTATTATTACATATAATAGCGAAAAATATTTGAATGAAGTTATAAAAAGTGCCTCTTTTGCAGATGAAATATTAATTCTTGATAGTGGGTCAACTGATAAAACAGTAGAAATTGCAAAAAAGTTGGGAGCAAATGTAGAATTTCAAAAATGGCTTGGCTTTGGTAAACAAAAGCAAAAAGCTATTGATTTAGCAAAAAATCGATGGATATTTGTTTTAGATAGCGATGAAATTATCACTGAAAAACTACAAAACGAAATAAAAGAGGTTTTAAAAAATCCAAAATATGATGCATACGAAGTTCCAAGATTAAACTATTTTTTTGGAAAACCAATCAAATATGGAGGACTTTATCCAGATAAAACAGTAAGGCTTTTTGATAGAAATAAAGCTAGATTTAGTGAAGATGAAGTTCATGAAAAAGTTATAGTTGATGGAAAAATAGGTGAATTAAAAAGCTATATGAAACATTATGCATATGAAAATATTGAAGAGTTTATTAATAAACAAAATAGATATTCATCTTTAGGTGCTAAAAAAAACAGAATTAAAGCAATTTTTAATCCATTTTGGACTTTTTTAAAAATGTATATATTAAATCTTGGTTTTTTAGATGGATGGGAGGGATTTGTTATTGCAAAACTTTATAGCGAATATACCTTTTGGAAATATATAAAAGGAAAAGATTGAAAATTTTAATTATTAAATTTAGAAATATAGGTGATGTATTACTAACCACACCATTATTAAAAAATTTAAAGCTTCATTTTCCAAAAGCATCTATAGATTTTGCTTTAAATGAAGGTACAGAGGATATGATATCTTTAAATCCAAATATCAATATAATCCATATATATAAAAGAGAGAAATTAAAAAATCTAAATTTTTTAAAAAGAGTCTATGAGGAGATAAAATTTGCAAATAATATAAGAAAAGAAAAATATGATATTGTAATAAACACTACAAGAGGCGATAGGGGACTTTTATTAGCAATATTTAGCGGAGCAAAAAAAATCATTGGATATCCATCAAGAAAAAATAAGATATTAAATAGATTTATAAACTATAAACTTCCTAATCTTGGTTTTAGACATATGGTTGAAACTCATTTTGATATATTAAAAGCCTTTGATAAAGAGCCTTTAGAAAAAAGAGTTGAAATTTTTTGGAGTAAAAAAGACGAAGACAAGATAAAACAGATATTAAATGATTTTAATATAAATGAAAAAAAATTTGTACATATTCATCCGGTTTCTCGTTGGCTATTTAAATGTATTGATGATCAAATTATGGCTAAAATTATTGATTATTGTGAAAATGAGTTAGGATACAAAGTTGTATTGACAGCTGCACCAATACAAAAAGAGTTAAAAAAAATTGAAAATATTTTAAACTATTGCAAAAGCAATCCAATCAATTTATCTGGAAAATTATCTTTAAAACAGACTGCAGCTTTAAACAAAAAAGCAAAGATTTTTATAGGTGTTGATACTGCTATAATGCATATAAGTGCAGCTAATGATATTCCTGTTTTATCTTTTTTTGGTCCAAGTGCTGCATTTCATTGGGGCCCATGGGACAATAATCTTATGGAAAGCAAATATATAAAAACAAAAGGTAATCAATCTATGGGAAAACATAGAGTTTTACAAAAAGATTGGGATTGTGTACCATGCGGAAAAGATGGATGTAATGGAAGTAAAATTAGTGATTGTCTAATTCAAATGAATTTAGAAGAGATAAAACAAAATATTAAAGAGATGATAAAGTGAATATTTTACATACTGAAACATTAAAAGGCTGGGGCGGACAGCAAAATAAAACTTTAAAAGAGTTAATTATTTCAAAAAAACTTGGTCATAATGTTTTTTTGATATGTAATCCCAATGCAAAAATTAAAGAAAAAGCTTTTAAATATGGGATAAAAGTCATTGAAATAGAGATGAATAAAAAAAATTTTCATAAAACTATTCCTTTTTTTTTAAAATTTATAAAAGAAAATAGTATTGATGTAATTTTCTCACATGGTTCAACTGATAGCTGGATAGTAGCAATTGCAGGAAATTTAAGTTCCAAAAAACCTTACCTAATAAGAGAAAGGCATAATCTATTCCCAATAAAAGGATTTTTATCAAAAATTTTACATAAATCTCTTTTTAATAAAATCATATATATTAGTCCTAGTGTAAAAAATTATCTTCTACAAATTGGAGTTCATAAAAAAAATCTTTTTTATTTACCTGATGCTGTTGATATAAAGCATTTTAATGAAACTTTACCTATTTTAAAAAAAGAGTTTAATATTCCTTCAAACTCTATAGTTTTAGGAGTTTTCACATCTCTTACAAAACAAAAAGGCGTTTATGATTTTTTTGAAGTTGCAAAAGAGGTTTTAAAAAGATATGATAATCTTTATGTAGTTTTTGGCGGTAACTATTCAAAAGATGCAAAAGATAAAATAGATAGCTTTTTTTATGAAAATGCTTATGAATTGGATAGAATTATTTGGACCGGCTTTAGAGAAGATGGAGCAAAAATAGTAAAAGATTTTGATATTTTTTTATTTCCTTCTCATAGTGAAGGCTTGGGTACAGTTATCCTTGAAGCAATGGCTGCATCTTTACCAATAATTGTTTATGATATAGAACCTATGAATATACTTATTAAAAGTGGATATAATGGTTTTACTGTTCCTTTTTTAGATACTAAAAAACTAACTAATGCAACAATAAAATTAATAGAAAATGAAAATTTAAGAAAAGAAATGAGTGAAAACTCATTTGATTTTGTATCTAAAAATTATAGTGAAGAGGTATTGGAAAATAGATTGAAAAAATTATATGGAGAGATTATTGAGTAACATTGTAAATATTTTAACTTTTCACCATATAAATCCTAATAGAGATATTTTAACAATCCCACCTGAACTTTTAGAAAAATTAATAATAAATTTGAAAAAAAATTACAACTTTATATCATATAAAGATTTTATAGATTTTATTTTTAAAAATAAAAATCTACCTAAAAAATCTATTTTGTTAACTTTTGATGATGGATATTTGGATAATTTTATTTATGCTTATCCAATACTAAAAAAATATAATATTCCGGCAGTTATTTTTATAATAACTGGTTTTATAAAAGATGAGAGGATTAATAGAAATAAACTTCCCTATTTTAAAATCCACAAAGAGTTAGATAGATTACCTGATAAAAATCTTTTTTTAAATATTAATGAGATAGAAACTATGAAAGAGAGTGGCTTAATTGATTTTGATAGTCATACAGTTAATCATTTTGTTTGCAAAAATAAAGAGTATGAAGATATTTATAATGAGATGATTAATTCATATAAATTCATTAAAAATATAGAAACAAAAGAATATTATGGGTTTTGTTGGCCAAGAGGTGCTTTTGATGATATTGCTTTAAAAGCTATTAAAAACTCTCCATACACTTTTGCTTTTTCTACAATAGATGGAGCTTTTCATAAAGGAGATGATCTGTATACAATAAAAAGAATTGATTGCTCTTCTTGGAATGGAAATGAAAAAGATTATATAGATAGAGTAAATAGAAAACTCTCTATCTATTCTAATCCTTTAATATCAAAAATATACTCAAATTTTAGAGAATTTAGGATAAAGATAAAAAGAAAATGGAAAAGAAAATAAAAGTCTTACATACAGAATGGTCCGATGGTTGGGGCGGACAAGAGATCAGAATTATTAATGAGATGGAAATTTTAAGAGAACTTGGAGTTGAGCTTTTTTTGGCTACAAGAGAGCATGCAAAAATAAAAGATGAAGCTATTAAAAGAGGATTTAAAGTATTTACTTTGCCATTTAAAGGAAGTTTTGATTTTAAAACATTTTTTTCACTTTTAAAAATAATAAAAGAGAATAATATCGATATTGTAAATACCCATAGTGGGAAAGATACTTGGGTTGGTGGTCTTGCTGCAAAATTTGCAAAAGCTAAATTTATAAGAACAAGACATTTGTCAAATCCAATAAATCCAAGCAGATTAAATTTTATAAATGAATTAGCAGATTTTATTATAACAACAGGTGAAAAAGTAAAAGAGGATATGATAAAAAATAATAGAATAGACCCAAATAAAATAGAGTCTATTCCAACTGGTGTAGATGAAAATATATTTGCTCCTTCAAAATGTGATAGGAAAAAAGAAAGAGAAAAATTTGGTATTAAAGATAATGAGATAGCAATAGGAGCATTAGGAGTCATAAGAAGTGTAAAAAGGCATGAAGATTTTGTTGAAGCAGCTAAAATATTAAATGAAAAATATAATAATCTGAAATTTTTTATTGCAGGTGATGGACCAGGCAGAAAAAGAATACAAAATCTTATAAATAGTTATCATTTAAAAAATTTCACACTTTTAGGTCATATAAGAAATCCAGAAAAATATCTTTGCGCTATTGATATCTTAGTAAATAGCTCTAAAAGCGAAGGTGTTCCTCAAGCTGTAATTCAAGCTTTAATGATGAATAAAGTAGTAGTTGCAACTGATGTTGGAAGTACAAAAGACCTTTTTTATAAAAATAATTTTTTATTAGCAAAGCCCCTAAATCCAAAAGATTTAGTCCAAAATATTGAGCAATATATATTGAATGAAAAAGAAAGAAATAAAGAAAGAAGAGAGTTTATAATAAATAATTTTTCAAAAAAATCGATGGGTAAAAAAGTTCTAAATATTTATAAAAAGGTTTTATCTTGAGTATTCCAGTTTTAATGTATCATCATATTTTGCCAAAAGAGGGATTTATAGCCAGTTCAATTCAACAGTTTGATAATCAGATGAAATATTTAGCTGAAAATGGATATTATACTTTAAGTAGTGATGAATTTTTCCTATACAAAAAAGATAAATTAAAAGTTCCTAAAAAAAGTGTACTTATAACTTTTGATGATGGATGGAGAGATAATTTTATTTATGCATATCCAATATTGAAAAAATATAATCTAAAAGCTACTTTGTTTATTGTTACAAATTGGATAGAACATGCTAGTAAGAAAAATGAAAAATTTGAACCAATGCAGCATAAAGATTGTAAAAAAATAGCCCCATTACAACCTTCTAAAGTAATTCTAAGTTGGGATGAGATAGAAAAAATGAGTGATGTTTTTGATTTTCATAGTCATACACATACACATCGAGATTTTTATTTTGAAAAATGCTCTTGGGATGAAGAGTTTGAAAAATCAAAAGAAATAATAAAAAAAAGATTAGGATTTGAAAGTACACATCTTTGCTGGCCAAGAGGAAAATATGATAAAAATTTGATACAATTAGGGAAAAAATTTGGATATGAAATATTTTATACTACAAAAAGAGGTATAAACATAAACGATAACAGTCTAGATGAAATCAAAAGAATTGCAATAAAAAAAGATGAAAAATGGTTAAAAAAACAACTAACAATTTTTTCTAACAATTTTTTAGGTTCTTTGTATGCCAAAATTAAACCTGAATAAAGGAAAATATAATTTTTTGAAAGAGTTAGAAACAGCTGTACAAAAATTATTGCAAAACAAGCAAAGAGTTCTTATAGCAATATCTGGTAAAAGCGGAGTAGGAAAATCTACATTGGGAAAATTCATTAGAAAGAATGGTTTTGGAAAATATAAACCTAAAGAGATAGCAGTTATTGATGATTCTGTAATGACAAAAGAGTATTTTGGTGGATTAATAAAAAGAAAAATAAAAATAAAATACACAAATAAAGACAATCTTTATCCTTTTATAAAATTAATACCAAGAAAAAAAATTATATTCTACATTAGTGCTAATCCTTTTTTTAGAATTGAAAAATGTGATATCTTAATCAAATTAACTTTAAATGAAAAAGAAAGAATAAAAAGATTAAAACTTAGAAATGGTATTATAAAAAATAAAAATTTAGAATTTTTAAATACAGAAAACTATAAGTTTGATTATTATATAGAGGCTTCAGTTGATTAATATAGGCTTATTTTATGAGGATATACCTAATAGAAATCCTAGTGAAAAAATTTTTACAGATATTTTTTTTGAAAATTTTAATACTAAAATTTTTAATGCTTCCAAAATTAAAAATAAAAAATATTTAGAAAATTACTTGCAATTAAATGATATATATATTTTACATTTTTACTCTTTTCTTTATCATGATAAATTTGCTCCTAAAAAAATAGATATAAAATATTTTCCTGAAAATTTCAAAAAAATAATTTTAGCTCATAAAAAAATTTTACCATTGTTATTAGAAACAAAAAAACCAATTATTATAATGTTTGTAAGATCCGATTGGTATAGTCATGGTCAAAATTTTTGGGAAAATATTCCAGAAAATGCATATCTTTTTGGAGGATTTAAAAAAGGATATTTAAATACCAATGCATCAGATGAATTTATTTTTAAAAAATTTGGTTCTAATATTGAACTTGGAAACGAATTTATTGAAGATTATAAAATTTTACCTTTTCACCATGTTGTAGATAAAAATGAACTAAAATTTTGTAATAAGTTTAATCAAAAAAAATATGATATTGCAATTTTAGGAGTTTTATATAAAAGAAGAAAATATTTATATGAAATATTAAAAAACAAAAAAAATATTAAATTATATGACCAATGGCTATTATTAAAACTTAGAAAAATATTCAATAGTTTTGACAAAAAAAAATATAAATTTAATCATAAAATTCTTTCTTATTTATTCAAAAAGGCAATTTGTAATTCTAAAATAAGCTATACTGATGGTAGTGAACTTGATATGTTTGTAAGAAAATTTATAGAAATTCCAGCTTTAAAATCACTTCTTTATTGTGACCCTTTTAAAAATATGAAAGATTATGGATTTATTGAAAATATTCATTATATAAAAGTAGACCAAAAAAATATTGAAGAACAAATTTATTACCTTTTAAAAGATAGTGATAAAATACAAAAAATTACTTATAATGGATATAATCTTATATTAAAAAATTTTTCAAAAAATGCTTATAAAAAAAATATTGAAAAAGTTTTTGGACTTATTAGTCAAGATAAATTTAAAGAAGCTTTTTGGAATAACGGGAAATTACACATTTTAGAAAAAAAATAAGGTTTTATATGAAAAAAAATTTAGAAAATATTTTTCTTATTATTTTATTTTTAATGACTCTTTCTTTACCACTGTCAGAAGCAATTAAACAAATAACATTTTACCTGTTAATATTTATAGGAATTTTTATATTTTATCAAAATAAATTAACCATTATAAAAGATAAAATCTTTTGGTCAATAATAATATTTTTACTTTTTTCTATTTTAAGCTCTATTTTTAGTGAATATGAAACAGAAATAAAATCAATAATAAAAAGTAATTTAGATTTAATAAGGATTTTTATTTTATTTCTAATTATAAGAACACTGCCTTTTTTTACATATAATAGTATAAAAAAATATTTTATTTTTCCCCTATATATTTCATTTATAATTGCTTTTATTTGGGGGTTTTACGAAAAATATTTTAATAATTATAAAGTTTTTAAATTACACTCAATTGGTCATGTAAATCACTCAGCAATTTATTTAGTATTAATATTTACAATATCATTATCATTATTTTTCTACGAAAAAGAAAAATTTACTAAATATTTTTCTTTAATTATTTCAATATTATCTGTAATTGGAATTTTATCTACAGGAAGTAGAGCAGCAATTTTTTCTTTGCCTATAATTTATTTTTTGGTTTTAATTTTAGAAAATAAAATAAATCTTTATACAATATTATTACCATCTTTTTTAGTTTTAATTATAGGACTAGTATTTTATTTTATATTACATGATATATGGTTCTTAAAAAAAATTAGTTACGGCTTTTATCCAAGTGGTAGAGAGATAATTGATAAAATTGCAATAAAAAAATGGCTTGAAGGACCGTATTTTTTAGGAATAGGCCCTGGAAATTTTAAATTTATTGATGGTAATATTTACTTTCCGGATTTAAATTCTAAACATTTGCATCATTCACACGCACATAATACTTACTTAAATTTTTTAGTTGAAAGAGGTATTGTTTCATTATTTGCATATCTATTTTTTCTGCTATCTCTTATTTATAAATTTATAAAAAATAATAAATTAATTTTTTCTAAAATTGGAATCATTTTTATCATTATTAACCTTATTATTTCATTTGTAAATACTACATTCCATCATGAAAATGCATTATTAATGTGTCTTATTTGGTCTTTTGCATTAAATCAAGTTGATAATAAATCCAAATATGAAAAAAATTAGTTTTATCCGTCAAAAATATACTCCCTTTGGAGGAGCTGAAAGATATCTTGAGAGATTGATAAATTATTTAAAAGATAAAAATATTGAGTGTGAAATAGTTCATGCAAATCTTCCAAAATGGCTTCCATCTTGGATTAAGGCAATTTTGTTTAATTATAAAGTATGCAAAAATAAAAAAAATAGATTTTATTTTTCACTTGATAGGATAAGCTGCCCTGATATTTATAGAGCTGGAGATGGGGTTCATAAAGCATTCTTAAAAACAAAAGGATTTAGTTTAAATCCTTTGCATTTAACATATCTTTATCTTGAAAAAAAGACTTTTAATAATGCAAAAAAGATAATAGCAAATTCAATTTTAATTAAAGAAGAGATTATTAAATATTATAAAATTGATCCAAAAAAGATTGAAGTTATTTATAATGGAATAGAAATAAAAGATTTTGATAAAGAAAAGGCAAAAAAAGAGCTTCAAAAAGAGTTTAAAATAGATGATGAAAAAATCATTCTTTTTATTGGAAGTGGATTTAAAAGAAAAGGTGCAAAAGAGTTTTTAGAAATTATCTCACAAATTGATATAGATTTTAAAGCATTTATTGTTGGAAAAGAAAAAAATATATCTTTTTATAAAAATTATGCAAAAGAGCTTAAAATTGATAAAAATGTTTTTTTTACAGGCCCAAGAAAAGATGTAGATATATTTTATGCTGCAAGTGATATCTTTATTTTTCCAACACATTATGAGCCATTTTCAAATGTTGTATTAGAAGCTATGAGTTTTGAAAATATAGTTTTTACAACAAAACAAAATGGAGCAAGCGAAATTTTAAAAAAAGAGTATATTATGCAAAATCCAAAAGATTTTAGTATAGTTTCAAAAATAAAAACTCTACTTAATGATGAAGAAAATTTAAATAAGATACAAAAAGAGATGAAAAATATTGCTAAAAATTATACAATTGAAAAAAACGCCCAAAAAACATTAGAGGTTATAAATGAATTTATCTAACCCTTCAACCTTCAACCTTCAACCTTCAACCCTGCTTATCGAGCTTCCAACTTGGCTTGGTGATACAATTATGGCAACTCCTGCAATAGAAAATATCATAAAAACAGTAAATCCAAAAAAGATAACAATTGTTGGAAGTTATGTTTCAACTAATGCTTTAAAAAATCATCCAAAAATAGATAAAATTTTTATAGATAATACAAAAAAGAGTAAAAATCGCCTTTTTGCAACATATAAACTCGCTAAAAAAATAGGAAAACACGATATTGCTATAAGTTTTAGAAGCCATTTTTTTTCAAAACTTTTACTTTTCTTTACAGGCTCAAAAAAGCGTTATATCTTCACTCCTTCACTCCTTCACTCCTTTACTGCTAATTTACATCAAGTAGAAAAATATAACTATTTTATAAACTCAATTTTTAAAACAAATTTACCACCAAGCGATTTAAAACTCTATTTACCATCTATAAAAAATAGTCTTTTGCCTTCTGCCTTAAACCTTCAACCTTTACTTGGAATCAATCCAGGAGCAACTTATGGAAGCGCTAAAAGATGGTATAGCAAATACTTTGCGCAAGTTGCAAAACATTTTAGTAATAATTTTAAAATTGTTATCTTTGGCGGACCAAATGAAGTTAGCATTGCAAAAGAGATTGAAAATTTTCTCCTTCAAGAAGGAGTTGAGCCTATCAATTTAGCCGGTAAAACTTCCATAGAAGAGTTAATTTTTTATATATCAAAACTCTCTTTATTCATAACAAATGATTCTGGACCAATGCATATAGCAGCAGCTTTTAAAATACCAACAGTTGCTATTTTTGGACCAACTGATTATTCATCAACAAGCCAATGGAAAAATCCAAAAGGAAAAGTTGTATCTTTAAATTTAGAGTGCGCTCCCTGCATGAAAAGAGTATGCCCTTTAAAACATCATAAATGTATGAAAGATTTAACTCCAAATATGGTCATAAAAACTGCAAAAGAGTTAATATAAGTTTTCCTTTTTTAAATAATCTTTTATATCATTAAATATCTCTTTTAATTTTTCATATCCCCACATAGCCTTTTTTAAATTTTCTAATCTCTCTTCATAATCCAAAGGATATTCATGAGATATATCATTTCTAATCTCTCTTAATTTATCCCAAATTGAAGCATCTTTTATTATATGTAATTTTTCCATTTTATTTAAAACATCTTTCATTGCAATAGCATAATTATCAATCTCTTTTAGAGCAAATAATATTTCTCTAAATAGTTTTGCTCCCATACTATCTTGAATTTTTGCATATCTAAATAAAAAACTATTAATGAGTCTCTCTTTTTTAATATCATCATAAATTTTTTCATTTAGATTTAAATTTTTTATATCTTGATAATCAATATCACATTTTTTAAAAAGTTCATCTAACATATCTATTTTTTCTTTTAACTGCTCCAAATTAAAATCCCTTCTTTTTTTGCTATTTTATCAATTAGCTTTTTTTCTTTTTTAGGATAATATAAAACTATATCAATCTTTTGTTCACCAATTTTATTTTTTAAACAAACTAAAAAATCTATTTTCATTAAAAAGTCTGGCTTTTTTGGAAGTTCTATGTAAAGATCTATATCTCCACCTTTTTTATTATCATCCACTCTACTTCCAAATAGATAAATTTTTCCCTCTTTAATAATCTCTTTTGCACACTCTTTAATTGAATCAATTTCAAATTTTGAAAGCCTCATCAAAAATTCTCATCTATAACATTGCATAAAATATGTCCTATCATAATATGCATCTCTTGGATTCTAGCAGTTGTAGCTGAAGGAACAATAATATTTGCATCACAAAGATTTGCCATCTTTCCGCCATCTTTGCCAGATAATCCTATCGTTTTACAACCTCTGTTTTTAGCTACTTCTAAACCTCTTAAAACATTTTCACTATTTCCGCTTGTACTTATCCCTATAGCAACATCTCCTTCATTTGCCAATGCTTCAACCTGCCTTGCGAACACTTGTTCATACCCATAATCATTTCCTATCGCAGTTAAAGCTGAAGTGTCAGTTGTTAGAGCAATTGCTGGCAAAGCTCTTCTTTCTTTTTGAAACCTTCCAACTAACTCAGCTGCTATATGTTGAGCATCTGCTGCACTTCCACCATTTCCAAAAAGTAAAATTTTTTTTTGATTTTTCAAAGCTTCCACACAAATAATTGAAGCAGTATATATATGAAACTTTAACTCTTCTACAACTTTCTCAAATGTTTTTAAATGCTCTTGTAAATCTTTTTCAATAACTTCTAACATTTTTATCCTTTTTATTGGTTAATTTGACATTTGACATTGGACATTGGAATTAGTGTTAGTGTTGAGTTCATTACTTATACTATCACTATCCACTATCACTAAATCCTTCTCCACTATTCCGCTATGCCCCTATTCAACTCTCTAATTTTCTAACTCACCTCACTTACCTTACTTAACTCACTCACCTGTTCCTAACTTTCTCTATAATCTTACTCGTACTTTTTCCCTCAACAAACTCTATCAATCTAACCTCTTTTGCTATATCGCTACCAACTACCTCTTTTCCTTCATAATCTGTACCTTTTACCAAAACATCTGGCTCAATTATCTTTATAAGCTCATATGGAGTATCTTCATTGAAAATAACTACATAATCAACAGGCTCTAAAGCTGCTAAAAGATATGCTCTGTCATACTCTGGATTAACTGGTCTATCTTTTCCTTTTAATCTTCTAACACTCTCATCTGAATTTAATCCAACTATTAAAACATCTCCAAGCTGCTTTGCTTTTTGAAGATATTTTACATGACCAATATGCAAAATATCAAAACATCCATTTGTAAAAACAATTTTTTTATTTTTATTTTTTAGATACTCTACAACTCTTTTTATCTCTTCAAAGCTTTTAATATGTTCATCGGAACTACTTTTATGCAAAGAGCTCTCATACTCTTCAATTTCCTCTATTGTTGCAGTAGCAGCTCCAACTTTTCCAACAACAACTCCAGCAGCCAAATTTGCAAAATAGGCAGCTTCTTTTAAATTTTTACCACAAGCTTTAGCAAATCCTAAAGCTGCAAGAACAGTATCTCCAGCTCCTGTAACATCATAAACCTCTCTTGCTGCTGTTGGGATTTTTTCCATTTTATCTTCAAAAATTGCCATTCCCTCTTCAGAAAGAGTTATTATCACATTTTTTAAATTAAATCTGTTTTTTAGATAAAAACCGGCCTCTTTTAAACTTTTATCATCGATAATATCTATACCTGAAGCTAAAGATGCCTCTTTTTTATTTGGAGTTATAAGATCAGCTCCAGTGTATTTTGAGTAATCTCTTCCTTTTGGATCTACAAAAACAGGGATTTTTTCTTTTGCAAGATTAATAATCTCTTGAGTTAAATCGTACGTTAATACACCTTTTGCATAATCAGATAACAAAATTAGATCAAAATCATCTATCTTTTTTCTTAAAATCTCTAAAATCTTTTTTTCACTCGATTTTGAAATATCATTTTTTGACTCTTTATCAACTCTAACTATTTGCTGATGTGAAGCTATGATTCTACTTTTTTTACTTGTAACTCTTCCTTTTTCTTTTATGAGAGCAATCTTTTTTATACCTCTTTCTTGCAATCTTTTTTCTAACCATTCTCCATTTTTATCATCACCAACAACACTTATAACTCCAACTTCAGCCTCAAATGCTTTTAAATTATTCAAAACATTTCCAGCCCCTCCAAGTAATGACTCTTCCTTTTTTATATCTACAACCTGAACAGGAGCTTCAGGTGAAATTCTCTCACACTCTCCCCATAGGTAATGGTCTATCATCAAATCACCTACTACCAGTATTTTAGGGGCATAGCGGGATAGTGGAATAGTTGAATAAGAGAGTTGAAAAGAATTTTTATTTATCATTAAAATCCTTTTTTGTTTTTATCATAGCTACAATCATTTTTTCTAATTCATCAATTTTATTATTTGCAAATTTTATAGAATCTATAAAATTAAGTTCTTTTGCAATAAATAACTGAGTTTTAACTTCATATAAAGAACCTAGTGCTATATGTAAAAAATTTATAAACTCTTTTTTTGATATTCTTCCAGTCCCTTCAGCAATATTGCTAGGAATAGAAATTGCTGCTCTTCTTATTTGAGATGTTAAACCAAATAATTCATTTTTTGGAAAACTTTCAGTTATTTTGTAAATATATTTAACTAATTCTACAGCCTTTTGCCAAATAATCAATTTTTCATATCTTGCCAATTTTTAACCTTTTACTAAATATCTCTAAATATCTATTCCACTATGCCCCTATCCAGCTATTTTTACAAAATTTCTTCCTCAAAAATCTTCCTAATATAAGGAATATCTGCCTTTATCCCCTCTTCCAAAGTAAATCTTGGCTCATATCCTAAAAACTCTTTTGTAGGTTCAATATCAGCCTCTGTAAAAAATTGATACTGCTTTACATAAGGATTAGGGATATATTCATATTTTGGATGAATATCTAGCTTGTCACATAAAATATCAACTATATCTTTAAAACTTCTTGCATTTCCAGTTGCAGCATTATACACACCGCTTTTTTTTGGATTGCAAGCTTTGATGTTTGCTTGAATAATATCTTCTACAAATACAAAATCTCTTTTTATTTTATCACTTCCTTCAAAAAGCCTTGGATTTTCTCCTTTTAATATTTGTAGTCCAAACTGAAGCACCATTGAAGCAGTTTTTTCTTTAAAATATTCTCTTGGCCCATATACATTAAAATATCTAAGTCCAACTATAGGAATATCAACTTTTTTCATATAATCATATGCAAGATTATCCATCATAAGTTTGCTAAATCCATAAATATTTGCCGGAGCCTCTTTACCAACTGTATGGGGTGCTGGCAGCTTTCCATATACTGCACCACTACTTGCATATATCATACCAGCTTTCATTGCAACGGCAATATCTAATAGATCTTTAAATGCATTTAAATTTGTATCAATCATAATTTTTTGATCTTGCACTGTTGTATCACTAATAGCTGCTTGATGAAAAATATAATCAAATCTAAAATCTTCTAATCTTCTTAAATCATCTTTATTATTAATATCTCCACTTATAACTTCACCCTTAAATCCTATTAGATTTTTAAAATGACCAAAGCTTTTTAGATTTCCATTAGAAAATCTCTCTTCAGTTCTAAACTTATCAAATATAACAACTTTACAATTAGGATAATTTTCTTGAAAATAAAAAGCAAGATTGCTTCCAATAAAACCAGCTCCACCTGTTATTAAAACAGTTTTATTATTAAAATCAATATCGCTATATTTCATCTCTTTTTCCTTTACTTAACACTGATTACTAATCACTCTTTTATTATTGAAATTGTATCAAACAAACTCTTTGCTATATATTTAGCCTTACCTTCTTTTCTTACCACCTTACCACCTTCTCCTCTTTTCTTATTCTCTTCTTCTATAAAAATAGTATTTTCAATTCCAGCCCTTTTAGCTGCTTTTATATCACTTATCTTATCACCTATCATCCAAGATTTTTTCAAATCGATATCAAAATCTTTTGCAGCTTTTAAAATCATTCCAGGCTCAGGTTTTCTACACTTACAATTCTCTTCTGGTGAGTGCGGACAAAAATATACCTCTTTTATCTCAATTCCATCTGCTTTTAATCTATTTTTCATCCAAGATGTAAGTTTATAAAAATCTTTTTTTGTATAATATCCTCTACCAATACCAGATTGATTTGTTACAATAATTAGCAAATATCCTAAACTTTGAAAATATTTCAAAGCTTTTATTGTCCCAGTAGTAAATTCAAAATCTTCTATTTTATGAACATATCCTTTATCAACATTTATTACACCATCTCTATCTAAAAAAATAGCCCTATTCACCATCTACCTTTATTTTATAATAAGTGAGCGATTAAAAGTTATTAGTAACCAGAAAATAATAAGTAAATATATCACCGATAACTCATCACTAATTACTGATTACTATTAATATTATACTTTTTTTATCTTTATTAAAGATTTTATAACTTATAATATGTGCGAATTTTATTTTTGTACAATCTGTACAAACTACAAAAAGGAGTAAGTATGAAAAAATTAGCAATTCTTAGTATAATCGCAGCTGGAGCAATCAGCCTTATGGCAGCAGACGGAGCAGCATTATATAAAAAATGTGCTGGATGTCATGGTGCTAAAGGTGAGAAAAAAGCTCTTGGAAAATCTCAGCCAATAGGTGGATGGGATGCAGCAAAAGTTGAAGAAGCTCTAAAAGGTTATAAAGCAGGTTCAAGAAACGTTTATGGAATGGGTGGCCTTATGAAAGGTCAAGTTGCTTCTTATAGCGATGATGATATTAAAGCAGTAGCTGAATATATTTCTACATTAAAATAATTTTTCGGGCTTTATGCCCGAAAATAGTTGAAAGTTAAAAGTTTTAAGTTTAAAAAGATAAATGCAAGATATTCTAAAAAATCCCGCACTTCCTCAAATAGCAGTTTGGTTTATTCTACCTATACTTTTAGCTCTTCTTTGGTATCTTTTGGATAGACAAAAATAGTTAATTCGGCATTACTCTTTTATCTTTTCTTCTCTTTTCAAGCGCTTTTTTCTTTTTTTCTTCCATCATAACTGCATCTTTAAGCTCTTCTTCACCATCAAATCTTGCACCATCTAAAAATTTTGAAGTATCATCAAATTGACCGCTTTTAAGCCCCCATAAAAGAGCAATCAATCCTAAAGCCCCAAGTAAAGTAGAAACACCTAGCATCATCGCTACTATTCCAGCACTCATAAAACTCCTTTTGATATTAGACATTAGTCATTAGTTATTGGTCATTAGATATTTGGACATTGGACATTAGCGGCTTCATTCCTTTATTCCCCTCTCCTTTACCACCTTACCACTCAAATCTAACCGCAAACTTGTTTCGCTTTGCTCAACTACGTTTGCTTCAAGGTAAACCAGCCTTTCGTATGTTCGTCACGAAAAACCTTGTTTTTCGGACTCACATATACTCAAGGCTTTCGCTCGGGCACAGACAACAAGCAGTTGTTGTCTTAAAACTTCGCTTTGCTCTCTCTCACTTCAACCTTCAACCTTCATCATAACTATACTGCTATGCCCTATTCCACTTTTCAACTTCACCCCCCCCCTTTACAGCTTCTCCGCTTCACAGCTTCACTGCTTCGCATCTTTCTCACTCATTTTAATCCTAAATGAATTACCAACAACCAAAAGTGAGCTAAGAGACATACTCAAAGCTGCAACCAACGGATTTACAAATCCTAAAATTGCAGCAGGAACTGCTATGGTATTATATATCAAAGACAGTGCAAGATTTTCTTTTATAGCTTTATAAACTCTTTTGCTTATCTTATAAGCTTCATATATGCTATATGGTTTTTCATCAAGCAATACTACATCACTAACACTTATAGCAATATCAGCCCCACTTCCCATTGCAATAGCAATATCACTGCAAGCAAGAGCTATAGAATCGTTTATACCATCTCCAGCCATTACCACAATATGACCATTTTTATGAAGTTTTTCTATAAATGAACTTTTATCTTGAGGCAAAAGCTTCGCATAATACTCATCAATCCCAACTAAATCTGCCACTTTTTTTGCTGCTTTTTCATTATCTCCTGTTAACATTATAACTTTTATACCAAGCTCTTTTATTTTTGTTATTGCTTGGGCAGTTTTTTCCTTTATCTTATCACTTAGCTCATATATTGCAACAAGTTCACTATCAATTGCAACTAAAAAAAGGCTATTTTCACTCTCTATTTCTACTTTTATACCATTTTCTCCTAAATACTCTTTGTTTCCACCGATAACTTTTTTGCCATCTACAATAGCTTCTAAACCTTTAGCTTTTATCTCTTTAAAGTTCGTAATTCGTAATTCGTGATTCGTGAAACTTGAAACTTCAAATTTATCTTTTATATTCTCCCTCTTCTCCCTTCTACCTTCATCCTTCAACCTTTCTTTCAAAAACTTCTCCACTCCTTTACTTATTGGATGATTTGAGTTTTTTACAAGTGAAAATACTATATTTTCATCAAAATCTTTTAATTTCTCATAGCTAACAACTTCAGGTTTTCCCTCAGTAATAGTTCCTGTTTTATCTAAAACCAACACATCACTTTTTGCCATTGTCTCTAACTGAGCAGCCTCTTTAAAGAGTATCCCTTTTTTAGCTGAAATCCCAAGTCCAACAAGAGTTGCCATTGGTGTAGCAAGTCCTAAAGCACAAGGACAAGCTATAACTATAACTGATATCGCAACTATTAAAGCCCTCTCAAACTCTCCTATATAAAAATACCATCCAGCAAATGTTAAAATAGCTAAACTCAATATTGTTAAACTAAAATAACCGCTTATTTGATTTGCCAACTTTTCAATTTTTGGCTTTTTGGTAATTGAATCTTCTAAAAGAGTAGCTATATTTGATAAAAGTGATGTTGAAAAATCTTTTTTTGCCTCATATCTTATAACTGAATCTAAACAGATTGAACCACTTAAAACTTCATCTCCCTCTTTTTTAAAAACAGGTTCACTCTCTCCTGTTAAGGAGCTCTCATCAAAAGAGGCACTTCCATTTATAATTACACCATCAATTACAATCTTTTCTCCAGGCTTTACCTCAATTATATCTCCAGGCTCAACATTTTCAATCAAAACAAGAGATTTTTCATTATTTTTAATTACTGTTACTTCTGTAGGAATAGTTCCAAGTACACTATCAAGAGTATCAACTGCCTGTTTTTTGCTTAAAACTTCAAGATATTTACCAACTAAAACAAAAGTAACTATCATTGTAACTGAGTCAAAATATACCTCTCCAACTCTTGTAATCATTGCATAAATAGAGTAAATATAGGCTAAACTTGCTCCGCTTGCTACAAGCAGATCCATATTAACAAATCTATTTTTAAGTCCATAATATGCACCTTTAAAATAGACCCATCCACTATAAAAAAGAGTCGGAGTTGCTAAAACAAACTCAGCAACATTTAAAATATCTTTTATATCTTGTCTCATTCCTGTAAAAAAGCCAACATATTGAGCAATTGCAATCCACATAATATTCATAGTAGCAAATACAGCTACCAAAATCCTAGCATAATAGTCTCTTCTTGCTTTAGTGGCTCTTTCTTCTTGAAGTTTTGGATCATATGGATATGCGTTATAACCAATCGATCTTATAGTCTCAATGATTTTTGAAAGCTTTATCTCCTCTGGATCCCAAACTATTTTTGCTTTATTGTTTGTATAGTTTATACTTGCTTCAATAATTCCTGGAGTTTGATGTAAAACCTTCTCATTTAACCAAACACAAGCAGCACAATGTATTCCTTCCATAATCAAATTTATTTCATAAAGTCCATCTTCTCTTTTTTTTACATATTTATTTATAAATCCTTCTAAATCAAACTTTTCTAAATCTTCTTTTTTTTGCTGAGCAGGTTGAAGCTTTGTATCTCCAAGTTTTTCATAAAAGCTATCAAGTCCTTCACTTTTTAATAGATGATATACCCCTTGACACCCTTTACAGCAAAAATATTTCTTTTCACCTTCTATCTCATCTTCTATCATTACACTCTCATCAAATTCCAAATGGCAATGATCACATTTAATTTTCCCCATCTATTTCCTTTGTTCGAAGTCCGACTTCGAAGTAAATTTTCCTATTTTTCTGTTTTTATATATTTTGTTATATGGCAAAACTAAAGAGTGCATAGCTATAAAAACTCCCTCTTCAAAATCAAGAAGAATTTTTGATAGAGCTAAGGTAAAATTGGCTGTTGCTTCAACCTGATTTATACTAAAAGGCTTCATTGCTCCAGTAAAAACTATACATTTATCTTTTATATTTTTTGCAACAAACTCTGCACTTTTATCCATTGTATCGGTTCCATGAATAACAATAATCTTTTTACTATCACTATTTTTTATATTTTCTAAAAGTATTTCTCTATCTTTTTCATCCATATCAAGACTATCTTTAAAGATTATCCCTTTTAATTCATACTTGAAGTTGTTACAAAAAGCTTCCAAAATCTTCTCAACTGCAAGATTATCTTTTGGAACGATTAATTTTCCAATAACTGGATCATATCTTTTATTGAAAGTTCCACCTGTATTTATGATAGTTATCATTGAAAACCTTTTCTCTTTATAGGCATAATTTTAGTCAAATTAGATTAAAATAACAAAAAAATTTTAGGTGAGATTATGGATGAAAGATTTATTTATCTAATTATTTTAATAATATTTGAAATTTACGAAGCCTCTTGGCAAAAAGCTGATACTTTTTTTAAAATAGTTGAAAATATTTTTGATAAATTTAAAAAGGGACAAATATATTTTTATCTTTCTCATCCTTCATTATGGTTTATTTTATTTATTGCAATCAAATATAATATTTTTAATTTTTGGATGGTTTTTATGATTTTACTTAAAATTAGCGATATAGCTTTTAAGCTATGGATTATAGAATCTCTAATAAAAGGAAAAAAAATAGAAGAGATTATCGGTTTGCCAGCTGATATAAAAATATCTCCTTATATGATCTATATAAATACTTTTGTATATACATTTTTATTTTATAAGGCAATTTTTTAAATTTTTACCCTAAATATCTTACTCCATGGCGAAATTATAACAGGCTCAAAAAGATCTTTATCATAATTATTAAAAACAAACATTTGAATATATAATGAGTTTAACATTTCATCATCTAAAATTAAAAAGCTTCTGTAACTTTGTAGATAAATCACAGATAATGGAGCTTTTTCTCTTAGATTCTGTTTTTGTTTGATAATTTTTCCGCCTTTTGTATAAGCTACCGTATAAAAAGCTTTAAGTGGAACTATCTTTTTACCAAAAAGAAGAACTCCTTTTCTTTTATCTAAAAATATTCCTCTTCCAAGATATATTTTATCCTTGCTATCTTTGAAAAACTCTGTATAGTATATAAAAGGATTTGATTTTTTATTTCCAGTTATTAGATCAATATTACTAAACTCTTTAACAGTTGGGAATATTTCCATCATTCTAAGAGGTAGATATATATAAACTTCTCTAGTTTTTTCTGGAAGTTTTATATCATTGTATCTAAGATTTTCTAAAAATTCATTTGGATTTATCTGATTTTTCTTTCTGTTTTGAAACAGTACATCAGCAACTGAAAAATGGTATGATGCCACATATTTTTCTTTATTTCCAAAGATAAATTCATCAGGTATCTTTGAAATATCCAATTTTTCTTCTTCATATTTTTTATACCATTTTATCTGCTCTGCATATTTCTCAACTGCAATTCTTGAAAGCCTTGCAGCTTCAAGCTGAGATGATGTAGATAAAATCTCAGAAATTATAAAATTGTCATGTTTATGTTTTGAACCATCAATCAAAGTTATTTTTTCTGCATAAAACCATATAGGATATCCATAATCCCACCATGTTAAAACAAAATCTTTTGGCGAACTTTTTCTTTTTAAAAGATCTAATGCTTCAACTTCGCTTTTGTTAAAAACTGTTGGAACTTTATATTCAATTACATGTAAAATATTTGGTATTAAGGCTGCTATTGTAAAAACAAAAACTGCAACATATCTTACATATCTATTTTTTATCCATATAGTAAATATCCAAAAAAGATATACAAGAGAAAAAGCTAAAAATGGAACAGCATATATTGTAAATCTAAGACCACCTTTTAAAGCAAATATTCCAAGACCTACAAAAACTAAACTTATTGCAAAATTTCTTTTTTTCCAGATAAGCAAAACATATCCAAGTAAAGATAGTAAAAAAAGTGAAATATGCCCACTTATCCTATTTGATAAAGTCTCAAAAGATATGCCTGAGGCTTCTCTAATAGTTTGCATAACTTTATAAAAATGAAGCCCCTCCTCTATTGTTCCTTCTTTAAAAAAATATGCTGAAAATCTTCCCCAAATACTAAAAATGGCTTTGCTCCATATAAAAAATATAGCTATTGCAATAAAAGCAATATATTTTTCATAATTTTTAGAGATTTTTTGGGTTTTTAAAAGTATATAAAATATTATTACCAATAGTATTTTTATTAAAATATATAACGGAAACAAAGATGTATATAGCAAAATTAAACTAGGATAGAAAAACTCATCTTTTCTATGAAAAATAAAAGCATAAATAGTATATAAAATTATAAGCCCATAAAGAACATTTTCTCCAGGAATATATAAAAAAGGATATATACAAGAAATTAAAGATGCCCAAAAAATAGCATTTAAAGACTTTTTTTCAATAGACAAAACTAAAAAATAAAATATAAAAGTTATAACCATAACACTAAACATATCAGTGTCATAATAACCAAACATTGTTCTATTATAATAGCTCCAGATTATTGAAGCTAGTATAGCTGCAAAAAAACCTACCATGGTTAGTTTATAAATTCTTCCAAGAAGTATAATTGGAACAATTATCAAAGAAGCAAAAAAACCAGGCATATAAAGCAATATTGTCTCAAAAGAAAAAGGCAATATTTTTACAAGTATCGACGTTACAAAAACAAGTCCTCTATCCCAAAATTCTGGCACTAAAGGATTAAATTGATGCATTTTATAAAGAGCTTTTTGTACACCGCTTGCAAAAAAGTATCCATCATTTGTATTTATCATAATCTGACCATTCCAAAAAAATTCTGGAAAGCCTGAAGCCCAATATATCCAATAATATCTAACTGCTAAAGAAAAAATATAAGCTATCAAAATAAGAGCGATAATACTTTTCGTTGAAAATTTTTCATCATCAAAATTAAATATTTTTTCCACAAATTTTCCTTATTTGAAAAAATCTTTATTATTCTAACTGGAATTTCTAAAAATTTGTAATAGTCTAAAATGATATATTAGATAATTTAATCTTCTTGATAAAAAGGTACGATTTTACCTAAAAATTTCTTTATTTCTTCTGGATTTTCAACTGAAATATTCTTTAATTTATCTAAATAATCATTTAACTCTTCTAATGAAAATATTTGTGGATTTCTTGCAATATATACTTTTTCATGGTAAGTTTTATCTGTTCCCTCTTCTGCAGTTAATAACTCTTCAAATAATTTTTCGCCAGCCCTTAAGCCAGTAAATATAATATCTATATCTTTATATGGTTCTAAGTTTTGTAATTTAATTAGTTCTTCTGCTAATGCAACAATTTTTACTTCTTCACCCATATCAAGAACAAAAACTTCTCCCCCACTTCCCATTGCCGCAGCCTGAAAAACAAGTAAAACTGCCTCTGGAATTGTCATAAAGTATCTTTTCATTTCTGGATGGGTCACTGTAACAGGGCCACCTTTTTTTATTTGTTCAAGAAAAATAGGAATAACACTTCCTCGACTTCCTAACACATTTCCAAATCTTACAGATATAAATTTTGTTTTATTTAGTTGATTAAAACTATTACATATTATCTCAGCAAATCTTTTTGTTGCTCCCATTATACTAGTAGGATTTACCGCTTTATCAGTAGATATATTTATAAATTTTTTAACATTATATTTGATAGACATATAAGTCAAATTATATGTTCCAAATACATTTGTCTTTACAGCTTCTTCTGGAAAATATTCCATTAAAGGAACATGTTTATAAGCTGCAGCATGAAAGATAATATCTGGAATATATTTTTGAAAAATTTTATCCAATTTTTCTATATCTTTAACATCTCCAACAATAGGAATAAACTCTATTTCTGAATTTTTTAACTTTTCTGAAAGTTCTAAAGTTAGATTATGAAGCTCGGTCTCATCTATCTCAAAAGCTATTATGCTATTTGGCTTAAAGTCAATTAGTTGCCTTACTATTTCGCTTCCTATTGAACCACCAGCTCCTGTTACTAATATTTTTTTATTTTTTAAAAGATTGAAAATTTGATCTCTATCTATTTTAATTTCTTCTCTAAAAAGTAAGTCTTCTATAGATATATCTTTTAAACTTTTTACAGTTATTTCTATATTTTCAGGAAGGTTTTTAAGACTAGGAACAATCTTTATCTCTTGTGTTCCTAAATCTTTTATAAGATTATGTATTTTTTTGATATCTTTATGATTGAGGCTTGGAATTGCTAATATTACAGTTTCTATTTTGTTTTCTTTAATAATATAAGGAATATCTTTTATTTTTCCTAAAACTGGTATTCCATGAATTATAGTCCCTATTTTATTTGGATCATCATCAACAAAAGCAACGGGATTATATTGAGTATCTTTTATTAATCCTCTTGCTATTCTTTCACCTGTTGCACCTATTCCTATTATTAATGTATTTTTACCACTTTTTTTTACACTGAAAATTTCTAAATAAATTCTTTTTGAAATTCTTAAAATTCCTATTAAGATCAAAGAAATAGCAAAATCTATAATTATTATCGATTTTGGAATGGAAAAATGATTTAAATTTAATTGAAGAAACCAATTTATTATAAAAAATATAAAAGAGACTAAAAAAAGATCAAATGAAATCTTAAATAACTCTCTTAAGCTAACAAATCTCCAGTTTATATTATAGATATTTGATAAATATAAAACTCCAATCTTAACAAAAACAAAAATTGGAGTCCAAAAAATAATTGATGATTTATAATTATCTGGTATATTAAAATCAAATCTCAAAAGAAAAGCAAGTATAAAACTAATTGTAAATAAAAAAATATCACTTAATAAAAAAAATAAAAACCTTTTTGTTTTTGTAGGTTTTAATAAAGTTTCAATTTTACTTATCATCTAATTATTTCCGCAATTGTTCTAAGAATAAGTTTTAAATCTGTTAAAAAACTTATATCATGTATATATTTTTGATAATATTTTATTTTTTCTGGTAATATATTTTCAAGATATACTTTTTCCGTATTTTTAGCATCTTTTAAGACTTTTTCTTCATCTATATACTCTAAAGCTGCATAATCTGTAATTCCTGGTTTAACTTTTAAAATATCTTCATATTCTTTTTTATAAGCTTTTACATATTTTGGCACTTCTGGTCTTGGACCAACTAAGCTCATATCACCTTTTAAAACATTGATTAGTTGGGGGAGTTCATCTAGTTTGTATTTTCTCAAAAATTTTCCAATTTTTGTTATCCTAGGATCATTTCCTTTAGTAACTTGTGCACCAATTTTTTCCGCATTTTCAACCATAGTTCTAAATTTATATATCTTAAAAAATTTACCATTTTGTCCTACTCTAATTTGTTTAAAAAAAATGCTACCGCCGTCTTCATTTTTTATAAGCATTGCTATTATAATGAAAACAGGCAATAAAAGTATCAGACCTATTAATGATAAAATAAAATCTATTAGCCTTTTTATATATTGTTTATATAACACTCATTACCTTTTATATTTTTTTACTATATCTATTACATTTTCAATGACATAATTAATCTCTTCTAAATTCATTCCAGGAAAAATAGGCAAAGAAATCACTCTTTCAAAAATCCATTCACTATTTAGAAAATCTTCTACTTTATAATTAAAATGGTTTTTATAGTAAGAAAACCTATAAAGAGGAATAAAATGAACACTTGTTCCGACTCCTCTGTTTTTAAGCTCTTCTATAAATTGATTTCTATCTATTTTTAATGCTTCAATATTTAGCTTTAAAGGATAAAGATGCCAGGAAGATATTCTATCTTCTTTAACTTTATAAAGTATTAACTCTTCACAGCCTGTAAATGCTTTATTATAAAGATTTGCTATTTTTTCTCTTTCTTTCCACATCCATTCAAGTTTATTAAGCTGAGCAAGCCCAAGGGCTGAGTTTATATCTGTAGTATTATATTTATAACCATTTTCAATAACATCATACTCCCAGCTTCCCTCTTTAGAATATCTTTTCCACGCATCTTTACTTATTCCATGAAGTCTTAAAATTCTAATCTTTTCTGCCCATTCATCCTTTTCAGTTGTTACCATTCCCCCTTCACCAGTAGCAAGTGTTTTTGTTGCATAAAAACTAAAAGCTGTTAAATCTCCAATAGTTCCTATTTTTTTGTCTTTATACCATGCAGGTAGAGCATGAGCAGCATCTTCTATAAAATAAAGATTATATTTTTTTGCAATTTCTAAGATTTCATCCATATCAGCAGGTTGTCCTGAAAAATGAACAGGGATAATTACTTTTGTTTTCGGCGTAATTTTTTCTTCTATTTTTGAAGCATCTATAAGATGTGTATCTTTTTCTATATCTATTAAAACAGGTTTTGCTTTGAAGTAATTAACAACTTCAGCTGTAGCAACAAAAGTAGTAGCAGGAACTATAACCTCATCTCCTTCTTTTAATCCTATAGCCCTAAGTGCCAAATGTAGTCCTGCGGTACATGAATTAACTGCTATAGCATTTTTAGATCCAATATAATCTTTAAATTTACTCTCAAAATCTATAGTTTTTTTCCCCATTGTAATCCAGCCTTTTTTAAGGCTGTCTATAACTTCATTAATTTCTTCATCTGTTATATATGGTCTATGAAATGGTATCTGCATATCTGTTCCTAATCTTGAAACTATAATTTCCTTAAAACTCTATCAAATTTTTTGCTAACTTAAAAAAGAATGATTTGTCATATTACAACTAATAAATAGGAACTTTAAAATAATTATCAAAATATTTTCTCATTCTCATTATAAGTTTATCAATTAAAGCCTTTAATGATCCCAAACCATAAGAAATATGAAATATAGGAAATAGAAAGAAAAGTAAAAACTTTCTATAACTTTTACCATCATTTAATGAAAAGATTAATACCAAAATAAAATATAATATTAACGGCAATAGATATAATAAATCAAACCATTCAATATCAATAAATTTTAAAAATATAGGAATAGAAATTAAATATGAAACAAACAAAAGCGGAATTTTATGTCTTATATATGATTTAGAAGAAGCTATTATCCAATATCCATCGCTAAACGCTTTTTTTACTAAATCTTTTACATTATTCCTTACAAAATATTTTGCTTTCATATTTGGATTTGTAACAAATTTATAACCTTCATTAGAAATTCTTTTGTGAAGTTCAATATCTTGATTTCTTTTGAGATTTTCATTGAATAACCCTACTTTATCAAAAATATCCCGTTTATAAAGACCAAAAACTGATGTATCAGTAAATTCTAATTTTTTTACTCCTGTTCTAAAAGCTGAATTTCCAACTCCAAATTTAGAGGAAAATAAATCAGCAATAACTTCGCCCCAAAAACCTTCTCCTACATTTTTTAATACTCCACCTACACAAGCTACTTTTTCATCTAACTGTTTAAGTGATGAAACTCCTTCTTTAATATAATTTTTACATAGTTTACTGTGTGCATCTGGTCGAATCACATATTTTCCTATAGCAAGCTTTATTCCAATGTTCCAACCACTTGCTAAAATTTTTTTTGGGTTTTCTACTATTTTCCATCTAAATTTTTTGTTTTTCAAATAATTCTCAGCTAATTCTCTTGTTCTATCTTCACTCATACCATCAACAATTAATAATTCCCAAATATTATTATCTTCAAATTGCTTTTCTATTGATCTTATGCATTCAACTATATATTTTTCCTCATTTCGTACAACTATTATTACACTTACCTTAATCATTTTTTAAACCCATCATATATAAATACCTTTTTCCTTCATGTACACTGTCAAAAAATATTTTTTTTCCATCGAAACTAAATCTTGGATGTAAATCGCATCTTGTTTCACTATAATAATCAAAGCTTTGAAAAAATTCTCCTAATTCTTCTAGTTTATTTGTTTTCAAATTATATATAAATAGATGTAAGATTCTAGATTTATCTGGATATGTGTCAAATACTATATTATTTTTATAAATATTTGGATGACCATCTCCAAATTTATCAATAATATTCTTGCCAATTACTTTTTTTTCTAAAGTATTTATATTTATCATATAATATTTATCTCCATCAAACTCTCTTAAATATCCAAAAATATTTTCATTATCATACCAAAAACAATGACTTACCATTCCACTATTAACAACTATTTTTAAATTACTACCATCTACATTTGCTATTAACAAAGTATCTAATTTTTGATTATTTTCTAAAAACCATCTATGCATAAACATTATTTTTTTACCATTTGGGGAAATCATTATATGGTTAAATTTATGTTTTTTTGCTACATTGCTTTTAGGATTAATTTCTATAGCATCTTGCAAAGAAATAATCAATTTTACTTTGTTGTTTATTAAATCTATAAAATATAAGCCATCATTTTCGTTATCTTTCCAATTAATATCTAAATTTTTATTTTTATATGCATAATCTCCTCTACCTATTCCAAGTCTTTCGAAATTTAAACTAAAAGCAAATTTGTCTTTAAAAACATCATAAATAGGAAAATCAATTATTTTAAAACTTTCTGCTTTTATATCATATATTTTAGACTTATAATCATTATCTTCAAATATATTATAAATAAATCTATAATCATCTACCCACATAAGCCTTGAGCCTTGTTGCCAATTATATGCATAACTTTTATCAATAAGTTTAAATTTACCATTTTTAATATCATACAAAATTATATCTATCGGAATAGAAGGATTTGGCAATTGCTTAGTAGAAGTATTAGAGGAATGAAATATAATAAATTCATTAGTTTTATTAATAGGTGATTTATCATAATAACCAAAAAAAGATTCTTTAGATAGATAAGTAATTTTTTTTAATTCATATTTACTTTTATAATTATAATCTTTTTTATTTATTAAATAATTTATCTTTTGATAGTTTTTTTTGACAAATAATTTAAATTTAGGAAATTTTGACAAAAAATAAGCTATAGATCTTTCCAGTTTATTATATCGCATTAATCTTCCTCTATCTTTTATAATAAAATACTTGCAATTCTAAAAGATGCTCGAAAAAAATCAAATTTAACTTTCCATTATTTCAATTAATCGTAACACTTGTTTATCTCTTGAATATTTCTCAATTTTACTAACTATAGGATTATAAAAATCAATCTTTTTATTTAAGAGGATTTTCTTTAATTCTTGTTTTAGTAAATCTTTATTTGTAAATAATTTTCCTGTTTTAGTTTTTTCAATCAATTTCCCAGCTTCATTTTCATTATTTATACCAATACCTAAAATAGGACGTCCACTAACTAAATATTCAAATAATTTTCCCGTTAATACTCCTTTTGCAGAGGGATCGTTCCATTCCAAAAGCAAAAGCATATCAGATTCTTTTTGAACTTTTAAAGATTCTTCTCTTGAAACAAAACCTTTAATATTAATGATATCGTATTTGTTATAATTTTTAGATTTTATAATATCATCTAACTGCTTTTTATTATTTCCATAAAAATTTATTTCTATTTGAGATTTTTCAATAAATCCTTCTTCTATCAATTCATTACAAGCTTCAAATAAAATAGAAGGATCTTGTTTCCCAGGATAAATTGTTCCCAAGTATGAAATAACTAATTTGTTACTTATTTTAGGTTTTACTTTTAGGGTATTTTTCCAATTATGGAATTCCTCAGGGTCAAAACCATTTTCTATGGTATAGATTTTTTTAGTAGGATAGTGTTTTTTCATCTCTTCTGTAAGTGGATTGGAGACAGTTATAATTTTATCAACATTTGAAAGAATTTTTTTTTCTTTATACTTTTCATAAATTCCAAAAATACCTTTTGCATAAAAAACATGATTATATGCCCATAAATCCCTAAAATCAGCAATCCATTGTAAATGAGGATATAATTTTTTTAATTTATGTGAAATAACTGATACAGCTGGGGGAGAATATGAACTAATAATAAAATCAATTTCTTCTTTTTCTATAATTTTTTTCGCTTCTTTAATAGCTGGGTTTATCCATAGATCATGTATATCAAATAAGCTTCCTATATAATTTCTAAATTTTCTAATAATTAATTTTAATTTTGTGATGTTATTTGAATTATCTTTATTATTACTTTTTACAATTCTTTCTTTATTATCTAGTTTTTTCTTTAATAAATTAGGTAAAAAATCTACTTCTATTTTTTTCACATTTTCAGGAAGTTTCTCATCTAATCCCAATGGCCCCATAAAAGAATATTTCTTTGTAGTCAATACAAAAACTTCATAACCATTTTTTGCTAAATATTTACTCCATTGTCCTACTCTTAATGTTGGTATTCTATTCTGAGGATAAAAAAAAGTTGTTATAAATAAAATTTTTTTCATTTTAAAATTTCCTTAACTATTTTCTCACTTGCTCTTCCATCTCCATATAAATTTAATGAATAGTTATTAGTTATTAGTGATTGGTTGTTTGTAAATTTTTTATAACTCTCAATAATCTTTTCTTTATCTGCACCAACTAATGTATTAAATCCATTTTCTACAAGCTCTATCCATTCTGTTTCATCTCTTAATGTTATACATGGTTTTTTAAAAATAAGCCTCTTTTTGTAACCCTCCACTATCTGTAATAACACGCCTACAATTATCCAAAAGCCATAATATTTCAAAATAACCTACTGGATCAATAATAGTGATAGTAGATTGAGATAGATTTTTTAATTTTTGTTTTGTTCTTGGATGAAGTGGTAAAACAATTTGAATTTCTTTTCCAATCTCTTCTAGCGCTTCAAAAATATTTTCTAATCTCTCTATATTATCTGTATTTTCAGCTCTATGAATAGTACATAATATAAAATCTTTTTCTATTCTTAAATTTTCAGGTTTTTTTGCAAATTTTTTATAATAAAGAACTGCATCATACATTACATCACCAACATTAACTATTTTTTGACAATAATTATTTGATAATTTAAATGGAAATCCTTCTTTTTTAAATTTTGAACTGCTGTTTCAGTTGGACAAAATAGTATATTGCTTATTCTATCTGTAAGAATTCTATTTATCTCTTCTGGCATTTTCATATTAAAACTTCTAAGCCCTGCTTCTACATGAGCTAATTTTATATGAAGTTTCCTTGCAACTAAAACTCCAGCCAATGTAGAATTAGTATCTCCATATACTAATATCCAATCAGGCTTTTCTTTTAATGCAATTTCTTCAATCTTTTCTATCATTTGACATGTCATCGCACCATGAGATTTTCCTCCAACTCCTAAAAAATAATTAGGCTTTGATATTTTCATTTCTTCAAAAAAAAATATCAGACATATTAATATCATAATGCTTGTCTGTATGAACAATAATTTCTTTAATATCCGGATATTTTTTAATTTCTCTACTTACTACCGCTGCTTTTATAAATTGCAGCCTTGCTCCTAGTATTGTAAAATTTTTCATTTTTTCAAAACTTTCTCATAAATGTATTGAAATTTTAACCAATTTAAAGTATTAAAACTGCTATTATGCCATAAAAACACAAATTCTCCATTATATTTTCTTACTTTATTTATTAATTCAAAAATTTTTTGTTCCATTTTTTGTGGAGTTATATTTTGTTGATAAGTAGTAAAACTACCTTCCATTATTATTAATGGTTTTTCTTTCAATTTTAATTTTTTTCTACTTAAAATATTAAATACAGAAGAAGGATAGCAAACTCCACATCTAAATCCCTCTTTATCAGCATATGATAAAGTTGAATCCCACTCCATATTATTATCTTCCCATATTTGCCAGGTTGTAGGAACTTCAAATCTTAGAAAATGTTGTCTTCCAAATTTTAATTCTTGGTTTATTATTTTTTCGATTTTTTCTTTATCTTTTCTAAATAATCCTTCATTATTATAAGAATTATAAGATGGATGATATCCTAAAAAATGACCTCTATTTTGAATTTTATCTGCAATTTTCTTTAAAAATTTATTATTATCAATATCATATTTTGAAGCAGTGCTTGAGTGTAAAAAAAAATATGATTTTGTATTATTTTTTTCACTAATATCCATTAAATAATCAAATGTATCAAAAGGATCTTTTATTAAATCTAAATGGAACTTTAACTTATTAATTATATTGCTATAAGCTAGTTTAATATTTTTTCTTTTTACAATATCTCCAATAATTTCTCTTAATCCACTTTTTAAACTTGCATATTTATAGACAAAATCAACATCATGAGTTAAAACTAATTCAAACTCTCTTTTTTTTCTCTCTTGATTTATACCTAGAAATTTCAACATATTCCATAGCATCTCAACATACTCATTTACAACAGGTCTATCTAAAAAATTATATTTATAAGCTAAACTAGCATATGAAGGAAAACGATTATGTTTGTCTCTAACTTTATTTACATACTCTTCCCACCTAGTTAACATAAAAAAAGAAGAAGCAAAAATGTCTATTCCACAAATAATCTCATTTTTATTCATTAAAATTCTATTTTTGCCATAAATAATAGGTAAATTATCTTCTACTAAAAAAATATTATTCTCTTTTTTAGAATAAGTTATTTTTTCAGAAATGTTTTTTAATTTCAAATAATCTAAATCTTTTTTAAATTTATTAAAAAAACTATCTTCAAATATTAATTTTTTCCCATTTTCTAGAAGAATTTCATAATTTTTTATATTTTCAATTTCAATTTTATAATGTAGTCCTAAAAATTCATTAAAAATCACATCTATAATATATTTTCTTTCTGGAATGTTATTAGTCGGTAATTTGATTATAATCATCTAAATAAACCTTTTACTATCTTTATTAATTTATACTTATAAATTTTTTGCGAATATCTTTTATTATATAGATCAACTGCATTTAAGGATAAACTTTTATAAAAACTTTTATTTTCTATCAATTTTTGTATATCTTCCTTTTTATCAAAAAAAACACCACATCCTTTTTCAATTTTTTCTTTTGTAGGTATTCTATAATTACCTATAATAGGAATACCCATTGCCATATAATCTATATCTTTATTAGCTTCTTGCGTAGCATAACTAAAATGAACAGGTTTTATTAAACTAACACCTATTATTCTATATTTATCAAAAATATCTTTCAATTTTTTTTCTAATTCATCTGGAGAAAGTCTAGGAAAATAAACAATTAAATTTTCTTTTTTTAAGTCTTCTATTTTTTCATTTAATTCCTTTTCTTTAATATTTCCAAAAATATATCCTTTTATTTTATATTTTTTTATAAAATCCAATATTTCCTCAGCCCCTTTATCTTTTGAAAATAAACCTAAATATAAAAAAATTACTTCTTTTTGTTCATAGTTAATTATAAATTTATTTTCAAAAGGAGAAGAATAATAGATAATATTACTTTTTAAAGGTAAAATATATTCATTTAAAGCTTTTGAATTAACAATAATTTCATCACAAAAATTTTTAACTAACAATTTTTCTAAAAAAGAAAATATTGATTTTAAAAACTTTAGATTTTTAATTATTTGATGTTTTTTTGAAAGATTATAAAAATGGAGTTCTACATTATTATCTAAAGTTTCATAAATAACTTTTTTATTAAAAATTTTGGCTAAGATACTAATAGGCAAATATTGTAAATCTGTGATATAAATGACTTTAACTTCTTTTTTATATTTTAGAATATAACTAATACTTTTAAAAAAAGCAACTATATTGAAAAAACCTAAACTAAAATAGTTAATTTTATTCAATTCTGTTTTTGAATTTAAATTATGAAAAAAAATTTTATAACCATTTTTTTCTAAAATTTCTTTCGTAATTTTTATACGTGGATGAAAAGGGTTCAATGAATTAGGCGTAAGAAGTAAAATCATTTTAAATTTTCTATTTTACATATTTTTTTTACAGGATTTCCAGCATAAAAATATCCGGATTCTAAATTTCTATTTACAAAACTATTTGCACCAATAATTACATTTTTTCCTATTTTTACTCCACCGCTTATAATACAATGAGATGCTATCCAGACATTATTTTCAATAACAATATCTTCATAAATATGTTCTTTAATAGGCCATATATTAATTTTCAATTTTCCTGTATGTAAAACACTATAGGAACTAATTACAACATTATCCCCTATAATTATTTTACCATTTGCACTTAAAATAGTTCCTTCATTTAAACTGCAATTATTTCCAATTTTTATATTACATCTATTACCAAAAATTTTAACATTACCATAAATTTGTAAATTTTTACCATACTGTATTCCAAAAAGTTTTAATTTATAAAAATTATTTTTAATTTTATAAATTATTCTTTTATTTAAAAAATTTATAGTTTTGCATAAATTCACAAAACTCCTTTATTTAACAGATTTAATACTCCTTCACTATTAACCTATTTCATAATTCAAATTTAATATTAAAAAAACTATGTTTTCAATCACAATAAATATAAAGTAAATTATTAATACTAACAATCTTAAAAATTTATTATTTATTAATTAAAAATTATTCTAATTTATTAATTAACTTAATAATTTTAAATAAAACTCTTTACTTTTTTTTTGTTGCTCTTTTTTGAATTTATCAAAATCCTTTATAAATTCTTCTATTTTTTTATCATCTTTAATAAATTTGTTTATTTGATTAAAATATTCTTCTTTTGTTTTTACAAAATATTTAGAAGGTATCCAATTCCCATCCGCATCGTTACCTTTAAAAATAGTAGTAGGTATACCAGCACAAGCAGCCATTAAATTTGTAACTCCACTGCCTGTAATTCTTGGTAGAATATACAAAGTTTTAAAATATTTATTTAATTCTCTGAATAAAACATATAAACTATCTACAAACTCTATACAAATTATTCTTTCTTCATTAAAAATAATTTTATTTTTTAATTTCTTCATAATTTTATTTTTATTATCACCTATTAAAACCAAATAAAATTCGCTGTATTTTGCCATAATATTATTTAATATTTCTATAAATTCATCATCTATACTATCTGTATATTGTTGCTTTGATGATAAAAAAATCCCTTTTACTTTTTTATTTAGCAATTTATTTATTTTTTCTTGCAATAAGGGAGAAAGTTTACTATTTTTTTCCCATTCAAAAGGTGAAAAAATTACATTTTTTGGAGGAATCGCATTATTATATTTGTTCAATAACTGATTGTTATATGTTAATACATAGTCATACTTTTGACATTCCACAGTTTCTTTTGCACCTGCTGTTAAATATACCTTCTTTGCATTTATTTTTTGCAAAAGTATTTCTGCTAAATCTGATTTACATATTCCTCCACTATAGATAAATATATCTCTATTTGAAAAATTTAAGCCATCAAAAAAATCTATAACATTCTTAATATAATCTTTTAATTTTATATTACCCTTTTGTTTATTTAAAATATGAATTCTTATTTTATCTTTTTGTATATTATACATATTAAATAAATCATTTTTTATTTTATTCTCAATTAATTTATGATCTACTTCTAATATATCATTCCATTTTATCCCTTTATTAGTTAAATATGATACATGAGAATGATGCATTAGGATGAATTCAACTTCTATATTATTTTTTAAATATACAGTAGCAATATCTGCATTAATTTTCAAAAAATTACTTATACTTTTTTCCCATAAAGGAAATATATTAGTTATAAAATAAATTTTAGGTTTTCGCTTTTGATTTTCATTACACTTAATAGTTGTTTTACTAATATAATTTTTATAATAAACTTGTAATATTTTTCTCATAAATGGAATTTTGTTTTTTTCAATATTTTTTAATGTTTTTAGTTTAATTTGACTTACAATATTATTAAATATTCCTGTTTCTATTATCATATTAATTGTTTGCTTAATGTTTTTTTTCATTTAAGTTCCATTAAATATAATAAATTCTTTCTATTAAAAATCAAAACTAAAACTATATATGATATTAAAAAAAATAATGCTTTTAATAAAAGTTCCAAATATATATTTACTAATTTAATATCTAAGTGTATAAATATAATAATTAAAAAAATTCCTATAGTAAAATTAATAAAAATATGTTTATAATATTCAAAAAAACTCACGTTTATAATTTTGATTATCACAAAATAAAAATAAATAAAAATATTTAAAAAAGTAATCAATGAATATGCTATAGGAATATATTCTATTTTATAAAAATTTACTACAGTAATAAATACTACAATAAAAACTATAAATAAGTTATATATATTCCAAAATAATCCAATATTCACTTTTCCAGTAGCTGTCATTAAACTACCAACTGTAGTTCCTATACCTACAAAAATTACATAAAAATAAAAGCCTTTGACAATATCAGCTGCTTTGATCCAATACTCACCTAAAATCACCATAAATATATCATTTGATAGTAAAAAAAATAAACTATATATTGGAACTAGAATAAAAGAAATTAAAGATATAATTTTAATATAAATGTGTTTTAATTTTTTTGGATTTTGTTGTAATTTTCCAAAAAGAGGATATATTACTTTTTGAATAACAGACATTATGATAGATAATATTTGAAAAACTAATTTTTTTGCAATATCATAAACTCCAAGCTCTTCTTGTGAAAAAAATTTACCTATAATTAATACATCGATTGAGCTTGTAATAGCACCTAATATTTTACTTCCTGAAAAATAAAGCCCAAATTTTATAGCTTCTTTTATTTCATTAAAATTAAAATAAAATTTAATTTTATGGTATTTACGTCCTTTGTTAACTATAATAAATGAATAAATTATATTCGAAAAAAGTAAAGCATATATTAAAGACAATACTCCCATATTATTTAAAGCTAAAAATAGTGCAATTATAAAATTTAAGCTTACTCTAATTATATTAGCTATTTCTAAAATTTTAAATTCCATATCCTTTTGAAATAATACTATATGTTGCATAGAAATTGCATTAATAACAAAACTAATTGATATTAGTCTTATATAAAAGCTTAAATCATTCATATGGTTATAAAACTTTGCAATTAAAGGGGCACTGAAAAATATAATAATATAAACAAAAACAGCTAAAAATATATTCATCCAATACATAGAATATAATTGAGTTATTGTAATATCATTTTGTTTATATATTATTATTCTACTAATTCCAAGATCTATAAATAAATTAGCAAACCCTATAATGACCATTAAAATTGCCATTGTTCCATATACTTGAGGACCTAAAATTCTAGCTAAAATAATAAGTTGTAAAAAGGAAATACCTGCACTAAATATACTTGACAATGATGTCCATTTTAAACCTATTATTGTTTTCCTCTTCAAAGACAAATTTATTTTTCCTTTACATAGGATATTTTAACTAAAATTGAGTTATCTGGAATATTTAGTAAATACTGTTTAAACTTTTATTTTTAAATTATTATTTATCTTAACCTTACTCATTATAGCTGCATATATCTTAATAAAAAAGTTATTTCAAATTTTTTCCTACATTTTTAATTTGTGATGATTCTAAAATCTTTTCCTAATTTATAATAAAAAAATTAAAAAAATTTCAATTAATTTTATCTATTAAGTATGTTTTTTGTTTTATTTATAAATATAATTATTTATTATAATATAATATTATAGTAATAATTTCTGTTTATAATCCAATAATTCCCCTTTAAAAACAAATTTTATAAGAATTTATTTCCTTAATTTTCTTTATATATATTCTTTTAATTCCTTAAAAATTTTTATCATAAAATTCCTTTACCGAATCGGCAATATAATATATATCTTTTAGACTTAACTTATAATATATAGGAAACCTAAGTAATCTTTCGCTTTCTTTTGTCGTGTATACATCTTTTCTATGAAATCTACCAAATTTTTTTCCAGCAGGTGAAGAATGTAATGGAATATAGTGAAATGCCGCTGAAATTCCTTTTTCTTTTAAATAATTTATTAATTTTGTTCTTGTTTCTAAATCTTTTACTTTTATATAAAACATATGAGCATTATGAATACACTCTTGTGGAATAACTGGCAATTCTAAAAGGCCATCATCTTTTAAAATTTTTAATACTTCATAATACTTTTCCCAACTTTCAAGCCTATTATTATTTATCTTATCAGCTTTTTCTAACTGTCCCCAAAGGTAAGCAGCACTAATATCATTCATAAGATAACTACTGCCAATATCAACCCATGTATATTTATCTACCATTCCTCTAAAAAATTGGCTTCTATTTGTACCTTTTTCTCTTATTATTTCCGCTCTTTCAACAAATCTTTCATCATTAATTATTAATAATCCACCTTCTCCTCCGCTTGTATAATTTTTTGTTTCATGAAAGCTATAAGCACCTAAATGACCTATAGTCCCAAGAGATTTGCCTTTATAGCTACTCATCATTCCTTGTGCTGCATCTTCTATTACAAAAAGATTATATTTTTTTGCAATTTCCATTATGATATCCATCTCACATCCAACTCCTGCATAATGCACAGGAACTATAGCTTTAGTTTTTTCTGTAATAGCCACTTCTATTTTTGTTTCATCTATATTCATCGTATCAGGTCTTATATCTACAAATACAATTTTTGCACCTCTTAATACAAAAGCACTGGCAGTAGATACAAAAGTATATGAAGGCATAATAACCTCATCTCCAGGTTTTATATCAATAAGTATTGCTGCCATCTCAAGTGCTGCTGTACATGATGGAGTAAGCAAAGCTTTTTTACAATTTAATTTCTCTTCAAACCATTTTTGACATTTTTTAGAAAAATTCCCATCACCAGTCAATTTACCACTATTTATAGATTCTAAAACATATTTATCTTCATTACCTATATAACATGGTTTATTAAATGGTATCATTTATACCCTTTTATTTTTTTATGTTTATTTAAATTTAGTTCTAAAAGATATTTTTATATTATTATTTTTTTTATCTCTTATATCAATTAATTTTAAAAGACCTCTCTTACATATTACTATAGGAAATTCTTTTTCAAAAAAAATAACTTTACCTATGTGTCTTTCCCTATTTTCAATTATAACATCTGATATTACTTCTGCATCAACAATTTTTACAATTTTACCATTTAAAGTCGTCTTTGCATTATCATAAGGATATCCAACGGCATCAATAAATCTTTTAATTCTATCAGCATCCCAATTCCAATCTATAAAATAATCTTCACTATCTAACCAAACACTATAAGTTGCTTTATTTTCATCTTGTTTTATTACTTTAAATTGTTTTTTTGTTATAATATTTTTAAAAATTTCACTTACCAAATTAAAATAAATTGGTTCAATTTTATTTATAGCTTCACTTATCTTTATAGGATAATCTATCTTTATTCTGCGTTGTAAAATAATATCACCTTTATCATATTCATTACTAGCAAATAAAGCAGTAACACCTATATATTTTTCTTTATTTATAAGAGAATTTACTAAGGGAGCAAATCCTCTATATTTTGGTAAAAGTGAGTCATGAAAAACAACTAATCTTGTTGTATTTTTAATAATCCATCTCCATCCTATTGCAAATTTAAAACCTTTAAATCTATTTTCAACATGTAAAATATCATCTGATTTATTAAAAAAATTAATCCCATTTTTCAAACACAATTCTTTTATTTCCAAAAAATAATCTTTTTTAATGTTTTTATCTTCACAACTTACTACATATTCTATATATTTACTACCAAATTTATTTATAAAATTTTTTAATACATAAAATCCTTTCGAATTCATAATATAAAATGAAATTTTATTTTCCATTTTTTTCCTTTTTTAATTAAATAAATTTCTCAATTGATTAAGATAATTTTCCTTGAAAAAATATGCTTTTATTTTTTCTATATTTTCCTTTTTTGTCTTCTCATCTAATAAAGATAATTCAATATTTTTTACATCAAATACTTTAATACCTAATTCTTTAAAAAATTGCCAGGGTGTAATATTACTTCTCATATAAACTTTTTTACCTAAACCGAGCAATGTAATAGTATTTTCCATTGCTTGTTGTCTATTATGATTAAATATTGCAATATCAATTTTACTTAAAAATTTAAATATTCATTAAAATGCATAAATTTAGTAAGTGGTATAAATTTTTCTCCAAAAAAATTTTTATCCTTCTTTATAATTTCTTTTGCATAATCTTTATTACTATATGACAAAGGTACATATATTCTAATATTCTCGTTTTTATATTCAATTAGTTTTTGAAAAATCTATAAATGATTATTAATAGGATCCGCTGAATTTCCAATTTGTACATTTATTATATTTCTTTTCTCTTTTCGTTTAACCTCATAATGAGTATATAAATTATTTGGATACATAAAACATTCATGATATTTACCATTTGCACCATACCATTTTTTCACTAAATCATAGTCTCCTTTAACATAAGTAACTAAATGCCCTATTTTTTTAATAACTTGTTTTTTTACCCAACTTTGCTTGTCTGGAAAATAAAAATCACCTCCATACATTATCCAATAACATTTTCTTAAAAGCCATGGTTGAAAAAACAATAACCTCACTAAATTTTTAGAACTAAGACTATGGATAATTATTTTATCTGAAGTATACATAATATTTTAATAAGTGAAAAAGACTTTTATATTTATTTATCTAAATAAGAGGATACTCATTAGTTAAACCATAATCATATCTTTCTTTATGTAAAAATACAAACAAATGTCTATCTATTTCACAATTTTCTTTAATAAATTTTATAAATGGTGGAATAAATTTATCTAATGCCATCAAATGTAAAATTTTATTTTTCAATATATTTCCTCAAATACCATTTAACAGTTTTCACAATTCCTGATTCAAAATTTTCCTCAGCCTTCCAACCTATTTCATTTTCAATTTTGCTGGCATCTATTGCATATCTTCTGTCATGTCCTGGTCTGTCTTTTACAAACGTAATTAATTCTTTATAACTTTTCATATTTTTTGTAATTTTATCATTTTCATTAGTCGGATATAATTCATCTAATACTTCACATATTTTATTTGCTATATAAATATTGGTTCTCTCATTTCTTCCGCCAATATTATATGTCTCTCCTGCTTTTCCTTTATGAAATGCAATATCTATACCTTTGCAATGATCTAATACATATAACCAATCTCTTATATTTTTTCCATCTCCATATATTGGAATAGGATTCCCTTGTAGTGCATTTCTGATAATTATAGGTATTAATTTTTCATCGTGCTGTTTTGGACCATAATTATTTGAACAGTTTGTAATTACTGTATTCATTCCATATGTATGATGATAGCTTCTAACTATCATATCAGAACTTGCTTTACTTGCACTATATGGGGAATTTGGAGCATATGGAGTTTTTTCTGTAAAAAGTATATTTGGATCCTCTGGAAGTGTTCCATATACTTCATCAGTACTAATATGATGAAACCTACAGTTTTCATACTTTTTTTTATATTGAAATGGTCCTTCCATCCAATATTTGTATGCTACATCTATTAATATATAAGTACCATTTACATTTGTCTCTACAAATACTCCAGGATTTTTAATAGAATTATCCACATGCGATTCCGCCGCAAAATTAATAACACCTTTTATATCATATTCATAAAAAATATATTCTATCAATTCTCTGTTGCAAATATCACCTTTTATAAATTTATATCTTGGATTATTTTCTACTTCTTTTAAATTTTCTAAATTTCCAGCATAAGTTAGTTTATCAACGTTAACAATAATATATTCTGGATATTTGTTTAAAAAATATGGAATAAAATTACTTCCTATAAATCCAGCTCCCCCGGTTACTAAAATAGATTTCACTCTCTTTCTCCAACAATTTCCATTAAATATTTTCCATATTCAGTTTTTTCAAATTCTTTAGCTAATTTTTTAAGCTGCTTTTTATCTATCCATCCATTATTATAAGCTATTTCTTCAATAGATGCTATTTTAAGCCCAGTTCTTTTTTCAATTGTTCTTATAAAATTTGCCGCATCAAGCAAACTGTCATGTGTTCCCGTATCAAACCAAGCGTAACCTCTTCCAAAAAGTTCTACTTTCAATCTATTTTCATTCAAATACATTTCATTAATTGAAGTTATTTCCAATTCCCCTCTATTACTTGGTTTTACACTTTTAGCTTTTTCTATTACATCATTTGGATAAAAATATAGACCTACAACTGCATAATTACTTTTTGGTTTTTTTGGTTTTTCTTCTATACTTATAACTTTACCCATTTCATTAAACTCTACAACTCCATATCTTTCAGGATCATTTACATAATATCCAAATATAGTGGCTTTATATTCATTTTTGACGTTATTAATTGCATTCTTTAGTATATTTATTAATCCATGTCCATAAAATACATTATCCCCTAATACCAAACAAACATTTTTATCTTTTATAAAATTTTCACCTATTATAAAAGCTTCTGCCAAGCCTTTAGGCTCTTTTTGAATTGCATATTTTATTTTTAAGCCTAATTCATTACCGTCTTTAAAAATTCTTTTATAATTTTCTATATATTCAATATTTGAAATAATTAATATTTCTTTTATACCACTTAACATTAATACTGATAATGGATAATATATCATTGGTTTATCATAAAGAGGAAGTAATTGTTTCGATATTCCTTTGGTTATAGGATATAACCTAGTACCACCTCCACCAGCTAAAATAATCCCTTTCATGAAAATAGTCCTTTTTTATTTAAATCTTTGAATTAATTTTATCTCCTAAAATTAAAGTTTGTATATAAATTAGAAAATATTCACTTAATTTTTCAATAACCAATATCCTATCTTATTACCTATTTTGAATATATCTTAAAATATATTGATACATAATAAATTAAACATAAAAAAATGAATTTTTGTTAGAATTATAATATTTTTTAATCTTTACTAAATTTTATGATAATATTTATACTCATCATCTAATTTAATTTTACAAAATCCATTTTTATTTATAAAATTTTTATTTCATCATCTATTAAAATATATTTAGTGTCATCATAACTATCAACTGCAATTCCATTTTTATCAAATATCATTTTATTTCCGGCTTTATCAACCCAACCAATCTGTCTTGCCGGCACTCCTACCATTAGCGCGTAAGGCTTGACATCTTTATTCACTACCGCCCCGGCTCCAATCAGTGCATACTCTCCAATAGTGATTCCACATACAATTGTTGCATTTGCTCCAATTGAACAGCCTTTTTTTAATAAAGTCTTTTTAAATTCACTCTTTCTATTTATAAATGCCCTTGGATTTATTACATTTGTAAAAACCATTGATGGTCCTAAAAATATATCATCTTCTATTTCAACTCCATCATATATAGATATATTATTTTGCACCTTTACATTATTTCCTATTTTTACATTTGGCCCTACTACACAATTTTGTCCAAAAGAGCAATTTTTACCAATTATAGTATTAGATAAAATATGGCAAAAATGCCATATTTTTGTATTTTCGCCTATTTGAACATTATCATCAACATATGAGCTTTCGTGAACGAAATAGTTTTTGGTTTTTGGTTTTTGGTTTTTGGTTTTTGGTTTCTGATTATTAGTCATTTTTCAAATCTTTTTTTAAGGAAGTTATTAAAGCATTTATCATCTTTTTAATTTTTTCTGTTTTATTAAACAATTCATTTAAACTATTTAAATATCCTACATTCTCATTAATTTTTAATTGTGTTTCTAATTCACATATACTTCCTAATGAAATATATAAAAATTGGATAAACTCTTTTTTTGAATTTCGTGAACTTCCCTTTGCTATATTACTTGGAATAGAAACTGCGCTTCTTCTAATTTGATCTGATAAAGCAAACATTTCTTCTTTTGGAAATTTCTTAACTAATTTATAAATTTCTGTTACTAATTCCATACTTTTTTGCCATACATTTAATTTTTCATATCCTGTCATTTATTCCCTTCTCATTTGCTAAAAACTAGAAACTAAAAACTATCAACTAACTTACAAAACGGATGATACTCGCCTTTTAACCCAACTGGTGCTAAATTTCTAATAGTGGAAACTATTTCTATAGATTTTTTAGCTTCAGCTAAACCAAATCCATTTCCTTTTAGTATTTCTTCATAACTTCTTGTATGTAAATCAGTAAATCCTCCGCTAAATTCTATCTCTTCTCCATCAACTGTAATACTTCTATAAGTTCTTTGGCCTTTTGCTTTAATCTCATCTGGAATATAATCATAAATAACACTTAAAAACCATCTAACATTAGCATGTTTTAATTTTAAAAATCCAGCATTTGCATATTCAGTTTTAATATGAACTATATTTTCTTCAACATCTCCAAAAATATGCGTTAACATATCATAAAAATGAATCCCTATATTTGTAGCAATTCCTCCAGATTTTTTCTCATCACCTTTCCAACTTATAAAATACCATTTACCTCTACTTGTAAGATACGTTAGGTCTATATCATAAACTTTATCAGGATTTTCTTTTATCTCTTTTTCAACTTTTTCTTTTAAAGCTATAATAGATGGATGAAGTCTAAGTTGTAAAATTGTATTTACTTTTTTACCTGTTTCTTTCTCTATCTCTTTTAATGCATCTACATTCCAAGGATTTAAAACTAATGGTTTTTCACAGATTACATCACATCCACTTCTAAGTCCCCATCTCATATGAGAATCGTGTAAATAATTAGGAGTTGTAATTGAAACATAATCTATTTTTTCTCCATTTCTTCTTAATTTATCTACATGTCTATCAAATCTCTCAAACTCTGTAAAAAAATCTGCTTCCGGAAAATAACTATCAATTATTCCTACACTATCACATTTATCAATTGCTACAACTAGCTCATTATCTGTCTCTTTTATAGCTTTCATATGTCTTGGAGCAATATAACCTGCTGCTCCAATTAATGCAAATTTTTTCATTAAAGTCTCCCATCCACTAAACTTTTATCAAAAAAACCTTTGATATCATATATTATTGGTTGTTGGTTTTTAGTTTTTAGTTTTTGGTTTTGAAGTTGTTGTTCTATCTCTTTAAACTCATTATGAGATACTGCTAATATTATAGAGTCATAATTAGTCAAGGTTGAAGGTTGAAGGTTGAAGGTTGAAGGTAATAGTTCAAGGTTATATTCCCTTTTTACTTCATCTTTATCAGCCCATGGATCATAAACATCTACATTACATCCAAACTCTTGAAGTTCTCTTATAACATCAATCACTCTTGAGTTTCTAATATCTGGGCAGTTTTCTTTAAAAGTTATACCTAAAATCAAAACTCTACTTCCTTTTATTGTATGTCCTTTTTGTATCATTAATTTTACAACTTTATTTGCCACAAATATTCCCATATTATCGTTTGTTCTTCTACCAGCTAAAATTATCTCTGGATGATATCCTATCTCTTTTGCTTTATATGCTAAATAGTATGGATCAACTCCTATACAATGACCTCCTACGAGTCCTGGCTTGAATCTTAAAAAGTTCCATTTTGTCCCTGCTGCTTCTAAGACATCTAAAGTATCAATATTTAATTTATCAAAAATAAGAGCCAATTCATTTACAAATGCTATATTTATATCTCTTTGGGAATTTTCTATAACTTTTGCTGCTTCTGCTATTTTGATACTTGGAGCCAAATGAGTTCCTGCTTCTATAATACTTGCATAAAGTTCATCTACTTTTTTTGCAATTTCTGGAGTACTTCCACTGGTTACTTTTTTTATTTTAGTAACAGTATGTTCTTTATCTCCTGGATTTATTCTCTCTGGAGAATATCCACAAAAGAAATCTTTATTAAACTTAAGACCACTCTCACGTTCAAGCTCTGGTACACATACTTCTTCTGTACATCCTGGATAAACTGTTGATTCATATATAACAATATCTCCTTTTTTAATAACTCTTCCAACAGTTCTACTTGCCATGATAAGTGGAGTTAAATCTGGATTTTTATGCTTATCTATCGGAGTTGGTACTGTAACTATATAAAAATTGCTATCTCTTATATCTTCAATAGAAGTTGTAAGTTTTAAATTATTATTTTTAATAACTTCTTTAAGTTCTTTCTCGCTAACTTCTAAAGTAGAATCAAAGCCTTTATTTAACTCTTCAACTCTTTTAGCATTTATATCAAAACCCACAACTTTATATTTTTTTGCAAAAGCTACTGCAAGTGGCAGTCCAACATAACCTAAGCCTATAATACATATCTTTTTGGTGAAGTCATTTGAATTACTCATAATATAATTACCTTTATTTTAAAGACAAAAATTTTATTCGATATTTTATCAAAAATAATATTCAATCAAATAAATAAAATAGTTTAATTTAAATAATATTTCTTGACAACTATAAAAGGTTAGTATAAAATAACAGCAAATATTTACTTTCGCTCTTTATTTATCTTTATACCAACTATCGTAAAAACTTCCTATCATAAAAAATCACAAGAGGAATTCAATGAACGAAAATACAAATCAAAATACAGCCGTTACAAATCAAAACGGACAATCTAATGCAAAACAAAAAACAAGAACACATATACCTGTTGAAGGGTATACTATAGAAGAACTTCGAACAAAAACATTAGATGAGCTTATAGCTATAGCAAATCAGCTTGGTATAGAAAACCCTCAAGAGTTTAAAAGACAAGATTTAATGTTTGAGATATTAAAATCTCAAGTAAGTAAAGGCGGATATATACTTTTTACTGGGATTTTAGAGATAACTCCTGAAGGGTATGGCTTTTTAAGAGGAATAAACGAAAACTTTTCAAATACAGCAAATGATGCTTATGTTAGCGCAACACAAATTAGAAGATTTGCTTTAAGAACAGGCGATGTTGTAACTGGGCAAGTTAGACCTCCAAAAGATCAAGAGAGATATTATGCACTTTTAAAAATAGAGGCTATAAACTATCTTCCACCTGAAGAGAGCAAGAGAAGACCACTTTTTGACAACTTAACACCTCTTTATCCAACTGAGAAGATAAAACTTGAATATGATCCTATGAAATTAACTGGGCGTGTGCTCGATCTTTTTACTCCAATTGGAAAAGGTCAAAGAGCTCTGATAGTAGCTCCTCCAAGAAGTGGTAAGACTGAGCTTATGAAAGAGTTGGCTCACGGAATTGCAAAAAACCATCCAGAAGTAGAGCTGATAGTTTTACTTGTTGATGAGAGGCCTGAAGAAGTTACAGATATGGAAAGAAGTGTAAAAGGAGAAGTATATAGCTCTACTTTTGATATGCCAGCAAAAAACCATGTAAGAGTGGCTGAACTTGTTATAGAAAAGGCAAAAAGACGAGTTGAAATGGGAAAAGATGTTGTAATTTTACTTGATTCTATAACAAGACTTGCAAGAGCATACAATACTGTTACTCCTTCAAGTGGTAAAGTATTAAGTGGTGGTGTTGATGCAAATGCACTTCATAAACCAAAAAGATTTTTTGGTGCAGCAAGAAATATAGAAGAGGGTGGAAGTTTAACCATCATATCAACTGCACTTATTGATACTGGTTCAAGAATGGATGAAGTTATTTTTGAAGAGTTTAAAGGAACTGGTAACTGCGAAATAGTTCTAGATAGAAAAATAGCTGATCGTAGAATATATCCAGCAATTGATATATTAAAATCTGGAACAAGAAAAGAAGAGTTACTTCTTGATCCAAATACTCTTCCTAAAGTTTGGGCTCTTAGAAATGCAATGCAACAGATGGATGAAGTTGAAGCATTAAAATTTTTATACTCAAAAATGCTAAAAACAAAAAATAACGAAGAGTTTTTAAGTATAATGAATGAAGGAGCATAAAAGTTCCGAGTTTCAAATTTGAAGAGAAAAAAATATGGACAAAATTCTCTTAGAAAAGTTAAAAGAAGCAAAAAATATACTCAAAGAGGAATTTGGTATTGAAAAAATAGCTATTTTTGGAAGTTTTGCAAGAAACGAAGAAAAAGAAAATAGCGATATAGACATTGTGATCTTAAAAATGAAAAGAAAAAATGGTTTTTTAATTGCTAAAGCAAAAAGATTTTTAAATGAGTATTTAAATACAAATGTCGATATTGGATTATATGATTCAATGCATCCCTATATTAAAAAAGAGATAAAAAAAGATATGATATATGTCTAAAAGAGTGGCAGAGTTTTTTTTATTTGATATTTTTATTGCTATTTTGAAGATAGAAAACAGTTCAAAAAAATTCTCAACAGCCCAAGAAATTTTATATGATTATCAAGCTTGGGATACAATTATTAGAGAGTTTGAAATAATAGGTGAAGCTACAAAAAAACTGATAAATTATAAAATTTTAAATGAAGAAAAAAGAGTTATTGTAGATTTTAGAAATCTTTTAATTCATAACTATTTTGGTATAGATCCTGAAGAAGTTTGGGACATAATTAAAAATGATTTACCACAATATAAAAAAGAGATAGTCAATTTAATAAAATCAATTGACAAAAATCTTAAAAATGAATTGATTGAAAGCTTTATAGAATATTATAAATATCTAGATTTTGTAATAAACGAATTAGAAAAGTTAAAATGAAAGCAGCGGTTTTTGATAGCGGAATTGGTGGGTTAACGGTTGTTAAGAGCCTAATTGAACATAAACTTTTTGAAGAGATTATCTATTTTGGAGATACTGCAAGAGTCCCTTATGGAATAAAAGATAAAAATACCATCATTAGATACTCTTTGGAAGCTTTAGAATTTTTTAAAAATTTTGATGTGGATATTTTGATAACCGCATGCAACTCAGTCAGTGCTCATGCTATACCAGAGCTAAGACAAAATGCTCCTTTCCCTGTAGTTGGAGTTATAGAGCCTGGAGTTTTAGCTCTTGAAAAAAAGATAAAAGATAAAGAGAAAAATATTCTTATAATTGGAACAAATGCTACAATTTCTAGCCAAAAATATCAAAAGATACTAAAAGAAAAAGGCTTTAAAAACTTTATCTCAAAACCTACACCTCTTTTTGTTCCTATTGTGGAAGAGGGGCTTTTTGAAGGCGAAGTTTTAGAAGCTGCAATGAAGCACTATTTTCAAGATATAAAAAAAATTGATGCAATAATTTTAGGATGTACCCATTTTCCACTTATATCAAAAAATATAAAAAAATATTTCAATAATGAAGCTATATTAATTCATTCTGGTGAGGCTATAGTTGAACATTTAGAAGATGGTTTTGGACTTAAAAAAAGATTTCCTAATACAAACCTAAAACTTTTTGCTTCAGAAAATCCTGAAAAATTAAAACAGATTGCAAATCTTTGGTTAAAACCTACTATAGTATAATAAAAAAAATCTCAAAGGATTGCAGTGTCAAAAACTTTAGCTCTCAAATATCGTCCAAAAAGATTTGAAGATTTAATTGGTCAAGACTCTATTGCTCAGACTTTATCTCTTGCTTTGGATAAAAATCATCTATCTCATGCTTATCTTTTTAGCGGTCTTAGAGGAAGCGGGAAAACAAGTACAGCAAGAATTTTCTCAAAAGCTCTAATATGTGATAAAGGCCCAACAAGTAAGCCTTGCGAGACTTGTGAAAATTGCAAAGCTGCAAATGAAAATAGACATATAGATATTATTGAGATGGATGCTGCAAGCAGTAGAAAGATTGATGATATAAGAGACTTAATAGAACAGACCAAATATAAGCCAGCTCAAGCAAGATTTAAAATATTCATCATCGATGAAGTACATATGCTAACAAAAGAGGCTTTTAACGCACTTTTAAAAACATTAGAAGAGCCACCTGAATATGTAAAATTTATCCTTGCAACAACTGATCCATTAAAACTTCCAGCAACTATTCTTAGCAGAACGCAACATTTTAGATTTAAAAAAATAGCACACAAAGCAATAGTTTCTCATCTTGCTCATATTTTAAATCTTGAAAATGTTGACTATGAAGAGGAGGCTTTGCATATTTTAGCAAGAAGCGGCTCAGGAAGCTTAAGAGATACATTGACCCTATTAGATCAAGCAATAATATATTCAAAAAATTTTGTCAATACCCAAACTGTAACAGAGATGCTTGGTCTTGTTGATCCAAAAGTTATTGAAGATATTTTCAAAGCTGTTCTTGAGCAAAAAAAGGAAAAAATTAAAGATATAGTAGAAAATCTAAGAGATTATGAAGCCTCTATGGTAATTGATGAGATGATTATTTTTCTAAAAGAGAGACTTTTTGAAGAGGATATTAGATTTTCTACAATGATTTTAGATAGATTTTTTAGAATTTTAAATGATGCTAAAAATCTTCTGTTTATAAATGCAGATGAAGATTTTGTTTTAACAATCACTCTTTTTAAAATGATTGAAGCTTTAAAAATAAAAGAGATAGATGAAATAATAGATGAAGTAGAATCTCAAAAAGAAGAGATAAAAGAATTACCATCTATAAAACCAGAGATAAAAGAGATAAAATCAGAAAAAAAAGAGTCTATTGATTATAAGCAAAATTTTCAAAAACTTATCCAAAAGATTTATGATAGAGATTATGAGCTTGGAAAATGTTTTGAAGAAAATGTAAAATTTGTCTCTTTTGAAAACAATATTTTAACTTGGGAGAGTGCTCCAAAAGATGAGTGCAAAAAGACTCTTAAAAACGCATATGGGATTATTAGACACTTCGTTCAAGATATATTTGGAATTGATACAAAAATCAAAAAAGTTGATCCTATTAAAGAGGCTGAACTTCATGCAAACGAAGATTGCTCTTCAATGATAGAAAAAGTTGAAGGTGGAGATAGCTGTATAAGTAACACTTTAGGGCTTTCTGGAAAAGAGATGGAAACGAAAGATATTTTGCATGAGCCAATGGTGAAAAAAGCAAAAGAGCTATTTAATGCAAAAAGAGTTATTGTAAAGCCAAAAGTTTAGATAAAAAGAAGTTTTTTTACTTTTTCCTCTCTGTTTTTACCTTTATAATGCTCCTTGCAAAAATCTACAATTTTCCCATGAAATCTTGCATAGATTTGATTTAATTCAATCTCTTTATTATAAAACTCATAAATTTTATCCAGATTTTCAAAAATACCAGCAGTTAAAAAATCTTGCAACTCATCATAATCTTCAAACTCATATCCAGCAATTTTTAAAATCCTTGCAGTATAGCTATCAACTACCATAAAATCTTTATAACAAGCATAATTTAATATACTATCTGCCGTCTCTTTTCCTATACCTTTTTGATTTAAAAGCCAATATCTGCTAACTTTTTTTTGAAAATTTTCAAAACTTTCAAAATCATTTAGGATATTTTGTGAAATCTTTTTTATTCTAAAAGCTTTTGTATTATAAAATCCAGCAGGCTTTATAAGCTCACTTAATATTTTTTGATCAATTTGAGCCACTTTTTCAACTTCAATATCTCCAAAATATTTTTTTAGATTGCTTAAAGCAAGCTCTACTTTTTCCCATTTTGTATTTTGAGTAAGAATCGCACCTATTACAACTTCAAAACTCCCACTATTTGGCCACCAAAATGGATCTCTTTCATCTTTAATATAACCTAAACTTTTAAGCCTTTTTAACAACTCAAAACTATTTAATAACATCTCCCCCTCCAACTTCGAAGTCCGACCTCGAACAAACTATTTTTCAATAAAAGCTTTTTGAGAGATAAAATACTCCTCTTCATCATATGCTTTTATCTTATATGCATCATTGCATTTTCCTTCATTTATATCAAAAACAACCATTTGAAGTATTTTTTTACATTTATCAGGAATATCATATCTTCCAGGAAGTCCTGTTAAAAACTTTTTTATGGGAACATCCTCTTTCATTCCAATTACATTATCTCTACATCCAGTTAGGCCCACATCAGTTACATAACCAACCCCATCAAAAATTTGCAAATCATCTGTTCCTATATGTGTATGTGTCCCTGCAATTGCGCTAACTTCTCCTTTTAACATCATTAAAAGAGCTCTTTTTTCACTTGTAGCTTCTGCATGCATATCTATAAAAATATTTTTGATTCTATTATTTTTTAAATCTTCTACAACATTTTTTATCTTTATAAAAGGATTATCAACCATTGGCATTGTAAAATGCCCCATTAGATTGATAATAGCAAGTTTTTCACCATCAATTTCTACAATTTCTAATCCTTTTCCAGGCACCCCTTTGGGATAGTTTATAGGTCTTAAAAGAGGCATAGACTCTAAAAGTGCAAAGATTTCTTTTTTATCCCAAGTATGATTTCCACCTGTCATAATATCTATGCCTAATCTAAAAAGCTCTTTTGCATTTTTTTCTGTTATACCAAATCCATGGCTTGCATTTTCATAATTTGCAATGATAAAGTCAAGTTTTTCTTTCTCTTTTATCTCTTTTAAATGCTTTATTACCATCTTTCTACCAGGTTTTCCAACAATATCGCCAATAAAACCTATTTTCATAACTTCCCTTTATAATTTTGAGTCACTTCGAAGTTTTGATAAGACTGTGTTTATAATATCATCATCATCTTTGCTTCTTGCTTTGAAAAAATCTTTTTTGCCATTACTATATTCAAATGTTATATTTTCATTGTAATTTGATATTGATTTTATATCCTTTTTTAAAGCCAATATTTTAATAATAACGATATCTATAAACTGTTTTGAAATCGTATCAAGTTTTCCAAATCTATCAACTATCTCCTCTTCTATATCATATACTTCATCAACACTCTCGCACTGACCAAGTCTTCTATATAAATCAAGTCTTAATCTATCTTCATTTATCAAATCTTTTGTAAGGTAAGCATTTACTGCAAGTTTAATTTCAACTTTTGGTTTTTCTTCAATTTTTCCTATTGTTAAAGCATTTATCGCATCTTCTAACATTTTCAAATATAAAGAGTATCCAATATTTTTTATATGGCCGCTTTGCTGTGCTCCTATAATATTTCCTCCACCTCTTATCTCTAAATCATGCATTGCTAAAACTTGGCCACTTCCTAAAAATGAGTTTGTCTCTAAAGCAATCAATCTTTTTTTAGCTCCAGGGGTTATCTTCTCTTTGCTTTCAACCAAAAAATAGCAATACCCCTCTCTTTTTCCTCTTCCAACTCTTCCTCTTAATTGGTGCAAATCTGCCATACCAAATCTATCTGCACCATCAACAATGATTGTATTTACATTTGTCATATGAAGCCCAGATTCTACTATGGAAGTTGACAAAAGCATATCATACTCACCCATATAAAATTTTAAAAGCTCCTTTTCTGTAACAGTTGCACTCACTTTTGAGTGGAGTGTTAAAATCTTTAGATTTGGCAATATTTTTAAAATCTCATCTTTTTTATTTTCCATATTTGCAATTGAGTTAAAAACATAAAAAATCTGCCCTCTTCTTCTTAACTCTCTTAAAATTATCTCTTTTATTAGCTTTTCATTATACTCTTTAACATATGTTCTAACCTCTTTTTTCTCTACAGGTGGGGTTTGTAAAACACTTAAATCTTTTAATCTACTCAAAGCTATATTCAAACTTCTTGGAATTGGAGTAGCACTCATACTTAATAGATGAACATTTTTTGTTAACTCTTTTAATTTTTCTTTCTGTTTTACCCCAAACTTATGCTCTTCATCTATAATAACAAGGGCTAAATTTTTAAAATTAGCACCAAATATTGCATGTGTTCCTACAATTACATCTATATCACCCTCTTTTAGTCTATTTAAAACCTCTTTTTTCTCTTTAGAGCTTACAAATCTATCAAGTCTTGCTACTTTAATATTAAATTTTTCAAACCTATTTTTTAATGTATTATAATGCTGATTTGATAGAAGTGTAGTTGGAGCAATGAAGGCTGCTTGATAGCCACTTTTTACAACTGCAAAAATTGCATTCATTGCAACTTCAGTTTTACCAAATCCAACATCACCGCTTAATAGCCTATCCATTACTTTACCACTTGAGATATCATTAAATATATCTTCAATAGCTTTTATTTGATCTGGTGTATAATCAAATCCTGCATCTTTTTGAAAAAGTTTAATTTCTGGATTTGTAATATCACAAATAGCGCTTTTTAAAAGCTCTCTTTGTGCGGCTGTTTTTACTATCTGATTTGCAATTTCAAAAAGTTTTTCTTTTACTCTTTTTTTAAGTCTACTAAAAGAGCTACTTCCAAGCTTATCAACTACAGGTAAACTACCACTATCTGCAATATATCTATCAATTAAATCTATATTTTCAACAGGAACTAGAAGCTTATCATCTCCTTGGTACTTTAAAACAACAAAATCTTTTGTTGCCCCAAGAACTGTTATCGGCTCAATCCCACTAAAAATCCCAATACCATGATTTTCGTGAACAACATAATCACCTACTTTTAATTCATCTAAAATAATTTTAGATTTTTTAATCTTTTTAAATTTTGCTTTTTTGTTTAGTGAGACAATAAGCTCACTGTCACTTTCAATATTTAAAATGATATCTTTATAAATAAATTCTAAATTGTTAAAATCTTTTATCTCACTTCTTCTAACAGCAGTCTCATTTTTTGCTAATATTACTCTTTTTTTATTCTCTCTTGTTTTTAATAGGGCATTTATATCAATAACTTCAATATCTTTATACTCTCTGTTTTCAGGCAAAATATCAATATCAAAACTTTCTCTTGGAACAAACTCAAAATCTTCACTATATAAAGCCTCAATATCATCTTTTATATCATTTACAAAATAGGCTTTTTTATTTTCAAGTAGATTAATTTTTTCTTCTAATACCCAAAAACCTAAAGAGAAAATATCTTTCTCAAAAGCATCACTATTAAATTCTAAAACTTTTTTTGAAAGCTCTTCATAATCTTTTTTTTCAAGAGCAAAAAGGGCTGGGGTTATAATAATCTCTTCAAGTTCATCTTTTTGGCTTTTTTGGGTTACCTCATCAAAATATCTAATACTTTCTACCTCTTCATCAAAAAGACTAATTCTTATAGGTTTGCTATCCTTTGGATAGATATCAATGATATCTCCTCTAAAGCTCACTTCTCCCTTTGTCTCAACAATATCAACAAACTCATATCCCCAGTATAAGAGTTTCTCTTTTAATCTATTTAAATCAATACTCTCCCCAAACTCTATTTTAAATTTATCAAAATATTTTTTGCTTGGCATATAGTTTGATAATGTCTGATAAGGAGAAATCAAAAGAGTTTTTTGTTCGAAGTCCGACTTCGAAGTAAAATATTTTTGTAATGATGAAAGAAGGTTTTCAAGCTCATCTTTAAAACTTCTTAAATCATCACCAAATCTTGCTCTAAAATCTGGTAAAACTATATGATTTATATCTAAATATGTAGCAACATCGCTAACTTTTTTTGCCTCTTCCTCATCTTTTACAACTAAAATATTAGGTATGCTTTTTTTTAAAAATTCAAAAACTTTTGCTTGCAGCACTTACTCCTTTTTGTTCGAAGTCCGACTTCGAAGTTTTAGAAATGTTTCGATTACTTTAAATGAGCCAAAAATTAAGTAGTTTTCATCTTTTTTAATATTTTTAAAATCTTGATATTTAATATTTAACTTTTTCAAAGCATCTATTAAAATCTCTTTTTTTACAATCCTATCATCTTTGATATCAATGATTTCGACTTTTTTTATTTTTGGTTTTAATATTTTTAAAATCTCTTCATAATCTTTGTCTTCATAACTATTATAGACTAAAACCACTTTCTCTTTTAACTCTTTTTCTATTGCTTTTGCCGCTGCCTTGTTATGTCCAACATCAATAGTTATATTTTTAGCTATTTTTTGCATCCGCCCAAAAATCTTAATATCTTTTACTTTTTGCAAATCAAGCTCAATAGAGAGCTTTTTAGCCCCAGTAGCAGCTAAAGAAAAGTTATCTACAAAAAATGAAGGCAAACCTTTTTCTTTTACAAAGCGCTTTATAGCAAAAATCTCGTCACTCGTCAATATCTCTTCTATCTCATACAATTTTGCATTTTTATTCTCTGCTATTTTTTTAGCAACCTCTTTTACTTCATCATATTTTTGATATCCCAAAATTGCCTCTTTTTGGATACTTCTTATTTTTGTTGAGGCAATATCTTTTATATTTTCTCCCAAAAATGACTGATGGTCAAAATCAATTAATGTTATTAAGCTAAGCTCTTTATCAAAAACATTTGTTGCATCAAACTCTCCACCAAGTCCCGCTTCTAAAATAGCATACTCAACATTTTCAAAAGCAACCATTGCTAAAAGAGTTGTATATTCAAAATAGCTAAGACTCTTTTGAAACTTTTTTGGCAAAATTTTAAGAAGCTTTTGATGAGCCTTTTCTAAACTTTCATCATCAATATCTTTTCCATTTATCCATACTCTTTCATTAAATTTTAAAATATGAGGAGATGTATAATGACCTACAGATTTGCCAGATTTAAAAAGTATATAAGCAAGAAATCTTCCAGTACTTCCTTTGCCATTTGTTCCAATAATATGTATAATTTTTGGTAGTTTAAGATTATCTTTTATAGCCTTATATGCCTTTGGCATTCTTGTAAAATCGATATTTTTATAATAAAGAGGCTTGGAATTTAAAAACTCTTTAAAATTCAGCTTCTATTCCTTAATCCTATGATAGATATTTGGGAGATAAATTTATCAAGCGCTTTTTTTGAGCTCTCTCTTATAGCTTCAAATCTTTTTGTATCAGAGATTACGCTGTTTGGCTCAATAGGAAAATCATAATTTCCACTTACATCAATGGACCTGCTCTCTTTTTTATTTTTGTAAACAATATTTAAAGTGGTAACTGCTCTATAATAGATAACATAGCCATTTTTATCATACTGCAAAGGTGTAAAGCTAACACTTTTTAAACTTATATAGATTTCGCTATCAGCATATCTTTTTGGGGCTAATGAACCTTTAAATCTACTAATAACTGCTTCATTTATTGCATCTTTTATTAAAACAGCATTTTCTGGGTCTCTTAAATATACCTTTACATCAGTATAAATTTTTTGTCCTAAAACCTTTTTCGCATAAATAGATGTTGGTTTATATCCACATCCACTTAACATTAAAATAGTTAATATTAAAAAAAAGAAAGGGAGAAATTTTTTAAACATCTCTTTCACCCTTTCACAACTAAATTAACAAGTCTATTTGGCACAACTATCTCTTTTATAATCTCTTTATTTTCTATCCATTTTTTAGCTGCCTCTTTTGCAACTTTTAAAATCTCTTCTTTGCTTGCATCTTTAGCAACTTCAATTTCACATCTTCTTTTTCCATTTATAGTAACGGCTAAAGTAATGCTCTCTTCTTCAAAAACCTCTTCTAAAATATCAATTTTTTTAAAATTTTTTCTATCAAAAAGTCTATCTGCAATCTCCCAGCATACATGAGGAATAATTGGCTCTAATATATTTGTGAGTATCCAATATCCTTCACACCAAACATCTTCATTTTTTTGATCATTTAAAGCATTCATTGCTTCCATTGAAGCTGCAATTAATGTATTGAAACTAAAGCTTCTTTCATATACCTCATAAGATTTTTTTAGAGCTTCATACACCTTTTTTCTTGCTAATTTCTCCTCTTTTTTTAAAGATTTATGATCAATTTTAGCAATATTTGAAGCTTTCTTTACATTTTGGCTTTTATCATAAAATCTTTTTATAAATCTATAAGCACCTTCAACCGCACTATCATTCCATTCAAGCTCTTTTGAAGGAGGAGCAGCAAAAAGGATAAAAAGTCTTGCAGTATCAGCTCCAAACTTTTCTATAATCTCATCAGGATCCACTACATTTCCTTTTGATTTACTCATTTTCGCACCATCTTTTAAAACCATACCCTGAGTTAAAAGTCTCTCAAAAGGCTCATCAATTTTTATATATCCCAAATCTCTCAAAACTTTTGTAAAAAATCTTGAATATAATAGGTGCAATATTGCATGCTCAATACCGCCAATATATTGATCAACACTCATCCAATAATCAACATCTTCTTTTCTAAAAGGATAATCTTCCCAATATTTTCTTGGTGTAGTATATCTTAAAAAATACCAGCTTGATTCTACAAATGTATCAAGAGTATCAGTCTCTCTTATAGCATCACTGCCACATTTTGGACATTTTGTATATTTCCATGTTGGATGAAGCTCTAAAGGATTTCCTTCACCTGTAATCTTTACATCTTCTGGTAAAGTTATAGGTAGATTTTCTTTTTTTTCAGGAACTATTCCACATTTTGGACATTTTACTAAAGGAATCGGGGTTCCCCAATATCTTTGGCGGCTAACAAGCCAATCTTTTAGTTTAAAATTTATAGTTTTTCTTCCAAGTCCATTTTTCTCAAAATACTCTATTATTTTCTTTTTTGCAGTTTCAGAGTCAAGTGAGCTAAACTCTCCACTATCAAATAAAATGCCACTTTCAGTATAAGCTTTTGTTTTGTCAATTTCACCATTTTTTGGTTTTATTACATATTTTATAGGCAGATTATATTTTTTTGCAAACTCAAAATCTCTCTCATCATGTGCAGGCACTGCCATAACTGCACCGCTTCCATATTCAGTTAAAACAAAATTTGCCACCCAAACAGGTACCTTTTCTTTTGTTAATGGATGAATTACATATAGATTTAAAAAAATACCTTCTTTTTCAGCTTGAGCTCTCTCTCTTGGAGGAGTATTTTGCATCTTTTTAATTTTTTGAATATCCTCTTTTGGTAAAAGATTGTTCTCTATTAAATATTTTACTATTTCATGCTCTGGTGCTAAAGCAGTATAAGATACGCCATAAATTGTATCAGGTCTTGTAGTAAAAACTTTAAATTTTTCAAAATGATTATTTAATATATTTTTACTTTGTTCATCAAAATAAAAATCAAATTCTAACCCTTCACTTCTGCCAATCCAGTTTCTTTGCATTGCAATTACTTGACTTGGCCATTTACCTTCAAGCTTTTTTAGATCATCCAAAAGCTCCCCAGCATAATCTGTAATTTTTAAAAAATATTGATCCATCTCTTTTTGAACAACTTCTGTATCACATCTCCAGCATTTTCCCTCAATAACCTGCTCATTTGCAAGTACCGTTTTATCATGTGGGCACCAGTTAACCATCGCAGCCTTTTTATATAAAAGTCCCTTTTCCCACATATCAATGATAAAATTTTGCTCCCATTTTGTATAAAGCTCATCACATGTAGCAAATTCTCTATTTTTAGAAAAACTAAGACCTAATGAATCAAGCTCGCCTCTCATATAATCAATATTTTCATATGTCCATTTTTTTGGATGAACTCCCATCTTAATTGCAGCATTTTCAGCAGGCATACCAAAAGCATCCCATCCTATTGGATGCAAAACATTTTTATCCATTTTTCTATAATATCTTGCTATCGCATCACCAATTGCATAATTTCTTACATGTCCCATATGGATTCTTCCACTTGGATATGGAAACATACTTAAAATATATCTTTTATCTTTATTATAATCTTCTTCAGGTTCACTATATCTATTTTCTATCCAAAATTTTTGCCACTTTTTCTCAATCTCTTTTGGATTGTATTGCATTTTCTCCCTTTAATATTTTTTTAGTCGTTAGTCAGTAGTCGATAGTCGGTAGTTAAAAGTTTTTAATTAAATTCTAAAGACTGAAGACTATAGACTATCAACTATTAAACAACTCCACCCTCATACATTGCTCTCATTCTCTCTTTCTCTTGTTCTCTTTTTTTCTTTTGAGCAAGTTTTTCTCTATATTTTTTAAGATTAAATCCAAGCCATCCAAGAAGCGGAGATGCTACAAAAATAGAGCTGTATGTACCAACAATGATGCCAACAAGAAGTGTAAAACTAAACCCTCTTATAATTTCACCACCAAATAGGTAAAGAGTTAAAACAACAAAAAATGTTGTAAGTGAAGTAAGTGTTGTTCTTGATAGAGTTTTTGTGATTGATTCATTTATTACTTCATTTAAATTATCTGTTTTTGCTTCAACAATACCTTCCCTAATCCTGTCAAATACAATTATTGTATCATTTAAAGAGTATCCAAGAATTGTTAAAATTGCTGCTAATATATCTAAATTAACAGGCACATTAAATAGACTTATAGCTCCCATTGCAATGCTTACATCATGAACAAGAGCCAATACCGAAGCCAAAGCAAAGCGCCACTCAAATCTAAAAGATACATATATTAAAATACCAATAATGGCAATAACTGTAGCCATTATCCCTTTTTCTCTTAGTTCTCCTCCAACCTTTGGTCCAACAATATCTACTCTTCTTATTTCAAAATTTCCAGTACCTTTTAAAACCTTTCTTGCCTCATCTCCAATATCTGAAGTCAGTTTTTTTGTAGATGTTTTTACTCTTATGATTATCTCTTGATCACTTCCAAAATATGTAACTGCAGCATCTTTAAAAACTTCACTTTTTTTAAGGGCTTCTCTTATTGGCTTGATTGCAACTTTTTTATCATACTTTACCTGTATTATAGTTCCACCAGTAAAATCTATACCAAAATTAAGCCCTTTTGTAAAAAGCAAAACATAACTAATAGCAATTAAAAGCAGTGAAAATGAGATAAATATTTTACTTTTACCCATAAAATTATAAGTTTTATCTGTTTTAAAAAACTCCATTATTTACCCTTTACTTTTATACCAAACCAAGTTGATAGGTTTTTGCTTTTTTCAATTTTATCAATTATTGCTTCATATATTCCATGGGTTCCTAAAATAGCAGTCAGCATTGAAGCGAGTATACCAATGCTTATAGTTATAGCAAAACCTTTTATCGGTCCAGTTCCATATGCGTATAAAACAACAGCTGCTATTAAAGTAGTAATATTTGCATCTAAAATTGCACTCATCGCATTTTTATAACCTTGTTCAATTGCCTTTTTAATACTTACCCCTTCTCTTAAAAGCTCTCTAATTCTTTCATTTATAATAACATTGGCATCAACTGCCATACCAACAGTCAAAACAATACCTGCCATACCAGGCAGAGTCAGTGTTGCACCAAACAGTGCCATAATTCCTACAATCAAAAATAGGTTTGCAATAAGTGCAATATCTGCAATAACTCCAGCAATTCCATAATATACAATCATAAAAAGTACAACCAAAACAAAACCGCTTATCAATGCAATTAAACTTGCTTTTATACTATCGGCTCCAAGACTTGGACCAACACTTCTTTTTTCTTCCATATAAACAGGGGCTAAAAGTGCACCGCTTCTTAGTGCAATAGCCACATCGTGAGCCTCTTCAACACTAAATCCTCCGCTAATCTGTCCGCTTCCTCCACCAATTCTTTCTCTAATTACTGGAGCTGAATAAACTTTATTATCCAAAACGATTGCTAAATGCTTTCCAATATTTTTTGCTGTAAAATCTCCAAAAATTTTCGCACCCTCGCTATTTAAAGTAAAATTTATCACTGGCTGATTGTTTCTATCAAATGCAACTTTTGCATCAACTATCATACTTCCATCAAGTATAGGTATCTCTTTTAGAAGATATTTAACCTTTGGATTTTTTGCATCAGGTAAAATTACATCTCCATACTCTGCTGCCTCTTCGGGAGTCATTTGATATACCCTTGCTGCTCTATCTTCATCAACTGCCATAAGTTGAAGATGGGCTGCTTTAGCAATTAATGCCCTAATTCTTTGTTCTTGCTCTGGAGTTTTAATACCTGGAAGTTCTACTAAAATCTTATCTTTTCCCTGTTTTGCAACATTTGGCTCAGCCAAACCAAACTGATCAAGTCTGTTTCTAATAGTATCAACAGCTTGATTTATAGCATACTCTTTAACAGATTCTATCTCTTTTGGAGTTAAAGAGATAGAATATCTTAATCCCTCTTTTTTTATAGAAAGCCCTGGGATATTTTTTAACATTTCATCCATTTTTGGCTGATCATCTTTATCTAAAAGTGTAAATGTTATAAGATTTTGATCAACTTTTAAATCTTCAATCAAAATATCATTGTCTTCTGCAAAATATTTTATGCTTGAGGCAATTGACTTTATTTTTGATTTTATTGCTGCATCAGTGTCAACTCCCAAAAGCATATGAAGACCACCTTGTAAATCAAGTCCCAATGTTATCTTTGGCCCCTCTTTTAAATTCAAAAAAGATGGAATAGACAAAGCTATCCCACCAATCAAGGCAATCAAAAAGATAACTAAACGATAATTTAGTACTCTCATTTTAACTCTCTAATTTTTTAGCTATAAAATTTTTATCAATCTTAACTATTACTTCATCATTAAGCTTAGCTTTGATAAAATCCTCTTCAGGTTTTACAACCTCAACAATTAAACCACCATTAGTAACGACTTTATCACCTTTTTGCAAAGAGTTTATCATCTCTTTGTGCTTTTTGGCCTGTTGCTGTTGTGGTCTAATGATTAAAAAATAAAAAATAGCAAAGATTATAATGAGTGGTAAAAGAGAACCCAAAATACTTCCTGCTCCAGCAGCTTGTCCTTCCATATCAATCCTTTCAAAAAATTTTAGAAAGTATTTTAACATCACTTTGCTAATAAAAGCCTTTTTAATTGCAACTGCTTTTAGTTTTTTTATTTATAGTGAATATTTGGAAATAAAAAATATATATTTAAACTCAATTTTGGCTGTTATATCTTTATTTTTTATTTTAAAAGCAGATAAAAAACTCAATTTTTGGATAGGTTTTTTTATAGGGATTTTGTGGTTTTATTGGATAGGACTTAGTTTTAGATATTACAATCTTTCTTGGATGATACCAATAGTTATTTTATTTGTTGGTTTGGTTTATGGAATAATTTTTTGGTTAATTGAAGTGATTAGTAATTGGATAATATTGGGAATTAGTAAAAATCTTCACAGCTTCACTCCTTCGCAGCTTCACAGCTTAATTAAAAGTTTATTTTTATTAACTTTAAGCTATATCCATCCATTTGGTTTTAACTGGTTTATACCAGAATTAACACTTGTTAATACTATGTTTTCTTTTGATAAATTATCGTTTTTATTAATTTTATTAGCTATTAATATGGGGATATTAGGAATTAGGAAATGGAAATTGGATATTAGGAATTTGGGGAAATTTTTTACTGTTTTTGTTTTGCTTTTTTTGGCTGTTGATTTTAAAGATTGCAAGCCAAAAATGCCCAATCTAAAAATTTATCTAAGCCAGACAAAAATTCCTCAAGATGTTAAATGGGATCCAAAATATAGAGAAAAAATAGTATATTCAAATTTAAAAATCATAGATAAAGCAATAGAAAAAGGATATGATTTAGTAGTGTTACCTGAGAGCGCTTTTCCTATGTATCTTAATTTAGATGATGATTTATTAAATATTTTAAAAGAAAAGAGTAAAAAAATAGCCATAATTACAGGTGGACTTCATTATAAAAACTCTCTTCCTTATAACTCTTCATACATTTTTATAAATGAAAGATTAATAATTGCAGATAAAGTTGTGCTTGTTCCTTTTGGAGAAGAGACTCCTCTTCCAAAATTTTTAGCAAAACATGTAAATGAGATATTTTTCAATGGTGCTGAAGATTATCAAAAAGCTAAAAAACCTACAGATTTTAAAATAAAAAATATAAAATTTAGAAATGCAATATGTTATGAAGCAACACATCCACTTCTTTATAAAAATGCACCAAAATATATGATTGCTATTAGTAATAACGCTTGGTTTACTCCATCAATTGAGCCAATATTACAAAATCTTATAATCAAATACTATGCAAGAATGCATAATATGGTAGTTTTCCACTCATGTAATATTGCAAAAAGCGATGTTATTTGGTAAGATTTTAAAATATGGTTTAGACATTAGTCATTAGTCATTAGATATTAGAATTTATTATGGAGACCTCTGAAAAATTATGAATTGAACGAAAACTTTGAAATTTTAGTTTGAAAATTTTATGTTGCCCTTTAGGCCAAAAAAGTGCATTTACCCTTTTAGGGCGCTTGCGTTTGCACTTTTTAATAAAATTTTCAAGCGTTAGTTTACTAAAAATTTCAACTTGTTTGAGTAAAATTTGATAATTTTTCAGAGCATTCTGTTTGTATAAACTAAAAATTATCACAAAATCTTACCAATGTCTAATTATTAATATTTTAATATTAATGTTACAAGGAATATAATGAATATTAAAAACAACGTTACTGAACTTATAGGAAATACACCCCTTGTTTTAATAAACTCACTATCAAGTAAATATAAAGCTAAAATTATTGGAAAATGTGAATTTATGAATCCTACAAGCTCTGTTAAAGATAGAATTGGCTTTAATATGATAAAAAAAGCTATTGAAGAAGGTAAAATTGATGAAACATCAACTATAATTGAGCCTACAAGCGGAAATACTGGAATAGCACTTGCATCAGTTTGTGCTTCCTTTGGTTTAAAGTTAATTTTAACTATGCCTGAATCTATGAGCATTGAGAGAAGAAAGCTTTTAAAGGCTTTTGGTGCAAAACTTGAATTAACTCCTGCAAATCTTGGGATGAAAGGAGCAATAGAAAAAGCATATGAGCTTTTAAAAGAGATACCAAACTCCTTTATGCCAAATCAATTTGAAAATCCAGCAAATCCAGAAATTCACAGATTAACTACTGCAAAAGAGATTTTAAAAGATACTGATGGTGAAATTGACTGCTTTGTTGCTGGAGTTGGAACAGGTGGGACAATAAGCGGAGTTGGAGAGGTTTTAAAAGAGTATAATAAAGATATTAAAATCTATGCAGTTGAGCCAAAAAAAAGTCCTGTTTTAAGCGGAGGAAAGCCAGGTCCTCATAAGATTCAAGGAATTGGAGCTGGATTTATTCCAAAAACATTAAATATTAATATCATAGGCGAAGTAATACAAATTGATGATGAAGAAGCTTTTGAGATGGCAAGATTTGTAGCAAAAGAAGAAGGCCTACTTGTTGGAATATCAAGTGGAGCAAATTTAGCAGCAGCTTGTAAAATAGCCCAAAAAAATCCTGGTAAAAATATAATAACTATACTATGTGATACTGGGGAGAGATATTTAAGTACAGAGTTGTTTAGTTAGAGAGTGACAGAGTGAGAAAGTTAGAGAGTAAGAAAGTGAGAAAGTGAAATTTTTTGAGACAATAAAAATTGAAAATGGAAAAATTTTTCATATTGACTATCACAATAAAAGATTAAATAAAACAATCTATGAAAATTTTCATATAAAAAGCAATTTTAACTTGCAAGATTATATCAATCCTCATGAAAGTGGATTTTTTAGATGTAAAGTCATATATGATAAAGATATTTTAGATATTAGATATTTTCCATATCAACAAAGAGAGATAAAAAGCTTTAAGTTGATTGAATCAAATATTGATTATGATTATAAATATCTTGATAGAAAAAAAATTGATGAACTTTTTGAAAAAAGAGATAAAGCAGATGAGATTATTATAGTAAAAAATGGACTAATTACAGATACCTCAATTGCAAATATTGCACTTTTTGACGGAAAAAAATGGCTTACACCTAAAAAGCCACTACTTTATGGTACTACAAGAGAGAGACTTTTAAAAGAAAAAAAGATTTTTGAAAAAGATATCAAAATTGAAGAGATAAAAAAATATAAAAAAATAGCTTTAATGAATGCAATGATTGGTTTTTATATTGTTGAAGAGGGTATAATTTTATAATTGATTTAAAAAGGATAAAGCAATGCTATATGATATATTGCAAGATGAAGAGTTTGCAGCTATTTTAAAAAATCATGCAACATCACTTATAAAATATCTATTAGAAAAAGATCAACCTTTTGCTGTCTTAACTGATACAAAAAGAGTAAAATTTGATCCAGATCTTCCTCAAGATATAAAATCTAATTTTTCTGAGTTTACTCTGTTTATGATAATGAATTATACGTTTGAGAGTGCACGAATTGAAAATGGCAATTTAATATTTGAAGCAGGATTTGGACCTAATAATTTTGGAAGTATAGTAAAAGTCCCTATTGAATCTATACTTCAAATTATTGTAGATGAGACTCCAATTTTTGTAAATCTAACTGCTACAGTTATAAAACAAAAATCTGAGAATGCAAAAAATTCAATGGAAGCACTTTTATCAAATCCAGAAAATCAAAAACTTCTTAAAAAGAGGAAGAAAAAGGTATAAGAGATTAGTCATTGGACATTAGTAATTAGTAATTGGGAATTAGGAATTAGCTTCTTTACAGCTTCTCCACTATCTAGCTATGCCTTATTCCACTAATTTAACCGCAAATCTAATTCGCTTTACTCATTACGATTTGCTTCAAGGTCAATTAGCTTACAGTATGCTCACATACAAAACTTCTTAGTTTTGAGCTCGCATATACAGTAAGCTTTCACAAAGATACGAAAGCCAAGCAGTTGGCTTTCTAAAAGCCTTCGGCTTTATTAACTGCAAATCTTCGCTTGTTTTACTCGCTTGATTTGCTCATTTTTTAAGTTTTAAAAGAAAATCAACAACTTTTTCTATGAATGGATCATGCTTTCTCTCTTTTGTATAAACAATATAAAATTTTCTTTTAATTTTTATACCTTTTATTCTTGCCTCATAAAGTTTTCCATTTTCAACTTCATTTGCAATTGCATATTTTGAAATAATTGACACAGTAGGATTCTCTTTATTTACTGGACTTCTAAGAATTGTTTGAACAACTGCAGTTGAGCTACTAACTTCACTAATAACATTGAAACTTTTACACTCAACTCCCATTGATTCAAAAACTTCAGAAACCAATTTTCTTGTATGGCTGCCCTCTTCTCTACATATCCAGTTAAATCTATATAAATCTTCTTTTCTTACATATTTAGGAAGAGGAGTATTACTAAATAAAACAAGTTCATCATCCATCCATTCTCTATAAATTAAGCCCTCTTTCATTATAGGAGATTCAATTAGTCCTATATCACACTTTTTATCCAGTACTTCATCAACTATCTTCTCACTGACTTCAACCTTTATAAATACATCATTATTAATAGCCTCTTTTAGATTATTTAAAACTTCAGGCAAAACATAATTACCAATAGTAAATGAAGCACCAATAATGAAAGTTATCTCTTTATTAATTATTTTAAATAGTTCTTTTTCTGCATTTAAAATACATCTTTCAAGTTTTAAAGCAATCTTATAAACCTCTTCACCCTCTTTTGTAAGTCTTATGCCATTTTTCTTTCTTTCAACTATTTTCGTATCAAGATAGTCCTCTAAATATTTTATCTGTTGTGTTACTGCAGGTTGTGAAATCCCAAGTTTAGCAGAAGCCTTAGAAAAACTTTTTTCCCTAACAACTGTCAAAAAGGTTTCAAGTTTTGTAAAATCTTTGAGCATGCCTTTCTCCATATATTAGTAAAATTTATTTAATTCACAGAATTATAACAAAACATAATATATTATTCAATAATTTTTTTTTATATTTTATATTTTCTATTTTTATATTTTTACATAACTTTGTTTTTATCTCCTTTTGATATAATAAAAAGAGTTAATATAGGAAGATTTAATGGATAAAATATTTAAAGATTTAAATGATGCACAAAGAGAAGCTGTTGAAACAATTGATGGGCCTATACTAATTTTGGCAGGTGCTGGTAGTGGAAAAACAAAAACGATAACATCAAGACTTGCATATCTGCTAAAAATAGGAATAGACCCGGCAAATACTTTAACTCTAACCTTTACTAATAAAGCAGCTAGGGAAATGAGAGATAGAGCTCTTTCTCTTATTGAAGACTCTATATATCCTCCATTATTATGTACTTTTCATAAATTTGGGCTTCTTTTTTTAAAATTTTATATAAATGAGCTTGGTAGAAATAACTCATTTGTTATTATAGATACAGATGATAAAAAAAGAATTATAAAATCTTTTGAGCCAGATATTCCAATTGGAACAATTGCAAGTGAAATCTCAAGATATAAAAACTCTTTAATAGAACCAGAAACTGCAATAGAAAGTGCCCAGCTTCCAAATTTTAAAAAAATAGCATCAATTTATCAAAAATATCAAAACTATCTAAAAGAGAATAATCTTGTTGATTTTGATGATCTGCTTATTTTAACCTACAAAATTTTAGATCAAAATGAAGATCTTTGCAAAGAGATAAGCAATAGATATCAATATATAATGATTGATGAGTACCAAGACACAAACGAGCTTCAATATAAACTTGTACAAAAACTATGCTCAACACATAATAATATATGTGTTGTAGGAGATGATGACCAAAGTATCTATGGATGGAGAGGAGCAAATGTTAAAAATATTTTAGAGTTTCCACAGCAATTTAATGAAACAAAAATAATTAAACTTGAAAAAAATTACCGCTCTACAAAAGAGATATTAAAAGCAGCAAACGCTTTAATAGAACATAATAGAAATAGATTAGGCAAAAAGCTTATTGCAACTTTAGAAGATGGAAAGCCAATAGAAATTTATGAATCAAAAGATGAAAATGAAGAGTCAAAAAAGATTGCTCAAAAAATCAGAGAACTTTTAGATAGTGGAGTTGACCCAAAAGATATTGCAGTACTTTTTAGAATCAATGCTCTTAGCCGCTCTTTAGAAGAGGGATTAAATAGAGCAAGAATTCCTTATAAGCTTGTAGGTGCTGTCAGATTTTATGAAAGGGCAGAAATCAAAGATATTATTAGCTATTTAAGAATAGTAGCAAATCCATATGATGATTTTTCTTTAAAAAGAATTATAAACAAACCAAAAAGAGGTATAGGAAAAGTAACATTGGATAAAATCCAAAAAAAAGCATATGAAAATAAAAAACCTATGCTTACCTATCTTTTGGAGTGTAGTGAAGATGAATTAATCTCATTAGTTGGAAAGAAAAACCAAAAAACAATCAAAGAGTTTATTAATGGTCTTGAAATATTAAAAGATATCTCTAAAGATTCGCTCTATAAATTTATTGATGAAATTGAAAATATCTTTGGATTAAGAAAATATTATGAAAATCTGCCAGATGGTATGGAGAGAGTATTAAATATTGATGAATTTTATGGACTTTTTAGAGATTTTGTTAAACAAAATCCTCAAAACTCTTTAGATGATTTTTTAAATGAACTATCTTTGCAAAGCGATCAAGACCAAATTGATGGTGAACATATCTCAATTATGAGTGTACATGCTAGTAAAGGACTTGAGTTTAAATATCTTTTTGTTATAGGAATGGAAGAGGGGTTTTTTCCATTAACAGGAGATGGAAGCGATATTGAAGAGGAAAGAAGGTTAGGTTATGTTGCTATAACAAGAGCAAAAAAAGAGTTGGTATTGAGTTATGTACATAGCAGATTTTATAGAGGAAGAAGAACAGAATTAAATAAAAGTAGATTTTTAAAAGAGGCAGGTCTGTGCAAAGGAAGTTTAACACTCGAAAAATCAACATCTTTTAAAAAGGGAGATTTGGTAAAACATAAAATTTTTGGAATAGGAAGAGTAACAGGCGTTAGTAAAGTTGGAAGAGAATTTAAACTATCAATTAATTTTAGCGGACAAAAAAGAGATATTTTAGCTTCATTTGTAGAGAAAATATAAAATATTAGAGGGTAGAAGGGTGAAGGTTGAAGGTATAAGAATAAAAAACGATGAAAAAAATAATAAAATTATTCCTTCGCCCTTACTTTTTGTAGCTTATAAGCCTCCCTTTATAAGTTCTAATAGATTTTTAAATCAGATCAAAAAAAGATATAAAGTAAAAAAAGCAGGTTTTTCTGGAACACTTGATCCTTTTGCAAAAGGAGTTTTAATAATAGCATTTGGCTCTTATACTAAACTTTTTAGATTTTTAAAAAAAACTCCAAAAATTTATAGAGCTACTTTATGGTTAGGTGCAAAAAGTAAAACATTAGATATTGAAAATATTATATCAGTCGATAATATCTTGCCTGTAAATTTAGAAAAAATTTTCAATGTTTTAGATTCATTAAAAGGAGAAATCACATATACTCCTCCACTATTTAGCGCAAAAAAAATAGAAGGAAAAAGGGCCTATCAATTAGCAAGAGAAAATCAAGAAATCAAACTAAATAAAGTAAAATCAACAATTTATCATATAAAACTTTTAAATTATTCTCATCCTTTTTTGACTTTTGAAGCAGAAGTTAGTGAAGGAACATATATAAGGAGTATAGGTGAGATAATAGCTCAAAAACTTGGAACTTTTGGAGCCCTTAGTAGCTTAGAGAGAATCAAAGAGGGAAAATTTATTTATGAAAATGAAAAACCTCTAAATCCTATAGAATATCTAAATACAAAAGAAAATTTTACAAAGATTGATAAAAATTTAATAAAATCAGGGAAAAAACTAAAAATTGACGATTTAAAGATTAAAGAAGATGGCATTTATCATCTAGTATTTGATGATTTTTTTACCATAATAGAGATAAAAAATAGAAAAGTTAAATATATTTTGAATGATATCCCTTTATTTAGGTAAGTTAGGAACTTAAAGTGGATTAGTGGAATAGGGGCATATAGGAATAATGGAATAGTTGAGTAAGGTGGGAGTTAAGAATTAAGATTTAAGAACTAAGTAAATAGAATTTAGTGATAATTGAAAAACTTAACATTTAAATCTTAGCACTTAACTCTTAATACTTAACACTAATTCCTAATTACTAATGTCTAATGTCTAATCCCTAACACAAAGGCAAAAAATGAGAGCAAAAGCTTATGCTAAATTAAATATTTTTTTAAAAATTGTAGGAATAAGAGGAGACTATCATGAGATTGTCTCAAGATTTGTAAAATTGGAAAATCTATATGATGAGATAGAGTTTATTCCTGGAAATTTTGACAAATTCACAATTGAGGGAACTCCAGATATTAAAAGAGAAGAAAACATTATCTATAAAGCTTTTTGCACTTTAAATGCCTATACAAATAATCCTAAAATTATAAATTTTTTCTTCAATCATAAAGTAGTCATTAACAAAAATATCCCAACGGGGGCTGGACTTGGTGGTGGCAGCAGTAATGCAGCAGTTTTTTTGAAACTTTGTAATGATATTATAGGATTAAATCTATCTATTAAACAGTTAGCCGAGATTGGAGTAAAAATAGGTGCAGATGTTCCTTTTTTTATATATGATGAGACAAGTGCTAATGTTAGTGGAATTGGAGAGATTATAGAAAAATTTGAAGAAGAGATTCCAGAATTTGAAATAAAATTTATTGATGAGCATTGTGATACTGCACAAGTATATAAAAATTATAGAAAAAAATATATGAAAGTTTTTGAGATTGACCTTGCAAAGCAACTAAAAAATTTGCCAACTTCTGAAATTTTAAATAAAATTACACCACTTAAAGCTAATGACCTATATGAAAGTGCAATAGATTTATGTCCAAAATTAGCCCCTTATAAAAATGATTGGTTTTTAAGTGGAAGCGGAAGCACTCTTTTTAGGATGAAAGCAGGGAAGGAGTGAAGCCGTGAAGCTGAGAAGGAGTGAAGGGTTTAGTGATAGTGTTAGTAAAGAACTCACACCCACACTAACTCTAATTCTAACTTTCAAATTACAAGTGTCCAATATTTTAAAGGATAAAAATGAAAATAGTTGCTACCAATAAAAAAGCTTATCACGATTTTGAAATTATAGAAAAATTTGAAGCTGGTATTGTGCTTGAAGGTAGCGAAGTAAAAGCAATAAGAGCTGGAAAGGTAAATCTAAAAGATAGTTTTATAAAAATTGTAAAAGGTGAGCCTTTTATTTTTGGTATGCATATTTCTCATTTAAAAACAGCAAATCCACATTTCAAACCTGATGAAAAAAGACCAAGAAAACTTCTGCTTCATAAAAAAGAGATAAATAAATTGATTGGAAAAACAAGTGAAAAAGGATATACAATAGTTCCTTTAAAGCTATATTTTAATAACAAAAATCTTGTTAAACTTGAAATCGCTTTAGCAAAAGGTAAAACACTGCATGATAAAAGAGAGAGTTTAAAAAGAAAAATTTTAGATAGAGAAGCAAAAGCAGCTTTAAAAGACTACTAATCATAAACTATAAAAAGCTTTAAAATTACTTCATGGTTTTTATCATTTTTAAATCTAATATTTTTATATTCACCTCTAAACCAATCATTTGGGGTTAAAATAATGCTATTTTTTGATAATATTAAATTATTTTCAATAACATATTTACCGAAATCTTTTTTGTAAACATCTGGAACAAAATTTATATAAATATTTGCATCTTTGTAACCTATCCAAAAACACTCACTTTTAAAATTTAAGCATACTTTTTTAGCTTCATTTCTAGCTATAGAAAATGAAAAAGGCACTATCTCATAATATCTTTTTCCAATTTTTATTTTTCCATTTAAAATCTCAATTTTTACAATTTGAGAGTCATCGAATTGATTTTGGGTTTTAACATATAAACATTGAACCTTTTTAAGCTCAAGTTCTAACTCTTTTTTTCTATTTTCCTCTTCAATCAATCGTCTTTTTTCTATAATTTTTTTTAGCTCCATATTTTTTTGGACATAAATTTTGCATATCTCTTCTTGTCTGTTTTTTGAAAAAGTTTTAAATACCTCTTCATCAACCCCACAATATTTTGTGCTGCAAGCAGTAATAATAATTGTATAAAATAGGAAAAGAAAAAAATGTAGAAATTTCATAAAATTCCTATATTTTTAGTTTTATTGGAGAATAATATAAAAAAATTGTAGAAAAAATGTGGAAAAGAATTAAAGAACCTATTTTCTAAGTTCTTTAATTCTAGCAGCTTTACCTCTTCTCTCTCTTAAATAGTATAGTTTTGCTCTTCTTACACGTCCGCGTCTAACTACTTTGATTCCTTTTATAGAATCGCTATATAATGGGAATATTCTTTCTACTCCAACATTATTTGCACCAATTTTTCTAACAGTAAAAGTCTTTCCGGTACCTTCACCTTTTACTGCGATGCAAACACCTTCGAAATCCTGGATTCTTGTTTTATTACCCTCTTTAATTTCAACAGATACTCTAACTGTATCTCCCGCTCTAAATTCTGGAACCTCTTTTGATTCTATTTGAGATTTCTCAAAATGTTCAATAAATCTGTTTTTCATCTCTCATCCTTATTAGGTCTGGTCTATAATATTTTGTTCTATATATGGACATCTTATATTTTAAGGCGCTAATTTTAGCGTGATTTCCCTTTAGAAACTCTGAAGGAACAAAGCTACCTTTAAAATTATTAGGTTTAGTAAATGATGGAGCCTCTAAAAGGTTATCTTCAAAACTCTCTTCTTTCAAAGAATCAATATTCCCAAGAACTCCTGGAATATTTCTTGATATGGCATCCATCATAGAAAGAGCCGCCAATTCGCCACCAGTTAATATGAAATCTCCTATTGAAAAAACTTCATCAGCCTCAAACTCTATTGCTCTTTCATCAAATCCTTCATATCTACCAGTTACAAAAATTATATGTTTTTTTAACGCAAGTCTTTTTGCATCTTTTTGATTAAATCTTTTTGCTGATGGAGTAACAAATATAACCCAAGAATCTTTATTTTTTATATCTTTTATTGTATCAACAATTGGCTGAGGGCTAAGCAACATACCAGCCCCACCCCCAACTTTAGTATCATCAACTTTTTTATGTTTATTGATAGTATAATCTCTTGGATTTTTAAAATCAATCTGTAATATTTTTTTATCTATTGCTCTTTTTAAGATTGAGTCTTCAAAATAACAACTTATTAAATTCTTAAAAAGTGTGACAAATGTAAACTTCATGAAGATTCCAAAATATCTAAACCCTCTTTTACTTCAATCTTTTTTTCATCAATATTAACATCTTTAATAAATTTATCAATATATGGAATCAAAAAAGATTTAGCTTTTCCTTTTTCTACTAAAGATTCATCAGTTTTAATTAAAAGGTAGTCTGCTGATGGCAATCTTTGAATATCTACTACTTTTCCAAGCAATGTTGCATCTTCTAAAACTTCACAACCTATAATATCAAACCAAAAATATTCACCCTCATTAAGCTTACAACTCTCTCTTGTCTCTTCTATGGAAGAGTAAATAATTTTATTTGTAAGCTTTCTTGCTTCTTCTGGCGAATTAATACCTACAAATTTTATAATTCCACGTTTTGGATTATAATACTCAACTATTAACTCTTTATTATCAATCGTAAATTTTGCACCTTTTTTAAACTGTTCAGGGAAGTCGCTTAAAAGATGCAATCTCATTTCACCTTTTAAACCAACTGCTCGACCCAGCTTTGCAACTTCCACTTTTTGCAAAACTAATCTCCCTTAATAACGACGTTTACTTTATAGCTAATTCCATCCTTTGCTTTACAGCCAGAAATCAAAGTTTTGATTGCTCCAATCATTTTACCTTCTTTTCCTATAAGCTTTCCAGCATCAGCTTTATTTGCATATATAGTAATTTCACTATACTCTTTATTGATATCTTTTCTTTCAACTTCAATATCTTCTGGCTTTGTAGCGATTAGTTTTGCAAATTTTAAAACAAAATTTTCTATCATACTATTTTCCAGTGATTTTTTTAACCCTGTCACTCATTTTTGCACCAACTCCAAGCCAATAATTAAGTCTCTCTTCATCAAATTTTATTGTTTCTGGCTCAGTTAAAGGGTTGTAATAACCGATTGATTCTATCCAACCACCATCTCTTCTTTTTCTACTATCTGTAACAACTATTCTATAAAATGGTCTTTTTTTTCTTCCCATTCTTGTAAGTCTAATAACTGTCATATGTTTTTCTCCTTTTTAGATTTAAGTATTAAGAATTAAGAGCTAAGAAATAAAATATTATTATCTATGCTTAATTCTTAGCTCTTAACTCTTAGCTCTAATTTTATCTTGGTATTCCTCCCATTTTCATTTGACTCATCATATTTTGTATATCTTGCATACCTTTTTTGCCCGAAAACTTTTTAGCAAATTTTGCTGCATTATTAAACTGTTTTAAAATCTTATTTACCTCTTGTTGGCTTAGCCCAGCTCCTGCTGCAATTCTTCTTTTTCTACTATTATTTTTAAGTATCAAATCTGGATCACGTCTCTCTTTTGGGGTCATTGAGCTAATCATAGCTTTTATTTTTTTAATCTCTTTAGAGTTTTCAAGATCCAAATCTTTCATAGCTTTTGCCATATTTCCCATACCAGGAATCATAGAAATCAAAGATTTTAAATTCCCCATCTTTTTTATTGACTCAAGTTGATCAAGAAAATCTTCAAAATTAAATTTACCCTTTTTTATCTTTTTGGTTAACTCTTTTGCCTTTTTTTCATCAATAACAGCGGCAGTTTTTTCTGCAAGTGATTCTATATCACCAGCGCCCATTAATCTACTTGTAATTCTCTCAGGTATAAAAACTTCCAAATCTGGCATCTTTTCGCCAGTTCCTATAAATCTTAAAGGAACACCAAGTTGATGAGCTATACCAATAGCAACTCCACCTTTGCTATCTCCATCAAATTTTGTAAGAATAACACCAGTTATTCCTATCTCTTCATTAAATTTAGCAGCACTTCTTACAGCATCTTGACCTGTTAAAGAATCAGCTACATAAAATATATCATCTGGATTTGCAGCATCTTTAACTCTTTTTAACTCTTCCATCAAAGCTTCATCGATTGCCAAACGACCAGCTGTATCTATTAAAACTACATCAAAAAGATTTTTATTTGCATATTCAATAGCATCTTTTACAACTTTTACAGGATCTTTTGTGTCTTCACTAAATACCTCAACACCAATTTGTTCTCCAAGCTGTTTTAACTGTTCGACTGCAGCAAGTCTTTGCAAATCAGCTGCTACCATTAACACTTTTTTCTTTTTAAACTCTTTTAAATAGTTTGCAAGTTTTGCAGTAGTAGTTGTTTTACCGCTACCTTGCAAACCCATCATCAATACAACTGTTGGTGGCTTTGGAGCAAAAACAAATCCCTGTTTTCCAGGAACTTTTAATATATCATTTAAATTTTTCTCTAATGCTTTTAAGAAATTTTCTTTTCCAATCCCGGCTTTTTTTGTATCTAACTCAACTTTTTGCAAAAGCTCTTTAACAACTTTATGATGAACATCTGCTTTTAATAATGATTTTTTAAGCTCCGTTAGCGCCTTTTTTAAAGCCTTTTCATCATCTTGAAATCTTATTTTTTTAATAGCATTGCTAAATGAGTTAGATATAGCTTCAAACACTTATTACCTACCTTTTAATATATAGTTTTTGAGTGTGAATTTTACTTAAATAAAGTTTAATTTTAGATAAATTTAATAAACTCATTTGGCTCATTCGCTTCAAAAGAGTAATCAAGTAGCTTGATTTTTTTAGCATGTAGCATTATTCTATTCCACTCTTTTCCTCCATAAAGTGCATCTCCGACAATTGGATGATCTACTCTTGATAAATGAACTCTTATTTGATGAGTTCTTCCTGTTTTTATTACTGCTTTGATTTTAGTATATTTTGAAATAATTTCAAGAGGTGTTATTTTAGTTAATGCCTCTTTTCCTTTTGAATATGAAATCTTACTTTTTGCACGATTATTTTTTTTAATAGTTAAGATTGGAAGATCAATTGTTAACTCTTCAGCTAAAATTCCTTCTACCCATGCAATATACTCTTTATAAACTTCACCTTTTTTAAACTCATCAATTGCTTTTTCTCTAAACTCTTCATTCTTTACCAAAAGCAAAACTCCACTTGTCTCTTTATCAAGTCTATGCAATAATTTATATCCGCTATCCTTTTCTATCTCTTCACTGGTTAAAAATGCTGGTTTATCAATCGCTAAAATATTTTCATCTTCAAATATAACTTTTAGCTTTGGAATTTGTGAAACTCTAAATTTTGTTTTTGTATCAATCTCTGCTCTTGCAATTTTTACTTTTCTATTTCCAATATAAACTAATCCTCTATCAATTAGCTCTTTTGCTTTTTTATTTGAAATATCAAGTTGCTTTGCTAAAACTTTATATGCTTTATCTCTCAATTTTATCCTTTTATTTTAATGAAACAATTAACTCTTCTACCTTTTCATTTAAAGGCAGTTTAACTGCTTTTCTTTTACTTGTTTTTCCACTTATAAACTCTATTTCACTTTTTGCTATCTTAAAAGTTTTACTCAAAAACTTTATAAGCTCTTTATTGGCTGCCCCTTCAACTGCTGGGGCTTTTATATTTATTTTTAAACTATCTCCATAAATACCAGCAATTTTATTTTGACTTGAGTTTGGCTGAGCTTTTATATAAAAAATAACATAATTATCTTTTTTTTCAAACCACATCTTTTATCGCCTTAACAATTTTATTTATATCTACTTTAGCTTTAATTTTTGTTGGTATAAATTTTTTCTCTTTTAAAATATCTTTTAATTCATTAGCTTCTATTAGCATAATACCATCGACATAAGAATAGGTCTCTTTTTGATTAAATATATATTTTCCACTAATAATTGGTTTATTGAAAAAAGCTGGCTCTAAAGGATTGTGACCACCAACAGATACAAAACTTCCACCTAGTATAACAAGATCAGCAATTTTATAAATATTTATAAGCTCTCCCAATTTATCAACAAGTATTATATCTGCATCAAAATCATCTCTTTGTGAAAATCTATGATATGATAAATTTTCTCTTTTTGCTATATTAGAAAGTAATTCATCAACCTCATCAAACCTCTCTGGATGTCTTGGCACAACTACTAAAATAGAATCTTTCATACCACTTTCAATCCAAGCAGTTACAATGATTTCTTCTTCTGGGTCGTGTGTACTTGCAGCTACAATTATAAATTTTTTTGGTTTTTTATAATGCTTTGAAATTTTAGGAGTATTAGCCAATTTTATATTTCCTGCAATTTCAACATTTTTTGCACCAAGCTCTATCAATCTTTTTTTATCCTCTTCACTTTGAGCAAAAATAAAATCAATATTCTCAAATATTTTTTTATAAAACCATCTAAATTTGAGATAACTCTTATAGCTTTTATCACTAATTCTTGCATTTATTAAAAATGTATATGAACCTCTTTTTTTTGATAGATAAAAAAGAAGATACCAAAGTTCAGCTTCAGTAACAACCAAAACTTTCCCAGGCTTCAGCCAAAACCATAAAAATATCTCAAATGGCAAAAATCTAACATCAGCATTTTTATATCTTTTAGCTGCATTAAAACCGGTATCTGTAATTACAGAAATATTTACTTTTTCAAAATTTTTTAAAATAGGCTCTAATGAGATTGTTTCTCCAAAGCTACATGAATGAAAATGGACAAGTTTTTCATTAAATGGAGGATTTTTAATAAGAAAAAATCTTGCTGGAATTGACCTTTTATACTTTTTTTTAAAAGAGAGAAGAATTAAAAAAGGGATTGAAAAAATATATAAAATAGTTAAAAGTATTGTATAAAATATGGGAAACATTCAATTGCCTTGACATTAGTCAATGGTCATTAGTCATTAAGTCATTAGTAGTAATTAATAATAAATTCAAAACTTTTATTTAACACCAATTACTAATGACTAATGTCTAATGTCTAATGACTAAATACTAAACTGTCTCTTCCTCTTCTTCAAGATACAAAATTCTTCCACAATGAGGACATGTAACTATCTCTTCACCTTTTATAACTTTTGAAAAGGTTTTATCGTTAATTTTCATATAGCAGCCCATACAAGCATGTTTTTTAACAGGAACTACAGCACTATTTTTAGCCCATCTTCTTATTTTTTCATAAAATGCTAAAATTTTTTGAGGAATTTTTGAGATAAGTTCTTGCTTTTTCTCAAAAACTTTTTTTCTCTCCTCTTCAATCTCTTTTAACTCATTTTCAACTGCCTCTTTTGTTTTTTCAAGTCTTGCCTCAACCTCTTTTAATCTCTCTTCTAAAGATGCTTTCTCTTCAAGCTTTGTCTCACAACTATTTTCAAGTCTTGCTACCTCTTCATTGGCAAAATTTATCTGCTCTTTAGCAATCTCTTCTTCTAATTGTATAGCTTTAGCCTCTTTTTCTGTTTTAACATTTGCACTTTTTTTAGATAGTTCATCCAACTTATCTGATAACTCTTTTAGATGAAGTTCATTTTTTCTTTTCTTTAATTCACACTCTTGAATCTCTTCATTTAAAGCATTGATTGACTCTTCTATAATATTTTTCTCTTTTTCAACATTTTCAAGTCTACTTTTTACCTCAATTATTTTTGGCTCAAATGAGTCAATCTCTTTATCAACTTTTGATAGTTCAACAAGCTGCTTAATATATTGTTTCATTTTTATCCTTTATGGGCTTTTTACATATAATCAAAAGGGTTTTTTGTTGATGAAATTATAGCTTCAATTTTGTTTTTTTTCAATTGAGATGCTAAAACCTCCCCAAAATAACGCTCACTTGCAAAATGCTCTATATCTATTAAAGAAAGACCTATAGATTTTGCTTCCATTGCATCGTGATATTTTATATCACCTGTTAAAAATAGATCTGCATCTACCTCTTTTATCAAACTCCCACCTGCTCCAGTTGTTAAAGCTACTTTTTTTATTCTATCTTTTGCTTTTACATATTTGACTGTTTTAAGATTAAATGATTTTTTTATAAATTTTACAAAATCATCAAAATAAAAATCCACATTAAAATAGCATATAAAATCTTCACATATACTACTTTGAAATCCTAAAATATCTTTCGCAACAAAACTATTTAAATGTGTTTTATCAAAGTTTGTATGCATAGAAATTAAACTACTCTCTTTTTTAATTAACTCTTTTATAAGATTTGCTGGATAATTTGAAAAATCTAAATTTTTCAATGGTTTAAAAATTAAAGGGTGATGTGTAACAATAAGCGTTTTTGGTTCCATTGAAGCCAAAAATTCAAAATCTATATCTAATGATAGTACAATTTTTTTTATCTCATCATTAAAATTTCCAACCTGTAAACCACTATTATCCCAACTTTCTTGAAGCTCAAATGGACTTATCTCATCTAAAATATCATAAATTTCTCTAACTTTCATAAATATTCCTTGTTGGACATTGGACATTCGTCATTGGTCATTAGTAGTTAGCCTTTCCTTCTACCTTCAGCCTTCATCCTTCCACTTTATTTTCTTCTCCACTATCCCGCTGCGCCCCTATTCCACAACTCACTTAGCTCTTAAATCTTAATTCATAACTCTAACTCACCACACTCAATTAATCTCCACTAATTCCCTTATAAACAGTTGCACACCCTTTTGCAAGTTCTCTAACCTTAAGTATAAAATTTTGTCTCTCAGTTACACTAATTGCTTTTCTTGCATCTAAAGTATTGAATATATGTGAGGCTAAAAGGCACTGATCATAAGCTGGTAAAGGAAGTTTTTCTTCTAAACATCTTTTACACTCATTTGTTGCATCTTCAAAATGTTTAAAAAGCATATTTGTATCGGCAACTTCAAAATTGTATCTGCTAAATTCATATTCACTCTGTTTATGAACATCACCATACTTTACACCTTCACTCCAAAGAATATCAAAAACATTCTCTACTTCTTGGAGATACATAGCAAGTCTTTCTGTACCGTAGGTTATCTCAACTGCTACCGGATCACACTCATATCCTCCAACTTGCTGAAAATAGGTAAATTGAGTAACTTCCATACCATCAAGCCAAACTTCCCATCCAAGTCCCCAAGCCCCAAGTGTAGGACTCTCCCAGTTATCTTCTACAAATCTTATATCATGATTTTTTATATCAAGTCCAAGGCTTTCTAAACTTTTTAAATAAAGCTCTTGAATATTATCTGGACTTGGCTTTATTAAAACTTGAAACTGATAATAGCTTCCAAGTCTATTTGGATTTTCACCATATCTTCCATCTGTAGGCCTACGAGATGGAGCAACATATGCTGTTGCCCATGGTTTTGAATCGAGTGATCTTAAAAATGTTGCCGGATGAAAAGTACCAGCACCACTTGGAATATCATATGGCTGAAGTATTGTACAACCTTGTGTAGACCAAAAATTTTGTAGTTTAAGTAAAAGTTCACTAAAAGTTATCATGAAATTCCTAACTCCTTATTTATTTTTGCTTGATCAAATCCGCATATCCATCTGCTTCCAATCAATACAACTGGAACTCCTCTACAGCCATGTCTTTGACAATCTTGTGCAGCTTTTTGATCGCGTGATATATCAATCTCTTTAAATCTTATCCCTTTTGCTTTAAAATAGTTTTTAGCTTTTACACACCAGTGACATCCTGGTCCTGTAAATAAAACAACCCTTTTTTGAGGTTTTTTCTCAGCCACTTTACCTCCTTTTTAGTATTAAGAATTAAGCGTTAAGAATTAAGCATTAAGTTAAAACTTTTATAATTATTATTTCTCTTAACTCTTAGCACTTAACTCTTAACTCTACTATTCATACAAATTAAATCTCCAATATTTTTTCCAATTTTATTAGCTACTACTGAACATTTTACTTTAAATAGAAAAAATATCCTATCATCTTTTAACTCTTCCATACACTCATAATTTCCCATGCCTTTTGCTAATATAAGATCAGCTTCATCAAAAATTTTTTTTGTATAATCATTAGCTTTGTTATATATAAAACCTGGAGTATCTACTCCACTATCAACTATTTGCGCAATTTTATCTATATCTATTGCCTTAGCATCTTTTGCTGTTACATCATTTATAATAGGTTTTCCTCTTGTAATATAAAATATATCTATTTTTGGATTAAAATCAAAAAATATTTCCATCATAAATTTATCAAAAACATGCTCACCCACATTATCACCTATGACAACAACTTTTTTTGATTCTTTTAGTTTCTTTTTAAAACTCTCTTTATCATCAATTGCAAATTTTGCTTTAAATATTGTATCAATCTCTTTTTCGATATCAAACATTACTTGTGTTGCAAAATCTATAATATTTCCTAATACTGCAGCTCTCAAAGCCCCATCTATATCATCTTTTAAACTATTTACTTTCTCTACTACAATATCTAATAATTTTAAAGCTTTATTGGTAGACTCTATCTTTTTTTCTTCATAAACATCATCTTTTTTTACTATTTTTGAAATTTGAGGATATAAAATAGCAGCAGCCTCGGGTGGTGTCATATTTAGAGAAAATTTTGAAATAGTAATAGCAGCTTCATCTAAAACTTTTTTAGCACTTTCGTCATCTAAATTAAGAGCTTTTGTAACTCTTAAAGTCTGATTAAAAAGACATACCAGACAATCTGGCTTCATATTCATAATTTTCCTTTTTTAAATTAGTCATTGGACATTAGTAATTTGTAATTAGTCATTAGGCATTGGTAATTGGAAATTAGACATTAAGACCTCTGAAAAATTACAAATTGAACGAAAACTTTGAAATTTTAGTATGAAAATTTTATGTTGGCCTTTAGGCCAAAAAAGTGCATTTACCCTTTTAGGGCGCTTGCGTTTGCACTTTTTAATAAAATTTTCAAGCGTTAGTTTACTAAAAATTTCAACTTGTTTGAGTAAAATTTGATAATTTTTCAGAGCATTCAATTGGGAATAGGCCGCTTTACAATTTCACTGCTTACCACTTTGCCCTCTTATTTATCTTACTCAACTAAAATTAGCTATAACAATACTTCTATTTCACTTGAATCTGCTTCAACTTTTTTAGCTTTAGCTATTCTATCTTCTTCCAATTTTGTTTTTAACTCATCATCATCTATTGCTAAAATTTGCATAGCAAGATATGCTGCATTAACTGCTCCAGCTTTACCAACTGCTACAGTTGCTACTGGCATTCCAGCTGGCATTTGTACTGTACTTAAAAGAGCATCCATTCCATCCATAAATCCGCCTTTCATTGGCACTCCGATAACTGGCTTAGTAGTTAATGAAGCAACAACACCAGCTAAATGAGCAGCCATCCCAGCAGCACAAATAAAAACTTTTGCTCCTTTATTTTCAGCCTCTACTACGTAGCCTTTTGTTCTATGAGGACTTCTATGAGCACTTGATATTATCATCTCATATTGAACTCCAAACTTCTCTAAAACATTAGCACACTCTTTCATAACATCATAATCGCTTTTACTTCCCATTATAATTGATACAAATCTCATAAAACTCCTTTAAAATTGGACATTACTCATTAGTCATTAGTCATTGGTCATTAGGAGGAATTTGGTTGAGTAGTTAAAACCTCTCAACTATCACTATCCAATATCACTAATTTTTACTAATGAATAATCACTTAATGACCAATGACTTCTCACTTGCTAATAGATTTAAAATTATACAAAACTTCCAATAAAATTAATATTTTTGCATTTTTTATGCTACAACCTCTATTTGCCTTCTAAAAAAACTAAAAGCTGGAAGTTTACATGGAAGTTTTATAGGATTTAGATTTCCACTGTGAACGCAATTTAGCTCTTTATTGTCTTTAGTTTCAATTTTATAAAACTTTATAAACCACCTATCTTCATTTCTATAAATTTTTCCTATTTCGTTTTCACACTCTTTTAAATTATCTGTTGGAGATACAATCTCAACTTCATCTCCTGCGCACATCTTATCTTTTGTCATAAAAAAAAGCCCATCTTCAGTAACCTCAGCAGTAACTTGATGTGATCCTTGGCTAATAGAGCTATCAAGTTTTTGAGTATCACCTTTTTCATAAGGCCTCTGAATCAGATATGCGTCAGTAAAACCTCTGTGTTTTGTTGTATTAAGCTCTTTTTGGTAAAGTTCTGGATGGAATTCTCCCTTATAATAATCATCTATCGCTTGTCGATAAACTTTTGTAGTTATTGCTGCATAGTATGGACTTTTTGTTCTTCCTTCAATTTTTAAGCTATCAACACAATTACAATCTAAAATCTCTTTTATATGTGAGGCAAGATTTAAATCCTTTGCATTCATTATATATGTACCTTCATTTTCAACCTCTTCTAACTTAAAAAGAGTTCCATTTTCAGGATTTTCAGCATACAATGTATAAGGAAATCTACAATCATTTGCACAGCTTCCTCTATTTGGCACTCTACCACTTTGAAGGGTTGAAATCAAACATCTGCCACTATATGCAAAACACATACTTCCATGCACAAAAACTTCAAGCTCTAAATCTGGCAGTTTCTCTTTTATAATTTTTACATCTTTTAAACTTATCTCTCTAGCAACAATTATCCTTTTTACTCCCAATTCATAATAAACCTCAGCATCAAGATAATTCATAACATTTGCTTGAGTTGATAAATGCAAGTCAATATGTGGAGCTATCTCTTTACAAAGTTTTATCACACCAGGAGTACTTACAATAAATGCATCTGGATTAAGCGCTGCCATCTTCTCAATATGATTTTTGAAAAGCTTTATTTGTGAATTAAAAGGAAAACCATTTATAGTACAATAGACTTTTTTGCCTTTTTCATGGGCATATTCAATTCCTTCTTTAAAACTTTCATAGGTAAACTCTTTACCACTTCTAATTCTCAAACTAAAATGGCTAACACCTCCATATACAGCATCAGCCCCATAAGAGATAGCAATTTTTAATTTTTCTAAATTTCCAGCAGGACTAAGTAACTCAACTTTTTTCATCATTTCCTTTCATACTCTTCTATTATTTTTATAAATCTTTTATATCCAGTCATTTTTGCATAATCTTTTGCTGAATATTCAAAATTGTCTTTAACTTCTGTATCAACTCCAAGTGATAAAAGATATCTTGTAATATCTTCATCTCCATAACTCACTGCGGCCATCAATGGTGTAAAACCTGATTTTCTTTTTGTTGTATTGGGATCAATTCCACTTTCAACTAAAAATTTAACAATATCAAGTCTTCCTTTTTTTATAGCATCATCAATTAAGCCAACACCTTCGCTGTCAACTTCAAATATATCAGCCCCAAATTCAGTTATAAGTTTAAACATTGCAAGGCTAGCTTTTGATTTGATAACATATCTTAAAAGAGAATCACCATTTTCATTTTTAATTTTATTTATCTCTTCTATATCTTCTAATAGCTCTTTAACTCCAATAATATTGTCTCTTTTTATCTCATTAAAAATATTCATCAATTAACCCTCTGCTTTTGTATTAGCATCTCCATTTCACCCATAGGGATTGGAATCCTTACTCTATACTCTTTTTGGTTTTGAATAACTTCAATATTTTCTTTAGAATCTTTTTTTATAACTATTTTATCTTCAGGAAGTTCAAATGACTTTTTTCCTCTATATGTTTTAAAAACAATTCTTCTTCCGTTATACCAAAAAGGGATATCATACTCTCTATAAAATGTTGTTGGTCCCTCCCTTTTTTCCATCTTCATATGCAAAATATATATTTTTTTATCTTTATTATAGGTCTCTATAGAATAGTCATAAAGTTTATATTCTCCTTTTGGTGAAGATATATAAGCTATTGCTTCTACAATAATTATAGGCTCATTTGCTTTTTTTGCTTCAGTAGAAAAAAATTCTTCAAGATTTTCATTACTATTTTGTGCATAAGCAAAACTTCCCAAAAAAACTGCTAAAATTAAAACAGCTATTTTTTTAAACATATTATTCTCCTTAAATAATTTATATTAATATTATATCAAATCTTTAAAAAGGGATTAAATGAAAGTAGATCTTCACAATCATACTAAACTATGCAATCATGCTGAAGGTGAAATTGAAGAATATATTGAAGCTGCAATAGAGAAAAAAATTGATATTTTTGGCTTTAGTGACCATGCACCTATGAATTTTGATAAAAAATATAGAATGAGTCTAAATGAGGTTGATATTTATGAAAATATGATAAAAGAGGCAAAAGAAAAATATAAAGATAAAATAGAGATTCTCTTAGCATATGAGGTCGATTTTTTACCTGGACTTATGGAGGAAAGAATCTTAAATGCAGATGTTGACTATCTAATAGGCTCAGTTCATTTTTTACCAAAATCAAGAGGTCATAAAGAGATTCTTATTCACCAAGATTTATGGGGATTTGATAATCCTGAATTTATAGGAGAATATAAAAACCAAGATATAGATAAAATTTGGGAAGACTATTTTAGCGCAATTGAAGCTATGGCAAAAAGTAATCTTTTTGATATTGTTGGACATTTAGACCTTATAAAAGTATTCAATTTCAAACCAAAAAAGGATATTAAAAAGATTGCATTAAATTCTCTAAAGGCTATAAAAAAAGCAAATATGGTTATAGAGATTTCAAGTGCAGGCCTTCGAAAACCAGTGAATGAACCATATCCAAGCAAAGAACTAATTGAACTAGCATACGAAATGGATATTGAGATAACATTTGCAAGTGATGCTCATAAACCTGAACAGGTGGGCTATAAATTGGATGAGATTAGGAATCTTGCAAAAGAGATAGGTTATTCAAAATGTGTAATATTTAGAAATAGAGAAAAAGCATTCATTGATTTTTAATTTTGGGGCAAAGCCCCAAAAATTAGCAAGAGTATGTAGTAATAAACTCGTATGGGTGCGGTCTACCTTCCCAAGGCCAGATAGATGTTTCAAATTTGTAATGTTGATATGTTTGGATAAAATCTTCTGTCATAACATCACCAACTTTGAAAAGCTCTTTATTTGCTAACATATTTTCAATAGCTTCTCTTAAAGTATGAGGCATTTGCTGAATGCCTTTTTCTCTAATTTCATCTAGGGTCAATTCAAATAGGTCCATCTCCATTGGCTCACCTGGATCGATTTTGTTTTTAATACCATCAATTCCAGCTAATAAAAGTGCAGTAAATGCTAAATATGGATTAGATGAACTATCAGGAAATCTAAACTCTGCTCTTACACTTTTTTCTCCTGCACCCCAAGGAATCCTACAGCTTGCACTTCTGTTTTGTGCTGAATATGTAAGGATTGATGGAGCCTCAAATCCAGGAATTAGTCTTTTGTATGAGTTTGTTGAAGCATTTGTAAAAGCTGCAACAGCTTTAGCATATTTTAGTACTCCACCAATAAAATATTTTCCAAAATCACTTATATTTGCATATCCATTTGGATCATAAAATAGGTTTTTACCATCTTTCCATATAGAGATATGTGTATGCATACCGTTACCATTATCACCATATAGTGGTTTTGGCATAAAAGTAGCAGTCTTTCCATTTATATGAGCAACATTTTTTACTACATATTTTAATTTTTGTACATTATCGGCTGCTTCAATTAAAGTTCCAAATTTTACACCGATTTCTCCCTGTCCTTGAGCAACTTCATGGTGAATAACATATGTTTCAAGTCCAATTTCTTCTAATACTTTGCTCATTTCTGCTCTTAAATCCATCATACTATCAACTGGAGGAACAGGGAAATATCCACCTTTAGTACCTGGTCTATGGCCTATGTTGTAAACATCATATTCAGGATTATCTACACCTCTATTCCACTCACCTTCACTTGTATCTACTTCATAATATTGACAATTTATCTCATCTCTTATCTTAATGTTATCAAAAACAAAAAACTCATTTTCTGGACCAAAATAAGCAACATCACCAATACCACTCTCTTGTAGATATTTCAAAGCTTTTTTTGCGATACTTCTTGGACACTTTTCATATGGCTGATTTTTATAGATATCATATACATCACAAATTACTACCAATGTTGGATCAGCAGTAAATGGGTCAACAAACTCTGTTCCTGCTTCTGGGACTAAAACCATATCTGATTTATTAATAGGCTGCCACGCAGGAAGTGAGCTTCCATCAAAAGGAAGACCATTTTTAAAAGTATCTTCACTAATAGCCTTTACATTATATGTAACATGGTGCCAAGTCCCTTTAATATCTGTGAATCTAAAATCTACAAACTCAATCTCTTCCTCTTTGATAGTATCAAAGAGTTTTTGAACCTTTGCTTCATCAACTTGAAACATATATACTCCTTTTGATTTTTTAAATTCAACATATTATATCTTAATAAAATTTAATTAAATTTTATTTATTGCCTAAAATTTAATCATTCTGTTTGAATCGCTTCTTTATATAATTTTTAAACCAGCTAGTACAGCAGCCTCCGCTAGGATTTCTTATAGAACAGTTACATCCATGAAGTTTTACTTTTAATTTTTTTTCATCAAAAGAGTTTTCATCTATGTTTGATTTTGTATAGTTAAAACAAAAACAGATAATTCCATCTTCACTTGAGCTATTTTTATATCCAACTTCTCTTATTACATCTTTTTGTGTTAAATTCTCACCAATTGCAAAATAGATATTTTCACAATCTTCATTCCAACAAAAATAGTAATTTTTATCTTTTTTTATTTTAGAAATATCTTTTAAATGAGCCATTAATACTTCATGACTTACTTTTTTGCCTTTATCTTTGCATTTAGGGCATATACCTTCGCTAACAAAAAACATAATTTTCCTTTAAATATTGGATTTTAAAATATAAGATTATCTTCAATAATTGGTTTATTCTCTATAACCGGTGGTTTTGATATATCTGTAAAATATTCAATTTTTCCTTTATATTTAGTCTTAATAATTCCTTTTGGAATATCAAACTCTCTTTTCATTTCTGGATGTTTTTTTAAAAGTTCTTTAAAAAACATTCCAACTACAGGAGCAGCTGCAACTCCTCCTGCTTCTCCTTTTCTCATTGGAGTATTATTATCTTTTCCAAACCAAACAATAGCTTCATATTCTGGGGTAAAACCACAAAACCAAGCATCTATATTATTATTTGTTGTTCCAGTTTTTCCTGCTATTTCAATCCCTTTTACTCTTGCTCTTCTTCCTGTTCCTCTTTTTACAACATCTTTTAATATATCTATCATTAAATATGCCTGCTTCTCTTCAAAAAGCTCTTTTGATTCAATATCTTTTTCATATATTATATTTTCATCTCGATCTAAAATCTTATCTATCAGTTTTGGTTCAACTTTTTTCCCATAATTTGAAAAAATAGAGTAAAATCCAGCAAATTTATATGGAGAAATTGCAAGACTGCCTAAAGATAATGAAAGGTCCATTGGAAGATTTTCAAAACCAAATCTTTTTAACTCTTTATACATATTTACCAAACCAATCTCATTGACAAGATTTATAGTAGCAAGGTTTCTTGAATGAACTAATGCTTCTCTTAGAGTGATCAAACCTTTAAAATCTTTCTCATAATTTTTAGGCTGCCATTTTTTTGTCTCATTTTCATCTTCAAACTCATATGTCCTTGCTACATCTGGAATTAAAGATGCCGGAGAGTATCCCAGATTTAAAGCAACTTGATAAATAAATGGTTTAAAGGCACTTCCCGGCTGTCTTTTTGCTTGAGTAGCCCTATTAAATGGGCTCTCTTGATAATTTACTCCACCAACCAAAGAGAGTATCTCTCCTGTGCTATTTTTCATAACAACAATAGCACCATTTAATGTATCTATCTGTTCTTCATTTTTTGATCGTTTTAGTATATTTTCATATCCATATCTTAAACTATTTCTCGCAATTTTTTGAAAATCAAGATCGATTGTTGTATAGATTTTATATCCACCGCTTTTTATATCTTTTATTTTATTTTTTAACTTTCTTAAAACCTCATCTACAACATATGGTGCTCTATTTTGAGTTAATGTATCATCATAAACTATTGGTATCTCTTTTATTGCTTTTGAAAACTCTTCATCTGTTATCCAACCCAACTTATGAAGTCTTGTTATTACTCTATTTGCTCTTTCTATTGAATAATCTAAATGTTTAGTTGGATCATAAAAGCTTGGTGCTCTTGGAAGGCCTACTAACATTGCAGCCTCTTTCAAAGTTAGATCTTTTAAACTTTTGTGAAAATATCCCAAAGCTGCAGTTTTTATCCCATAATATCCATGCCCAAAATAGATCTGATTTAAGTATCTTTCTAAAATCTCCTCTTTGCTTAAGATAGATTCTATTTTAAGAGCAAGCAAAATCTCTTTTATTTTTCTTTCAATCTTTTTTTCTCTTGTCAAAACGCTGTTTTTAATAAGTTGCTGTGTAAGAGTACTTGCTCCTTCTACAAATCTTCCAGCTTTAATATCTTTTATAATTGCTCTAAAAATTGCATCTAAATTTATCCCTTTATGCTCAAAAAACATTGTATCTTCAATAGCAAGCAGTGACTCAATAACTTTAGGCGGAATCTCTTCATATTTAGCATACACTCTATTTTCTTTATCAAAAATATTTGCAATTAATTTTCCATTTCTATCAAAAATCTTTGTTGTTAATGGGGGATTATAATTAATAATACTATCTGCTTGGTCTCTTATTTGATCATAATAATAAAAAAGTATTCCAAACAAAGAAAAAATAACTATTAAAATAAAAGAAAACAGGTATCTCACTTTCTCCACTCTCTTTGTGCAAAATTTGATTCGATTAATGTTTTTGTATATTCACTTTGTGGATTATACAATACTTCTTCCATTTTTCCATTTTCAACTATTTTTCCCTTTTTAATTACAGATATCTCTTTGCATAATTTTCTTGCACTTTCAATATCATGTGTAACAAATAAAATCAAAAAATCAAATTTTTTCTTCATATCTTTTATAAGCTCAATAACCATCTCTTTAGTATCTGGATCTAATGCTGTAGTTGGCTCATCTAAAAGCAAAAGTTTGGGATTTAAAGCAAGAGCCATAGCTATTATTACTCTTTGAAGCTGCCCACCACTAAGTTCCGGAGGAAATCTATAAAGATGCTCATCTTTTAAACCAACTAAATTCATAAGTTCAAGTGCTTTTTTTTGAGATACTAAAAATTGATCTTTTATTTTTGTAAGAGGACTTAAAGATGTAAAAGGGTTTTGTGGAACAAGAGAGAGTGTTTTGCCCCTTTTTAACTCAAAAGAGGATACTATTTTCATATCTGATTTTAGATTTGGGGGTAAAAGTCCTAAAAGCGCCTTTAGAGTTAAACTTTTTCCACTACCACTCTCTCCAACCAAAGCTAAAGAGTCTTTTATCTCAAAACTTATATCAACAAGCTTTTTATCTCTTTGCACATCCACAATTTTTAATCTTTCACATCTAAACATAATTTGCCCTCAAAATTTTTAAAAGCTTTTTTAAATCTTTTTTACTCTCACCAAGCCTTGGAATTATTCTAAGTATTGGCTTTTTTACTGTAGGTTGTCTAATAGCCCCTACTAAAAAGCCACTATTTAATAACTCTTTTTGTATCTCTAAAACCTCTTGATTGCTGCTGAATTCAAGATTTAATATTAAAGATTCTATTTTTTTATTTAAAATTTTTTCTATTATATTTTTCCTTTTTTCAATTTTTTTTACAAGTTTTTTACTATTTTTTTCTATATATTTTAATGCTTCGTGGGCTAATAAAACATCAAATAGAGATAAAGCGGTAGTATATATAATACTTTTGGCTCTATTTTCTAAAAAAGAGATTATCTCACTTGAAGAGAGTATATATGCCCCATAACTTCCATAAGCTTTTCCCATAGTTCCCATTTTTATATAGTTTTTATGTGGCTTTATATTGTAAAAATCTAATATTCCTAGAAGATTTTCTCCTATAACTCCACTACTGTGGGCCTCATCTATAATTAAAATTGCATTATATCTATTAGCAATATCAAATATCTCTTTTTTTGCAATATCTCCACTCATTGAGTATATGCCTTCAATTGCAATAATGACTCTATTAAATTTTTTATTTTTTAATCTTTTTTCTAAATCTTCTGGGTCGTTATGTTTAAAAAACTCTAATTTCGCTTGAGTTAATTTTGATGCCAATATTCCACTTGCATGATACTCTTCATCAATCAGCAATAGATCATTTTTTCTAGGAAGAGCTTCAATCAAAGCAATATTAGCTAAAAATCCACTTCCTAAAACAATTCCAGCTTCAAAACCATTTAATCTACATAAATCATCTTCAAAATTTTTATGAATAGATGTATATCCATTTACTATAAGGGAGGCCTTTGCAGCATTAATTGGATACTCTTTTAGTTTTTTATAGGCATTTATTAAAAGTTTTTTATTGTGAGCAAACCCTAGATAATCATTTGAGGCAAAATCTTTTAAATGAAAATCATAAATCTTTCTCTCTCTAAATCTATTTGCTCTTTTTATTGCATTAATCTCTTTTTCATACATTTATACACCTATTTTATATAAGACAAAATTTTATCAACAATTTTTTTATATCCCAAATCTATATCTTTTTTATATATTTTGATCTCCTCTTTTAATAAAGGATAGTAATCTTTTAAATAAAATCCTACTATCTGCAAAAGATTTTTTTGATTTGAATCTATTTTTGCTCTTTCAAAATCTAAAGCCCAAATCTTTTGAAAATCTTTTGATATTATCATATGATGATATCTACCAAGCTGGGAGTGATATACTCTTTTTTTATCCAGATAATATGAAAGTTTCAAAGATAGTAATATGGAGGCTTTTTTATTGAGTTTGAGAGACTCTTTGAAATTGTATCCTTTTATATAATCCATTAAAAAGAAATCTTTTGATTTTTCATAAACTTTTGGAGAATAGTGACCATCTAAAAATTTTAAAATTTGATACTCTTTTGCAATAAAATCTACATCTAATCTTTTATTTTTTTTCATTATATAAACTTGGTTTTCAACTTCTACAAGAAATATCTCTCCTCTATATCCTTCAAATATTTTTCTTAATATCTTCATTAAGCTCAATTAAAGGTAAAAGTTTCTCTATTGTTAAACCCCTTGCACAACTCTCAAAGCCTTTTACACTTTTTATATATTTTTTACAAAATCCTTCAACCATACATGCCCCAGCTTTACCCTTCCATTCACCACTTTCTATATAATTTTGCAAATCTTTTTCATCAAATTTTGAAAAATGATAATATGTTGCACTTAAATCTAAATATTCTAAATTTTTCGACTTAAATGCTGTGCAGGTTAAAATTGAGACAATATTTTCGCTTTGAAGTTTTAAAATTTCAAGTGCCTCTTTTTCATCTTTTGCTTTTCTTAATATCTTTTCATTTACACTTACAACTGTATCTGCAACAACTATTGGAATATCTAATCCATACTTATCTATTGCAGCTTGTAGCTTTCCTTTTGTTGCATGATAAACAAAACTTCTTGGATGTTTATATTTTTCAATCAATATATCTTCATCAAAATGGATATCACTTTGAATAAACTCTATTTTTGACTCTTTTAATATTTTTGCTCTTGTTTCACTTGAACTTGCAAGCCTAACCATTTTTAGTTATACCTCTATCACAGCTGCTCTCTATACAGCTTCCACCAGGTTTATGTCTAAGGTCTGGAATATTTAATACTCCTCTTAAAACAGTCTCTACTGTTGCATTTTGTGTTTTAAACACTTTTTTTAAATATTCATGAGCTTTCATAGGATCTACATGATCACCACAAGTAAAAACATCAACAGCAGCAAAACCATACTCTGGCCATGTATGTATTGTAAGATGAGACTCACTAATAATTACTACTCCACTTACACCATATGGTTCAAATCTATGAAAAGAACTGCCTATTACTGTTGCTCCTGCAATTTCAGCAGCTTTTATTAAAGCTTCTTCAACTTTTTTTACATCATTTATTGCATTCTCATCGCATCTATAATATTCAGCTAAAAGATGTTTTCCAAGTGATTTCATTTTTTTCCTTTAAAATCCTCTAAGTACTAATCCAAAAAATAGTGCCATAACTCCCAGAAAAATATTGATAGGTAACATATATTTTGCTACAGGAGATAGTATCTCTTTTGCTCTTTTAATATCTGCACCTAAAAAAGCGCTTTGAGCTTTAAATCTAAGATATACCATTAAAGCATAATTAAGTGTCATAACAAGCCAAATAGCCTCTTTCACATGAACTATCATACTAAGTTTTGTATGGCCACTAAATCCAAAAGAAAATGAAAGCATTAAGCCAGTTGCCAAAATTATTATTATAAATGGAAAAACTAAAGCAAAAAGCCTTCCTGTTATTTCAAGAGTTCTAGCAATTTTCATGCTAGCATCATCTATATTTTGAAGAGCTGGATGAACAGCAAATCTTATTGCTATCATCCCTCCTATCCAAATAATTGCACCTAATACATGAAAAAAAATAATATATAAAAGATAATTTTCCATTATTTTAAGATCCTTTTAACATAATCTATAGCCTCTTTTTTTGCCTCATCTATTTTAGATGGATCTTTTCCGCCAGCTTGTGCAAAATCTGGCCTTCCTCCACCTCCTCCTCCAACTATTGGAGCAACTGCTTTTACCCACTCTCCAGCTTTTATATCAATTCCCTTTACTCCAGATGCAATTAAAACTTTATCACCTTTTTTTTGAAACAGCATCACAGCCACATTTTCATTTGCATTTTTAATATCATCAATAATTTTTTTAATATCACCACTTTCTATCTCATCAATTATAATTTTCTTTCCTGATATCTCATAACTTTTTAACTCTTTTTGGCTAACTTTGCTTGCAGCTTTAACTTCCTCTTTTAATTTTTTAACTTCCTCTTTTAATTTTTTAATTCCTTGAAAAATATCTTGAGCTTTTAACTCTTCTTTTGCTTTTTGCAAACTCTCTCTCCAAGATTTTGCTAGTTTCAAAGCACTCATACCACATACTGCTTCTATTCTTCTTACACCACTACTAACACCACTCTCTTTTGTAATAAAAAAACTTCCTATTTCAGAGCTGTTTTTAACATGTGTTCCACCACACAATTCAATACTTGCATCTCCAAACTCTACAACTCTAACCCTTTCTCCATATTTTTCACCAAAAAGAGCCATAGCTCCTTTTTCTTTTGCCTTTTGAAGACTCATCTCTTCAACTTTAGCTTCAATTCCTTGTGCAATTATCTCATTTACATAATTTTCTATTCTTTTAATCTCTTCGGAAGTCAATGCTTTTGGATGAGAAAAGTCAAACCTTAAACGATTTGCTTCTACTAAACTTCCTTGTTGTGTTACATGCTCTCCTAAAATTTTTCTAAGAGCCGCATGTAGAAGATGTGTTGCAGAGTGATGTTTTGCTATCTCTCTTCTTGATTTATCTACTATTGCTTTTATTGATTCATCAACTCTTATACTCTTTACTGCATGAACAAGACTCATATTTAAATTAAAAAACTTTTTAGTATCTAATACATCTGCTAATTTTCCATCTTCATATAAATATATCTCTCCTTTATCTCCAACTTGACCACCACTTTCTGCATAAAATGGGGTCTCTTCAAGTAAAACCCACCCTTTTTCGCCAGCTTTTAATGTATCAGTTTTTTTGAAATTTTCATCCAATATTGCCATAATAATTGTATTTGATTTTAATTTCTCATACCCAACAAACTCATTTTTTAATCCTAAAATCTCTTTAAAATCACCACTTAAAGCTGTATCTCCACTACCTTTCCATGCAGCCTTTGCTCTCTCTCTTTGCTCTTTCATTAACCTTTCAAATTCATCTTTATCAAGTTTTAACCCTTTTTCTCTTAGCATATCTTCTGTTAAATCAAGAGGAAATCCATATGTATCATATAGTTTAAAAGCAACCTTGCCGCTAAAGATTTTTGAACTCTTTTTGAGTTCTTCTTCAAAAATCTTCATTCCAGCTTCAATAGTTTGATAAAATCTCTCCTCTTCAGCTCTTATCTGCTCTTTAACTACATTAATTTTCTCATTTAAATATTCATAGTGAGAGCCCATTAATTTTACAACCTCATCAGCAAGCTTATACATAAAAGGCTCTTTCAATCCAAGCAGATATCCATGCCTTACGCCACGTCTTAAGATTCTTCTTAGAACATACCCTCTTCCCTCATTACTAAACATAACTCCTTGTGAAAGAAGAAAAGTAACAGCTCTTATATGATCTGCTATTACTCTAAAACTAGCTCCCTCTTCATAGATATATTTTTTATTTGCAAGTTCACTAATAGCTTCAATAATAGGCATAAAAAGCGAGCTATCATAGTTACTAAAAACTCCCTCTTTAATTGCAGTAATTCTCTCTAATCCCATTCCTGTATCAATACTTGGTTTTGGCAAAGGAAGAAGCTCTCCTGCCTCATTTCTCTCATACTGCATAAATACAAGATTCCAAATCTCTAAAAATCTATCCCCATCTCCTCCTAAATAATCCTCACTTCCTTTAAAATGCTCTTCTCCCTGATCATAAAAAATCTCACTACAAGGACCACAAGGACCTGTATCTCCCATTTGCCAAAAATTATCTTTATCACCAAATTTTTTTATTCTATCTTTACTTATATGTTTTTGCCAGATTTCATACGCTTCATCATCGCTCTCATGTACAGTAACCCATAATCTTTCAATAGGTAATTCCAATACTTTTGTAACAAAATCCCATGCATATTTAATCGCTTCTTCTTTAAAATAGTCTCCAAAACTAAAATTACCAAGCATTTCAAAAAAAGTGTGATGTCTTGCTGTATAACCCACATTTTCAAGGTCATTATGCTTTCCACCTGCTCTAATACATGTTTGACAACTTGTAGCTTTTTTTACTTCTGCAGGAATTTCTCCAGTAAATATTTTTTTAAATGGAACCATTCCAGCATTTGTAAAAAGCAGTGTTGGATCTTCTGGAACAAGCGGAGCACTTGGATAAACTTTGTGATTTAATGATTTAAAATAGTTTAAAAATTCGCTTCTAATATCCATAAATTCCTCTTAATATTTTTTTGCTAATTTTAACATAAATGAGATTAGACATTGGTCATTGGACATTAGTCATTAGTCATTAGGAATTGGGAATTAGCCACTTCCTTTATCCCCTTCTACCTTCTCCCTTCAACCTTCACCCTCAAATTTAACCGAAAATCTTCATTCACTTTGCTCATTTGATTTTCTTCAAGGTAAACCAACCTCTCGTATGTTCGTCACGAAAAACCTTGTTTTTCGGACTCACATATACTCAAGGCTTTCGCTCGGGCACAGACAACAAGCAGTTGTTGTCTTAAAGCTTCGCTTTGCCCTCGCTCACTTACCCCCTTATCTCCTATTCCACTATCCCGTTATACCTCTTTATACTATTCCTCAGTTACTGGTACCAAATATCCTTGATCTATTAAAATATTTACTATCTCTTTAAAAACTGGGACGGCAGTTTGGGCGGCAAAATAATGAACTTTTGGTTTTATAACAGTAACTCCAATTGTATATCTATTCTTTTTATCATTTGCAAAACCAAAAAAGGAACTATTATAGCTTCTAACATATTTTTTATGTTCAACTATATGGGCAGTACCAGTCTTTCCACCTACAGTTATACCATCAATTTGTGCAGCAGTACCTGTTCCTTTTTCAACAACTTTTATAAGAATTTTTTGCATTCTTGCAGCAGTTGCAACAGAGATAACTCTTTTTGGTTTATAAAAAGGCAATGCAAACTGCTTTCCATTTTCCAAAGATAGATAGTTTGCTATTCTTGGGGTTACCTCTTTACCATTATTATTAAAAACATTATATGCTTTTAATAGTTGCATAAAGGTAGCTCTCATTCCATATCCATATCCAACTGTGGCTTTATATATCTCACTTCTAAATTTAACTAAAGGAGGAATATATCCTGTATGCTCATATGGCAGATCAATACCTGTTTTTTTTGAAAAACCAAAATCTTTTAATCCTTGATAAAATTGAATATGAGATAATTTTTGAGCAAGTTGAGCAATACCAATATTACTTGAATAAACTATAACATTTTCAGCACTCATCCACTCTTCTTTATGCTCATCTGTTATGATTTTTTTACCAAGTTTAAATCTTCCATTATATGTTCTAACAATATCATATGGAGATACTAAATGATTTTCTAAAAGAAGAGAAAATGTTATAGGCTTCATAACCGATCCGGGCTCAAAACTATACTCTATAACTGAAGCATTTAATGATTCATAATCTTTTTTTCTTATATTTTTTGGATCAAATCTATTTGAACTAGCAAGAGCTAAAATTTTACCGCTTCTACTTTCCATAACAGCAGCAATGATCTCTTTTGCTTTTAGTTTTTGTTTAAATTCATCAAGAATATTTTCTATATTTTTTTGAAGCAAAATAGGAATATTTAGATTTATATTGTATCCATCAATTCTTGCTTTTATAATTGCATCTTTATTTAAAATAATATTATTTCCTATATCTCTATAACCTTTAATCAATCCATCTTGAATAGGCCTTAATTTTTCTTCATAAAATTTTTCAATACCTTTTACACCTTTTATATTTGTATATCCATTATCCTCAAATTTTTTAACATATCCTATAACTGGAGTTAAAAGATCTTTATATGGATATATTCTACTTTCTCCACTTTCTGTAATTGAAAGGCCCTGCTTTATAACTCTGCCATTTACTTCATACTCTTTAAAGACATCCATTAGATAAAGTTTTTTTGCAAGTTCTCTAAGAAGATTTGCCTGCTTTGGATTCATTTTATAAGATAAAACAACATTGCCTCTTTTCTTTTTTAAAGCTCTTTTTACTCTTTTCTCACTTATTCCACTATAAATTGAAAAAAGTTTTATAAAAAGTTCTTTTTTATTTGGGTCTATACATCTGGTATTTACAGAAATTTTATAAAGCTTTTTACTTGAAGCTGCATGAAAACCATCTTTAGTTATTATAGAGCCTCTTATCGCTCTATTTTTCTCACTTATAATAAGAGATGGAAGTTTTCTATCATCTATAACTATCTTAAAAATAGCAAGCAAAAAAATCAAAAAGCCGATTATTAAAAGAAAAAAAAGTAAGGCAATTTTATATAGCTTATTTTGAGTATTCATATTTCTTAATCATTTTTTTTGTTAATAGTGGATAAAATAATACTCTTAAAGCTATAAAAATTCACTTAAGGGTAGTTTTATACTATTTTATAGTACTCCTAATTAGAAAGTAGATAATGGTTGATAGAACTATTTTTATTCTTGCATCAATCCTAATAACTATAAGTATCATATGCTCTTATAGTTTTTCAACTTATACGGTTTTATTGTATGGATATGATGAGTTTCATTTTTTAATAAGACAGTTAATATCTGGGATTGGTGCTATTTTATTAATGTGGGGGATATCAAGTCTAGATCCTCAAAAATGGACAAAGATACTTGGAATTTCAATATTTATAATATTTTTTATCTTAATGATATCAATGTATTTTATGCCATCTACCTTAGTTACAAGTGCTGGTGGAGCAAAAAGATGGATAAGACTTCCTGGCTTTTCTTTAGCTCCTGTTGAGTTTTTCAAAGTAGGCTTTGTTTTTTTTCTTGCATGGAGTTTTTCAAGAAAATTTGCAAAGGTAGAAAAGAAAAATCTTTTAGAAGAGATTAAACTTATTTTTCCATATATAATTGTATTTTTATTTGTAGTTGTTTTAATTGCTGTTTTTCAAAATGATCTTGGACAGGTTATGGTACTTGGTTTGACTCTTAGTTTTATGCTCTTTTTTGCAGGTAGAAGCTTTAAACTATTTTTAACTCTTATTGGCTCAGCACTTATAATATTTATTCTTTTTATATTTACTTCACCACATAGAATAAATAGAATTCTTTCTTGGTGGGCCAATGCCCAAAATTATATATTAAATTTTCTGCCTCAAACTATAGCTGAAAAATTAAGAGTTGAAGATGCTCCTGAACCTTATCAAATAACCCATTCATTAAATGCAATACATCATGGAGGAATTTTTGGTACAGGTTTGGCTGAGGGAAAATTAAAACTTGGATTTTTAAGCGAAGTTCATACTGACTTTGTTTTAGCTGGAATTGCTGAAGAGTTTGGATATATTGGAATATTTACTATAACGATTATAATCGCACTTATAATTCATAGGATTTTTAAAATAGCAAATAGAAGCAAAGATCATCTTGATTATCTTTTTTGCATTGGAGTTGCTTTACTTCTTGGTTTTTCATTTTTGATAAATGCATATGGAATTAGTGGATTGACTCCTATTAAAGGTATTGCTGTTCCTTTTTTAAGCTATGGAGGAAGTGCAATGCTAGCAAATGGAGTCGCATTAGGAATGGTTTTAATGATAAGTAAAAAGATAAAATAATTGGATTATTAGACATTTGACATTAGAGATTGGTAATTGGTATATTGGTTATTAGTTATTGGTAAAAAGCTATGAAGGTGTGAAGCGGAAAAGTTGTGAAGCAGCGAAGGAATGAAGGGTTTAGTAATAGTGAATAGTGTTAGTAAAATAACTTACACTAACACTAATTCCCAATTCCTAATTCCTAATATCTCATGTCCAATATCCAAATAAAGGAAGGTTTTGAATATTGTAATTACTGGTGGTGGGACTGGTGGACATTTATCAATAGTAAAAGCATTAAAAGAGGAATTTAATAAAAAAAATATCAAACCAATCTATATTGGCTCAACTCATGGTCAGGATATAGATTGGTTTGAAAATGATGATGGATTTAGTCAAAAATATTTTTTAGAAAGTTCTGGAGTAGTAAATAAAAAAGGGATAAAAAAGATAAAATCTCTTTTTAATATTTTAAATCTATCAATGAAATGCAAAAAAATCTTTCAAGAAAAGGATATAAAAGCGATTATTAGTGTTGGTGGATATTCTGCTGCTCCTGCAAGTTTTGCAGCAACTTTTTCCAATAGAGCTCTTTTTATTCATGAGCAAAATGCAGTTTATGGTAGATTAAATAAAATTTTATCTCCTTTTTCAAAAAGAGTATTTTGCTCATTTTTACCTCCTTATGACCCATATCCAGTTTCAGATATATTTTTTGATACCAAAAGAGTTAGAGAAAATATAAAAACAGTAATCTTTCTAGGAGGAAGCCAAGGAGCAAAAGAGATAAATGATATTGCATTAAAAATAGCACCTAAATTGCATGAAAGAGGGATAAATATTATTCATCAAACTGGAAAAAAAGATTTTGTAAGAGTTAAAAAAGAGTATGAAAAACTAAAAATTGATGCAGATATTTTTGATTTTGATAAAAATATTTTTCAAAAAATGCAAAAAGCAGATTTTGCAGTAGCAAGAGCAGGTGCTAGTACATTGTGGGAACTTGCATCAAATCTTTTGCCAACAATATTTATTCCTTACCCATATGCAGCAAATAACCATCAATTTTTTAATGCAAAATTCCTTGAAAAACAAAATTGTGCATTTTTATATGATAGAGATAAAGATTACAGCCAGATACTTGATGTTATAGAAAAACAAGATATATCAAAAATAAGTAAAAATCTTGAAAAAATAGTTAAAAAAGATGGAGCAAAAAAGATTGTAGAAGAGATATTAGATTCTATAAAATAAAAACTCGGTTTTTACCACTTTTTTTAGCTTGATACATTGCTTCATCTGCTCTTTTTAAAAGTTCATTTATATCTTCACCCTTTTGATAACTTGTTATTCCAAAACTTGCGGTATAAGAAACAATTGTATCTTCCAGTTTAATATTATGATTTTCTATCACTTTTCTTATTCTTTGGGCAATATTTTTTGCATCTTCAATATTTACATTTGGTAAAATTATTGCAAACTCTTCGCCTCCAAGTCTAAAAGCTTTTGTATCTTTTCTTATAAAACTATTTAAAATTTCACCTATCTCTTTTAAAACCTCATCTCCAACTGTATGACCATAAGTATCATTTATTTTTTTAAAATCATCAATATCTAAATATATTATAGAAAAAGGGATAATATCTTTTATTTTTTCAACTTCTTCATTAAAAGCTCTTCTATTGAAAAGACCTGTTAATGGATCAATATATGATAATTTTTTATATTCATGAAACTTATCTTCTAAGCTATTTAAAATATATCTATTTTCATATAGTTTCTTTTTCAGCTTTTTATTCTCTTCTTCTAAAATTTTTATCTGATTTTTCAAATCATCAATCATCTTTATATCTTTTTTTTCTAATGCTTTTTTACTATCTTCCATAAATTGACTATGCTTATTGATATTGGTATCAATTAAAGTTATTATATTTTCAGACTCATTAACAATATTTTTTAACTCTTTTGAAACCTCTTTTGCATCATAATCATTAAATATTGCAGGCTTTTCCTTTATATACTCTTCATAAAGCAAAAAAAGATTTTGATCTGTTAAAAGATGCATATCATCAACTGAATTACATATAACAAAAAACCAATCCTCATAATTTTTTGGAGTTAAAGCAATATTGTTTTTAGCCATAAAAGTTAAAGTTTTTTTAGCTATTTCTGAAACTTTTATATTCTCTTCTTTTTGAGGAACTTTAATATTTAAAACTTTCTTACAATCCATAATTTTTCCTAAATCCATATATTATCAATAAGTCTTGTAGTTCCAACTTTTGCCGCAACTAAAATAATTGTATAATCTATTTCTATTTTATCTAATTTATCAAAATTTCTATTAACTATTTCAACATATTCTACATCTAATGGTTTTAAAATATTCAGCATTTCACTTTTAATATCTTGTACGTTCATAACTCCTTGCATGATTAATTTTGCAGCTCTTTTTAATGATTTTGAAATCAAAAGAGCCTTTTGCCTCTCTTCATCATTTAGATAAACATTTCTACTACTCATAGCTAGACCATCTTTTTCTCTAATAATATCACATTCAACAATATTTACATCCATATAAAAATTATTAACCATTTTTTTTATCAAATATAGCTGTTGGGCATCTTTTTTCCCAAAATATGCATTTGTTGGATTAACAATATTTAAAAGCTTATTTACAATCTGCAAAACACCATCAAAATGGCCTGGTCTATTAAATCCTTCCAAAATATAACCTTTTATATTTGGTGCTTTTATTAAAACTTCATCTTTATCATATATATCATCAATATTTGGAGTAAAAAGAAAATCAACCTTAGCAAGCTCGCATAATTTAATATCAGCTTCAAGTTTCCTTGGATATTTATTAAAATCTTCGCCAGGCAAAAATTGAGTAGGATTTACAAATATTGACACAACTACAACATCATTTTCATCCCTTGCTTTTTTAATTAATGATAAATGTCCTTCATGTAAAGCCCCCATTGTAGGAACAAAGCCAATAGAGCCTTTTACATTTTTAAGCTCTTTTTTTAATTCAATAGGATGTTGAACAATTCTCAAAAAAGCTCCTTATATATTTTATTAATTAACAATTTAACTTTCTTAACCATTTACTTAATATAGTATAATTTCACTAAAATTTTAACTAAAAAGGAACTATTTTGGATAGTTACGAATATAGCGAACTTCTAAAAAAACTTGAAAAAAAGATTGAAAACATTAAAAGTATAATAAAACCTGATAATTTAGAAAAAAGGTTAAAAGAGATTGAAGAACTGGAAAATTCTCCTTCTTTTTGGAATGATGCAAAAAAAGCTGGCGAAATTCAAAAAGAGAAAAATAAAATTACTAGAATTTTAGAAAAATATAAAGAGGCAAAAAGCTCAGTAGAAGACTCTAAAGAGCTTTTTGAAATGGCAAGTGAAGAAGAGGATAGTGAAACTTTAAATATGCTTTTTGAAGAGGCTGAAGAGCTTGAAAATAGAGTAAATAAAATTGAAATTGAAACAATGTTAAGCGGCGAAAATGATGATAAAAATGCCATTATTTCTATACATCCTGGAGCTGGTGGGACTGAGAGTCAAGATTGGGCAAGTATTTTATATAGAATGTATCTAAGATGGGCAGAACGTCACGGATATAAAGTTGAACTATTAGATTATCAAGAGGGAGAAGAAGCTGGGATAAAAGATGTTAGTTTTATTATAAAAGGTGAAAATGCTTATGGATATTTAAAAGTAGAAAATGGAATTCATAGACTTGTTAGAATTAGCCCTTTTGATTCAAATGCAAGAAGGCATACCTCTTTTGCCTCAGTTATGGTTAGTCCAGAGGTTGATGATGATATTGATATTGTTATAGAGGATAAAGATATAAGAGTTGATACATACAGAGCAAGTGGGGCTGGGGGCCAGCATGTAAACAAAACAGATTCAGCCATAAGAATTACGCATATCCCAACAGGAATAGTAGTTCAGTGTCAAAATGATAGAAGCCAGCATAAAAATAGAGCAACTGCAATGAAAATGTTAAAAAGTAGGCTATATGAACTTGAACTAGAAAAGAAAAAAGCTGAACAAGAGGGAATACAAAAGAGTGAAATTGGCTGGGGACATCAAATAAGAAGTTATGTTTTAGCTCCATATCAACAAGTAAAAGATAATAGAAGCCAAAAAGCTTATTCAAATGTAGAAGCAATACTTGATGGAGATATAGATAAAATTATTGAGGATGTTTTAATTGCTGAAGCGGAAAAGGAAAAAAGTGAAAAATAGCATAAAATATATTAAAGTAGTTCTTGATGAAAATGGAAATATTGTTGATTTCTTTTCAAATTTAGATAATACAAAATACAAAAAAGAGGAAGTTATCGGAAAAAATTGGTTTGATATATTTATAGACCCAATTAATAAAGAAAAAATTTTTAAAGTTTTTAAAGAGATAATATCAGGTAATGAAAAAGATTATGAAACATATAATAATGATATTAAATGTAAAGATGGTACACACAAATTTATAGATTTTTATAATAAATTAATCATAAAAGATGGAAAAAAATATACATTTTCAGTTGGAATGGAACATAAAGATTATGATAAGGATCTTCTATATCATTTAGCCCATACATTTTTTTACTCTTCCCTATTTTGCTAATCAATAAAATTGAACATATACAACATATTAATTTATCAAAATTTGATAAATTTCATCTATTTTCTCTTTTTTTATTTAAAAATAGCTATTTTAAGATTATTTTTATTAACACATATGTAATATGAACATTATAAGAAAAACTTTTAAATGATTTTTCTTATAATATAATTTTTAATTATAATTAATATAAGGAGAAAAAATGGCACCATCTGAATTATTAGGAATGGTATATGGAGCTTTAATGGCAGTTTCTGCAGTGACTTGGATAGGTTTTAATATCAAAAAATAAAATGGCAACATTTGTTGCCTTTTAATCTTCGTAATCAAAAATAATCTACTAAATTCAATATTTACTACAAAAATGATAAAATAATCAAAAAACTTTTTAAAGGTGATATTTGGCTAAAATTTTTTATTTATTTTTAACAATCTCTTTTTTATTTGCTGATATATCTTTTGAAAAACTTAAATGCCAAGTTATTAAACCTGGTGGGTCTACTATTGTAGATAAAAATCATCTCTGCTTAGTAATTGATAAATCAAAAAATTTTATATATTGGGTAAAAATTAAAGCATTACCATTTATTACAGGAGATCCTTACATAAATACTCATTTTAGCAATAATCCTAGGTCTATTAACTACGTAGGTTGTGATACATATGAAAATTTTGAAAAATCAGATACATGTAAAATGTGCAAAGAAAGCTTTTGGGATACAGAAATCAAAGTTGGACAAGAATTATGGTATCTTGTTGTTGGAAATGATCATAGCGATTTTTGCTACATAAATGGTGGAGCACCATTACAAGTTGAAACATATATAGTTAAAAAACATGATGATGCAGGTTCCAAAAGAGATTCTAGTTTTAAAAATCCAGTCATTATAAATGTAAATAGAATTTATCATGGAATGAGTGCAGGTGATGAAGATTGGTATTTAATAAATTTACCAACTGATAAAGTTATAAAATTTTTTATAAAATATACAAAAGGTCCTTCTGGAAATAGAAAACTAAAATATAGAATTATACCTGAAGACCCAGTAGCAAATCTTCCAATATATTGTACAGATGATCATAAAACTATTAAAGCCCAATATGGCGGGGGTTCTAAAGCATGGTATTCTATATTTTTTCCAGATGTAGGTGAAAGTGCTTATTGCTACTTAAAATTTAAAAAAGAAAAAAATCATTCAAATACTAAACTTATCTATTTTATTGTTGAACCACCTCTTCAATATCCACCCCCAGATGAAGAGGGTAAACCAAAAGACTCATATAAACTGCCAGAATATGAATTCTCTTTTGAAATTATAAATGACCAAAAATAGATAGATTATAAAAAAACATTTTGACTTTTATCATTATCTATTTTTTAAAATAAGATAAAATTACATAAAAAATATTGAGGAGATTGTATGGCAATTAAAGATTTTATGACCAATGACCATAGAGAGTGCGACAACCTTTATGCTCCTTTAGAGGAAGCTTTAAATGAAGGTGATTTTGATAAAGCACTTGAACTTTTTATACCTTTTAAAAATGCAATGCTTAAACATTTTGCTATGGAAGAAGAGGTTTTGTTTCCTAAAATGGAAGAGTTTGTAGGATCTGGTGAAGGACCAATTTATGTAATGAAAATGGAGCATGCACAAATTAAAAGCATAATAGATCAGCTTGGTGAAGCTATTGAAAATAAAAACCAAGATAAAGCTTTAGGTTTAGGTGAGACTTTTATGATTATGACTCAACAGCATAATATGAAAGAGGAGCAGATTTTATACAATATGGCAGAGCAGTTACCATTTGATAAAGAAAATATTTTAGAAGAGATGAAAAAAGTTAAAATTTAGCAAATAGGAGAAAAAATGGAAGAGATTTTGGTTGATACCAAAGATTTAGAGGCTCCAGCTCCTATGCAACTTGTTCTTTCAGCTCTTCAAAATGTTATAGAAGGCCAGAGTTATATTCATCAAATCCATAGAATGAGTCCAGATATTTTATTGAATAAACTATCAAATATGGGATATGAGTATATTATAAAAAAAGATAAAGATGAATATCACATATATATCTTTTTCCCAAAAGATAAACAGAAAGTTTTGGAGAAGATAGATAATGTTTAAAGGATTATCTCTTGATCAAGCTCCGCCTCTTGAGGCACCTCTTCGTTTTTTCCTAACAGCTCCAATATTTGCAATTATAGCTGGGGTTTTTATATTTTTTACTCAAAATTTTTCTATTTTTTACTCTTTGCAAACTGTTGCTATTATTCATCTTTTTACTATTGGTTTTATGAGTATGGTCATGATTGGAGCACTTCAGCAGATGCTTCCTGTTTTAGTTGGTGTTAGATTTCCAAAACCTATACTTTTTTCAAAAATTATACATATTAGCCTTTTAATTGCTATAATACTTTTTTTTACTGGATTTTATTTCGAAAAAAATCAGTTTCTGCTTTTTTCTATACCTTTTTTTATAATATCTTTGGGTATTTTTTCGATAATAACTCTATATAAACTATTTACTGCTTCATTTAGCAACCATACAGTTAATGCAATGAGAGCATCATTAATATTTTTAATTATAACACTACTTTTAGGCTTTCATATTCTTTTTTCTATAGGAACTTCGCATATAAAAGAGAGTTTTTATTCATTCTTAAATGCTCATGCAATTGCTGCTTTTTTTGGTTGGGTTGGACTTTTGATAATAGGTGTTTCATATCAAGTTATTCCAATGTTTTATGTTACAAAAGAGTTCAACGCGAATTTAAAAAGAATTTTAAATTTTTCAATACTCTTTTTTATAATTTTTTCAATATTTTCGCTTTTTATAAAATATAAATATGCAATTATATTTCTTCTTATAGCCTTTGCTTTATTTGGTTTTATCTCTTTTTATCATTTAATAAATAGAAAAAGAAAAATTTCAGATATAACTATAAAATATTGGTACCTATCCTCAATATCTTTGATTATTGGAACAATTTTGTTACTGCTAGATATTTTTTATTATTCATTTAATTTAACATGGATAAGTGGAGTATTTTTAGGTTTTGGTTTTGCTATAAGTCTCATAAATGGAATGCTTTATAAAATTATTCCTTTCCTTGCATGGTTTCATTTAAGCTCAAAAGGATTTTTTGATATTCCTACTATGAAAGAGATGATTGATGATAGATATGAAAAAATTCAATTTTTATTTCATTTTATAGCTTTTATCTGTTTGATTTTAATCCCATTTATAAATATTGAAAAGATTTTATCGATATTTATTATAATTTCTAATCTCTTTCTTTTTTTAAATCTTTTAAAAGCAGCAAAAATATATTTTGAATATAAAAATAGACCAAGTCCAATAGAGAAATTTAATATTAAAAGCAGTTAAAAACTGGCGCGCCCGAGAGGATTCGAACCTCTGGCCTACAGAACCGCAACTTGAAATAAAGCCCTAAAATACTGAAACTTAAACGAAGGTGTCAGCAGACATTTTTGATTTTTTACTGACAGTAATTGAAAAAATCACACTGCTTTTGCTCTATTTACCCACCCTTTTTCATACTTTGCAAATTTTGGATTTTTATTGATAAGCTCTTTATAGTATTTTATTTCTTCAAAATCATATCCAGCATCAAACAAATCTTTATCATACTCATTCAAAGCTTTCAAAGTTTTTGGTCCCACTATTCCATCAGCTTTAACTCCAACTAACTCTTGAGCCTTTTTGATAGCATTTTCAATTCCAACATTTACTCCAAATACAAAAATCTCCTCAGCTTTTTTTTGGCTTTTTACATCGTAAAGCTTCGCTCTGTTCCAGTACTTCATCCTATATATATTTTTTACTTCTTGCATAGCAGTTATATTGTTGCACAAAAGCCTTGAGAGTTTTTTCGGATCTTTTTCTATCTCTTGATATTTTTCAAGCTCTTTCCATATTTTGCTATTTGGATGCGCATTTTGGTATATCCCCATGAATGTCCAGCCCTGCTCTCCTTCATTCCAGTGCAATGCATCTGAGCAATCTTTGAACTCTAGATGTTTCAATACTTCAAAAGCATGATTAAAATCAGCCATTGATTACCCCGCTATAGTTTTTATAACATAAAACATTATCCCAATGAAACCTGTTAAAAGTGATCCTATTATAGTCCTTACTACCCATCTAACATTATCTTCTAATTTATCAGTTCTTTTATGTACTCTTTTAAAACTCTCGCTTACTTCCCTGTCCATGCTTTCAATTTTTTGTCTCATTAGTTGTGTATCAGTATGAAGCTTTAACATTTCTTTTAATGTCTGTGATATTTCTTCCAATGCTCTTTTCATTTCATTTTGTGTGCTTGCCATAATTGCAAGCTCTTTTTCTATTTTTAAAATTCTCTCTTCCATTAATCGCCTTTTTCAATAAACTTACTTACTTTTTCAACACCTCTGCTGCCAAAATATGCTACAGTAACAGTAACTACTATAGTTTCAAGCATAGGTATATAAGCAGGATTTATATGAAAATTTCCAAGATTTCCGTCAAGCAGCATCACAATAGTAAATAGAAAATATGTCCATATGACGATTGACGGCCTAACCAATCTTGTTATGGCATGTTCGTTATCGCTTTTCCATCTCTCAGTTATTTGCTTATCATATTCTAGAGCCTGCCTTCCAAGCTCAAGATTCATTTCACTTTTTACCTTGTCAAGCAATACTTGAGCTTTTAATCTCTCCTCGTCTGAAGTAAAAAGCTTATCTAAAGCATTTCCTACACTATCAATAACTTTATCAACTGCTCCGCTGAATATTTCGCTCACCCAATTCATCACACTTTCCTTATGACATTCTCTAAATCTTCGCTATCTTTTGTTATCTCCCAAATATAGCTTCTTTTACAATGTTCTTTTCCAAAGATAAAGTTTATAAATCTCATAAACATACAGGCATATTTATTTTTCTTGTATGCGCACAAATAGTATGTAAACGAGCTAATAGTCCAGTTTTCCTGTTCATACAGAATAGAACCACCTGCCTGATCAAACCCTATTGAAGCTGTAAATATGTAATCCTTTATGCTGTGTCCTAGTATTGCTTTTCTAATAATATTCAAAACAAAAGCTACAGGTGTTAGAACTACAACAAGAATATATGCAATAAGAAATAATACAAATTCTTTCATATCACCACCTTATAGCCTCAACTTCTTCTTTGGTAGTACAAGCATCTACTTGCTGTTTCAATTGTACTTTCTTAGCGAACAATTGCTGTCCTCTTGTTAATATAGCTTGTGCCAAGCCTTTCAAATCATCTAAAGTTACATGTACAGGGTTATTATCAATGTCAAGCCAGTCAGTTTCAAATCCCGCAGGAGCAGATACAATAACTTTTGAGAGAATATCTTGAGACTTTTCATCGGATTGAAAAATATAATCTGAACCACCAACGTTGTATGCAATAGGTTCTTGAATAGCTTGATTGTAGGCCGATTCTATTTCTTGTTTTTTTCTCTTTTTAAAATCAATAAGCAAAGCATTTAAAAGCTCTTGAGGTTCTTGTCCTTTTGAATATTCTATAAAGCCGTCAGGAATCTTATATCCACTTCCAAAGCTTGCTCGTCCATTTTGGTTTATTTTATAAAAATGTTTTAATTTCATTATTTTCCTCCGAATATTGCTATAAAAAATCTGTTTTGATCTTGAAAACTTCCATCGCTCTTATAAGTAATTATTCCTACACCATCAGTTGTACCTGTACCATAAGTTGTTGAATTTTTGTTATCAACAACATTCCAAGATCCATTACCCGTTCCATTGTTTTGTCCACCACATATCACACAATAATTTGAATTGTTCATGGGAGTCTGAAATGCTAAATCATATTTGCCAGTACCAACCTTAGTAACTGAACTGATATTATACGAATCAATTATAGTTGCGTTGACTCCGTCAATTATAGCCCATGCTGTACATTGATTTTTAATAAAACTACCATCAGTTTTTACTATCTCGTCTATCCCAAGTTTTACAGGCTCTCCACCTCTGACTAAATCAGCATCTAAATCGCTTCCAGCACCGTCATTATCTTTAACCATATCTATAATGTATCTTTTATCACCACTAGCCATCTTATATCTCCTCTATCCCTAAGTTTCCATTTTCTACAAACAATCTATATCTCAACGGATTTCCATCTGCATCAGTTGAAGTTCTATCTTTCAAAACAATTCCCTCAGTTGTTGTTGCAAATTCAATATCTCCATCAACACTCCCTCCGTTTTGAAAATTTGATATTGTTGCCCAGCCGTTGCCTGTATAGACTCGCATCGCATTGTTAGTTGTATTGAAATACAAATCCCCAGTTAGCAAAGCGCTTCCATCGTTTCTTGTAGTAGGATCTGTATCTTTCGCTCCAAGATACATACGAATATATGCTTCATCTTTATTGCCAAGCCAATTGTTTACATCATCCTCAAGCAAATTTGCCTGGTCTGCAAAAGTGTTGAGCTCATCTGCAAGATTGTCTAAACTTGCAAGAAAATTATCCGCTCTTTGACGAAAATTTGCTTTGTCACTACTGCTTGGCGGTGTTGGTATGTCTGTTATCTTTTGCGTTATCGCCATCTATTCTCCTTCTAAATTAGTCCCTGTATATCAAGCGTGATCAATGTCTCTTTTGGTCCTTTTATCACTGTCTCAAACTTTTTGATAAACCCAAAAACATTGAGTGTCTCATACTCTTCGCCTATAAAAACAACAGGCAATCCGCGAATCTCCACAAGCTTTCGATATACAGAATCTATCCCGCTTGTCCATGCGAAAATATCTGCTTGAAGAGTTTTGACGTAGTTACCCTGCTGCAGATATGTTGCGCCTGTATTTGTGTCTGTAACAACTTTTGAGAAATCAAGAGCTGAAGCTCCAATATCATAAAGTGTTGCACCTATATTGTCCATCTGCCCAATAGCAAATATTCCTATTTGTGCATCATCTGAGCCATTATCAAGAACAAGATGAATCGATATATCCCTTGTAAGCGTTTTTCTCTCATAAAAATAGTTGCGCTTATAGTTGTCTATCCAGCTTCCAAAAAAATAGTCCTCCCAGTCAAGCGGATCTGGTATCAGACTCACGGATTCACTTTCAATCACCTCACCTGTTGCGTTATCTTTGATTTCAATTGTGAGATTAGTTCCTACGATATTTCCTACATATATTCCGCCTACATCGTATGCGCTCACTTCTATTTCAATAGTCCCGTTATTCGTAGTTGCTGTATTGAGATACTGGTCAAACATTCTCCATCTGTTCGTGGTCCCAAGCCATTGCCAATCGGCTGGATTGTCTAGCGGATATTTGTTTGTGTTTGAATCGGTCAAGGACTGATATTCTCCATGATTTTCAGTTACATATACAATATCGCCAGTATTATATGTTGTAGCGCTATCCCAAACTGGATATGCGCTATCTAGCACATTTGAGCTGTTTAGTGTGAAATCACCAGGTTTTAATATCTTCATGGCTCTAATCCTTGCTCAATCGCGGTCTGTTTTTTGAGCTCTTTCAAAATCGCATAGAAAAGTAGCTTCATCTCACTGTTTCCGTTTCTAATCTCATCTGCAAGTTTTTCGATATTTAATGATGTCGCATCATGCGCTTTGCCCATCATCATATCTATTCTGCCACTCAGTATTGCATATGTACCAGTTCTGCCTATCAAAGCCTCTTTGTATTTTTTCTCAGCTTCTGAGACCTTCATCAAAGCTTCGCCCAAAGCCTTCCATTGCTGAATCACTTGAGGCGTGAAGTTCTCTTTGACTGCTTTTTCGTATGCTTCCAGATAGTTATCGATAGTTACATTCGCGGCCTCTTTGCCAATTGTCCTTTGTATGAGTTTTAAATCTTCTTGTGCGAATTTTGCTTGTAGTTTTAAAGCTTCAAGCGTATTGCCTTTAAACTCTTGAAACCATGTAGCAAAAGATCGCTTTGATTTGATGTAGTCATTCACCACATCTGCAAAAGCTTCATATATCTTTTTATGGATAGATTTCGCATAGTCTGCCCAAACCCTATAGACTTCATTTAGCTTTTTACCATCTTCAGTCAATACTGTTTTGGTTGCAGTAACAGCGGTTGAATAAAAACTACCAAAGAGACCTTTAATAAAATTGTTGTTTAATTTAGGTGCAAGATTATCTATTTTTTTTCCAAAAGCTATTAAAAAATTAGGAATTTTTTTATAATAAGTATATGTAATAGTTTTTGTTAAATCCTCCAGCCCCATAACTTCTTTTAAAAAGCTTTTCACAACATTTTTAGATAAAAACTGCTCAATTGAGCTAAATCTACCGCCTCTAACTTTTAGTTCTTTATCAAAATCGCCCATCATCCAGAGAAGAGAATCAAATGTACCTATCACTCTTTTGATTGCATCGATTTCTCTCCTACCAAATCCTTTATAGCGCCATTCATCCCAACTTTTGCCATGACTAAACCAGCCCCCGCTTTTATGATAATGTGTTACTGCCCAATATCTACCGCTAGCGTAATCTTTAGTAGATTGCCCAATATCTACCCCGCTTTTTCGCCATTTTACTCTTGTTTTTCCTCCAAAAATACCGCCAATCACTGAGCCGAGTAAGCCACCAACAACTGAGCCTATGCCTGGAGCTATAAGAGTTCCTATAGCTGCACCGATTCCTCCGCCTATGCCCGCTTTTGTTTCCTTTCCAAAAAGCTTATCAAGCGCAGTCCCGCCAAGATAGCCAAGCAGCCCTGCACCCAAAGTCGCCCCTGCCATTCCTGCAGTACCATATATAGCAGGATTACCCCCAGCAAGAAGAGTTGAAAGTCCATATGCGCCTTGTGAAAGAGTACCGCCTACAAGTGGTATGCCCTGCATATATGTACCAATTTGAGCAACTCCCATGGCTGGAGCATATATCAAAGACTGCAATCCTCCAGTAAAAGCATTGTAAGCGGTTCTGCCATAAGATAGAAGGTTAATTGCACCGCTAAGATTTCCACCTGAAGCAAGATTTGCAATTTGCGAAAATGTATCCATAGATACATATTGCCCATTTGGCAAGATTGCATGATTGCCTTGCACATTTGCTCTACCAAGCCACTCAAGCATAGCCGAACCTGAAGCAAAAGATAAACCACCTGCAATTGTTCTCATATTCACAATCCCACCAGTAACCCCACTGCTAAAAAGATTGCTCAAAGATTTTGCAAAAGGGGTGATGATGTTGCTTAGCATATCATTCAATAGATTCTTCATAAAATCTTTAAATGAGTGAAACCTACCAGTCATAAAATCAAAAAAGTTTTGTTGCATTGAATTTGCCATGCTTACAGAAGCTTGAGACCATGCACTCGCTACTGATTTTGCAGAAGACTTGGCGGTATCTCCTATAGATTTAAATGTCATAACAATTTCGTGGTTGTTTTCATTCCACATATTTTTTGCTTTTTTTACTGATTCATTTTCTAAAACTGATTTGTTAAGTTTTTTCCATTTTTCTATCAACTCATCATATACAGTAATTTTTAATTTTGCTGTTTTTAAGTTATTTTTTTCCTCTTTAGTGTTTATCTCTATTTTTTCTTTCTCAATTGCTTTTAATTCATTGATTCTCTCTTGGGCTTTTAGTATTTTTTGTTGGATCTGATTCATCTCCGCATAAAAAGTTGGAGCTAAAAATGACTGATTTTTAGCCCTCTCTGCTAAAGATTTCAATTCTTGTTGCCATGCTTTTATCTTTTTTCTTATGTCATCGATTTCATTAATGTTTTTCAATTCTCTAAATTTAAGCATAAAATTATGTATCGATTCTGTAGCGTTATTAAAAGATTTAATAATATCTTTTATATCATCTTTCAAATTCTCAAAGATAGGTTTTGTAATTTCACCTGCAAGATTACTCCAGCTGTCCTCCATGTTTGACATCATGCCTTCCCAGCTGTTGCTAACTTCATTCCCTGCTTCTGCAAAATCTTTTAGTTTATCTCTTAAAAATTCATATAATCTGCCCTGCTCTTTAGCTTGTTTAATTTGTTCATTAGTTATACCTAAATTTGTAGCTACAACAGAGTTTAAATCTATTGTCCCACTAACAACAGATTTAAGCTCTTGCGCAAGCTGATTCATCGGTACTCCCATTGCCCCAGCTGCTTGAGTCATAAGTTTTGTGTATTCAACAGTCTGTTTTATATTCATGCCTGCTTTTAACGAAGGAGCAAGTGCAGCTTGAAATGCCTGTGTTAACTGCTCTAATGTGGCTGAAGTCTCAAGATTCGCTTTTTTAAGCATACTCATAATTTTTGAAGATTCTCTCATGGCAAGCTTAAATTTATTTGCCCCTTCTGCAGCTTTAGAATTTACAGAGATTAAAGAGGCAATTCCTATTTTCATTGTTTCAATAGATTTGTTATATTCAATGCCTTTTCTAACTAAATCACCTATTGTTTTATTAAGTACATACAAAGAAGATCCAGCAAGGGCAAAATTTTTCAAACTCTTATATAGCGATAAAAAAGCTTTGTCTGCAGATAATACAGAAGTATGCAAATTATCGAGTTCTTTTTTTACTACTGATACTTGTCCAGTCTTTGCATCCGCCTCAATAATTATGCGAAGTTTTTTTTCCATATCGTTTCAGCCTTTTTATTTTTGCTTTAGATTGCTTGCCCATATTTGCCCCATTTGAACCAAAAGAGGTGTATATTCGCTTGGCTCAAAACCATTCCACTTCAAATAATCTTTTATAGCCTCATATTTTTTCCCAACTACTCCCATCATTGTGTATTCATTAGGGAGCAGTTCAAATATTTCGGCTATTTTTCTATCTGCTTCAGATATTAGAAACACTATCTTGTTTTTTTCATTTTTTATCAGAGCTTTTTTCTCATCAATTGATAAGAATCGCTCTCCTATTCTTTTTGCAAGCTGCTCAGCCCAAAGTATTAGTCTTTGGGCTCGTTTTGCTTCCCCACTTCGTTTATCACCTCATTGACAAAATCTATAAGCTTGCCGCTTCTTTCAAGTATCTTTCTCACTTTTTCTTTAGTTTTTTTACCAAAGATTCCATCAAACTCTATACATTCCTCATAATATTTATCCATTGCTTTTAAAAGTTTTTTGGTATCTTCCTCGTCTTGCGCTTCCATGAACATTATGCTAATTTCAAGAGAAGGCGGATAAGCCTTATATTCAAATTTATCATCTCCTATTTCAATTTCGCCTGCAATAACTTTTTCATCTATATTTATTTTCACTCACACTCCTTATTTATATGTGATACTAAAATCATTGCTTGCTAAAAACTCTCTTGTTACCTCAAGTTCATCACTTCCGCCCTCGTTTATATTTGTATAACTGAGAGTAGGCGCACTAAAAATGAACTGATTACCAAGACCGTCAGTCAAAGTTACCTCAAGGCTTTTAATATTTCCATTCAAAAATTCGCTCCAGTAACCTAAATCAGCTCCAACTTTCTCTGTAATAGATACTTTTGCCGTAAAATCTGATCTATAGAATGTTTTGTCTCCAATAGCATAAATCTCATTGATTTTGTTGCCCATATCAAAATCTACATTTGTTACAGGTATTGTATTTCCGCTTAGTGTTACTGCCTGAGCAGCAGTTACAACAAATATATTATTACTATCAAGACTCACAGATGGATTTGCCTCTTCTACTGGAGTATCACTATATCCTTGAATATCAAATTGAGCCTTTGCAGGTGCTCCTACTTCAAAATTAAACTTTAGATTTGCACTCACACCTGTAAAATGGCGCTTAATGCCATCAAGGTACCACACCACCTCACCTGTTGCTAACTCATCAGAATTCGGAATGTATTTGTAGGCATCATCTGTTCCATCGTTATCTGTATCAGCTGCACTTCCAGTTAATCCTGCCATTTTAAATAGCTCATCAAGTTTTGGAATATTTGTTCCGCCACCATTGCTTTTTAAAAATGCACCAATAGTTCCACTTACTGCCAAGTAATCACCATCTATCCAAGTTTTAGTTGTCCCCATTTGCCCGTCAAACTGCTTATACTCACCCGTTTTTGTAGTAAAGCTCGGGCTAAATGGATCATTAATGTCAATAACGTTTGCAGTTGTAGGCGTTGTGCCGACAGCTGCTAATATAACACTGTTTTTTACAAGTCTTTTTGCCATTACTTAGCTCCTCTTCTGCTCTTCTTAGAGCTAATAAAATCAATGTTTTCTACTCCATCAAATATCTTTTTATGTTTTTCAAAAATAACAACTTTATCGAATCCTCGAATATCATCTTTTTTGAAAAACTTAATATTTGCTCTTACAACCATTTCATCAGCGGACGCTTGATATTGCCCGCTGAAATCAATGACTTTTTTCATGGATTATTCCTATGAAGTTTTAGCTACAACACCTGCGGCAGCTTTAATATCGCTGACGAGCGTCCAGCTTGCAGTGCTACCAAGAACAGAGTCGCTTGGATTTATACCTTGAGCCTTGTTGTAACTAAATCCTTTTACTTTGATTGTATATGCACCTTCTGCCTTAAATCTATATCCAGCATTTTCTTGCGTAATATCAAGGTCACTTAATATTTTCACAATTTCACTTTCATCAATTGTGATAGCACCCGGAGTTAGTCCAAGCGTATAATATCCGTTCTCATCTGTTCCATCGCCGTTGATGTCCTCACTCCATTGAAGTGCTGCATTGTCAACCATCCATAATTTTCTCCCCAATGTTCCAATTTGAGCACTATATACAGCGCCGTAACTTATCTGATCTGCTGTAGCATTTAGTGCATTTTGAAGCAGTTGATATGCAACCATAGAAGGAGCTACAAATACTTTCACATCTTCATTCATGTCTCCAAGCTTAAAAACTGCATTAGCAAGAGTTTGAACATCGGCTGCAGTAGTACCATCTCCCGCAACAAGCTCTGTTCTTGACGTAAGTGCTGCAACTAACGCTATAAGCCCTTTTTCTATTGTCCATCGTGAGATTTTTTCACCGATCTTGTTTCCGATTTTAGAGTTCATGTTTTTAACAGTCGTACCATAGCGCTCAAGCTCAGTATTGGTAACAAACAAATCGCCTCTAAAATAGAGTTTTACTGCCACATCTTCGCTTGTAGAGAGTCTTTCTGGTGTTACCGCTGTATCCACTGTTGGATCCCTGCGTACGATGTTTCCAAAATCATCGAAGAATGTTTCCTCGATGTAATCACCTTTATGGATATTTCTACCAACGCTGATTGCACCGCCAGTAGCTGTCTTTGCATTGAGCAAGTTATCCCTGATACTATCAATCGCAGTAGTTTGAATAACTGTATCTTTAATTTGAATTGCCATTTTTCATCTCCTTAATCTGGTAATTGTAAGAATGCTTCCTGCCCGTGTTTTTGGACGAATTCTTCGATATCGTCATCGCTCATTTCGCTCTTTTTCTTGCTCCAGTTTCCGCTTTGAGTATTCTCGATACCGCTTCCTGGATTACCTTTTGCTTTAAAAAGGTTAGGTCGCTCTTCGACTATCGCTTTCAATCCTTCTTCTAAAGGCAAAAGCTCATCACCTTTTTTGAACTTGATCTCGCCATCAATGACATCGATATGTCTTGATTTAAGAAAATCTGCAACAATCTCGCTATCAATAGGCTCATATTCAAATTTTGATAAAGCTCGTGATAGCTCGTTTTCAATTCTTAGATTTCTTGCTGAAGCCTCAAGCTCGCTTAGTCTTTTTGTTAATTCCTCTTTTTCGCTTCTTTCTGCCTCAAGCTCTTTTACGAGTTCATTTTTTCCCTCTTCTTTTGCCTTTTGGATTCTTTCATCCAAAGATGACAATTCAGCCTCAAGCTTCTCTTTGGATTTGGCCACCTCTTCATAATTTTGCTGAAGTTCTTTATATTTGATTCTCCAGCTTGCGGCCTCATCTCTCACGTCTTTTAACGCTTTTCCTATCTCATCATCCAAGGCTTTCGCCACCTCTTCGTCAATCTTCCCTGCCTCAAGCATCTCTTGTAGTTTTTGAAACATTATGACCTCCAGTCTTTTTTTAAAGTTTAAAACTATTTTGTGAATTATTGGGGGTACTACAGTTCATAAATTGATGATAAATTCAAATAAAAAGGATTTTTTATGGTTTATGAGTATAAAGATAGTTTTTTGATAAAAAAAGTAGATGATACAGAACTGCAAGATCTTGAAGATAAAGCTATTAATGAAGCTAATAAACTAAATATCATAGATGAGCTTTATAAAGAGGAGTTTGTAAAAGCAAAAGTTTATATTGAAATAGCAATTCGCCATATAGAAGCAGATGGAATGAAAGAAAAATATGATGTTTACAAAAACCAACTTAATGAAATCTATAAAAAAGCAAAAACAAACTCCCCATCTAATATTTCTAGCATAAACATAACGAGGGGTTGATATGTTTGAATTGCTACTTGATATTAAAAATACTTTACAGGCCATAGGAGCCCAAAGTATAGAGCTTGGCATAGAAGAAGGCATAAGTGCAAATGATACACCATTTATCAGAATTGTTCCATCGCTTAATGAATCAGGTGAATATAATAGAGAAAATCTTGAATTTGAAATTTATATAGGTACAGATATCAAAGATACATTCCAAGAAACATATCAAGAACATATGGATTTTATTAAAGATATAAAAAATGCACTTCATTTAAAACAAATCGGGAGCGGTATCTGCTATTTCCAAAGAGCAGTGTTTGATAAAGACGTAGTAAAAAATTTTAAAGCATCGATGCTGGAATTCACACTGAAGGATATCAGTTGAAAGTAGAGATTCAAGGATTTAGTGAATTACAAAACCTTTTTAAAAAACTTGACAAAGATAGCAGGTGTAATTTACTGGCAAAACTTGCAAACAAAACATACTATTTAGCAAAAAAAAATATGGCCAAACATCACAAAACCGGGAAAATGGAACATAATCTTTATAAAAAAAAGAAGGAATGCGAGGGCGTTGAGATTGGTATTGACGACAATGGGATGTTAATTGATTGGAAAGGCAAAAATATAAATTATGCTATCTTCGTTCATTTTGGAACACAACCACATTTTATTCACCCAAGATTTAAAAAGGCTCTTAGATGGAGCAAAGATGGCAATGTATATCCTTCAAATTACCGAGCAAAAAATAAAGTGCAAGAAAAAACCATATTCTCATTTGCAAAAGCAGTAAAACATCCAGGCTACAAAGGCGATCCATTCCTTTACAAAGCATTGGATGATGCAAGCAAAAAAGTAAATAAAATATTTGGGAGATTTATAGATGGACTATAAAACAATCTGGCAATTTGCCTATGAAGCATATAAAGGAGATGGAGGATTCAGCAATGGTGGATATATTGACAAATATCCAAGAGAAAGCGATGAAAAATACAGCAATAGACAACAGATCGCTTTTTATACTAACCTTTTTGCCCCAAATGTATCAAGATATATAGGCTATATTTTTAAAAATAGACCTATCAGGACTACATCTAATAAATTTATACAAATGATATTCGATGATTGTGACAAAAAAGGGAACAATGTAAACATTTTTATGTCAAATTTTGCGAAAGAATCTAAAGTCAGAGGAATTGGGATAGTTCTTGTAGATATGCCAAAAGATGTTGGACAGACAATAGGCGATCAGCTCAAAAAAAGAGCTTTGCCATTTTTTACTTCTATTGCTCCCGAAGATATTACAGAATATAAAATAGATGCATATGGCAACTTCGAGTACATAAAATTCAAAGATACAATAGATAAATCAGAACCAGGTAATCCAAATATAATAAATGTTGAAAGATACTTTGATAAAACATCATGGATAGTTTATCAAGGTGGAGAAATTATTGAATCTGGTGAACACAATTTAGGTGTAACACCAGCTATGATCTTCAGTGAGACTGGCAAATTTCCTGATATTGGAGAATTCACGCAAGTCGCCTCTATAGCTAAAAGACTTTACAATTTAAGAAGCGAGCTTGATGAAATTATGAGAGGGCAAACTTTCAGTGTCCTTACTATCCAAGCAGATACCCCAAGTGATTTTGAAATAAAACTTTCTACAGACAATGCTATAATTTACGGGAAAGAGATGACTCGCCCAAGTTTTATTGCACCAGAGGTAGGACCTGCAAATATCTATCAAGAAGAGATTGAAAAGCTTGAAGCTTTGATAGACAAAATTACTTACAATTTCACTACAAATCAAGCTCAAGAGAGCGGTATAGCACTTGATATTAAATTCCAAGGGCTAAATAGTTCTTTGTCTAATTTTGCAATGAGGTTGGAAGATTTTGAGGCAAGATTATTTGATATTGTATGTAAATATCTTAATATCACAAATGATGTAACTATTCAATACTCTAAAAACTTTAGCATTGTAGACATTACAAAAGAATTCAGCACGCTTGAAGCATTTAAAGAGCTTGGTTATTCAGCGCCTACATATGAAAGATTAAAACTCCTTCAAATTATTAATAACGATTTAAATTCAATAGACATTGAAGATATGGATAAAATAAAGATAGAATTAGAATATCTAGATAAAAAGTAAAATTTATATATAATATAATTTTAATATAATTATATTATAATTTTAATAGAGCCATAGGTTGACGCGGTGATTCTCCCGGCCGTGCCGCCTCGCACAGAGGAACGGGCAAGAGAGGAGGTGGGAGACCTCTCGCCTATGGCATAAAATCTTTAATTATTTTTATTTTGTTTTTTCTACCTTTTCTCCTTAATCGTTCAATATCTTTTTCTTTTGTTTTTCTGAATGAAGTCAAAAATATAGCTTTACCGGTTTTTGTTGCTTTAAGTGCATAATGATACATATCATCAGAATAAAATGCAATAGCTAATGTTTTTTCACCATCTTTTGCAATAAAATGCGTTCTTCCTATAATCTCATCAAGCTTCAAATAATCTTCTTCAGTCAAATCTTTATGATGATCTAAATTTTTCCTTAAAGATTCTTCGCTTAGAACTACTTTTGTTTCTACGCTTGTAAGTATTTTTGCTAATTCACTACTTATATTACCTATTAAGTAACCGTATTCATTTTTTAAATATTTGGTTTTAAACTTTTTCATTCCAAAATTATACCCAATGACCTCGCTATACTTTCTTATTGGATACTTCGGTCTAAGCCTGTTAAAAATTCTTTCAATATCCTCTCCTTTTTTAAACTCTTCAAGTTTTTGATAGCTGCCCAAAATCTCTTTTTGTTCATATTTAGTAAATTTTGCAATTGTTTCTTTTTGCGCTTGCTTAAAATTTTTTGGTCTAACCTTTTTAAAACGCTCTTTCTGTTTTGATGTTAGGTAATAGGGTATATATTTGCACCTGCAAAATGGATGTAGTGGAAGTGTTCTCATCTCGCTTTTTGGCACTATTCCTTTTCCATACCCAATGTTAAGATTTGCATAAAAATCACAAATATCCTTTTTTGGGTGATATGAACTCATCTCGTATTTTACAAACTCTACTTCATCGTCTTCAAAATACTCAACTGCATTCTGCCAGTTTTTAGCTCTAAAAATCTCAGTTTGTGCTATTCTGTTGGCATAAAATCTTGCTTTTTCTTCAACTGCTGTTTTAAACACTTTATCTAATGCTTTTTTGTTTTGTTTCTCTAATTCTTCTAAAAGCTGAGTATAGCTTGCTCTTAATGGCGAAGTTTTAAGTTTATTAATCTTTTTCAAAAGTTTTCTTTGAGCATTTGGATTATTGAGCTCTTTTTGTAGATATTTTGGCAGCCTCTTTTGTACTTCAATAATCTCCTTATCCCTAAACCCATATCCTTCGTAAAGCTTCCTAGCAAGTTCTCCTATCGTCTTTTTTGATCTGATGTGCTCTTTAATTATATAGCTTGCTCTTTTTACAGCCTCTTTTGCGTTTGCATAGAGTACATCTGATAATTTAGCTCCTATAAGAATTTCTGGCGGGACACTTTTTAAAGTAGATTTGATTTCAGATTCGATGTATTCTCGAACCTTTTCGTTAAACCGTCCAAACTCCTCAAGTAAAATATTTTCTATTTCATTAATAGTATAGCCCTCTTGCAGGAGATCCTTTATCCGTTTATAAAGTTTTTTAGCCTCTTTATCTATCATAATCCATTCTCTTTTATAATTTTATATATCCACCTTCTACTTTTTCTATACTCTTGCGATAGCTTTGTCACGGCTGAAGGTTTACTCATTCCAACTTTACGCATTTTTTTGTAGCTATCAATGATTAACTCGGACACAATTTTACCTTTCGGGAAAGCAATTGCATATCCTGCACAAAATTTAATTACTTTTTTATAATTTTCCTCATCAAGTACAAGTTGCAGAGTTTCAAATGGAAGCGTTTCATATCTCATATCAATCCTATTTTTATTGATTTAGCACTATTTCGCTTACGAATTAGAGGCGATAACGCATATCTAATAGCATCTATACAATGATTATTTTTATCCTCAAGTTGAGGCAAAATATCTCCTGCACTGTTTGTTTTATAGCTATAGAGCCTAAATTCTTCTGCAGTATGTTTACAGTTTGGATTAATAATAATTTTTTCAAAACTTTTCATAAACTCTATCCCATCTTCTATACTCCCTGGCCATTTTGGAGCAGGCTTTATTACAAATCCTCTTGAGTTAAGAAAATTTATAGTTTCAGGTCTCGAGCTATCGGCTCTAATAATATGGTTTCTGCAGCCTTCTACTTTTTCAAAAAGGTTTGGAGTATCATCAAGAGTACAACCAACCTTATAAGCTTCCTGATCTATATAGAGATATTTATCCGATATCCATACTCTTAATAGAGTAGTAGGATCAACTGCAAAACCCCAGTCTGCTCCATAATAAACTTCATCTGAGTTTGTTGTATCAAGTATCCCTAATTTAAATCTATCTTTAAATACTTGTGCCTCGCTATAGGTTATACATTCGCCCTCCCATATGTGCATATACCGCTCATAATCTACTCTTTTGTCATACTCCATCTCCTCTTTTAGAACATCTGGGAAGTATGGATTGTCTTTATAGGTCACCTTTTTGACAAAGGCATTCGATGGAGGGTTGACTACAAAGCGCTGATAGGTTGGATCATCTACAAATTGTGGGTTAAAACTTATCCAAATTTCACTGCCAGGCTTTCTGATAGTTGGGATAAGTATCTGCCAACTCTCTTCGCTTACTGTTTGAGCTTCCTCTACCCAACATATATCCACACCTTCCATTGATTTGATAGATTGTATATTGTGCCTGAGACCTTTAAAAATGAACTCGCTACCAGTTAACTTATTTCTAATCTCTCTTTGTGTCACTTCAAAGTTTGGCAGCTGGTACTTATCTATCAAATCACTTAAAAGTCTATGGACACTATCAGAAATAGAGTTTTGAAACTCTCTTGCACATAAAATTCTAAGTGGTTTAATACTCGCTAAAATTAATAAGGTCAAAGCAAAATTATAACTTTTAGCGCTTCCTCTACCTCCATAATAGACTTTATAACGATATGGCTTTAAAAGCTCTTCAAATGGCTTTAATGGCTTATATTTAATCTTTACCAATAACTATCTCCACATCAACTGGAATTATCCCTTTATGTTCAATCTTTTGAGTATAGTCACCTCTTAATTTGCTTAATTGATCTGCGGCTTTTAGTCTATCTTTCATTTCTACTTCATCATGCCTAATCACTTCAGTATAAAACCGCATAAGCTCCTGTGCGCTCATAATAGCTTCATCTTCTGCTTTTTGTCTAAGCTCTTCAACCCTCGCCGTAATCTCCACCTTCTTTAGCAGTTCATAGGCTTTGTTATTTACACTTTCTGGTTTCATCTTTTTTGTGTTATATGCTTTTCTATACGCCTCGCTAGCGTTTCCAGTTTTGACATACTCTAAGCAAAATTTTTCTTGCTTTTGTGTTAGCTTTTTACCCATCTGTATACTCCCTAATAGCTTTTATCGCTTCATCCCCCGAGTAGCACACAACAGCCTTATATCCTTGTTTATTCAATTCTTTAATCCATCTCTTTTGCTCGTCCCTTAAAAATCCGCCTTTAACCTTCATCTCGATAAAAAGTCCGTGATACTGTCCATTTGGAACAGGAATACACAAATCTGGTACACCTGGACTCATTCCTTCTCGCTTGAGCTTGTTAATATACTTTGAACGCATAGCATGGTTTTTAATTGGTATCCATGCTCCATTTGGAATAGCAAAGATTGGAATTTTGTTCCATCTACAAAACTCAACAACTTTTGATTGCTCATCATGTTCACTTGATTTGTAACTCTTCTTGATCCTACCAAGTATCTTATTCATCTTACCCCTTCAACTGTTTTAAGTTCTTTGGAATCATTCCAAGTCAACAACATCTTACATATACAGCACTTTTTTAAAGTACTATCGTATTCGTCATTCTCGTATCTCATTCCACACTTGGTGCATGTTGCAAAATATCTTTTAAAACTAAATGAATGTTTTTTATTTATTTGCTTCTTTTTAGCCATTATGCAGCATATCCTATAATTTTAATTCTTCCATTAGCCATTAATCTTTCAAAAGTTGAATTATCTAATTCAATATATTCATTTGTTAAAGTTTCAAACCTATTTAGTTCTTTATTGTATTTGCCAGTAACATAATCTGTTTTTCTTTTTATTTCATATACTGGAGTCAGATATCTTCTATAGATCATATTTTCTAAAAAGTTTCTAAGCCATGCAGGTTTTTCTCTATTATCATGTAAATGTCTTATAGATGAAGCTTTTAAAAGATTAATATCCTTAATATCTTCCATAGCTTTTATAAAAGCTTCATATGTTTCTTTATCTCTTATAACTTTTCCACCATTAGTTTGATAAATAAATATTAAATCTTCAAATTTTCTATTAAGTTCAAGCTGTTCTTTATTAGTAGTAGTATATATATTAAATACTTCGCTCGATTGTTGCTCGGCTGTGTTTTTTACTTCCCCAAGTTTTCGGGCTTTTTCCCTGCTCAATTTGCTCGATTTTTGCTCGGACAATTTTTTGACATTATTATAGTGTTGCTCATTTTTCAATTGCCAATGAGCTAAAAATTTATCAATTTCATCTTTAAATTCTTTTATCCATTCATGAGCAGTACTGGGAGATACATTCCACGATTTTGCATAAAATCTTTCTGCATTGTATTCTCCCATCTCCAAATCGTGCCAGTAATCCATAAAAGCCATAGATTTTTTTCTTTTACCAGCTGCTCTTAATTCATTTATATAATCAACTGGATAGGTCTTATAATTCATTCTCATAGTTTATACCCATTCATCTTTATATACTTCCTCGACTATTACACTATTAAATTTCAGTTGATCTTTATCGATGTAGAGCTCTTCACTGAATTCATTCCCGTTTTGCCTGTTTTTGTCACAAATTAAAATTCGTTTATTTTTATTGTCTTTATCTTTTTTTAGATAAAAGATAATATCTGCATCGTATTCAATATCTCCACTGTTTTTAAGCGCTAAATTTTTATTTTTTATATCTTCCTTGCTCATTTGAGCGATTAAAAAAATCAATACTTCATTTTCTATCGCAAGTCTGCTAATCGTGTTAGATATTTCAGAGTATTTTTCAGAAATACTTCTATAGCTTTTATCTGTCTGGATCTTCATTAGAGAATCAATAACAAAAAATCTAGTTCCATTTTTAGACTCAACTCTTATAATGTTCTCAATCTGTGAAAGAGTAAATTTTTTATCAGCTATTTTTAGATTATTTAATATTTTCCCAGATGGGTTTTTCTTTAAAAATCTTTCAGTTATTTTCCATCTTGGCATCTCAAGGCTAAATATTAAAGTTTTAAAACCTGCTGATATGTTATAAAGAATCTGATTTGTAATAAGAGTTTTGCCAGCTCCTTTTTCCCCTGCAAAAACAACCATTTGAGCCATTTCAAAACCGCCTTCAAGATTTTTATCGATTGCTTCAATTGCTGTTGAATATTTTGGTTTTTTTGGCATATTCTTATATTCATCGATTGCCTCTGCAAGAGAAACTATATGGAGATTATTGTCAGTTGTGTTTTTGTAGTATTTTGCAAGTTCAAGCTTTAGATTTGCTTCTTTTTCTAAAAGATTTCCCAATGATTCAAAATCATCATATTTTTTTGCTTTTTCTATATCCGCTCTTATCTGTTTTAAATCTAAAGCAATTTTTTCAATATCAAAACTCATACAATTGCCTTTAAAATATTTTTTGAAAACTTGGACTTTAAATGTTCGTAATATTTTTTAAAACTTTCAAAAGTTAAATTATTTGCAGCTAATACTTCAAGATAATCATTTTTAAAATAATTATCCATATTTTCGATATTAAACTTATCCTCCAATATTGTTGAAGAAGGCGGAAGATTAAACTCTTTACATTTATTTATCATTATTGCAATTTTTCTATGATTTGGATGAGAAAAATATTTCTCCTCAATTTTAAAATCAATAATCTTTTTCTGATCATCATAAAGAGTGAAATCAAGATTCAATATGGTTGAGAGTATTGCTCTTTCAATTGAGATTTGAGTGTTCACTTCAAACTCTCCTGTAGTTCTGCTGCAAGCTTTCTTAATAAATGGGCTGTTTCATTGATTTTGCTTTTTTCTTCTTCATCAAGCACTCCATCAGCAATGGATTCTTTTATTGTTTTGGCCAAAATGCCTTGCACCTCTTCGAGCCCAAATGCTTTAAGCGTAACTGCAATAACTGGATCGTCTGATTTTTGAGATTCGGTTTCTGGCTTGCAAAGCGTGTAGCCAAATTCTTTTGCCATAGCTTCTATAATGCGAGTATCACCTGTGAGTTCAGTAATAGCCATAATCCTATCAACAGATAAAGGTTTATCTGTTCTGTTTGGCTCAAGCTGAGCATATAGATAGCCTTTGGTAGTTCCAAGTTTTTCAGCTACCCACTCGATTTTTTTATATTCTCTATCCATAAAGTCTTTTATTACTGCTTGAGCTGCTTTATAAATTTTTAGGTTCGGCAGCTCTTCGTATCCAAAAATATCGTCAATCATGATGTGACCTTTGGTTGATTTTTCGCCTCATTTCTTCTTGAGGTTGAATCATTAGAGTTGTTATCATTTAAATAAGATTTGATGTCGAGCCAAGCAGAAAAGGGGATTACCCCCTTTTGGTGCAAATCAAACCTAACTTCAGGATTAGGTTTTCTGTCACCTCTTAAAATCATATTTAAAAGAGGCGTGCTTGGCTCATATCCTAATATACTTTTATAAGATTTGATAAGTTCGGTTTTAATTATTTGTCTAATTGTTTTCATAATAAAATAATACGATATGTATTATTAAATACAGCTTAATAATAATCCATTTTGTATTTTTATATCTGATACAATTAGTATTTATTATAAAAAGGGAATAACATGAATTGGTTTGCCAAAAATCTTAGATATTATATGGATAAAAAGAAAATAACTGGCGAGCAATTGGCAAAAAAATTAGGTGTGGCAACTCCTACTGTGATTCATTGGGCAAATGGTAGAAGATTTCCAAGAGATGAGGAAATGATAAGAAAAATAGCTGAAGTATTAGGTGTAACAGAACAAGATTTATTTAATCCATCAAAAAAATTACAAATCCTAAAAGAGGCATTAAAGAACCCAACAAAAGAAACTCTTGATCTTCTCAAATCCCAATACCCAGCTATAGCTGAAACAATAGAAGTTCCAATTCTTAATCATGAGGTATCTGCAGGACATGGTATTGAACCTTTTGAAACAGAAGTTGTGGATAAGTTAATAATCGACAAAGATAAGCTTTTGCCGCAATATCCGCCTGAAAGACTTGAAGGCCTTCAAGTCAGAGGCAATTCCATGGAGCCTTATGTAAGAGATGGAGATTTTGTGATTATATATAGATATAAATTTGACGAGCCTATTGAAAAGATTGATAATATCTATGTAATTAACTATGACAATCAATTAATGGTTAAGCAGATCCAATTTGTAGGTGGCTCAAAAATTAGAATAGTATCTATTAACCCAACCTATCCGCCTATTGAATTAGATATGGAAAATAACCAGGTATTTTTTGCAATAGTTGGAAGAGTTGTTTTGAGGATATTGAAGGGATAGATGGTGCGATATATATTTTTTGTTTTATTATTAGTGTTTCTCACAGGATGTGTACAGCAACCCAATGTGCCAACTGATAGAACAATTGTTTATAAATATAAAAAAAATAGCAATATTGAAAAAATTATAGTAAAAAATCAAAAAAATTATACATTGGGCAAAGTTTATAAAGTTTATATAGGAATGCCTATAATAACAGAAACACATAAAAAAGAGCTAATACACTCAATTAATCCAAGTTCTATATATGAATATAAAGCGTTAATAGATATACCGCCATTTATTAAAAAAGACAAAATATATTATTTATATAGCTATGACAAGTTTGTACCAGAATATCAATATCTGCTTTTGGGAGACTATAACGTACAATACAAAAGAAAAATATTTGTAAAAATAAATAAAAATGGGGATTTGATAGATGACAATATATATGATGTTTTTGGAAATATATTAATTTTTAACGCAATTAATACAAGCAATAATAAAGTTTTTGAAACACTAAGTTCCAAAAAATCAAAATATGTAGTATTAAAAACATTGGAGTCATTTAAAAAAGAGCTTTTATATATGGGGCTTTTAAATAATAATATAAAAATTGTGTATAGAGAATTTTATAACAATATGATAAGAAGCCCATTTACTCAAGAAGTGTTTTATCCTTTCAATAAAAATAAAATAATACGCTATCAAAACTATAAAATAAAAGTTCTTGATGCAAATAATGAATTTATAAAATATAAAGTTATAGAAGATTAAAAAAAGATCAAAGACATTTTGAGATATACGGGAAGGTTGTAAGGTGTATTATATAAATGTAATCCAAAACAAGGGTTAAAGATGAATGAAAGCGAATTTTATAATCTAAAAGAACAGGTAAGTAATCACAAAATATTTATTGAACAACAACTGGAAAAAATAGATATAAAAATCAATCATCTTGAAGAAAAAATTTCTGATATCAAGAATGATATCGGAGATATGAAAGCAATCCTAAAAGAGCTTGAAAATCTTAAAATTGATGTGGGCAATTTAATAAGAGACAATCGTAATGTAGATTATATTATTGATAAAAAAATTAACGACTTTAAAAAAGAGCTTGAAGAAAAAAAATATAAAGATTGGCGATTATGGACAGCAGTGGGTGGAGCGGTTGGTGGGTTTTTGTTTGGTGTTATATCTTTAATAATAAGTATTTACAAATAAGGATTTACAATGTATTACCCGATATTGAAAAATAAAACTAATGAAATGCTTGCCCTTGAAAATGTAAAGTCTCATAATTTCATTCCAATTATAGAGCTTGTAAGCGCAAATCGGATGAAGTATGATGAAGCCAAAAAGATTTTTGAAAAAATAAAACATGAAAATACTATTATGATTGATATACCAAATTATATGAATAACAAAGTTATAGATAAATATGATTTGATTGATCCAAGAAACAGAATAGATTTTTTTGTAAACTTCAAGAAAGAATATAACAATAATATGATTCCAATACTTAGTTTTTACTACACAGATAATATGAAAAAGAGTATAAAAGATAATATTACTGTTCTTAACGGACTGTTAAATGAATTTGATGAAATTGGAATTAGAATCCTTACTGATAAAACATTCAAAAAGGATGATATTGAAATTCTAGAGAACATAGATATATTTATGAATGGTATTTTGAAAAAAATTTACATAATATTAGAGTTTTCCCAAAGCACGGTCAATGAATTGAAATATTTCTTTGATAATTTTGAGATTGATAAATTTAAAAAGGTTATAGTAACTGGAGAGATTCATACCGCAGATTCTTTTTTGGAGAACGATGAACTCCAATGTACTTTGTTTAAAAACAAATTATTAGATTTAGTTCATTTATTGAAAGAAAAATATAGTTCTAAGCAAATAGAATATGGGGATTACACAGTAGTAGATAAAATCAACCAATTTGAAGATGAAGTGAGAGAAGGACCTGTATTTTATGTTCCTTTTTTAAGATGGACTACAAAACATGGAGATATATGTAAATATACAGCTCAAACTGTTGGAAATATGGAACAATATAAAGATCTTTGTAAGCTAATTATAAAACATCCAGATTTTGACCAGAACCATTGTAGTACTTGTAAAGATATATATACATTAGCTAATGGAGGAGATATAAATTATAAAGCAGGTGGAACATGGAAACATAGAATGATAACGCACCATATAACAACTATGGCAGATTACTTGGACTAAGCTTATCAGTGTACTCATATTCGATTTTGAATTTTGTAAATACTGAAATATCGCCAGTTTCTATGTATTTTTTATAGCAGCTTAAATATCGTTGTTTCATAAAAAAACGAAATGTTTTAACAATTTGTGTTTTGGTGCATGTTTTAAGTAAAATTTTCTCTATTTCTTTTCTGTCAAGTTTCTGTAATATTTTCTCATTATTAGATACGATGCCTGCTCGTTTGAAAAAAAGTCTTAATTCTTTCGACCATAATCTTGACAATAATTCGGATAAATCTAAATTTCTATTGATTCTAGCTTTTTTTATAATCTTGAACTCGATTCTATTTCCCTTTTTAAAAGCTTCTATTAAGCCTATTTTTTCATTCAAAAAATCAATTGTAAATTTATCTCTCCAATAAACTACATATATATAATCATAAAAGTTTGAAAAATGTGATATTTGATCCTCTAATCTTTTCAAATTATCTGCTTCACTTTTTAACTCAAATGCATATGTATGACCATTTGTTACTAATACGTCAACGATTCTCATGCGATTTTTATAAACAGTTCCTACTTCTGTAGCAATGCTTTTATTTTGAATTTTTTTGTCTATCCAAGCAATGAAAGCTTCTTTTAGTTCTTTTTCCTTTATCTTCCCCATAATATTATTATAAACAATATTCTATGAAATAATACTTATTCAATTCCTATTGTTACTTTACCCTCCTCACCTCAAACTTCTTATTTATCACAAACACAGCAATTCCATACTTTTTAGCTAATCTCTTTATTTTACCGATATATCTATTATCTCGCCTGGTCTCCTGAATTAGAACTATTCCAGGCTTTTTACCCGTCATCATTGCATAATATAGCGCCTGCCCTATACTCTCAAAAGCTTTTCGCCCAAAATCAACTTCAAAAGCATATGTATTTGTCAAGCAATCTACACGAGAACCTTCATACAGGCGATATTCCATTTTTCCATGCACTTTGTTGCAGAAGATCTCTTGATAGACTTTCTCTTTGTGGAGATGTTTGGCGTGGAGCAATAAACAAAATATAAAAAAAATAATATATTTATACATTATATTTTTGGGAGATTTATAATTAAGTTGTGTGCAAACCAGCTATCTATCCCATAAAAAGTTAAAGGTTTAGCATTGCCATTTTTTTGAATAGTGATCCCATTCTCAAAAGGCTCAGATGTAATTATGCTCTTAATTGGTATTTTTTTCTTTTCACTTTCACCTATAAAAAAAAGATTTTTAGAGCTTATTATAAACATACCATTGTCAACAACTTCTTTTGAAGATACTTTTACACGTTCTCCTTTAAAAGCTCCTTTTCTATAATAAAGTCCTTTTGCAATTCTGATACTAAATCCATCGGTGCCACCTACATATTTTGTTCTTGTTACTTCTTTTATCAATGAAACATTTTCTTTTAAATATAATATAACTTCATTATTTCCCAATATTACAGGAACATTACCTCTTAATTCAATATTAGGTATCTCGTGTTTGACAATTATACTGTATAATATTTTTGCATTATAAAGATCCGAATTATCTTTTAAATCAATATTATAATTTTTAGAAATACTAGCAATTATACACTCTTCATTTTCATCAAGCAATCCATCATTAAGTGATTCTTGTATATAATCATATAAGGCTTTTTTTATAACTTTATCTGGTTGTTTTGCACTAGATACACATTTGTTTATATTGTTTATTATTTCTTCTTCCTTTGTTTCTTTGCATTTATCCACCATCATATTTATAGCATTTTTTACACATTCAAAATTTTTGATATCATCTTTATTTACTTTTGTGTTATAGTCTTTTTTGCTTGCAGTTATACTACTTCCATATACTTTATCATGAGCTATTTTATAAGAAATATATATTAAAATCAGACTTATACCAAAAATCATAAAACTTGCAAAGCTGCTATTTGCTTGTTCTTTTGGAAGCGATTCAACAATAAATACAAGAATTAGAAACATAAATAAAAATAATATTATAAAGTACCACAAAAAAGATAATATTTTTTTTATTTTCTCCATATTCTTATCCTTATCACTTTTTTTATAGTCTATCAAAAATAATAATACGAATTGTATTATATTTAAGCAATATTTAATAATACATATCGTATCATTTCATTAGAGCAACACAAAAACGCTCTAAACTCTTTGACAACTCAACCCCTTTGGCAGGAAAGCACCTGGAGAGATTCCAGGAAGGGGTTAAATAACCGCTGGTAGCCGAGCCACGACAGCGGGACAAATCTTGAATCGCCGACTCTAAAATTAATCTTGCCAATCCATATATGACTCCTTTCTTTCATCCTAGAGTCGGCGCTTGAGGGTTTAATCTTTATCTATCCATTTTTGGATTGTTTTTCCAAAAATATCATGTTTGCGGAATTTTTGAGAATATTTTCCATAAATTATCCCAACCATTGTAATGAGAATATAAAGAGGAAGTAGATGTTTATTACTAAATACCCATATATATATGGCTGTAAGAATTATGGCAATTACAGATATTACAAACAAATCAATTAATAAATTCAGGAAAACGCCGATGAGATATTTTGTATTTTTTTTCATTCTTTTTCTTCTCCCATATATATTTGATTTTCTTGTAAAAGTTTTTGGATTGTCTTTTCTAATTTATCTTTTCTTAGGTTCGGCAGCATTATTAATGCTGATCTTAATGATTTCAGTGTGGCGATGCAAGTTAAAAGTTTACGACTTAAAAATCCAATTGCTCCTAAAAGCGTTGCAATTATTGCAGGAACAGAAATAATCTCAAATAATTCTTTTAACGTCATGATAAGCCTTTAAATTGAGCTAAAAAAATTATATCAAATCAAAGGAGAGAAACCATGAAAGCCACAAAACTACAAAAAACATTGTTAAAAATACTCTCTAAACATAAATTATCAGTAGGACAGGCTGCATGGTATTTCAATTTCTTGTTGAGAGGTGCATCATGTTAGATCTTACGGATTTCAGCTTTGCAGTTGATTATAAAAGAGATTTTAGACTGCAAATAAGAGAGGTGATACGTGAGAATGAACATTATGAAGAGAATGGCGAGGTTATCCAGGATGGATTATCAAAAATGGAAATGCTTGAAATATTCCTTGATGAGCTTGATATTGACGGCAAGGATGAGATTTTAAACTTTGCAAGAAAATATCAGCTTGAAGAGGAATTTAAAAGAATTAGAGCACATTTGGCTTATAAAGGATGAATTATGGAATGGATAGAGATTTTAACTCCGTTAGCAGGAGCAATGCTGTTTCTATATTTATTGGTTTCAGCAGCTGGAGAAAACAGCAATTGTAAAGATTTAGATGTTTATGAGCCATTTGGATATGACAAATGGAGAAAGGTAGAGAGATGAAAAACGAAAAAATAAGAGCTTCAATAGCTCATAAATGCACCAAATGTTTAGTTGATTATCTTTTGAACGGACAGGATGAAAGCCAAAGCGGAAGTGCTTTGATGGGGACGTTAATCCACAATGGCTTCATCCCATACTATGAAAAAATAATCGGTAGGCGTATAGTATATCGTGAAAAAGCTTTAGAAAACGAATATTTTACTGGACATATTGATGGATTTATCAAAGCAGAAAACAAGCTCTTTGAGCTAAAAACAGTAAACAGCTGGAAATTTCAAAAAATAAAAGAGCCACTAGATGAACATATAACACAGGTGCATATCTATATGTATATGCTAGGTATTAAAGAAGCTCATATTGTATATCTAAACCGTGATAATGGCGAACATAAAGCCTTTGATGTTAGTTTTACTCCTATTATATATAAAGCAATTGAGCATAAGGCAAAAGAAGCGATTGAACTTGCAAAGCAAGGAGTAGAACCAAATGAGATAGAACTTGATGAGTTTGAAACTTGCGATCCATACTGCAAATTCAAAACAAAAAGTCTTTATAAAAAGCCAGAGGATGAAAAAGAGTTGCAAGAACTGCAGCATAAAGATGAACTTGCGGAACTTTTTAACAAGCGCCAAACTTTGGCTTCACAAATTGCAGAACTTGATACACAAAAAAAAGAAGCGGAAGAGCGCATAAAACAGATAATGAGCGAGGAAAATGCAAAAAAGATAGTTGATCTAGGTATCAGCTTTATACAATCTAATAGAAGCTATTTTGACAGCAAAACATTTAAAGCTAAATATCCTGAACTTTACAGCAATTTTACAAAAACAAGCGTATCACAATCGCTTAGATTTCCAAAGATAGGAGCATAAAATGGGAGCAGTAACAACAATAACACAAGACAAACTTAATGAATATCTAAAGCTTAGCGGTATGGCTAATCTGCCATCAAAAGTAAAAGCAACTTTTCTTGAATTAGCAGGTTTACATGGATTAAATCCTTTTAAAAATGAGATTTATCTTTTGCCTTTTGAAACATACAACCCTAATACCAGGCAAAAAGAAACACAATATACAATCATTACTGGATATCAAACTTTTATCAAGAAAGCAAATCAAACTGGAAAGTTAACAGGATGGAAAGCTGAGATATTAAAAGATGGGCAAAATATAATAGGTGCAAAAGTAACTATCTGGCGCAAAGACTGGGAACATCCATTTGTATGGGAAGTTGATTTTGAGGAATTTGCAAGAAAGAAAAAAGACGGATCTCTTATGGGAAACTGGGCAACTATGCCTGGTTTTATGATTAGAAAAGTAGCTATTGCGCAGGCTTTTAGGCTCTGTTTTGAAGGTGAAGTAGATATGCACGGTCTTTATGAAGAGGCTGAAGTTGATAAGATGAAAGATGAGGCAATTGATGCTGAAATAGAAGAAAAACAAGATATTAAAAAAGAGTTCGCTAATTATCTTCTAAACAACTCTATACCAAAACAGGCATTGAAGCAATTTAGCGAATATGCAAAAGAAGCAGGTTTTGATTTGACAGATGACAAAGTAAAACAAAAACTTTTAGATGACAAAGAGAGTTTAAATAGACTTATTGAAAACTTTCTTGACAGTGTCTTAGAAGCTGAGGAGACAGCATGAGTTTCAATAAAATAATACTTCTGGGCAATATCACAAGAGACATAGAACTGCGCTACACACCAACAGGCACTGCGATAGCAAAAACAGCTATCGCTACCAATCGAAAGTACAAGACTCAAGCAGGCGAGCAAAAAGAGGAAGTTTGCTTTGTGGACCTCACTTTTTTTGGAAGATCTGCCGAAATTGCCAATCAATACCTTGGTAAAGGTAAGCAAGTATTGATTGAAGGAAGATTGGTGCAGGAGCATTGGGTAGATAACAGCGGACAAAAACGAAGTAAACACTCTGTACATGTTGAAACAATGCAGATGTTGGGAAACAAACAGGAAGCGCAAAAGCAGACAACTCAGCCAACGCAACCTGCTCAACAGCCAAAACAAAATATTCCAGAGATGGATATAGATGATGATTCAATTCCGTTCTGATAAGGCAGCCAATGAAACAAAAACAGATCGGAGGCAATCACTACATCAAACACAAAATCCAGGTGTGGGACATAGTAGATGAATACAACCTCGACTTCTATGAGGGCAACATCCTCAAGTATCTACTCAGATACAAAGACAAAAATGGAGTCGAGGATCTCAAAAAGATGCAGCACTATTTGGAGAAACTGATAGAAAGGGAGAGTAAAAAATAAGTGTGATTAGGATAAAATAAGTTAAATCATTCTGACACAAAATAATAGTTTTGTGTAAAATAAAAAGGAAAAGTTATGGCAGATATGAAAAACATTGAGCTTTTTGATATCTATGTAGGCTATATATTCAACAAGCTCTATGATGATTTTCCTGTATGCAAAGATTTTGATACAACAAAATGTGTAAAAGAAATCAATGGAGCTACTGCCAATATAGATACAAAAAGAAAAGAGTATGTATTTAGTGAAACACTCTTTTGGCTCAAAGAAAATGGAATTATTGAAATAGAAAAGCCACACCAAAGAACAATTACAATTGGTACTGGACTTGAGCCTTTTCCATATTTTACATGTGTTAGACTAACTGCCAAAGGCTTGGCAATATTAAAGAAAGTGCCAGACAGTATAAGCGATAAAAAAACAATAGGCGAAGAGATTACGGAGGCGGTTAAAAACGGCTTCAAAGAACGAGTTACTGATATGGTAAAACTGGCTCTTGAATATATTGTGAGTTAAAGGATGGATAATGAAGGAAAATGAAAGAATAATGCAATACTGGTATAATCACAAGTGTGAATTTTTTGAATTACTTGATAATTTATTAAAAAAATATAATATACACCCAATTCAACATGCAGGTGCAATATTTAATGATTTCCAACATTGGTTGCAATCACGTAACGATATTAAAAATACAAACCCTTATTTTATGGTGGATGAATGGCTTGCTATTAGAAAAAATACTGATAGATTGTTTGAAGAAGGCTATGATTCAACTCCAATTAATAAAATAAAAAGTGAATTTTGCATGGAAGAGAACAAACAAAATAATGAAAACATAGTAAAAAAAGTTTGTAAAGAGCTGGGACTAACCTATAAACAGCTTGGAGAGCGGATAGGTGTAAGCGAAAGTAGTTTAAGAAGTGCAGCTTCAACAGGTAAAATAAGTAATCAAGTAAAAAGAGCAATCGAACTATATCTTGAAAATCTCCAATTAAAACAAGAGCTTGAAAAATTTGAACAACTCAAAAAACTCCTAAAAGAGATAACTTCTTAAAGGTATTGTGTTTAAGCATAATACCTTTTTACAACATATATTTAATATAAATGTTGTAATTTTAAACAAAATCCCTTGACAAATATTGTAATTTTATATTATCATTTCAACTGATGATATAAAATTACAACAAAGGGATTAAAAATGAGTGCAAAATTACAACTTGTCAAATTCCATTCTGATATTATTGAGGTTGTTGAGGCTGAAGTTGTAGAGAATGATTTTGTTTCTATTGCAGCTAATAAAAGTGGGATTGTTAATGAAAAAGGCTATTTTATAGTTGTAAAGAGAGTTTGTGAAAATTTAAAGCTACATTATGAAACTCAGTTCAAAAAGTTAAAATCTAATCCTACATACAAAACACAGCTTGTAGAAGTTTCTACAAAAGGTGGAAAGCAAAAAGCATTTTGTATTCCCCTTTCAAAATTATATGCTTGGCTTTATACTATCAATCCAAAAAGAGTCAAGCCAGAAGTGAGAGAAAAACTTTTAAAATATCAAGAAGAGTGTCAAGATGTTCTTTACAATCACTTCATCCAAAAAGCCACAATGCATTGCCCAGCCTCAGACAACCTAAACACACGCATAGCAGGCTACAAAGGACAGCTTGCGTTAAGGAAAAAAGAGATTGAGCGATTGAGATTTGAGCTGCTTGCCTGTAAAGAAAAAAGTAGAGAAGATATCCTGCTCCAACACTCTATTCTTGATTTAGCAGGCTCACTTGCAAGACAGCAAGAAGAGCTACAGGAGTGGGCATTCCATCTTGAATATGTAGCCAAAAGAGTTAAAGATATAGCAAAAAGCACAGAGCACCATCTAAAAGCATTTGAAAAATATAAAAATGCAAAATCAAATGCAAAAGCTCAAAAGCAAAGAGCTAAAAAAGAAATGCAATGGGAGAGATATTTACTAAAACAAAAATCAAAAAAGGACAAATCTACAAACTAAAGGATAATGTCTATGGCTTTGACAAAGAGGCAAAAGTTGTAAGCATTGATAGTAAGCATATCAAGCTTATAGGACTAAATACTAAAGAAACTATGTTTATCTCAAGAGAAACATTTGAAAGGTGTTATGAGGAGATGAAGCAATGATAACCAAAACTCAACTACTCAATGAAATAGCTAACGAGCTAAGTCAGGAATACAAAGGTATGACAAAAAAAGCTATTAAGACAATAGCCTCTTCTATTTTAAACAAAATAAGCGAACACCTGCAAAATGGCGAAGATATAAGAATTATTGGTTTTGCAAGCTTCAGAGTGAGAAAAAAGAAAGGCGATAAGATAAAAGTTTTTGATTTTGAAACCGCTCAGATGAGAGAAATAACTTTAAAAAGAAACATTATAACCGCAAGAATATCTAAAAAGGCGAGATGATGAAAACACTACCAAAAGATTTTGAAAAAGCATACAAAGAGCTACCAGAAGCAGCAGCTTGCGGTACAGCAGATCCGATTTGGATTTTGTATGACTATATAGCTGAAATACCAGAAGCTGCATTTGAACAAATAGAATATGATGACAGAGTGGAATATAGAGGTGCTGATGATGAGCCAGGCATTTTTTACGCGGGAACTGATGAGCCTGTCAGTGATGAATGGCTCGTTGATAATGGTTATGCTGTTTGGGTGCCAAGATTTTATGGGGCATATACAACTAAAGAAGAAGCCTATAAAGCACTGGAAACAAGACCTTACGCCTTTAAAAAACCAGTAATTTACTGTGAATCTCTCTTTTATAGTGATCCTGCCTTAAAATGGCTAATTAGGAGTATACATTATGATATGCGAAGTATATGACTACTGCCCAATCCAAAAGGATTGCGAAAATTGCCCACAGTGGTATAAAAGCTATATAAAAACATGTAAAGAAGAAGGAAAAGAACCTACCGATATGAGACCGATACAGTTTCACAGCTATGATGTAACACCTACAAAAGGAGATGAGATGACTTGGGAAGAGACTGCTAAAAAAATAGACGAAGAGGCTATGGCTTTAGCTCAAAAATCGCTTAATAGAATCAGCTATGAAGATGCGGCAAAAGAGTTAGGCGTAAAAGAAAAAACAATTTATGACTATATATCAAAAGGAAGGCTTAAAAGCGATAAAAAAGGATATGTAACAAGAGAAAGTGTTGAAAAATATAAAGCAAAAAGAACAAAAAATTTAGAAGCGATAAAACAAAAAGAAATTAAACAAACTAATGAAACAACAGCGAAACAGATAAAGCCGATAGACGAAGCAACAAAAGAAGATAGCGCAGATACCGAATATATAGTAACAAAAGGCGAGCTAAAAGAAGCTCTAAATACAGCTATGAAACTTGGATATGAGAAAGGAAAGAGCGAATGCAAAAGAGAAAAAATAGATCTAAAAGGAATGCTAAATCTAATCGCTTCGTGAGAGAAATTTGTCTGCTTCATTTTGCATATTCGCAATTGATAACCGCATACGAACATGCTCAAAAGACATTCAAAGAGCTAAAAAAGCAAGAAATAGACGAAAAAAGCAAAAAAGTTATGGACCATGACGAGATAGTTTTGGGCTATCTAATGCGTGAAATGGGCATGAAAATGGCAGTATATCTAAAATATGCCGATACTGCCCACAATGTTTTTTTGAAAATTGCAAAAGGAATAACGGCAGATAAAATCTCAAACTTGGAAATGTTTGCAGCTGTGATGATAAAGTACTGGGAGCTTCCAGGAAAAAAACACATACATTTTAGCAAAATCTTTAAAGACTATGTTTACGAGATAGACATGATTGCTTTTGATGAAGTTGAAGATGAGAGAAAAAACATGGCAAAGACTTCAAAAGTCGCAGAGATAATTGTTAGGCAGTTTATGGCTGGGGATTATTTGGAGTTTAGATAAGGGAAGCAAAAAATTAAAAGGATTCCAATATGAATTTAACAAAATTATCAATTAAGTTTGGATTCCAAGAGGATTATTTAGGTTGTTTGAAGCGCAGAAATACAGAAAAATATAAAGCGATAGTCTCGAATCCAAAAGTATATATAGCAAAAGTAGAGAGCATGGTAAACAAAATGATGGAAATACATCAGGAATTGATAGAAAAAGAGAGCCTTTATAAGTTTTCAAAAATACTCGTGAAGCACAAGATAATCAAACACAGACAAAGCATTTATTCTTTTTTTGACAAATTTTACAGGGCAAGAACCAGTGATAGGGAAATTATTAGTATACCATGGAATCAAGTTAAAAAGATGGAGCAAGTGATTAGATTGTATAAAGGAGCAACTGATGATTAAAAAATACGATGATAACTACATTAATTTAAACAGCATAAGCGCGGTTACAAAAATATATAAATTCAAATTAGACAATGTGCAATATTGGAGCTTTGATGTAATTTTGAATGGCAAGAAAATTGAATTTGAAGATTATGACGAAATAAGAATCCAAATATTAAGAGAAAAAATAATAAACGATTGGATAAGGATTACCAATGCCAACTCTTGAAGAACTTTACGGCTGCACACTTGAAGAGTATGCAGTCTATCACGATACAACGATAGAGGTTTTGATAAAGAAAACTGAAAAAGATATAGAGCTTTTATAAGAAAACTATCAAGCAAATTATGCAAGCAGAAATGAAGAGCTAACACCAAGGGAGCTTGATATTGCTCAAGCAATACAACTAAAAATAGCTCAAAAAAGAAAACATCTTGAGAGATTGAAGATGTGGAAAGGATAACCCATGTCCTACGCAAAAAATAGAATGAAAATAGAATTAAACGATATCTATTTAACAATAGAGGAAGCAGCAGACTATATAAGAGTGCATCCAGACAGCATATATAAACTTATTAATGACGGTACTTTTGTCCTAAACAAACACTATTATCGCCCAAAAGGTCTAAAGATTATCCGCATCAAAAAAAGCGCTCTTGATGAATTTATGATGAACGCCGAAAGCGAAGCCGAAAAACTTGCTGAGGATCTTTTAAAGAATGTGTGCTAAAATAGCAAAGTCTGCTGGCACCTTAAAAGGAGGTGCAAAAATGGCTTCCGTTTTCACACGAAACGGCGTTCTTTACATTCAATATATGTTTAATGGGCGGAAAATTCAAAGAAGCACGAAGCTAAAAGATACAAAAGAGAACAGAAAGTATATAGAAAAAGAGGTTATCCCAGCTCTTGAGCGCAAACTTGCTCTTGGCATAACAGATGATAAAAGATTGATTAAGTATGCAAATCTGTATCTCAAAGAAAAGGAGCATCTTAAAACATATCCACAGCTTGAAAGAATAGTGGATGTGATATTGAATTATTTTGGAGCAAATACTGAGATAGATAAAATCAAAACGTCCCAAATAAGAATGTGGTTAAAATCTTTTAACAGAAAAAGATCCACTATCCAAAACTATAAAACTGCTCTCAAGGGTATTTTTGATATGGCTATTGAAGATGAAATAATTGATAGAAATCCAGTAACTGCCATACAAATTAAAACAAATGAACAAAAGCCAGAAATAACTCCATTCTCACCTGAAGAAGTAAGAGCCTTGCTTAAAAATTCTCAAGGCTGGTTTAGGAATTTTTTAGGGATAGCCTTTTATACTGGTATGCGTACAGGTGAGATAATGGGATTGCAAATCAATGATATACAGGATGATTATATCATAGTTAGGCGCTCAATACGAAATGGGATAATTTCTACTACAAAAACAAATAAAGAAAGAGTGGTTCCTATACTTGAGCCTGCAAGAATATTTATTATGGAGCAGTTAAAAATAGCTAAAGAAAAAAGGACTCTTTTTCTTTTTACTGATGAGAATAACAAACATTTTCATTCAGCTTGGCAGTTTAAAGCAAAATGGAAAAATTTGCTTCGTGCTTGCAAAATTGCTGACAGTAAAAGGATGTATAATACAAGGCATACTTTTATAGTTTCAATGCTTAAATCAAATAGTGTCTCAGTTATGGAATTAGCGCAGATTGTGGGACATGTAGGACCAGAAATGATATATAAAAATTACGCAAGATATATCAAAGGCGAACAGCTCAAAATCAATAGAAATTTAGACCCATTTGCTGACAATTTTGCTGACAGTTCAAACCTTAAACGAAAATTCAATGCTTAAGAAGCCCCGTAACACCGTGGCGCGCCCGAGAGGATTCGAACCTCTGGCCTACAGAACCGCAATCTGTTGCTCTATCCAGCTGAGCTACGGGCGCATCGCGATGAAATTATATCATAAATGATTTTTTGATAAAAGTTTCATTGGCCCAAAAAATTTATGAGCACTTCTGTTTTCAACAAAACTTACATTATATGGATGTTCAAATTTATATAATTTAAAATATTTTGAAACATCTAAATTTTCTATCTCTTTTGCTGCATTTCCAAACAGTATAATATCTATTTCATAATCTTTTATCTGATTTAATAAAGATTCAATAAAAGGTTTCCACATTTTTAAGTGCTTTTTGCTATCCTCTTTTTTAGTAAAAATTAATGCTCTATTTAAAAGTAAAACTCCATTTTTTTCAAAATTGCTTTTTAATTCAAAAATTGTATTTATCAATCCACTTTTATCAATTTTTTTAATAGCCTCTTTAGAGGTATCATCTATTAAATACCCTTGAGCTTTTAGAGCCATCTTTATAAAATTTCTAAGACTGACAGCCCTATTTACCTCTTTTGACAAACCATTTTTTTCATCAAAAATCTTTTTAACTTTTGCATCAATAAAAGCATAACCTATTGCACTTTCATATCTTGGATATGGATCTTGGCCAAAAAGTATATATTTAGTGTTTTCAAGAGGCAATGTTTTAAAAGCATTGAACATATTATTAAAATCTGGAAAATATGAACTATCTTTTTCCAAAAAATATCTATAATCTACATCTAATTTTCTATACGATTTTTCAATAATATCTTTCCAGTCATTATTTATATAATCCATAACTATTTACCAAAAATAGAGTCTAAAATTATTAAAAATAGAAAAATTATCCCTAAATATCCATTTACAGTAAAAAAAGCTTTATCAATTTTTCTAAAATCTTTATTTACTATTAAATGTTCATAATATAGCATTATTGCTGATACTAAAACGGCTAGATAACCAAATATTCCAAGTTTTGCTTCTATTGCAAAAAATAGCCAAAATAAAACTGTTAAAAAGTGAAAAATTTTTGAGATAAAAAGAGTACATTTTTCTCCATATTGAGATGGTATAGAAAAAAGTCCCATTTTTTTATCAAATTCTATATCTTGCAATGAATACAATAGATCAAAACCAGCAACCCAAAACATAACACCAATTGCTAAATAGATCGACCACATTGTAATAGCAGCTTTTACAGCAACAACTCCAGCAATAGGTGCTAATCCTAAAGATATTCCTAAAATTATATGAGCAAATTCACTAAATCTTTTAAAATATGAATAGGCCCCTAAAATCAATAAAATTGGAAAAGATAACCAAAAAGCTAAATCATTAATATAATAGGCTGTAATTATAAAAATAAGGGCATTTGCTATTATAAAAGATAATTGCCATTTCTCTTTTATCCTTCCATCTACACTTGGTCTATTTGCAGTTCTTGGATTTAATCTATCAATGTCTCTATCTAGATATCTATTTATCCCCATAGCAAAATTTCTCGCACTTGCAGCTGCAATAAGTCCCAAAAAAAATAGTCTCCAACCAAACCATCCATTTGCAGCAACAATCATGGCAATAAATATAAATGGAAGGCTAAAAATAGTATGTTTAAACATTACAAATTCATTAAAATCATTTAAAATTTTTGCTATTTTTTTCATATCTCCTCTTTTAGATTGTTAAAATAGTTAAAAAATTAAGTTGTTAAGTAATTAAAGTTATTAAGTTTTTTTTATCTACTCATCTACTTATCAACTCAACCACTCAACTAAACTGAAATTATACATTTTTAAAAATTAATAATTCATTGTATAATTTTGGCATGAAAGAGATAGCAATTATTGGCCCAACTGCAAGTGGTAAAAGCGATCTTGCTATAGAAGTTGCAAAAGAGTGCAATGCAATTATTTTATCACTTGATAGTTTATCAATTTATAAAGAGATAGATATAGTCTCTGCAAAACCATCTAAAGATGAATTGAAACAGATAAAACATTTTGGTATAAATGAGATATATCCAAATGAGCATTTCAGTGTTGATATTTTTATTAAAATTTATAAAAAAGCAAAAGAGTATGCTAAAAAATATGGTAAAAATCTAATAATTGTTGGTGGCTCTAGTTTTTATCTAAAAACTTTAATTGAAGGCATTTCACCACTTCCTAATATTTCACAAGAGATAAAAGAGAAAGTAAAATATATTTTAAAAGATTTAAAAAGTGCATATGAGTTATTAAAAGATATTGATGAAAAATTTGCTAAAAAAATATCATCTTATGATAAATATAGAATACAAAAAGCGTTAGAGATATACTTTTCAACCAATTTACCCCCATCAATCTATTTTATTAAAAATCCCAAAAAACCTATTATAAAAAATTTAGATATTTATGAAATAGGTATTGATAGAGATAAATTAAAAGAAAATATTTTAAAAAGAACAAAAAAAATGTTAGATTTAGGTCTTATAGATGAGATAGCATATTTAGAAAAAAAATATGGAAGAGATCTAAATCCAATGAAAGCTATTGGAATTAAAGAGACTCTTTTTTATCTTGATGGATTTATAGATAAAGATGAGCTTATTAAAAAAATTTCATTAAACACTTACCATCTTGCAAAAAGACAAATAACTTTTAATAAGACTCAATTTACTAAAAAAATAGTAGAAAATAAAGAGAGATTAAGAGATACAATTTTAAAAAATTTTTGTTAGTAAAGTGGTTTAAAAACCACTTACACTAACAAGATGAGTAATATAATCCATCATTGGAGAGATCAATATTGCAGAAAAAATAGTTGCAACAGCAGATAAACCTACTATTGTTTTTAATGATAAAGAAGCATTTTTAAAATATATAGTACTTCTATCTACAACTGGCTCTCTCATAAACATATAAACTATTAATTTTAAATAGTAATATGCACTTATAGCACTGTTTATAGCCATAATTAAAGCTAATATTATATATCCAGAATTTACTGCTGCACTCATAACATAAAGTTTGCCCCAAAAAAGACTAAATGGAGGAAGACCAGCAAGACTTAACATAAAAACTGCCATTATTGTTGCACCAACTGGCATTATTTGAACAAGGCCAGAAAATTTTTCATAAGGATGGTCAAATCTTTTATGCCATATTGCACTTTTGTGTCTTGAAATCCAAAGCATAGCAAAAGCACCAAGATTAGTGAATAAAAATAGTACCCAATATAAAAATAGAGCACTATTAGATTGAGTTGTTCCTATCATAATTGCGGCCATAACAAAACCAGCATGACTTATTGAGCTGTATGCAAGCATCCTTTTTACATCATCTTGAACTAAAGCCACAATATTAGCAAATGTCATAGTTAAAACTACTGCTGCATATAAAATATCTCTAACCCAAGTAATATCACTATGAATTAAAAATTCAAATAATCTCATAGCAACTATAAAACCAGCGATTTTTGGAACAACAGACATATAGCCTGCAAGAGCTGCACTAGCTCCCTCATATACATCTGGAGTCCATGTATGAAATGGAACCATAGATAACTTAAAACCAATAGCAGCTATCATAAAAGATACTGCAGCTAGTACTGCCCAAATTGGCTCATAACCACGTGCAGCTAATACTTCAGCTATTTTATAAATTTCTACACTACCAGTTAGTCCATATAAAATCATCGAACCCATTGCATAAAAACCAGCAGCTAATGCTCCCATTGTAAAATATTTAATTGCTGCTTCAAAACTCTTTTCTCTGTTATGCATTGCAATTAATGTATATAGCGCTAAACTTGCAGTTTCTAATCCAACAAATATTAAAATTAGATTATCTGTAGCAACCATAAATTGAAAACCTGAAATCATGAATAAAAATAGTGCAAAAAATTCTGGCAGACTGAATTCATGAAATCTTTTAGATGTTAATGCTAATGGTATAAAAAGCATAGATGCTACAACAATAATTATTTGTGAAAGAATTGCTATTCCATCTACAAGCATAACATCAAAAAATCCTCTTTGATTAACTTCTAGGCCTATAATTGCTCCTAAATCAATAAATAAAAACAGGATTGAGAGCATTACATATAAAGTTTTATGTAGATTTTTTGCAATCAAATCAATACATAAAATAACTAAACCACCAGCTATTGCAATTAGCATAGGTGCAAGGGTTATAAGATTTAAAGATTCTAAACTTACATTAATCGGGCTCATTTTCTTGCCTCCGCTTTAACTCTATTTGAGCTAAGAATATCTTTAGCCTCTTTTGTTACTGCTTTTTTCTCCATAAGAGATAGCATATTTTTCACACTAGTATCTATCGGTCCAAGGACAGGTTTTGGATAAACACCTAACCATATTACAACTAAAACCAATGGTACTAATGAAAATAGCTCTTTTGCATTTAAATCTATAAGTTTTTTATTCTCTTCTTTTGTGATTGGACCAAAAAAACTCTCTTTATAGAGTCTTAGCATATAAACAGCACCTAAAATTATTGAAGTTCCAGCTAACAGTGTTAATCCTGGAGATATTTTATAAAATCCAAGTAAACTTAAAAACTCACCAACAAAGCCTATAGTCAAAGGAAGTCCCACTGAAGCCATAAGCATTATTCCAAAAATAGTTGCATATTTTGGCATTACTGAAGCTAAACCTCCAAACTCACGAATAAGTTTTGTATGTTTTCTATCATAAATATTACCAACTAGCATAAATAGTGCACCACTTACAATACCGTGACTTATCATTAAAAATATTGAACCTGCAATTCCCTCCACATTCATTGCAAAAGTACCAAGAACTATAACACCCATATGAGAAATAGAGCTATATGCTATAACTTGCTTCATATCTTCTTGGGCATATGCTACCATAGCTGTATAAATTATCATTATTAAAGATAAAATTGCAACAGGTAAAATTGCTGCAACAGATGCATCAGGAAAAATTGGCAATGATAATCTAACAAATCCATATGTACCCATTTTAAGCAATACTGCAGCAAGTATAACTGAACCTATTGTTGGTGCTTGTCCATGTGCATAAGGAAGCCATGTATGAAATGGAAACATTGGCACCTTTATAGCTAGACCAATAAAAAAAGCGATGAATAGCCAAATTTGAGTATCATAAGGAAGAACTAAATTGTGCCAATCTGTAATAGCAAAACTTATACTTCCAGTAGCTTGATAGTATAAATAAGCAAGATATAACATACCAACTAACATTATCAATGATCCGGTAAAGGTATATAAGAAAAATTTAATAGATGCATATATTCTTAATTCACTACCCCAATATCCTATAATATATAACATAGGAACAAGTGAAAGCTCCCAAAATATATAAAACATAACTGCATCTAGAGCAACAAACACTCCAACCATTGTCATTTCTAAGAATAGCAAAGATACAATCAGATTTTTAAGATTTTTCTCAATTGTTAATGAAATCAATCCTATTAATGTTATAAAAGTTGAAAGTACAATTATAAAGAGTGATATACCATCTACTCCTAAATAATAATTAATACCATATTGTGGGATTAACGGAAGTAGCTCAACAAATTGAAAACCTCCATTTGTTCCGTCAAAACTAAACCATAGCCAAAGAGATAATAAAAATTCTATAGCAGCAACTGTTATACCATATGCTCTTATGCTATCTTTGTTTACTATAAAACCTAGCATTCCAGCAAGCGCTGGGAAAAATACCAGTATCGTTAGAATATGATCCATTTAATTTCTCCTTACCTTACCGGACTATATACGATAACTAAAACTAAAAGTGCAATCAGACCGATAACCATCCATCTAAGCATATTTGAAAGGTTACCACTTTGTACAACTCTACCTTTAAATCCAGATTTATAAATTACATTAGCAATAAAATCAACAGTTGCATCCACAACTCTTAAATCAAGTTCTTTCCATGCAATCTGAGATAACTCTTTATAAGGTTTTGCAAAAACTTTTTCGTAAATTATAGGAATATAATATTGATTAAAAAGAAGTTTATATATAAAAGTCTCTTTCCATTTTGGGCTAAAGCCACCAGTACTATATTTATAAACAGCAAAAATAATACCGCTAAGCGCAATTAATGTAGTAACACCTATTAAAGCAACAGTAGCTATACCATGTGTATGAAAATGATACTCTGGTAAAATCATTGTAACAAAATGTTCAAAGCTCTCTTCAAAAAATCCAGCAATAATAGCAAGTATTGCTAATGGGGCCATTGCAAGAAGCATATACCAATAAGCTTCGTGTGGGTGAAAACCAAATTTTTTATATCTCTCTTCACCAAAGAACACAAGCATAACAAGTCTAAAGCTATAAAATGCTGTCATACCTGCACCTGCCCATAACATAAACCATAATATGTAATGGTGAGAATCAAATGCTACTTCTAATATTTTATCTTTTGAGAAAAATCCTGCAAATGGATAGATACCTGCTAGGGCTAAAGATGCAATTATCATCATAATGGCAGTCCATTTCATAGTTTTTCCAAGACCACCCATTTTAAAAATATTAAGCTCATCATCCATAGCATGCATAACATTACCAGCGCCTAAAAATAGTAGTGCTTTAAAGAATGCATGTGTCATTAAATGAAAAAGTGCTATCCAATAAGCACCAAGTCCAGCTGCAACAAACATATATCCAAGCTGACTCAGTGTTGAGTATGCAATGATTCTTTTTAAATCTTGATTTACTAAAGCCATAGAAGCTGCAAAAACTGCTACAAATGCTCCAAGTGTTGCTATAAATAGTCCAACATCTGGTATTGTAGAATATATAGGATTTGCTCTAATAACCAAATATACACCAGCTGTAACCATTGTAGCAGCGTGTATAAGAGCTGAAACTGGTGTTGGACCCTCCATTGCATCTGCAAGCCATGTATGTAATGGAAACTGAGCAGATTTACCCATAGCACCTATAAATAGGAAAATACCTATAGATGTAACAAGAGCTATATTTAATGTAGATACATCTTTAAAAACAACATCATACTGTAAACTTCCAGTATTCCAATAGATTAAAAATAGGCCAATTAACATGCCAAGGTCAGCTATTCTATTCATAATAAAAGCTTCATTAGCTGCCCATGATGGACTTATTGAAGGGTTTATATCTCTTGTAACATCACCTTTTTGATACCAAAATCCAATCAATAACCAAGAACAAAGTCCAACACCTTCCCAACCTATAAATAATCCAGCAAAATTATCACTCATAACTAATATCATCATTGAAAAAACGAATGCTGAAAGGTATGAGAAGAATCTATTAAATCCTTTATCATGGTCCATATATCCAATAGAGTATACATGTACCAATGCTGAAACTGTAGTTACTGTTACCATCATGATAACAGATACATTATCTACAATAAAACCAAAAGGAATATCAAGACCCCCAACTGCTATCCAATCAAGCATTCTTACATGAATAATATTTCCTGTACTATTAATATAATATAAAAGATACAGTGAACTAAATAGTGATGCAAAAAGCAAAGCTGATGTAACTAAGCCTGTAAATATTTTTTTTGGCTTTGCACCAAAAATGGCTGCAAATAGTGAGCCAACAAGTGGTGAAAATAGTGCCAGATATAAGAATTTTTCCATGTTCTTCCCTTATCCGTGCATTGATTGCATCGTATCAAGATCGATGCTTCCAACTCTTTTATACCAAATTATCAATAGCCCTAAACCAACTGCAACTTCACTTGCTGCAATAGCTATAATAAAAAAGGCAAACATTTGTCCTGTAAGATCACCATAATATTTTGAAATTGCAGCAAATCCAATATTAACTGCATTTAAAAGCATCTCTGTTGCAAAAAAAAGCATAAGAAGATTTTTTCTTCTTAAAATACCTACCAAACCTATACAAAAAAGTATAGCTGATAAAATTAGGTAATGATTTAATGTAATCATTGTGCAACCTTTTCTTCTATTTCTTCATCCTCTTTTAGTGTTAAACTCTCATCCATTCTCTTGCTTGCTAAAACTATTCCTGCAATCATTGCAACTAAAAGCATAACTGCTGCCACTTCAAATGGAACTAGATATTTTGTAAAAAGAACAATACCAACGGCTTCAGCGTTACCCACATCCTCTTTCATAGGATATAGTGCTTGCACTTTTTCAGAAATAATTGGAGAAACAAAAATAACAACTAAAAGTACAGCTGCAATTCCACTTAATAAAAATACAATTTTATTACTTGTATTTTTTTCTTTAACATCTTTTAATGTGTCAAAAAACATCATACCAAATGCATAAAGAGCCATTACTGCGCCTGTATAAACTATTATTTGTACAACACCTAAAAAATCTGCATCAAGTAAAAAGAAAAAACCTGAAATGAAAATCATACCAGCAGCTAAAGCACTCATTGAATATAGTGCATTTTTACTCATTACAGTTATTGTAAACATTGCTATAGTTAAAGCTGCAAATAGATAAAATGCTATTGCTTCAAACATATCTATCCTTTTTAATATGCTAATGGTGTTTTTTTGATAAGCTTATCAGCTTCTGGTGTAGGAGCACCAAAACCTTGAAACTCTTTTTGCTCTTTTAACTTATCAATAGGAGTTAACATATCCTCTTTTAGTGCAAAATGAGCTCTTTGATCACTAGCATTTTCATAATCTGGTCCATGAACGATAGCAAGTTCAGGACATACTTCAGCACAATATCCACAAAAAATACATCTACCAAAATTTATTGTATATTCTGTTGGAACTTTTCTTCCATTTTCATCAAGTTTTGTATCTATTCTTATACAGTTAGCAATACATATCTTTTCACAAAGACCACAACCTATACATCTTTCATTTCCACTCTCAAGAAGTCTAAGTAGTTTATGTACAGCTCTGTATCTTGGTCCAATAGGCAATTTTTCTTTAGGATATTGAATTGTATGAATATTAAATCTCACCATCTCCATAAAAACTATTTTTAATCCAACAAATAGCTCTAATTTAAATGTTCTTTTTACAACTCTTTTAAATTTTTCCCATGGCGTTTTAGGATACTCTTCTATTTGAACAATTTTATAATTCTGTGATCCAACATATCTATTTTTAAACTGCTCTAAACTCATACTATCCCCCTCATATCATTAGAACAATACCGGTAATAACAACATTTATAACTGCTATAGGCATCAATACCTTCCAACATAACCACATAAGTTGATCTGGTCTGATATGAGGCCAAGCCGCTCTTGTCCATAAAAACAAAAATATAAAGAAAAATACTTTAATTAAAATAGCAATTGCTCCAGGAATAAATCCCCAATCATTAAAACCACCAAGGAAAATAATACTTGCCAAAAAGCCAACTGTAAACATATTTGCATATTCACCTATAAAAAACATTCCCCATCTCATTCCAGAATACTCTGTTGCATAACCTGAAACCACTTCTGCTTCATGCTCTAATAAATCAAAAGGTGTCCTGTTTGTTTCTGCATAACCAGATATAATAAATAGTAAAAATGCTACAGGTTGTGTCCATATAAGCCAATTTTGCATTCCACCTGCTTGATAATTGTTGATATCAATTAAAGATAAAGAACCTACTAACATTAATGGTGCTAAAACAGAAAGACCTGTTACAACTTCAAAGCTAAGAAGTTGAACAACTGTTCTTGCTGCACCAAGCAGTGACCATTTATTTCCAGAAGACATACCAGCTAATAGTGGTCCATACATACCAATTGCCATAACACCAAGAACAAAAAGAAGCCCAACATTTACATCAGATATAATTGGTCTTACAGTATATCCATTAACTGTAAACTCAGGAAACATTGGAATTGCTGCCATTGCTATAAAAGCTGTTGCAGCTGTAATTACTGGAGCTATCTTAAAAATTGGCTTTACTGCATTTTGAGGTATAAAGTCCTCTTTTGTAAAAAGCTTTATACCATCTGCTAATACTTGCAAAACTCCATATGGACCAACATGCATAGGCCCTAATCTTCTTTGCATAAATGCAAGCACTTTCCTTTCAACATATGTCGCAAATCCTGCTAATGCCGAAAAAAGGCCAAGAACAATTAATATTTTAATTATAGTCTCTATGATAAATGCACCTGTACTCATAGCTTACACCTTTTTAATATTTACTTGAGTAAATCTATAACCATTACCAAAAATCTTTTCACTTTCTATATTTTTATCAAAAGTTGAAATATAAGCACCACTTCCAATTTTGTCATCTAATTTGACTTCTAATGTAATAGTATTGTTTTCTTTTTGAATTTTTACTTTATCTCCCTCTTTTAATTCAAATTCATTCAAAAATGTTTCGCTTGCATACAATCCACCATTTTCATTCAACTGATGAGCTTTAGCAGTAAAAGGGCTAAATTGCAATACCGGCTCACATCTATATACCACTGTGCCATTAAACTCTGGCAACTCCTCTATCTCTTCTATCTTCTCTCTTGATTTATTAACTTTTTTTGTCTCTAATATATATCCTCTATTCTCACTTCCATCGTTTAAAAACTCATTTGGCAACTCATCAAAATCAACTTCTTTGTAACCTTTTTCTTCTGGCAACTCTTTTGTAAACTCTATTGTATACTCTTTATCACTAACTCCAAGAACCTTTGCTATATCATTTAATACATATCCATCATATGGCAAAGCCACATTTGTAGGTACAACTCTTTTATCTATATTTGTAAATGTCCCCTCTTGTTGATTTAATGCCGGCATATCTAAATCGCCATCACCCAAAGCACTCAATACAAAATCGCCCTTGCAGTTATACCCTATTGTATATTCACCTGCTTCTTCATCTAAATCGCATATTAAACTAACTCCAAGTGTATTTGTCCTTGGTGGTATTATTATTACTTTAAAATCTGTATATCTATCTATTAACCCAGCAAGTTTCGCAATATTCTTTGCCCTTGGATGTGTGTATAAATCCTCCCCAAGGATTAGAGTACTTGTTTCTCTTTTTGATAGCACTTTTTCTAATCTATCCATTAAATCTTCTGGAGCATCAAGCATATCAAGAAGTTTTGTATAATCAATCTTGATTGTTTTTTTAACTTTTTTAGGAACTAATTTCTCCTCTTCAACTTCTACCTCTTTCTCTTCGCCAGTCTCTTCATCTTTAATTTTTTTCTTAACTTTTTGTTTAACTTTTTCTCTTATTGTCTCTTCAATCTCTTTATCTTTTTCATAATGTAAAGATTCTAAATATTTAGCAATATTTTTTGGAAGCTTTTCATTATCGCCAAACATATCAAGAATTAGATATAGTGCAGCTTCCTCTTTCAAAGGTTTATGATTAACACTTACTACAGTTTTTCCAATAGAGTCAATAATTGGATCTTTTATTGGATGAAAATATATTCCTCCACCCTTATTCATTTTAACTGCATTATTAAATGCATATCTTACTCTTGGATTGTCACTTTTTAGTTGAGAGCCGATAGATACTACAAAATTTGATTTATGAACATCTTTAACATCACCACTATATAAAGACTCTCCACTATATTTTGAGTAGTTTTCTAAGAAATCTTTATAAGCTTTTGCCTCTTCATTTATTAGTTTATATCCAAATTTTTCTTTTAGCTTTTGTAATATTAGAGCCTCTTCATTTGTAATATATGAATTAAATCTAATTGTATCTGCCTTTTTAAAAGCATCAATTGCTTTTTCAAAAGCTTTTTTATCTTTTTTAGCTCTATTTTCAAAATCAAATCCAAATCTTCCAGCACCACATAATGGCTGATAATGAAACTCATTTGTAACTCTATATAATTTTGGTTCAGGATTTGAAATTGATGTGTGTTTTGTCTCATAATATAGATGGCAAGTAGCGCTACAATGTGCACATGAAGCTGGTATTTTATTTAACTCCCATGAATTTGTTGTATACATATAATCTTTACTAACTAACGCTCCAACAGGACATACAGATATACACTCTCCACACCATGTACAATCTAGTTCTTCTCCTGCAACTGCTCCGATAATAGACTTTTGCAACTTATTCCACATTGCATAAGCATCTTTGGGCATCTCATTTTTTAACTCTTTTGGAAGTTTATCTCCACCTCTTGGAACAGTTTTTAGAGCAGAATCTCCAATCATATCTTTACATGTTGTAACACATCTTTCACAAACAATACAAAGTGAAGCGTCATAATGAATAAAATTCCAATCCTTTATTGGGCGCATTGTATCTCTTATCGCATAATGCTGCTCATCTACACCCATCTCAAGAGTATAATTTTGCAGTTCACATTCACCGCTTTGATCACATACGCCACACTCAAGTGGATGGTTTACATCATAAACCTCCATAATTGCACGGCGCTCTTTTATAATATTTTCTGTTACAGTAACTATACTCATACCATCTTTTGCTTTTGCATTACAAGCATAAACCTGTTTACCGTCAGCTTCAACAAGGCATAATCTACAAGCAAGAGTCGGCGAACAACCTGTTAAATAGCATATTGCAGGAATAAATATATCATTTGCTCTAGCAATATTTAATATATATTCACCTTCCTTTGCTTCGCACTCTTTGCCATCAATAGTTATTTTAATTTTTTCGCTCATTTTCCGCTCACTTTTTCGATTTTTGTTACTTGATATCTATAAGCCGATAGTATATTAAAATAGCTTAATCCCATATCAAAACTCCCTAAAAGTGCAACTGTACCTTTTAGATTTGTATCAATTTTAAACACCCTTTTTAACTCTCCAAAACTGCTTTTTATCATAACTTCATCACCATCTTTAAGCTTTGCTGCAATAGCAAACTGTTCAGAACCAACTAGTTTTGATTTTTCATTCAACTGATGAGCTTTAGCAGTAAAAGGGCTAAATTGCAATACCGGCTCACATCTATATACTACTGTGCCATTAAACTCTGGCAACTCCTCTATCTCTTCTATCTTCTCTCTTGATTTATTAACTTTTTTTGTCTCTAATATATATCCTCTATTCTCACTTCCATCGTTTAAAAACTCATTTGGCAACTCATCAAAATCAACTTCTTTGTAACCTTTTTCTTCTGGCAACTCTTTTGTAAACTCTATTGTATACTCTTTATCACTAACTCCAAGAACCTTTGCTATATCATTTAATACATATCCATCATATGGCAAAGCCACATTTGTAGGTACAACTCTTTTATCTATATTTGTAAATGTCCCCTCTTGTTGATTTAATGCCGGCATATCTAAATCGCCATCACCCAAAGCACTCAATACAAAATCGCCCTTGCAGTTATACCCTATTGTATATTCACCTGCTTCTTCATCTAAATCGCATATTAAACTAACTCCAAGTGTATTTGTCCTTGGTGGTATTATTATTACTTTAAAATCTGTATATCTATCTATTAACCCAGCAAGTTTCGCAATATTCTTTGCCCTTGGATGTGTATATAAATCCTCCCCAAGGATTAAAGTTTGATTTTTTGCTCTAAGTCTTATTTTTCTATTTAATCTTTTTAACAGATCTTGTATCTCTTCTTCACCAACATTACTCTCAGCACTCAAATATCCAATATCTAAATCACTAAACCAATCTTTATCTATACTTTTTTTACTTTCTTCATCCAATAGGGCATCAGCTATCATTGCCATAACCCCTTCTTCTGTTCCTACTTCATATCTAATAAATTTTGTTACAACATTTTTCATTAGATCATCTTCAATTGGATGAAGATTTATAATTTCAGAATTTCTTCTTCTTTGAGATATAGTCATAGCATATCTAACTGCAGGGTTATCAGTTGCAACCATACTTCCAAAGACAATTATAAAATCACTATTTTTTACATCCTCTAAATTAGCACTATATAAAGATTCTCCACTATTTTTTGAGTAGTTTTCTAAGAAATCTTTAAAAGCTTTTGCCTCTTCATTTATTAGTTTATATCCAAATTTCTCTTTTAGCTTTTGTAATATTAGAGCCTCTTCATTTGTAATATATGAATTAAATCTAATTGTGTCTGCCTTTTTAAAAGCATCAATTGCTTTTTCAAAAGCTTTTTTGTCTTTTTTAGCTCTATTTTCAAAATCAAATCCAAATCTTCCAGCACCACAAAGATTTGAAAATTCATACTCATTTTTTACTCTATAAATTTTTGGTTCTGGATTTGAAATTGAAGTGTGTTTTGTTTCATAATATAGATGGCAAGCAGCGCTACAATGTGCACATGCAGCTGGGACCCTTTTTAATTCCCATGCATTAGAAGTGTATTGAAAATCTTGACTAATCAAAGCTCCAACAGGACATACTGCTATGCACTCTCCACAAAATGTACAATCAAGAGTTGGTGAATCTTTTGGAATTATTTGAGATTTATATCCCCCATATTCAATCTCAATAGCATCATCACCTATTACCTCGTTACAAACATGAACACACTTTTCACATAAAATACATAAAGATGGGTCATATTGGATAAAATTCCAATTCTTTATCTTTCTATTTTGATCACGTGCAGTAAATTCTTGAGAATTTACCATAAATTCTAAAGTTTTATTTTGAAGATCACATTCACCACTTTTATCGCAAACGCCACACTCAAGTGGATGGTTTACATCATAAAGTTTCATTATATTTTGTCTATGTAAAAAAAGTTCATCAGAATTTGTTTTAACTTTTATATCTGGTGTTGGTGGAGTCTGGCAACTTAAAACAAATCCATCAACTCCTTCAACTTCAACAACACAAAGGCGACAAGATTCAATTGGTTTAACTTTTGGCAAGTAGCACATTGTTGGAATATAGATTCCTTCCCTTCTTGCTACTTGTAAAATCGTTTCACCTTTATTAGCTGTAACTTCACGTCCATCTATATAAAACTTTATCATCTGCTCGCCCCTAAATAGCTACCATAGCGATATAATAACATCTCATACATCTCTCAGCTTCAGCAATTGCTTCTTCTTGAGTAAATCCTAAATTAACCTCTTTATTATTATCTTTTCTTTCATTTACATCTAATTTTTCACTAACAACTCTTGGAAGTCCTGGAAGCCAACCAGTAATTTTCTCTTTTTTGTCATAAACTTTCAAGTTTCTTAAATGGTCTTCCATTATCTCTTCATCTGTAAGAGTAATTTCTCCTGTTTGAACATATCTGCTAATAACTGAGGCTGCTCTTTTTGCTTGTCCTACTGCATTAACAATTGTCATAGGACCATATTCACAATCTCCAGCAGCAAATATCCCTTTTCTGGAAGTCATATATGTTTTACCATCAGTTTTAATTGTTCCCCAGCTAGTCATCTCTATCTTCCACTCCTCAGGAAGCAGTGACAAATCAGCACTTTGACTAACTGCAGGAATTAAATAATCACACTCTATTTCAAAATCGGCACCCTCAATTTTTACAAGATTAGGACGTCCGCCTTCTGGATTTGGAACAAGTTCAAATCTATTTACTTTTAGTTTTTTTAATCTATCCTCTTCATCAGTAATAATCTCTTCTACCGCTGAATAAAAAATAAATTCTACTCCCTCTTCTACTGCCTCATGATACTCTTCATATGTGGTATTTCTTATAATAGTTGCCTCATCTCTACGATAAAGCATTATAACTTTTTTAGCATTTGCTCTAACAGCACATCTAACAACATCCATTGAGGTAAAACCACCGCCTACACAAACAACAGTCTTTCCTGTTAAATCAACATAATCTTTATCAAGCATCTGCTGTTTTTTTACTTCTTCTGGAATAGTTATTCCATATTTAACATATAAATTTACACAATCTAAAAAGTTTATTGCTCCCCAATACCCTTTTATCTCATCTCTTTCATTTTTTGCTCTAACTTTTTTACTGATTCTTGTACCTGTTGCTACTAAAATTGCATCATACTCTTTTTCAAATTTTCTCATATCATCTGCAGTTACTCTTTTGCCAGTGATGAATCTAACACCTTCCAATGAGTTGACAAGTTCAATATCTTTATTATATTTATCTATTGGCATTCTATATTCAGGAACACCAACTGCAACTTCACCACCTAAAACAGGAAGCTCTTCATAAACATCACAAGCAATACCTTCAAGAGCTAAATAGTATGCACCTGTAAGTCCAGCAGGGCCGGCTCCAATAACTGCAACTTTTTTACCATTTAGCGGTTTTTGTTTCTTTGGATGCAACCAAAACAGAGAGTGATCATCTTCAAAATCTGCACCAATTCTTTTTAACTCCATAATAGAAATAGGCTCATCTAAATTTGCTCTTCTACAAGCATCTTCACATGGATGTGGACAAACTCTTCCACAAGTATGAGCTAAAGGCATAGTTTTTCTTGTGGCAGTTACGCTATCATCAAATCTTAAATCTCTAACACCTTCAATATATGCAGGAATATCTACATGAGCGGGACATGCATCCATACATGGAGCTGTAACTTTTGCTATATAATTTATATCTTTATCATAATGTTTTGATTTTTTCTTATTTTCTATTAAATCATTAATTTCATTTTCAAAATGCTCTAAAATATCTAAAAGAGGTTTTGGAACAGTTCTTCCAATTTCACATTTACTTGTTTGCATCATAGTAGAAGCAACCTCTTTTAGATGTTCTACATCACTTTTTTCACCCTCGCCTCTTGCGATTTTATCAAATAGATCATATAAAATTCTTCCACCCCAACGTCCTGGAGCGCATCTTCCGCAAGCTTCAGAATAAATTTGATACTGTTTTGCATATTCTGATGCAAGTTTTGCTACATCTACATCTTCATCAAAAAGTGCAAAACCATCCCATCCTATAAAAGCTTTTGAATTAATATCAATATTATAATTTACTGGAAAATTATATGCTGACTCAACCCATTCCTCTTTGGGCTTTCCTCTGTTGTCGATAAATTCATCTCTCCAACATGAAAAATAAACTCTGCTCACTATTTCACCTTTAAGCTTTTCTTCTAACCACTATAGTCCAATCTACTTGATTGAACTTTAATGAATTTAACAGTTCGTGACCAGCCTCTTTTACTAAATCAGCACTTTTTTGAATAGGTGAAAAATCTCCTACCTCAAAAAGAAATATAGCAACTTCACCAGGTTTTACCTCATTTTCCAATAGTTCCATCATTCGATCATAAAAACTGTCTTTTAAATGTCTCAAATCATATCTAACCATTTTCATCCTTTAGTTGAGTGTGGTGAATATGGTGAGTATGGTGAGTAAGATTTCATTACATACTCACCTTACTCAACTTACTTCCCCTACTCACCTTATCTATCAATTTCACCAAAAACAATATTTGTAGAACCTATAATTGTTACAACATCAGCCAAATAGTGACCAGGAAGTAGATCTTGTAAAATTCCTGTATGCCAAAAACTTGGAGCTCTAATTTTAAGTCTATAAGGATATGGTTCACCCTCGCTTCTTATATAAAATCCAAGTTCTCCTTTTGGAGATTCAGTTGGAACATATACTTCACCAACAGGCGGTCTCATTCCTTGAGTCACAAGTACAAAATGCTGCATCAAAGAGTAGTTTTGTGTCATAATATCCTCTTTTGGTGCAGAAATATATTGAGGAACATCTGCCATTAATCTTGGCTCTGTATCTTTATACATAGGAATTAACTGTCTTATTATTCTTATGCTTTGTCTCATCTCTTCCATATATAGCAAATATCTTCCATAACTATCACATGTTGTACTTATTGGAATATCAAAATCAAGCTCACTATATAGCTCATAAGGCTCTTCTTTTCTAATATCCCACTCTATTCCACTACCTCTTAGCATTATTCCACTACATCCCCAACTTTTTGCCATTTCTGGTGGAACAACACCCACATTTTCAAGCCTCATTCTCCAAATTCTATTCTCTGTTAACAAACCTTCATAAAGATCGATTTGACTTGGAAGATTATTTAAAAATACAGATAATTTTTCAAGCCATCCAGGAGGCAAATCCAAAGGAACACCACCAATCCTAACAGCACTATGGGTTAATCTTGCACCACAATAATCCTCCATCAAATCCATTGCATATTCACGCTCTCTAAAGCAGTATAAAAATACACTCATAGCGCCAACATCAAGTGCATGAGTAGCAAGCCAGAAAAGGTGTGAAATAATTCTGTTTAACTCAAGTAGAATAGTTCTGATAACTTTAGCGCGTCTTGGAACTTTATCCTCTATTCCAAGAAGTCTCTCAACAGCAAGTGCAAAGGCATAATTATTTGAAGTAGCAGCAATATAATCCATTCTATCTGTTGTTGGTAAAAATTCATTATATATCATATTTTCGCCCATCTTCTCCATTCCACGGTGAAGATAACCAATATCTGGAACTGCCTTTACAACTTGTTCTCCATCAAGTTCAAGTATAAGCCTTAATTGACCATGAGCTGATGGATGTTGTGGACCAAAGTTAATAACCATTGTATTATCATCTCTATCAAAAACCAGGTTTTCAAAAAATGGTTCTAATCTATTTCTTTGCTGCATCAAATTCTCCTATCTGTCTCTACTGACAATTTTTGACTTTTTAAGATCAAAAGTTTCTACAAGAGGTGCATCTTCATTAAATTTTTCTATCTCTATTGGCTCACTATCATATGGAGCACCTTTTGGTACTTCATGTTTAATTCTTGCAAAATTTATTGTATCTTTTACATCTATGAATGCAGAGTCTCTTTGCTCTGGCCCAATAATTTCTCTATACTCTTTTCCAAAAATTTTATCTACTTCATACCACTGAGCAGCTTCATCTCCATGAAGAGGATATGTTTTTCTAAGAGGATGTCCAACCCAATCTTCAGGCATAAGTATTCTTTTTAGATATGGATGGTTATTTACTTTTATACCAAACATATCATACATCTCTCTTTCGCTCCAGTCTGCACTTCTAAAAACTGGATTGACGCTCTCTATTGCTTCATCTTCTTTAATTCTACATTTAACTCTTAATCTTTTTCTCTTTTTCATAGATAGTAACTGATAAAATATCTCAAACTCTCCATCTTGAGCCAAATAATCTACTGCACTCATCTCCATGAGCATATCATATTCAAGCTCATCTCTTAAATAAAAAAGAAGCTCTTTATTGATAGAAGGATCAATATATATAACAAGTTGTCCTCTTTGTAAAAAAGCCTTTTTTATCTCAAATTTCTCTTTTATTTTTTCTAAATCTGCTGCAAAAACCTCATCATTAGAAACATCATCTTCAGGTATTTTTGGAGCAACCCAAAATCTATCGGTATAATAAGCCTTTTTTTGAACATTTTTCTTTGGTCTATATGGTCTCATCATATCAACCTTTTTGGTTTTTGTTTTTTAAATATTGTCTGTTTTCTAACCTTTTTTTGCAAAAGCATAACAGCATACTGCAATGTTTCTGGTCTTGGAGCACAGCCAGGTAGATATAAATCCACTGGAATTACTCTATCAACTCCTTGAACTGTTGCATATGTATTAAACATTCCACCAGTGTTTGCACAACTTCCCATTGAGATTACCCATTTAGGCTCTGCCATTTGATCATATAATCTTCTAATAAATTCAGCATGTTTTTTTGTCAAAGTACCAGCAACAATCATAACATCAGCTTGTCTTGGACTTGCTCTAAAGATAACACCAAATCTATCAAAATCATATCTACTTGCACCACTTGCCATCATCTCAATTGCGCAACATGCAAGACCATATGTTAAAGCCCAAAAAGAGTTTGTTCTACCCCAATTTACAATTTTATCTACTGTAGTTAATGCTACTGGAAGACCTCCACTTGCAGCATAATTTACTTGATGCTGTGCCATTCCAATGCTCCTTTCTTCCATGCATAAATAAATCCAATTGCAAGTAATAAAATAAACAAAATCATCTCAGCAAAACCAAACCAACCAAGAATTTTAAAATCTATTGCCCATGGAAACATAAATATAATTTCTACATCAAATAGAATAAAAAGTAAGGCAATAAGATAAAATTGAGCAGAAATTCTATTTGGCTGTTTTGTTACTTCAGGACCACACTCATAAATAGCAGCTTTTAATTTTTCAGTATCAAGTCTAGCTAGACTTCTACTTACAAATCTTGCTGCAGTAGTTGTGGCAATAAAAGCTACTGAAGTTATAACAAAAAGCAAAAAAGCCCCAAAATAGGGATGTGCCACATCCATATGACTCATCATAACAACTCCTTTAGTTTTCAAAAACAAATAACATTTGAAACAGACTAATACTCATTCTATTTGCAACTATATCAGAAAAAATTTAAAACCATTTTTATATTTTTAAATAGAAAAACTTAACTAAATATTTGTTTCTATAAGAAACAATAAATTGATATTTTTAACTTTCTAAAATTATCTATTAAATTCAACTTTTTTACTATTTTAAAAATCCCATAGATTTTTCATCACCAAAAGCTGAAGTTTTCTCTTTTTCAATCTCTTCTATAAAATCTTCTATTGTAAAAATAGGGATATCTTTTACAGCCACCTTATAAGCAGTATTTTTTATAATAAGATTTATCTGTCCACCAGTTAGATTATATTTAGCTAATTTTTCTATATCAAAGCCATTTTCATATTGAGCATTTTTTGGAAGCATCTTTTTCCAAAGAAGTACTCTATCTTTAAATGAGGGTTTTTGAAATTCAATCTTATAGTTAAATCTTCTTGAAAAAGCACTATCGATTGTCTCTAAAAGATTTGTTGTTGCAATCAATACACCTTCAAATTTTTCAATCTGTTCTAAAAAGATATTTTGCATCTGATTGTGCATTTTATCTGCACTACTTCCTGCACTTGTGCTTCTTGCACTCAAAAACTGGTCAGCTTCATTTAACAAAAGTACTGGTTCAATTTTTGCTTTTTGGCTTAAATCTTTATATGTATCGAAAATTTTTCTAACATTTTTTTCACTCTCACCTACATACATAGATAAAATTTTTGAGCAATCAAAACTAAGTATTGGTTTTTTTAAAGATTTTGCTAATGAAAGAGCTGTCATAGTTTTTCCGGTACCCGGAGGACCGTAAAATATTATTCTTGCATCTACACCTTTTTTCTTTGGCTTAATTCCCCACTCTTTTAATCTATTTGCTACTTTTTTATCCATCTGTTTTAAAAGAGCTGTTAAAGTTTCTCTTGTTTTGGGATGTAAAACAACATCATCAAGTGAAGTTTTTGGCTCAATCAGTTCAAAAATATCTTGATCTTTTATAAGCATATCTAGTTTTAACTTTTTGCTTTTTTTCTTTTTTTGAGGATGAATTATTCTTTGCAAAATATCTTCAAGAATAAAAAAAGATCTACTAATTCCTCCAAATGGTGTTAACATCTCATCATAATCTATAATTCTCTCTTCAATAAGTTTAGATCCATCTTCAAGAAGTGCTCTATTTTCAATCCTTTCATATTCATCAAAACTTACCATATCAATAAGAGTGTTCATATCTCTTAAATTTTCATCAGTTCCTGAATACTCCTCTTTTAAAAGAGCTAAAAATATAATTTTTTCTTTTTCATTAAATTCATACTCTTTAAAAAATTTCTCTATCTCAATCTCATTTTCTGTAACTTTTAATCTCTCTTCTATTCTTTTTTCTAAAAGTTTTAACTTGTTCTTTAGCCTATTTATATTTGGAGAATTTATATTAAAACTCTGTTTTGATATAGTAAGTTTTCTATATAGGTCAATTCTATAAAATTGATCTTGAAGATATTCAAGATGGTCTGTGTATGGTTTTATCTCTGGAAGAACTACTTCTAAATTTCCCTCTTCTAAAAGTTTTAAAAATGGTACACTTAAAGTTATATTTGAGTGAAGTATTTCAAGTTTTGTAGAATCACTCGTTTTAATATTTGAAAAACTTCCATGAACAATCCAGCCAAGGTCTAAAAGATTTTTTATAAGATCAAGCTTTATAATATATTCATACTCATTTTCATCATAAAGCTCAGTTAAAAGCTCATAAACATTTATCTCTTCACTTCCCTCAATATATTTTTTAGCCATTTTTTGTAAAATTTTTGCTTCCTCTTCACTGCATTTTAAATGAGGGAAAATCTTACTTTTTTTAATATCTTTCACCTTTATAAAATCGATTAAAAATTTCACTCATTTTCTCCTATAAAACTATATAAAAGTTCTATCTCTTTATCCCAAATAGTATCATCAATAGTTTCAAGTATCAATGGAATATCATCCATTCTTTTATCATTCATTATAAATCTAAATGCATCCAAACCAATTTCACCCTCTCCTAATGAGTGGTGTCTATCAACACGACTAGCAAATTTTGCTTTTGAATCATTTATATGCATACCTTTTAGATATTTAAATCCTACTATCTCATCAAACTCTTTCATAGTTTTATTATATGAATCTTTATCTCTTATATCATATCCTGCAGCAAACATATGGGCAGTATCTAAACATACACCGATTCTTTCTTTATCTTCGCACTTATCTATCAGATACGCTAAATGTTCAAATTTGTAACCAAGGTTGCTTCCCTGTCCTGCTGTATTTTCTATAACCAAAATTACACCTTTTGTAACATCTAAGGTTTTATTTATAGAATCTGCTATAAGATTTAAACACTCCTCTTCGCTAATCTCTCTTAAATGGCTTCCTGGATGGAAATTTAATTTATCTAAACCAAGGAGTGAACATCTGTTAACCTCATCTATAAAAGCATTTAAACTCTTTTCTCTCTTTTCTTTATCTGGATGTCCCAAATTTATAAGATAGCTATCGTGTGGCAAGATATGCTTTGGGTCAATGTTTGACTCTTCTAAATTTTTTAAAAAATTATCAATTGTTTTAGAATCATAAGGTTTTGCATTCCATTGTCTTTGATTTTTTGTAAAAAGAGCAAATGCACGTGCTCCTATTTTTTTTGCATTTTTTGGAGCGTTATATACTCCACCACTTGCACTCACATGAGCCCCAACAAATTTTTTCATTAATTTCCCTTCATTTTTTTTATTTTTATCAATATTTTATTTATTCTATCTTTAAAATAGACACTATCTTTATATACTTTATAAATTATATCCAAACTATTTTTTCTATATATTTTTTGTATAAAACCACTATTTTTTTTAATCAAATTTTCAGAATTAAATATGGGCTTACCCAAAACAACATTTTTTAAAAGTCCAGGCGGATAAAATTTTGATAAATATAAATTATTAAATTCCTTTTTAGAAAGACAACCTTCATCTGAACATATCTTATCATCAATAATTATCTCTTTTACTAAAACTCCGGTATTAAAAACCTTTATTTTAACCTCTTTATTACTATACTTTTCCAAAATTGCATAATCGCTAAATCTAAATTTTTTACTTTTAATTGTAATAATATAAGGTTCGCTTACAACAACTTTTTTAACTGTACAGCCAGTAAAAAATAGTATCATTATAAAAAGAAAAGTTTTTAACAATTTTTTCCTTTAAGGATATAAAATGTTTGAATATATCTTTTATCTGATTATTTTTAGCGCCATTTTAACATATATTGTTTGGGGATTTATAATCAGTTTTGAATCAATGCTTGCTTTAAATGATACAAAAAGTGCGATTGATTGGATAAAAAAACACCACAAACCAAATACATATAAAACACTTTTAATTATCTTCTTACCAATGCTTCATCTTGGATATATTTTCTTAGAACTGATTCCTTATTTCCTAGGAATCAATAAAAAATTAAGATCCTTTGATTTAGAAAAATTATATAAAAAGATATTTTATAAAAATGAGAAGCAATAAAGAGTTAGTTGAACATTTAATAAAAAGAGGGGTTTTAAAAACACCAAAGATTATAGAAGCATTTAAAAAAATTGATAGAAAAGATTTTGTAAAAGAAGAGTTTTTAGAAGAGGCATATTTTGATACTCCATTACCTATAGGTTTTGGTCAAACAATATCACAGCCATACACTGTTGCTTTTATGCTTGAATTACTAGAACCAAAAGAAGGAGATACAGTTTTAGATATAGGATCAGGCTCAGGATGGACAACTGCACTTTTGGCATATATAGTTGGTAATAAAGGAAAAGTTATTGGAGTTGAAAGAATTAAAGAACTTGTAGAGTTTGGCAAAAAAAATTTAGCAAAATATAAATTTAAAAATGCTCATATTGAGCTTGCAAAATCTTAAGGCAAACCGGGTTTTATATTTGACAAGATTTTAGTTTCAGCATCTGCCCCATATATTCCAAAAACATTAATTGAACAGCTAAAGATAGGCGGTATAATGGTTATCCCAGTAGTAGATTCAATTTACAAAGTTGAAAAAATTTCAAATGAAAATATAAAAAAAGTTAAATATTATGGTTTTTTATTTGTTCCATTAATAATCTAAAAGCTCTTTTATAAATTTTTCCATTTTTTCATAATGGCTTCCAAGCCAATATATTTGATGACATTTTGGACATATTTTAAAACTGTTATAAAATTTTTTAACTTTTGGAGGAAGCTTGTCTTCAATTTTACTTTTTTCAATATCTTCAAGTAAAGCATTATCTTTTATACATCTTGTAAAAGGTTTTGCATATTTTTTAAGATCAAAATGTTTTGCAATCTCTTTTATTTGCTCTATCGGTTTTTTTGATTTTACAAGATAGCAGCTTTTTTTTAATCTTTCGCAAAGTATCTTATCTTTAGTTAATACAATTCTATTTTCATTTTTTGCTATTTCTATAATCTTATTATCTTCAATATTTGTAAAATATAGAGTATCAAATCCAAGAAGTCTTAAATATTTTGCAACTCTCCCTAAATGAACATCTGCTAAAAATTTTATATCAGCCACGGTTTTTCTCTTTTTGCATAAATATTTTTTGCTTTAACTGATTCAAATCTATATGAAGGAATTATAACTTCATCATTTAATATATTAAAAATAACTGCAGTTAATCTGTTACCATAAACACATCCAGTATCAATTCCTATTGAAAATCTATCTATTTTTGGTTTTAAAAATGGTTGATGTCCATAAACTATAAAACCATCATGCCCATCATACACTTCACTCCAATAGCAGCAAGCTTTTTTAGAAATATCATTTAAGGAAACAAAATTTCCATATTCATCAACAAATCTTAATCTCATAACTTTTGCAAAATCTTTTTTCGTAGCATTTTCCAAAAAAATAGTATTTGTCACTCCTGCATGAACAACCGTTAAGTTTTTTATCTTTATGAAAAAAGGCTGTGATTTTAAAAATTTAATATCTTCAATTTTTAAATTTTGAAAAATTTTCTCTTCCAAGGAGTTTAATTTCATTGGATTTTTTTGACCAAACTCTTTTTTTAACTTTTCATGATCAAAATATCTTATAAATTTATCTTCATGATTTCCTCTAATAGCAGAAATATTATTAGATTTTATAAAATGAAGAGTTTCTATCGAAAAGGGGCCTTTATTTAAAAAATCTCCAACTATTATCTCAATATCATCTTTTTTTATTCCTATCTTTTCCCTAAGAGTTACAAACTCATCTAAACATCCGTGAATATCTCCATATATTATTAATCTTTTTATTTTTTCACCTCAACTCTGTTTCTACCATTTTCTTTTGCATAATAAAGGGCTTCATCAGCTCTTTTTATAAAACTCTCTATTGTATCATCATCTTTCAATGGTGTTACTCCAAAACTTGCAGTAACTTTTTTAACTTCAGGAAAAATATGATTTTCTATAGCTTTTCTTAATTTTTCTGCTACCATGGTACCATTATAAAGTGTTGTATTTTGAAGTAAAATGATAAACTCTTCACCACCCCATCTAACAAAAATTTCTGATTTTCTTATATTTCTTCTAATAACAGAAGCAAATTCAGATAAAACTTTATCCCCTACAGGATGTCCATATGTATCATTAATTTTTTTAAAAAGGTCTATATCAAAAATAATCATTGTAAGAGGCGTTTTAAAATGTTTAGATTCCATTATTTTATATCCAATTATCTCATTAAAAGCTCTCTTATTTAAAGCTCCTGTAAGAGCATCAAGCTTTCCTTTAATATTTAGTTCATGATTTTTTTGGATTGCTCTATCTCTTAATTTAATTCTTTTTTTATTGATATTTTCAATTTCCTCTTTTAAATCTCTATTTTTATATTCTAATATTGCAGGAAATATTGCAAGCAGAGCTGCTATTAAAATAGGAATAATAAAATAAATATATTTTATATAAAATGGAGGGTATAAAATATATTGCTGGATAAAACCAAGCATAAAAACAATTAAAAGATTGATAATAAAGTATTTAAAATATATTTTAAAAATCATAAGAAAATTTTACCTTTTAAATGTTACAAAAACGTTTCAAATAAAACTATTTAAAGCTTTTTTATAAAAATAAATATAGTTTTATAAACTATTTTACTATTTAAATCTTAAATATATTTTATAATTTTTCAACAGAACCTACGACCTTTCCTAATATTATTATTTCATCTATATTTATATTCTCCTTTGGATAGAGAGGATTTTCAGATATAAGTTCAACACTTCCATCTGTTTTTAAAACAACTCTTTTTATAAACACTCCTCCATTTGTAGAAATAACAAATACTCCACCTTTTTTTATATCTTTTTGTGTTCTATCTATAAAAACAATACTTCCATCTTTTAGCATAGGCTCCATTGAATCTCCAATAACATTTAAAGCCTCTATATTTTTAATATTCTCTTTTCCTAAAATCTTTATAATATTTTCATCCAAATAGAGTTTCTCCTCTTCTGAATCATAATTTATTGCACCTCCTCCAGCACTTGCATTTATATCTTTAAAATATTTTACATAAGCATATTTTTCTGTGGAATTACATAAACTTTTTGGATTTTGGTCAAATAAAATCCAGTTTATACTTATATCTCTTTTTGCACAAAAATTTGCAACTTCCTTTAAAGGAATCTTGCCTCTTTTTTTAAGCACACTAAAATGCTCTTTTGATAATCCAAGTATTTTTGCAACATCCTTATCATAAACCTTTTTATCTCCCATTTCACTTGATAAAATATCTTTTATCCTATCCATAACTTCAATAAAAGAAAGCATTGTTCTCCTTTTAACATTAGTCATTAGATATTGGTATATTGGGAATTGGCCGCTTCACAGCTTCACTGCTTCACACCTTCACAGCTTCACTGCTTACCTCCTTACCTCCTATTCCACTATACCTCTTCTCCACTTTCTAACTCTCCTACTTTCTCACTCACCTTACTCAATTAAATTTGACCGAAATCCAAATAGTTAACAAATTATTAACTTTTTTAGACAATTTTCATAATTATATTATTATTTTGTTAATTATTTATTAATAAATTATAAATTTTATAAAGGAGTTCTCATGAAAATACATCTTGATTTAGACTCCTTTTTTATATCAGCAGAAAGGATAAAAAATCCTAAACTAAGAGATATTCCAGCAGCGGTGGGAGGAAGAGGAGACCCTTTTATCTTTGATAAAAAAGGACAGAAAAAGGTTGAAATTGAACAAAAAAATGAAGGCGCCTTTGTGCCAAATATCTTTTATAACTCTAATACAACTTTTAAAAACTATTTTGTAGAAGGAAAAAAAATAAGAGGCATCATTATAACAGCAAGTTATGAAGCAAGAAAATATGGCATAAAAACAGGTATGAGTATAAAAGAGGCACTAAATATTTATCCTAAGTTAATTGTTGTACCACCAAATCATCTTTATTATCACTCTCTTTCTCATGAATTGAAAAATTTTTTAGAAAAAAAGATTCCTCTTGTTGAGCAATTTAGTATTGATGAATTTTTTGGCGATTTAAGTGGCTATATTGAAGAAAAGGATATTGAAATATTTTTAAAATCTCTCCAAAAAGAGATAAAAGAAAAGTTTGAGCTTCCTATATCTATAGGAGCCGCTAAAAGTAAATGGATAGCAAAACTTGCCACATCTTTTGCCAAACCAAATGGTATAAAAATTGTTAAAGATGTGGAAAATTTTATTAGAGATATTCCTATAGAGGAGTTTCCAGGAATTGGAAAAGGATTTGCAAAAAGACTTAATAGATTAAAAATATTTAATCTTGGAGATATTAAAAATGCAAAATCTCTTTTTTATAGCTGGAAAACTCCAGGTATCACACTATATAAAAGAGTTTTAGGTATTGATAATGAACCAATTTTAACTTCTCATCCAAGAAAATCGATAGGAATTTCAAGAACAATTGACCCTTTAAAAAATAGAGAAGAGATAAAAAGAAGAGTTATAATAATGAGTAGATTTTTAGCCTACTCTATTGAAAAACTAAATCTTTTTCCATCATATTACTATTTTTCTATAAAATATGATTTTAAAGAAAAATCAAAATCTCACAAAAGGGTATTAAAACCTTTTAATGAAAAACTTTTAAAAGATATTATGATAGATCTTTTTCAAAAAAGTGATATATATCCATACTCAAATATTATAAGATTGAGTATGAGTTGTTCAAAATTTTATGATAAAAAAATTTTTGATATTTTAAGTTATAAAGAAGATATAAAACAGCACAATCTATCGATACAAAATATGAAGATTAGAAATAGATATGGAACTGATATTTTAAAATGGGGGATTGAAATGATATGAGCGGAATAACCGCTCATACTAATGGAGAATATTAGTTAAATTCTCTTCTTGGTCTATTTTCTCTAGGTCTAGCTTCATTAACTCTTAAAGTTCTACCTTCAAACTCTTTACCATCAAGCGCTTCAATTGCTTTTAAAGCACCATCATCTTCCATCTCAACAAAACCAAATCCTCTTGGTCTTCCTGTTTCTCTATCTGTTATCAATTTAACAGAATTAACTTCACCATATTGAGAGAATAGTTCTCTAACTTCCTCTTCACCTGATCTGTAAGGTAAATTACCTACATAAATTTGCTTCATTGCGTTGTCCCTTTGAAATAAAATGCGTCTCTTTCAAAGATCAAAAGCCCAAGGGACTTTCAAAATTAAAAGAGTAAAACATTATACCACTTTTTAGTTAAATGTCAAAGCTTTAATTTTATAAATATTTAAGACTTTTTCTTTTTTTTGCTTTTTTTAGATGAGAAATCTTCAAGCATAGGTAAAAAAGTCTCTATAAGTTTTCTAGCTTCTATATGAACTCCCTGCGACAGTTTGGTACTTTCTCTTAAAGCCTCTTTTACTTCATCTTGAAGCTTTTCTATTTTTTCATCCTTCTCTTTTATTATGTTTTTTAACTCTTCAATCTCTAAATCTTTTTTCTCAATCTCATCCATAAAAAATTTAAAAAACATCTCATAATCATCAGCTTGCATTTTTTTATCACTATCATCTTCCAAAATTACATATATATGACCATTTTCTTTTACAGAATCTAATGTTCCTCTGCTTATTCTTTTTCTTACAGCTTGCTCTGAAATACCTAATATTTTTGAAGCCTCTTTTATTGATATTTTTTTCATTATAGCCCTTGCTCAAAATTAAAATTATAATTTAATATTATTATAATTTTTTATAGAAAATCCTTAAATTAGCAAAGGCAAATAATAATAAATATCAATAAGATACAGTTACATATATTTTTATTCTATTTAATGGTCTTTTACTAAATTTTACTATCTCTTTTCCATTATAATATGCATAATTTTTATATCCTCTTTGAACTCTCTCTTCATGTTCATCATACCTTGTTCTACATTTTCTTACTCTTTTATACTCTCTATCATAATATCTTCTCTCTTTTTTTGATAAATTTTTACCAACAATAGTACCAACTATCGCTCCTCCTATTGTAGCAGCAGTCTTTCCGCTTCCTTTTCCTATCTGATGTCCTATAACACCTCCTGCAATCCCACCTATTAATGGACCAATATTATCTTCTATTACATTTACATCTTCATCTATATCATATTCTACCGGTACATCTTCATACCAACACTCTTGATATGGTACTCTTTTTATAATGGTTCTAAAAACTGGTTCACTTCTTGAAACTTTTATATGTTCAACATAGCTAAAAGATTCTGCAAAAAGATTTATTGAAGCAAACAGAATCAAAAAAGTAAAAGGTATCCTTTTCATTTATCACCTCCTAAAACTTTTCTTTAAGAGATGATAAAAAAAAATTGGGGAAAAATTGTGGAAAAGTTAGGTTTTAAAATTAGAAAGAATTTGATTAAGATTTTGGGCGACTCTATTTATCTCTTCCACCATATCTTTCATTTCATCAACACTTTCTATATTCTCAAAAGATACATCTTTAATTTTTTCTATTTGTGAGAGAATCTCTTCAACTTCATTTGCAAGATTTTTAGATAGATTTAAAGACTCTTTACTAATTTTATCAACTTCATCCATAAATTTTGTTGTATTAACCATACTCTCTTCACTCTTTTTAGAAACTTCAGTTAATAGATTTAACTCTTTTGCATTTTCATTCATCATTTTGGATGTTTCTAAAATATCCTCTATTATTAGATTAATTGTCTCTTCAATATCACTTAAACTATCTTGAGACTGCTCTGCAAGTCTTCTAACTTCTTCAGCAACAACTGCAAAACCCTTTCCATGCTCTCCACTCCTTGCAGCCTCTATGGCAGCATTTAAAGCTAAAAGGTTTGTTTTATTTGCTATATCTGAAATTACACTAAGTATCTCTTTTACTGAATCTGCTCTATTGGTTAAATTGTTTAATTTTTCTGCCAATTTGAGACCATATTTTGATTGATTGTTTACTTTAGCAGATAGATTTGAAATCTCATTTTTAATATTTTCTATCTCTTCTTTTGCTCTATTAACATTTTCTTGAGAATTTTTTATACTATTTAAGCTATCATTTAAACTTATGTGAACACCTTTTCCTTTTTCAACACTTTTTTCTACAAGCTCAATTCCAAATTTAAGTCTATTTTCTATATCTTCAGACTCTTTTTTTAATTTTTGAGATATCTCTAAATTTTTACTGCTTGTATTTTTCGCATTTATTATTACATTTTGTATCTTTTCTATGAATCTATCTATCCAATTTCCAGCTTCAGCTATTTCATCTTTTTTTATAAAATTTAATCTTTTTGTTAAATCTCCTTCGCCACTTGCTATATCTTTCGCTCTAACAGTCAATATTTTCAAAGGTTTAAATACATTTTTATTAAAAAAATAGATAAAGATTAAAACAAGAAGTATTATTGCTCCAGCTATCCCAGAATATAAAGCAATTTTAAGACTATTTAATTGTGATTTTATACTACTAAGAGAAATATCAAGATCAATTACACCTAAAACATCACCTACTTTACTATTTGCATGGCAGCTTAAACACTCTTTTGTTGCAATGATTGGTTTTAACAGCCTTATCTCACTTTTTTCTTTATTTTCAAAATATTTAACTTTTTTTGTTTTAAAAATTTCCTTAATCTCTTTTGGATAACTTTCATATTGTGATTTTAATCCAAAAAGTTCTATAACTTTTTTTGATTTTGCTATATCAATATCTTTAATTCCCTTAATCTTTTTAATAGTTTTTAATGTTTTTTCTACCTCTTCACTGCTTCCAAGATTCATACTCGCTCTAATAGCTACAAATACGGAATCGCTTAAAGTTTTTAGATTGTCTTTTGCATTATTATTTATTATAGAATTGAAACTATTTAAAAGATATATAGAAAGAATTAAAAAAATTGTTATTAATGAGGAAAAAAGCATAAAAATAAATTTTGATCTTATAGTAGACAACATTGAAACCGACCTTTTGGATTTTATTAATTATAATTATAATCGTTTTATTTTAAATTATTTTTAATTTTAGCTGGTGTCCCGAGCGGGATTCGAACCCACGGCCTTCGGATTAGGAATCCGATGCTCTATCCAGCTGAGCTATCGGGACATTTTAAATAATATGGTATAAGTTAAAAAGAGGGAAAATTGTAGAATAGAAGTGTGAAGGAGAAAAAAAAGTAGTAAAAATTAATTGTTTTTACTTAACTCCTTCACTGCTTTTTAGCTTATATTAGCCGTGTCTTTTTTTGATAATCTCTTCAGCAACGTTTCTAGGAACCTCTTCATAATGATCAAATTCCATAGAATATGTTCCTCTACCTTGAGTAAAAGATCTTAAATCTGTTGAATATCCAAACATTTCAGCAAGTGGAACCATAGCAGTAACTATTTTATTACCTGCTCTATCTTCCATGCTTTGAACTTGACCTCTTCTTCTATTGATGTCTCCGATAACATCACCCATATACTCTTCAGGAACTTCCACTTCAACTTTCATAATAGGCTCTAGAAGAACTGGATTTGCTTTTTTTGCTGCCTCTTTAAAAGCCATAGACCCTGCAATTTTAAATGCCATTTCACTTGAGTCAACTTCATGATAACTTCCATCATAAAGTGTAGCTTTTACATCAACAACTGGATATCCAGCAACTACACCATTTTGCATAGCCTCTTGAATACCTTTATCAACTGCAGGAATATACTCTTTTGGAATCACACCACCAGTAATTTGATTAACAAACTCATAACCTTTTCCTGGCTCTTGAGGTTCTAATTTAATAAATACATGACCATATTGACCGCGTCCACCTGACTGTTTTGCATATTTATACTCTTGATCAACTGCTGATCTAATTGTTTCTCTGTATGCAACTTGCGGTGCTCCAACTTCAGCTTCTACTTTAAACTCTCTTTTCATTCTATCTACAATAATTTCAAGGTGCAATTCACCCATACCTGAAATAATTGTCTGACCTGTTTCTTCATCAGTATGAACTCTAAAGCTTGGATCCTCTTCTGCAAGTTTTGCTAAAGCAACACTCATTTTTTCTTGGTCAGCTTTTGTTTTTGGCTCAACTGCAACACTAATAACTGGCTCTGGGAATTCCATTCTCTCTAAAATTACTGGAGATTTTTCATCACATAAAGTATCACCAGTTAATGTATATTTTAGACCAACTACTGCTCCAATTTCACCAGCTGGTAGTTCTTTAACCTCTTCTCTTTTATTTGCATGCATCTTTAGAAGTCTACCAACTCTTTCTTTTTTCTCTTTTGTTGAGTTAAGCACATAGCTTCCGCTTTCTATTTTTCCTCTATAAACTCTTATAAATGAAAGTTGTCCAACAAATGGGTCAGTCATAATTTTAAAAGCAAGTGCTGCAAAAGGACCATCAACAGTTGATTCAACAGATACCTCTTCATTTGTTTTTGGATCAATTCCTTTTATCCAGCTAACTTCAGTTGGAGCTGGTAGAAAATCAACAACTGCATCTAAAAGTGTTTGAACACCTTTATTTTTAAAAGCACTACCACAAAGCATCGGAGTAATGCTCATATCAAGAGTTCCTTTTTTGATACCTTTTTTTATCTCTTCAACTGTTAACTCTTCGCCACCAAGATATTTTTCCATCAATTCATCATCAGTTTCTGCAACTGCTTCAATAAGTTTTTCTCTATACTCTTCAGCTTGATCTTTTAGCTCTTCTGGGATATCAATAACGTCGTATTTTGCTCCCATTGTTTCATCATCCCAGACAATTCCTCTCATTTCAATAAGATCAACAACACCTCTAAAATTATCTTCAGCACCTATTGGAATTTGAATAGGAACTGGATTTGCTTTTAATCTATCTCTTATTTGGTTTTCAACATTAAAAAAGTCTGCACCAATTCTATCCATTTTATTTACAAAAACTATTCTTGGAACATGATATTTATTTGCTTGTCTCCACACAGTCTCACTTTGTGGCTGAACACCACCAACAGCACAAAATACTGCAACTGCACCATCAAGAACCCTCATACTTCTTTCAACTTCAATTGTAAAGTCAACGTGTCCTGGAGTATCTATGATGTTTATTTGATGATCTTTCCAAAAACATGTAGTTGCAGCAGAAGTAATTGTAATACCTCTTTCTTTTTCCTGTTCCATCCAGTCCATTGTTGCTGCACCTTCATGAACCTCACCTATTTTATGAGAAATTCCTGTATAAAACAAAATTCTTTCTGTTGTTGTTGTTTTACCAGCATCGATATGTGCAGCGATACCTATATTTCTAATCATCTCTATAGGAGTTTTTTTCGCCATTTTCTATCCTTTGATTTTATAATTTTGAAGTAATAAGAAGGTAGGGGAAAACCCTACTTTCAAGAAGTTTTGTAAACTTATGTTTACAAATTTTAAATATTTTTCTAATTTTACCATCTGTAGTGTGCAAACGCCTTATTAGCTTCTGCCATTTTATATGTATCTTCTTTCTTCTTAAATGCTGCACCTCTTTTATTTGCAGCATCCATAAGCTCATTTGCTAATCTTTGTGCCATTGTTCTTTCATTTCTATTTCTTGCAGCATCTACAAGCCATCTAATAGCTAAAGATTGCTGTCTTACTGGTCTTACCTCAACTGGTACCTGATAAGTTGCACCACCTACACGTCTACTTTTAACTTCTAGTAATGGTTTAACATTTTCAATAGCTTCATTAAATACTTCTATACCTGGCTTTTCGCCTTTTTCATCAATTATTTTTAAAGCATTATAAAATATTTTTTCAGCTGTACTTTTCTTTCCGTCCCACATCAATTTGTTGATAAACTTTGTAACTACTTTACTGTTATAAATCGGATCAGGTAATACTTCTCTGACCGGTGCTCTTCTTCTTCTCACTTTTAGCTCCCTTCAATTTTTTTTAGATGTATACACATCCATTTACTCAAGCGATAAGCTCGCCTGTGGCTTGAAAGTGAGAAAGCAAAAAGTTTTTAAACTTTCTAACTTTCTAACTTTCTAACTTTCTAATTAATTACGATTATTTTGGTTTCTTAGTACCGTATTTAGATCTAGATTTTTTTCTATTTGCAACGCCTGCTGTATCAAGCGCACCCCTAACTATATGGTACTTAACACCTGGAAGGTCTTTTACCCTACCACCTCTTACAAGAACAATAGAGTGTTCTTGAAGATTGTGACCTTCACCTGGAATATAACTAATAACCTCATATCCACTTGTAAGTCTAACTTTTGCAACCTTTCTAAGTGCAGAGTTTGGTTTTTTTGGTGTTGTTGTATAAACTCTTGTACAAACACCTCTTCTTTGTGGACATTTAACCAAAGCAGGTGACTTTGATTTTTTAATTACCTTTTTTCTCTCTTTTCTTACCAACTGATTGATTGTAGGCACTTTCTTTCCTTTCTTATAAACTAATCGAGATTTTAGTGGCTAATAATACTAAAACAAAGCTTTAATTAAGCTTAATTTAAAGTTTATTTAATGTTTATTGAGTGGTGATTTTTTGTTGAGTCGTTAAAATTGTTAAAATGGTTGAGTGGTTTTATAACTTTTAGTCCTTCTCAACTACTCAACCACCCAACCACTCAACCAATCTTACCCTTCTTCTTTAATTAAATCTATCTTTTTCTCTCTATACATTCCAGTTCCAACAGGAATCAATCTACCGATGATAACATTTTCTTTTAGGTCTTCAAGTTTATCAATTTTTGCAGAAATACTTGCTTCAGTTAATACTTTTGTTGTATCTTGGAATGATGCTGCACTAATTACCGAATCTGAACTAACAGCTGCTCTTGTGATACCTACAAGTACAGGTTCTGCAATCGCAGGCTCTCCACCAAGTCTTAATATTTTTTCATTCTCTTCCATAAATGCTCTTTTGCTCACTAAATCACCAGCAATAAATTTTGTATCTCCACTTTCTACAATTTTAACTTGTCTTAGCATTTGAGAAATAATTATCTCAATATGTTTATCACTAATATTAACACCTTGTCTTCTATAGACTTGTTGTATCTCACTAACCATATAATATTGAAGTGCTTTTTCACCAAGAATTCTTAAAATATCATGGCTTGATACTGTACCATCAGTCAATACCTCACCAGCATGAACATATTCACCTTCATGAACAAGAATCTGTCTATTTTTATCTATTAAATACTCTGCTCTTTGGCCAGTTTCAGAAGAGATAATAATTCTTTGTTTTCCTCTGCTTGGTTTTCCAAAGCTTACAAATCCATCAATTTCTGCTACAACTGCTGGATTTTTTGGTCTTCTTGCTTCAAAAAGCTCGCTAACTCTTGGAAGACCACCGGTAATGTCTCTTGATTTTGCAACAGCTTTTGGCGTTTTAGCTAAAATATCTGCAAGAGCCACCTCTTGACCATTTTGTACATAAATCGCTGTTTTTGGCTCTAATGGATAAGTAATAATATTATCGCTTCCATGCTCAGCAAGGAGTATTTTTGGTTTATATTCAGGTGGAATATATTCATTTATTGTTAATCTACTCTCTCCCGTTAACTCATCAACCATTTCAACAGCTGTTACTCCTGGTATTACATCTTCTAATGTTATCACTCCAGCAGCTTCAGCGATTATTGGAATAGAGTATGGATCCCATTCAGCAATTACTGTTTTATCGCTCTTTGATGGAACAGCCAACAATGTATCTCTTTCTACCTCTTCATTATCATTAACTTCTATTATTGATCCTCTTGCAATATAGTGTCTAATAGCTTCTCTTCCTTCATTATCAGCTATTACAGCAAAAAGACCTTTTTCATCTACTTTTTGTCCTTTTTGGATATTTTCATATCTTTCTAGATAGTCACCTTTTAATAAGAAGAATTTAACTGTTCCTTTTGCACGAGCAACAATTTTTTGTGTTACTGGTGCTCCATCTTCTACTTTAAGCTCAGCAGCATAAGGGATTCTATTTGGAATATTCCAACCCTCTTTAATTATTTCAACAATTGAGTCACCCTCTTTAACACTATCTTTATCATTAAAAGGTAGATAAAGCTTACCTTCTATTTTACCGCTAACTCCTGCAAGCTCATTTGGTTTTGCTACATCAGACTTTCTTATTGAGTATCTAACTTTTTCTTTTTCATTTGTTAAAGTTATAAGTATCTCATCATGAACTGTTTTAATTTCTATTTTTCCATCATAAAGTGCTTTAATTTTTGGCTCTACAAGCAATACTGCCGCATTTCTTCTATTTGCTACAATAATTTTTCCATCTCTATTTTTATATGTTTTTAGATTGTAATATCTAATAAATCCCTCTTTACTTGCAGTAACTTGTCTCTCCTCTGCTGTTCTGCTTGCTGTACCACCAATATGGAAAGTTCTTAGTGTTAGCTGAGTTCCTGGCTCACCAATTGATTGAGCAGCAATGATTCCAACAGCTTCACCAGGTTTTACAAGTTTTCCTTCAGCCATATTTAGACCATAACATTTTGCACATACACCTTTTTTTGCTTTACAAGTAATAGGTGTTCTTATTACAACAGATTTAATTCCAGCCTCTTTTATTTTCCTTGCTTTTTCTTCATCAACTAAAGTTCCTTCACTATATAAAATCTCATTTGTTATTGGATCAATAACATCTTCAGCAAGAACTCTTCCTAAAATTCTATCTTCTAAAGGCTCAATCATCTCATTACCAATAGAGATATCAGTTACTTCAATACCTTCATGAGTTCCACAATCTTCCATTGTTACTTTTACATTTTGTGCAACATCAACAAGTTTTCTTGTTAAATATCCAGCATTTGCTGTTTTTAGTGCAGTATCTGCTAAACCTTTTCTTGCACCGTGAGTTGAGATGAAATATTCAAGAACATTAAGTCCCTCTTTAAAGTTTGAAATAATCGGAGTCTCAATAATTGTACCATCAGGTTTAGCCATAAGACCCCTCATACCCGCAAGCTGTCTAATCTGAGCTGAACTTCCTCTTGCTCCAGAATCAGCCATCATATAGATAGAATTAAATCCCTCTTTATCCTCTTTGATAAGCTTCATCATTGCTTCAGCAACTGCATTTGAAGTATCTGTCCAGATATCTATAATTTTATTGTATCTCTCTTGTTCTGTTAATAAACCAGCTTGGAATTGTTGCTGAATTTCTCTTACTTTTCTTTTTGCCTCTTCTATTAATGCTTTTTTCTCTTCAGGTACTTTTATATCATATTCACTTATAGAAATACCTGCTTGTGTAGCATATTTAAAACCAAGATTTTTTAGATTATCTAAAAATTCTGCTGTTATTTGAGGACCGCCATGTTTATAAACATAATCAACAAGTTCTGCAATATCTCTTTTTTTCATAACTCTGTTCCAAAGATTTGTTGGAACAAAATCTGGCAATATATTTTTAATAATTATTCTTCCGGCTGTTGTATAAATAATTCTATTATCTACTCTTGTTCTTATTTTTGCATTGATATGAAGATAACCACTCTCAAGTGCAGTCATTATTTCATTAACATCAGCAAAAAGTTTATTTGCACCTTTTACATCATCTTTTTCTTTACTTAAATAGTAAATTCCTAAAACCATATCTTGAGATGGAACAGCTATTGCACGTCCTGATGCTGGAAGTAAAATATTTAATGAGCTAAGCATCAATATTTTACACTCTGCAATAGCTTCCTCACTTAAAGGAACATGTACAGCCATCTGGTCACCATCAAAGTCTGCGTTAAATGCAGCACAAACAAGAGGATGAAGCTGAATCGCTTTTCCATCAATCAAAACTGGATGAAAAGCTTGAATTGACAATTTATGAAGAGTTGGAGCCCTGTTTAAAAGAACTGGATACTCTTCAACAATCTCTTGTAGACACTCCCAAACCTCATTTGCTCTATCTTCAATCAACTTCTTAGCAGCTTTTAAAGTTGTTGCATAACCTTTCTCTTCAAGTTTTGCTAAAAGATGAGGCTTAAATAGTTCTAATGCCATCAGTTTTGGAAGTCCGCACTGATCCATTCTTAAATTTGGTCCAACAACAATTACTGAACGTCCACTAAAATCAACCCTTTTTCCAAGAAGATTTTGTCTAAAACGTCCCTGCTTTCCTTTAATAATTTCACTTAAAGATTTTAGAGGCCTTTTATTTGCACCTTTTACTGCATTTCCACGTCTACCATTATCAATAAGTGCATCAACTGCTTCTTGAAGCATCCTTTTTTCATTTCTTACAATGATTTCTGGCGCATCTAGCTCCATTAATCTTTTTAATCTTTGGTTTCTATTTATTACTCTTCTATATAGATCATTTACATCACTAACTGCAAATTTTCCACCATCAAGAGCAACTAGAGGTCTAAGATCAGGTGGAAGAACTGGTACAACCGTTAGCATCATCCATTCAGGTTTATTGCCACTATTTAAAAAGCTCTCAATTACTTTTAATCTTTTAACGAGAGTTTTTCTTTTAGCTTCAGAAGTGGTCTCTTTCATCTGCTGTTTTAATTGGTTAAAAGCTTCAATTAAATCAAACTCTTCAAGCATATCTTTAATTACTTGACCACCCATATAAGCTTCAAAACCGGTATCTCCAAAATGCTGTTTTAATTGTTGATACTGCTCTTCATTTAAAACATCATATTTTTTAACTGGATTTTTCTTTTCAAAATCATAATATGCTTCACCTGGCTCTTTAACAATATATGCTTCATAATATAAAACTCTCTCTAAATCTTTCATTTTTACACCAAGCAGTGTTCCTATTCTACTTGGAAGAGAGTTTACATACCAGATATGCGCTACAGGTGTAACAAGCTCAATATGACCCATTCTAACACGTCTAACTTTGCTTGTTGTTACTTCAACACCACACTTTTCACACACTACACCTTTATAGCGCATCTTTTTATATTTTCCACATAAACACTCATAATCTTTAATAGGACCAAATATTTTTGCACAAAAAAGACCATCACGCTCTGGCTTTAAAGTCCTATAGTTAATAGTCTCAGGCTTTTTAACCTCGCCATGAGACCAACTTAAAATTTTTTCAGGACTTGCTAATCTAAATTGAAGTGCCTTAATATCTTTTGGTCTTTGAGTTTCTGCTATTTCAATTGGTACCAGTCTCTTCATCTTCTTTTTCCTCATCTAAAATTTCTACATCTATTCCAAGTGATTGAAGCTCTTTTGTTAAAACAAATAGTGTTTCTGGAATACCTGGTTCAGGAATAGGCTCACCTTTGGTAATAGCTTTATAAGCTTTTACCCTTCCTTCAACATCATCAGATTTTATAGTTAACATCTCTTTTAATGTATGAGCAGCACCATGAGCTTCAAGAGCCCAAACTTCCATCTCACCAAATCTTTGTCCACCAAATAGAGCTTTACCACCAACTGGCTGTTGTGTCACAAGTGAATATGGTCCAGTACTTCTTGCATGCACTTTTTCATCTACAAGGTGATGAAGTTTTAGCATATACATATATCCAACATTTACTCTCTCTTTGAACTTCTCACCAGTTCTTCCATCATAAAGCTCCATTTTGCCATCCATATCAACTTTGGCAAGTTCATAAAGCTTTTTAAACTCTTCTGCTGTAACACCTTCAAAAACAGGTGTTGCAAATTTTATTCCCTTACTCCAATCTCGTGCATACTTAATAAGCTCTTCATCGCTCATTTTAGAAATTGCCTCTTTTGCATTCATAAGTTTAGCAACATCGGCAATCTCTATCATTTTTTCTCTTAACTCTTTTATAAAATCAGCTCTTTTTGATTCAAAAATCTCTTGAATCTGCTCACCAAGTTTTTTACCAATCAAACCTAAATGAACCTCTAAAATCTGTCCTATATTCATACGAGAAGGAACCCCAAGAGGGTTTAATACAATATCAACAACTTTTCCATCTTTTGTATATGGCATATCAATTTCAGGGACTATCACTGAAACTATACCTTTGTTTCCGTGACGACCTGCCATTTTGTCGCCAACTTTAAGTTTTCTCTTTGTAGCAATAAAAACTTTTACAAGTTTTACAACACCGCTTGGCAGGATATCCTCTTTTTCCAAAATAGCTAGTTTTTCATCATGCTCTTCTGTTAGCTTTCTTTTTTCATTTTGGAAATATGTTTTTAATCTATTATATTCATCTTGTACATCTTGTGAATATGATTTCACTAAGAAATTTAGCGCAAATCTATTTATAGAAGATAGTTCCTCTTTTGGGATAAATTCACCCTCTTTATACTCTTTATCTTTTACTTTTGCCTCTTTTTGCAGTGGATGTTTTGAAAGTAAAGAGATAATTCTTAACATCTCTTCTCTATCAACCATTAAAAGTTTATCATGGTGTTCTCTATCTAATCTCTCTTTCTCTTTTTCGTATGCTTTTATAGCCCTTGGGTCTTTTTCATAACCTTTTTTTGTAAAAACCTTTACATCAACAACAACGCCTTCCATTGAAGGAGGACAATATAATGAGTTATTTACAACATGTCCTGCTTTTTCACCAAAAATTGCTCTTAATAGTCTCTCTTCTGGAGTTGGTTTTACTTCTCCTTTTGGAGATACTTTACCAACAAGAATCATTCCAGGCTTTACATATGTTCCAATTTTTACAATACCACTCTCATCTAGATGAGCGATATCTTCTTCTTTAACATTTGGTATATCTCTTGTAATCTCTTCTATACCATGCTTTAACTCTCTTGCTTCTATCTCTTTTTCATAAATATGAACTGAAGTGAATTCATCATCTCTTAAAATTCTCTCGCTCACAACAATAGCATCTTCAAAGTTATATCCATTCCAAGGCATAAATGCAACAAGCATATTTTTACCAAGTGCAAGTTCGCCTTGGTCCATATTTGGTCCATCAGCGATTATTTGGCCAGCTTCTACGAAGTCACCTTTTTTTACAATAGGAACTTGATTAAAACATGTATTTTGATTTGTTCTTAAATTTTTTTGTAAAGAGTAATGATCAATATAAGCTCCATTTTCATCTTCGCCAAGTATATATATATTGTTTGCATCTATTTTTTCAACAACACCGCTTCTTTTTGCTTTTACAGATTCCCATGCATCTCTAGCAACAACTTTTTCCATACCGGTTCCAACAATAGGTGCATCTGTTTTTAAAAGTGGAACTGCTTGTCTTTGCATGTTTGAACCCATCAAAGCCCTGTTTGCATCATCATGCTCTAAAAATGGGATTAAACTTGCTGCAACGCCAACAACCATTCTTGGTGTTAAGTCTATTAAATCTACTTTATTTTTTTCTACTAAAATTATCTCACCATCTTTTCTTGCTTCTACATAATCGCCTTTTATCTCATTTCCATCAATAATTTCTGTATTAGCAGGAGCAATAATTAAACCTTCTTCCTGGGCAGCAGTTAGATAAACAATCTCTTCACTGATTTTTCCATCTATAACTTTTTTATAAGCTGCTTCAATAAAACCTAAATCATTAACTTTAGCATAAGTAGATAGTGTATTAATAAGACCAATATTTTGACCTTCTGGTGTTTCAACAGGACAAATTCTTCCATAATGTGTTGGATGAACATCCCTTACTTCAAATCCGGCTCTCTCTTTAACAAGACCACCTTCACCTAAAGCTGAGAGTCTTCTTTTGTGAGTTATTTCACTCAATGGATTAGTTTGGTCCATAAATTGAGAAAGCTGACCAGTTGCAAAAAATTCTAAAATTGTATTTGTAATCATTTTTGAATTTATTAAATCATGCGGCATCAATTCATCAAGATTTCCACTAATTGTGGTCATCTTATCTCTGATTGCTTTTTGCATTTTTACAAGACCAGAATGAAGCTCATTTGCTAATAATTCACCAATGGCTCTAATTCTTCTATTCCCAAGATGGTCTCTATCATCTATATGGCCTTGCCCATTTTTAACTTTTATTAGATATTGAACAGATTTGATTATATCTTCACTTGTTAAAACAGTTACATACTCTGGAACTTTTAGTCCTAGTTTATGGTTCATTTTCATTCTACCAACACGGGTAATATCATATCTTTCAGGATCAAAAAATAGCTGTTTAACAAAAGCTTTTGCCGCCTCTTTTGTTACAGGCTCTCCTGGCCTCATAACTTTATAAATTCTAATAGCAGCTAAATCATTCTCATCTTCAATACCTTCAGTCTGCTTTAATAGTTTCAAACTCTCTTGGTCTGCAATAAAAGAGTTTATTATAGATCTATCTTTTCCGCTTGCAAGATCATTTGCTATATAAAGTTCTTCTACATTTAAATCTATTAATTTTTTAAGTTTATTTTCATCAAGTTGAGTTAAAGTATCAAATAATACTTCGCCGCTTGTTTGATCAATTATAGGCGATGCTAAAAATCTATCTATTAAAATATCTACAGGATATTCAACAAATTTTAATCCCTCTTCTTGGAGTTTTTTTGCTTTTTTCGAAGTTAATCTTTTTCCTGCAGCAATAATTAGATTTCCATCTTCATCTCTAACATCATAACTAACTCTTCCAACAAAATCTTCAGGATTAAATTCAGTAAAAAATTTGTTGTCTTTAATTATTATTTTTGTTATAGGATAAAAAAGTTTTAATATATCTTGCTTACTATATCCTAAAGCTCTAAAAAGAATCGTTGCAGGAATTTTTCTTCTTTTATTTATTCTTACATAAAGAATATCTTTTGGATCATACTCAAAATATAACCATGCACCACGGTCTGGTATAATTTGAGCGGTATATACAAGTTTACCACTAGCAGTAGCAGACTCTTCCTCTTTGAATATTACTCCTGGACTTCTGTGAAGCTGATTAACAACTATTCTTTCAACACCATTAATAATAAATGAGGTTCTATCTGTCATTAGAGGAATATCTCTAACATAGATAGACTGCTCTTTCATATCTTTTACACCAATTTTCTCTCCGGTCTTTTCATCTCTTTCCCAAAGAACCAATCTTATTTTCATCTTTAAAGAGACACTATATGTAAGACCTCTCTCCATACACTCACGAATTGTATATTTAGGCTTAGTAATTTCACTGCCAACATACTCTAATGTAAGTCTATTTTGAGCATCATGAATAGGGAAAATTGATCTAAAAACTTTTTCTATACCGCTACCACTTCTATCCTCTTTGTCAATCATCAAAAAGTTTTCATAACTGTTTTGTTGAAGTTGTAACAAATGAGGAATATCGATTTCTAATGGGATTTTTGAGAAATCTACTCTTAATCTATTTCCGGATTTTATACTGTTTAGCATAGGCACTAACCTCTGTCAAAGTAGTTTTAAGCCGTAGTTGGCTTTTTGTAGGGGGCAAGATAATATAATATCTAACTTTTTATTAAAGAGAGGATAAACCTCTCTTTTAATTTTATTTTGCAAAATTATTTAATCTCTACTTTTGCACCAGCTTCTTCAAATTGTTTTTTAATCTCTTCAGCTTCTTCTTTGCTTACACCTTCTTTTATTGTTGTAGGTGCACTTTCAACAGCTTCTTTTGCTTCTTTTAATCCAAGACCTGTAATAGCTCTAACAACTTTAATTGCATTTATTTTTTTAGCACCTGGATCAGTTAGAACTACATCAAATTCTGTTTTTTCTTCACCAGCAGCTCCACCTTCAGCTCCACCTGCAGCAACAGCTCCAGCTACAACAGTTGGCTGAGCACTAACACCAAATTTTTCTTCAAATTCTTTTACTAATTCACTTAATTCTAATACAGATAGATTAGATATATACTCAATTACATCTTCTTTAGTTATTGCCATTTTTCTCTCCTTATTTTTTTAAATTTTAAGCATTTTCTTTTTGTTGTTTAATATTTTCAAGCACAGTAACAAAATTTTGTTTAGGTGCATTCCATACATAAAGAAGGTTGCGCATTGGTGCTGTCCAAACAGATAGAAGCATACCAAGAAGCTCTTCTTTGCTTGGAAGTTTAGAGTATGCTTCAATTTTTGCAGCATCCGCAACTTCACCCTCAAAATATCCCTGTTTTATTTTAAATCCTTCAGGAGCTTCTTTAGCAAATTCAGTAACTGTTTTTGCTAATGTTACTAAATCATCTCCCCAAACAAGGATATTTGTATCTTTTAGTTGAAAATCTTCGATGCCAGAGTTTTTAAGAGCTATCATTGCAAGAGTGTTTTTTACAACTTGCGCTTTTAGCCCATTTTCTTTGGCTTTTTTTCTCAAAGATTCCAACTGTGATACACTCATTCCTTTATAATCACAGTCTATTATAGCTGCTGCATTTTTAAACTCTTCAGAGAGTTTAGCAACAACCTCTTCTTTTTGGGCTCTAGTCAATTTTTTAACCTCCTTTCCGACAGAAGACTTCAAGCAGGTCTTATCAAAATGCCCGCTATCTTCAGTCTAAGATAAAGTTTGAAAAAATTTTAAACTATTTTAAATCCATTAATTCTTGTGTATTTAATTCAATTGCCGGACTCATAGTTAGAGACAAAGCTGCATGTCTTATATATTTTCCTTTTGCAGCAGCTGGTTTTAACTTATTTATAGCTCTTATAAACTCTTCTAAATTCTCTTTTATTGCTTCTTCAGAAAAACTCACCTTTCCTATACCAGCGTGAATATTACCTTTTTTATCAACTCTAAAATTAACTTGACCACTTTTTGCATTTTTAACTGCTTTGCAAACATCCATAGTTACAGTACCAGTTTTAGGGTTAGGCATAAGCCCTTTTGGTCCTAAAATTCTACCTATTTTACCAACTAGACCCATCATATCTGGTGTTGCAATAGCTATATCAAAATCAATTTTTCCATTTTGAATATCTTCAACTAAATCTTCTGCTCCCACAACATCTGCACCACACTCTTTTGCTTCGTCAGCTTTAACACCTTTTGCAAATACTGCTACTCTTACTTTCTTTCCAGTACCATGTGGTAATACAACAGAGCCTCTAACCATTTGATCTGCATGTCTAGGATCAACACCAAGTCTTAAAGCAACTTCTACAGTTTCGTCAAATTTTGCAGATTTTAAATCTTTTACTTTATTTACTGCTTCTTCTAAAGAATAGATTTTACCTTTTTCAATCTTTTCTAATAATTGTTGATATCTTTTTGAATGTTTTTTTCCCATATTACTCTCCGCATTTTATTTGCTACCGCTTTATCCAAGCGGTCAGGATTATTAGTCAACTATCTCAACACCCATACTTCTACATGAACCAGCAATTGTTCTTTTTGCTGCTTCTAAATCATCAGTATTTAGATCTGGCATTTTAGTTTTTGCTATCTCTTCAAGTTGAGCTTGAGTTATTTTTCCAACTTTATTTTTAAGTGGGTTATCACTTCCTTTTTGAATACCTGCTGCTTTTTTGATTAAATCAGATGCAGGCGGCTGTTTTGTAATAAAAGTAAAGCTTCTATCAGCATATACAGTAATAATTACAGGGATATTAAATCCCATCATATCTTTAGTTTTTTCATTAAAAGCTTTACAAAATTCCATAATATTAACACCTCTTTGACCAAGAGCTGGTCCAACAGGAGGTGATGGATTTGCTTTTCCGGCTGGAATTTGCAGCTTTATTTCACCAACAACTTTTTTAGCCATCTATTTTCCTTTCTTGTTTGATTAGATTATTTTTTCAACTTGAGAATATAAAATTTCTACTGGCGTACTTCTTCCAAATATAGAAACATTTAATTTCAGTTTTCCATGTTCCATATCATACTCTTCAACAACACCAGTAAAATTTGCAAATGGACCTTCTATAATTCTAACAACTTCACCAGGTTCAAAAGAGATTTTTGGTTTTGGCGCAGTTTTTTGTTTTGCTTTTTCAAGTATTACTTTAACATCCTCTTCACTTAGAGGGGTTGGTTTTTTTGATTCTCCGATAAATCTTCCTACTTTAGGCATTGACTGAATTTTATGCCAAAGATCTAAATCCAAATCAATAAGTGCAAAAACATATCCAGGATACAAAGCACGCTGTGTTATTTTCTTTTTACCTTTTTTTACCTCAATAACATCTTCAGTAGGTACAATTACTTCTTTTATTTTGTCTTCTAAATGCTCATCTTTCGCTAAATTTTCAATAGCTTTTTTTACTGCTTGTTCACTTCCAGCGTAAACCTGGATTGCATACCATTTATGTGCCATCTAATTTTTTCCTTAAATTACATTATATGTGAAAGAGAAAATGACATTGTTAAATCTATCAATGCTAAAAATAGTGATACAATTAATACTACAACAAATACAGCTATATAAGCATTTTTTACTTGATCTTTAGTAGGAAAAATAACTTTTTGTATCTCTAACTTTGCTTCATTAAAATATTTTAAAAATTTTTCCATCATTTTCCTTTAGTGGCAGGGCAGGAGGGACTCGAACCCCCAACACGCGGTTTTGGAGACCGCCGCTCTACCATTGGAGCTACTGCCCTATATTAAGGTTGAAGGATGAAGGATTTGTTTCCTTCTACCTTCTTCCTTTATTAAAGTTTTGCTTCTTTATGAATTGTATGTTGTCTACAAAATTTACAATATTTTCTTATTTGAAATTTTTCAGTGTGTGTTTTTTTATTTTTAGTTGTGTGATAATTTCTTCTTTTGCACTTCTCACAAGCTAAATGAATAATTTCTCTCATTTTTTTGCCTTTTAATAGGGGCAAAGCCCCTTATAATTATTCGATTATTTTAGTTACAACTCCAGCACCTACAGTTCTACCGCCTTCTCTGATAGCAAATCTTGTTCCTTCTTCAAGAGCAATTGGTGCAATAAGTTCAGCTGTAATTTTTACATTATCTCCAGGCATAACCATTTCAGTTCCCTCTGGAAGGATAACACTACCAGTTACGTCAGTTGTTCTAACATAAAATTGTGGTCTATAACCACTGAAGAATGGAGTATGTCTTCCACCCTCTTCTTTTGTTAAAACATAAACTTCTGCTTCAAATTTTGTATGAGGTGTAATTGATCCTGGTTGGCAAAGTACCATACCTCTTTCAACATCCTCTTTTTTAGTACCTCTTAAAAGAACACCAACATTATCTCCAGCTTCACCTTGATCAAGCTCTTTTCTAAACATTTCAACGCCGGTAACTGTTGTTTTTTGAGTTGGTCTAATTCCAACTATTTCAACTTCGTCACCAACTTTTACAATACCTCTTTCAATTCTACCTGTAACAACAGTACCTCTACCAGAGATAGAGAAAACATCTTCAATTGGCATTAAGAAAGGTTTATCAATATCTCTTTCTGGTGTTGGAATATATTCATCAACAGCTTCCATTAGTTTTAAGATTTTTTCAGACCATGGTCCAATTTTTCCCTCTTTAGCTTCTTCTAAAGCTTTAAGAGCTGATCCAGCAATAACAGGAACATCATCGCCTGGGAAATCATATTCATTTAAAAGCTCTCTAACTTCCATTTCAACAAGTTCAAGAAGCTCTGGATCATCAACCATATCTTCTTTATTTAAAAATACAACAATGTAAGGAACTCCGACTTGTCTTGCAAGAAGGATATGCTCTCTTGTTTGTGGCATAGGACCGTCAGCAGCAGAAACAACTAATATAGCTCCATCCATTTGTGCTGCCCCAGTAATCATATTTTTAACATAGTCTGCGTGTCCTGGACAGTCAACGTGTGCATAGTGTCTTTTGTCAGTTTCATATTCAACGTGAGAAGTTGCTATTGTAATACCTCTTTCTCTCTCTTCAGGTGCATTGTCTATTTGGTCATAATCTCTTTTTTCTGCATAACCTTTTTCAGCAAGAACTGCAGTTATGGCAGCAGTTAGAGTAGTTTTACCATGGTCAACGTGACCGATTGTACCAATGTTAACGTGTGGCTTGGTTTTGACAAATTTTTCTTTAGCCATCTTTTCCTCCATTTAATTTAGATTAAAATTCGGGCTAATTCTACTAAAAATTACCCAAATATTTTCTTAAGAATTTATTTAATTTTGGATGGAGCCCAGAAGCGGGATTGAACCGCCGACCTCTTCCTTACCAAGGAAGTGCTCTGCCACTGAGCTATCTGGGCACACCTTATTATGTGACACTGATTTTCAATAACTATAATAATCTATTGGGAGGTGAAACTAATAAGTAGGAATGGAGTCTTTTTAGTTCAGCTCCCAGTTTATGGAGCGGGAGACGGGACTCGAACCCGCGACCCTCAGCTTGGAAGGCTGATGCTCTAGCCAACTGAGCTACTCCCGCATATGACACTAATGGTGGTGGGAGGAGGATTCGAACCTCCGAAGGCGAAAGCCAGCAGATTTACAGTCTGCCCTCGTTGACCACTTGAGTATCCCACCAGTGTCTTACTGGTCAAACACTGATTTAAAATGGAGCCGGTGAAGGGACTCGAACCCCCGACCTGCTGATTACAAATCAGCTGCTCTAGCCAACTGAGCTACACCGGCACATAATTTGGACTGAAATTTTACTAATTTTTTTCTAACTTGTCAATATTTCATAAACAATTTCTTGAAATTTTTTTCCTTTTTTTATCTCTACTATTGATAATTTTTCAATGTTAAGTCCCATAAATTCATCTATTGATTCAATTTTATTTTTTGCTAATTCTCTTAAAATAATTCCTCTATATGCTTTAGCAAAATGACTAACTACTTTTCCGTTTTTAATAAATTTCAGTTTTGTATAGTATTTATTTGGTATATAAAATTTCTCATAAAATCCTGCCCTAAGATCTAAAATATCTTCATCTTCTAAAAATTTATCTAAAATACTGCTACAACTCTCTTTATATATTTTTTCTATTTTTAGATCTTTTAATTTAGCACCCTGTTTAAATTTATAATTTGGTATTTTATCTTTTGCAAGTAATGGACCAAATAGGTTGGAAAAAATAATAACATTTTCATCAATAAAATTTTTCTCTTTCTCATTTAATGATTTATAATCTAAATATTTATAAGCTACGCCCAAATATCTCTCAATTGCCTTAGTTGTTTTTTCATTAAAAATATCAATTTTATATTTTTTGCATTCATTTATATCTTTTAGGCCAAAAAAATTACATAATTCTTCTATACAACTATTTTTTAAATAATTGTTATATTTTTCCAGTATTTCTAGTCTAGATTTGTTACACTCATTAAACTTAAACGAATCAATATTTAATTTTTTAAAATCTCCTCCACTTATTTTTGCTTCGCTTGGTGAAAATAGTATTTTCATAAATTCTCCTATGTTAAAATTATAAAAATATAAAGGTAGATATATGAAATATATAAAAATAATAATTTTAATATCTTTTATTTTAACAATTACTCTTATTTCAAAACATTTTCTAAAAGCTTCTAATCCTTTAGAAGAAGCACTAAGAAAAAAGGAGTATGCTCCAAAAAATGATGTGATTATAACAAAACCTTGCGATATTAATGATACATATTGTCAAATTGATCTGTTTAAAAATAGGCCAAAGGATCTTGATTCTCTTTTATTAGAAAAAAAATTAAAACAACCAATTCATTCATTAAATCTTGGTGTAATTAAAATAAAAAAGACTCAAAGAAAAATAGAAAAAGAGGTTAGTAAAGATATAAAAAAGCTGTTCTTTTTACCAAAAAAGATAAAAGTCAAATCTGAATTGAAAAAAGATAAAATTTATACAAGATTTATATATAGATTTGAAGATTAGTTTAGAACACCTATAGTTATAAATATTTAGAATAGTTGAGTAGTTAAAAAGGTTAAAATAGTTGAGTGGTTCAACCACTTAACCACCCAACTAATCAACCACTCAACTTCTCAACAACTTTTCAATTCTATCAATCACATTTTGTATAGTAAAACCATACTCTTTAAAAATTTCACTTGCCTTACCGCTTGCACCAAATCTATTTTCTATTGCTAAAACGTCATCGGCAAATCTATACCACTCAACTCCTGAAGCTGCTTCAATAGCCAAAACTTTTGTATTTTTATCAATTACACTATCTTGATACTCTTTTGACTGTTCTAAAAATAGCTCCATACAAGGCATACTAACAATATTTGCATTTATGCCTCTCTCTTCTAAATGGCATCCAGCCTGAAGCGCAAGCATTACTTCGCTTCCAGTTGCTATTAATGTTATTTTAGCATTATCTCTTTTTTTAATAATATATCCACCAAATTTTGGATCACCATAATCTCTTTGAGGTTTTAAAGTTTTCAGTTTCTGACGGCTAAGAACAAAACCGCATGGTTTATTTAGATTCAATGCAGCTTTCCAACATTCAACATTTTCAGTAGCATCTGCTGGCCTAAAAACATAAAAATTAGGCAAAGCTCTAAATTGGCTTAAATGCTCAATTGGTTGATGTGTAGGTCCATCTTCACCTACACCAATACTATCATGAGTCCATACAAAATAGTTTTTTAAATTTGATAAAGCAGCAATTCTAACTGCTGGTTTTTGATAATCGCTAAATACAAAAAATGTAGCATTAAATGGAATAACTAATCCATATGCAGCCATTCCATTTGAAATTGCTCCCATTGAATGCTCTCTTATTCCAAAATGAAAATTTTTCCCTTTTGGAAAATCTCCAAAGCCTTGAAGATATGTTTTATTTGATGGTGCTAAATCCGCGCTTCCTCCTACAAATCCAGGAAGAGCTTTAGCAATAGCATTTAAAATTTTTCCATTACTATCTCTTGTAGCAATTTCGCTTCCAGGCTCAAACTCAGGCCACTCAATTGAGCTAAAATCTGGATTTTGTAAAATATTTAAGAGTTCATTTTGCTCTTTATATGGCAATTCTAAAAGAAGTTTTTTCCACTCTTTTTCTGCAAGCTCGCCCTTTTCAACTGCACATCTAAATCTAACCAGTACATCTTCTGGTACAAAAAAGTGTTTATCTGGATCAAAACCCGCTTTCTCTTTTGCACATCTAATATCATCTTCTCCAAGAGGAGCACCATGAGAGTGTGGATCACCCTCATATTTACAGCTACCTTTTGCAATAACTGAATGTGATATTATTAAAACAGGTTTATCTCTTCTTTTTGCCCAATTTAAAGCAGAATCAATATCATCATAATTATGACCATCAACTTCAATAACATCCCAATTTTGAGCTTCAAATCTATCTCTAATATTTTCATTCCATGCTATAGATGTATCGCCTTCAATTGTAATATGATTACTATCATAAATCATTATCAAATTATTAAGTGCAAATCTTCCTGCAATGGCACATGCTTCATAACTTATTCCCTCTTCTAAATCTCCATCTCCACATAAACAGTAAACTTTATGATCAATTACTTTAGCACTTTCACTGTTTAAAAGATATTCTAAATATCTTTGTGCCATAGCCATACCAACAGCATTTGCAACACCTTGTCCAAGAGGACCGGTAGTGATTTCAACTCCTGGCGTATGACCATATTCTGGATGCCCTGGAGTCTTTGAACCAAACTGTCTAAACTCTTTTAAATCTTCTAAGCTTATATCATAACCCCAAAGATATAAAAGAGAATAAATTAAACCGGTGGCATGGCCTCCACTAAAAACTAATCTATCTCTATTTATCCATTTTGGATTTTTAGGATTATGTTTTAAATGCTCACTTAAAACTACAGCAACATCTGCTAGACCCAAAACTACTCCTGGATGCCCGCTGTTTGCCTTTTGTATCATGTCAAGACCTAAAAATCTTATAGTATCAGCCATCTTTTTTCGCATTTTATTATCCATGTTTACCTCACTTTTATTAGTCAATAGTCAATAGTCATTAGTCATTAGTTATTAGTTATTAGTGACTATTAGGATTTAGTGTTAGTGAATTAGTAATTATACTCTTATTTGTACTTAACTGTTAACACACTGATTCCCAATTCTCAATGACTAATGACTAATAACTATTTATTCATAAACTTCCGATGTCTAAAAATATATTCAGTTAAAAGATTTTCTAAACTCTCTTTTAGATTTTTATCAAAACTATTTAACTCATTTTCTAACTTCAATGCTAATTTTTCCGCTTCATTATATGCTCCATCAACACCAAGCAGATTTACAAAACTGTTTTTATTAGTATCATTGGAAGTTGTTTTTCCAGCACTCTTTTCATCTTCTAAAGAATCAATCAAATCATCTTGAATCTGAAATAAAAGTCCAAGGTCTATTCCAAAATTATAAAGCCTATTTTGAAAATCTTCATCTTTTTCACAAATAATTGCACCCATTTTCAAACTCGCAGCAATAAGTTTGGCAGTTTTATGAATATGTAAAAATTTTAATTTTTCAATATCTAATATTTTATTTTCAAAGTAGCAATCTATAGCTTGACCTAAAACCATTCCATATATTCCACCATTATATGATAATTCATAAGAAAGCTTCGTTTTTACATCTGAAGATAATGGTGCAGTTGAAATAAGATAAAATGAGTGTGTATTTAATGCATCACCAACTAATATTGCTGTAGTTTCATCATATTTTTTATGTAAAGTTTTATATCCTCTTCTAAGATCAGCATTATCCATACTTGGCAGATCATCATGTATTAAAGAGTAAGTGTGTAAAAATTCTATTGCTGCGGCTATTGGATATGAGTTTTTTAAAAGAAGAGGTTCATATGCTTTTACAACATTCAAAAGCAAAAGAGGCCTAAATCTTTTTCCCCCAGCTTTTAGCATATAATTTAAAGCTTCATTGAAATAGGGATGAAAACTCTCTACATTTATAAGATTTGACAGAAGATATTTTTCAAAATTTTCTTTTAGACTCATCTATTGTTGTCCAAAAGGATTTTGTCCACCCATAAGATTCATTGCAACTCTTTTCTTTTCTTCTTCAACCATTTTAAGAACATCATTTATTGCACTTATTAAGAGTATCTGTAAAGATTCTTTATCTTCAAGTAGTGAATCATCAATATCTATATCTATAATTTCACCTTTACCATTAGCACTTACTTTTACTAATCCACCACCACTTTTTGCAACAAATACTTTTTTTTCACTCTCTTCTTGTATTTTTTTGGCTTTTTCTTGTATCTCTTCTAATACTTTTCCTAAATCCCCAAGATTTAGTTTATCAAACATTCTTTCCCTTCTTTTATAATTAGTTGAGTAGTTAAAAAAGTTAAAATAGTTAAGTGATTCAACAAATACCACTTAACCACTCAACTATATCACATATAATTTAATATTTCATCAATATCATTATTTTCATTTACCAAAACTATTGTAGGCTCATAATTTTCCAACTCTTCTTCATTAAAAAGTGCATAGGCTACTATAATTATTTTATCTCCTGGATGAGCCTTTCTTGCAGCTGCTCCATTAAGACAAATATCTCTTTTGCCTCTTTCACCTTTAATTACATAAGTAGTAAATCTTTCTCCATTATTTATATTTAAAATTTCAACTTTTTGACCTACTCTTAGTTTTGCTGCTTCAAGAAGCTCTTCATCGATAGTAATTGATCCAACATAGTTTAAGTTTGCATCAGTTACTGTTGCTCGATGAATTTTGCTATAAAGCATCTCAATTTGCATATTATGCTCCACTACTCATTTTTATCATATCTGCTACACTTATTGGCTCATCCCAATACTCTTTTGGAATCAAATACTCTTCTACTGGTTTTCCACCAATAATATGTTCATCTATAATTTTATCAATTTTTTCCTTATTTAGTCCAACATACATAAAATGACCCGGTTCAACAAGCATAACAGGCCCTAATTGACATCTATTTAAACATCCAGTTCTTACTGGCTGAACAGTTGCAATAATTCCTTTTTCCATCAATTTTTGTGCCATATATTGAAAAAGTTGTTGAGATTCAGGATCATTTGCATTTACACAACTTGGCTTTGGAAAACCTGGAGGTGCTGATTGCTCACATTTGAATAAATAAAAAGCTGGTTGAGGCATTCCCATTTTTTTCTCCTTTAAATCATACTAAATTTGTCTGAATTTTAGCAATAATTCTTTAAATAGTTATTAGTTATTGGCAATTAGTTATTAGTAAAAGTTTCATTTAAGCCATTTAATAACCAATAACCAATAACCAATAACCAATAACCAATAACTAATGACTAATGACTAATGACTCTCTCACAATTTCTCTATCATCAAAAGGAATTTTTTTACCATTTATCTCTTGATATGTTTCATCCCCTTTTCCAAGAATAAGCAAAATTTCATCACTTTTTAAATTTTTAATTGCTTTTTTTATCGCCTCTTTTCTATCTTCAATTAGCTCTGCTTTATTCTTATCCACTACACCTTGATAAATATCATTTATAATATCAATTGGTTTTTCGCTTCTTGGATTGTCACTTGTAATATAAATTTTTTTGCAAAATCTTGAAGCAATATCACCCATTTTAGCTCTTTTATCTCTATCTCTATCTCCACCAGCACCAAAAACACAAACCAAATCTTTACCAGGAAAAGATTCAAAAACCTTTTTCATTCCATCAGGTGTGTGAGCAAAATCGATTATAATTAATGGTTCATAATTTATTACTTCCATTCTGCCACTAACACCTGCAAAATTTTCTACATTTTCGCAAATTTCATTTAATGGCATATTTTCTAAAATTTTAACTGCACTAACGGCTGCAGCGAGGTTATATACATTAAAAAGACCAATAAGAGGAGAGTGAAAATCTGCAATTTCATCTGCAAATTTTATAGCAGCACTAATACCATTTTCTAATGAGTAAGCCAATATTTGAAAAGTTGATGGATTATCAAGTCCATAACTATATGCATTTTTATAATTAAACTTTATTAATGGGTCATCTTTGTTTATAAGTTTTTTTGAATCGTCTAAAAAAAATGAATTTTTTATATCTACATAATTTTTAAAAGTTTTATGATAATCTAAATGGTCTTGAGTTATATTTGTATGAATTTTTAATGAAAAATTTAAATCTTCTATTCTATTTTGCTCAATCGCATGTGAACTAACTTCCATTACAAAATATTCACAATCTCTCTTTTTAGCTTGATATAGATGTTTAATAGTATTTAATATCGATGGTGTTGTTAATGATTTATCCTCAATTTTTTCATCATTTATAAAAAAACCTCTTGTTCCTTGCAAAGCACACTTTTTACCACTATCAATTAAAAGAGAATAAATTGCAGCACTTGTAGTTGTTTTACCATTAGTTCCAGTAACACCAATAATTTTTATATCTTCTAATGATAAAATTTTTATAAGCTCTTTTGGAGTAATAAAGTTTTTTATATTTTTATCTACATATTTACTATTTTGAGATGTTTTTAAAAAATAAATATTTTCATTATACTCTTTTGTATTATCTGTTACAGTTATATCTTTAAAATTAATTTTCATGATGGTCTATTCTTGGTTTAATTTTTTCAAACATTTCTCTGATTTTTGTATCTGTAGGATATAAAGAAGAGGCATCTTCAAGATAACTCATTGCCATCTCTTCATAGCCATTATCTATTAACTCTTCTAAAAAATCTAAAAAATCTTTTTTTTCATGAATTATAACTTTTGTACTAAACATTATATCTTCAAAGGCTCTTTTAAAACTTCCTCTATATTCTATATGTTTTTTAAAATCTTTATAGCTTATTCCCTCTTCAAACTCTTCATTATCTTCATTTATAAATTTAGAAATTTGATCAAGTGTTGTATCATGAGAATTTATAATATCTTCTATTATTTTTTCTGCATCTTTATTTTTCTCTTTTTTTAATGAATAGTAATAATCATAAAGAACATTTGCTTCATCATTCTCTTCAGTTGCTAAATCGCTAAGCAAAATTCCTATTTTTGCCTCTCTATTTTCAGGATCTTGTTTTAAAATTAAAGAGTAATAAAAAATTGCTTTTTTATAATCTCCATTCAAAAATGCTCTATTTGCTTTAGAAAAAAGTTTTTTAAACTCTTTTTTACTCATTTTCCCTCTTCTTTTGTTAACTGCTGTGCAATCTCTTCCCATTTGTCAATCATATCTGGAGCAATATTTATAACTTCTATTTCCGGATGTATATCAATTTTTAATTGTCTCTCTACTCCATATTTTAAAGTATTTCCACTTGCTGCACAACCAACACAAGCTCCTCCAAGTGAAACAAATACTTTTCCATTTTTTACACCTAAAAGTTTTATATCGCCACCATCTAAAGCTAACATTGGTCTTATTTTCTCAATAGATTTTTTTACTGCAGGCAAAAGATCCTCGTCACTAAAAGGTATCATTTTTACTCCTATAATTTTATGTAAAAGGAATATATGGTAAGTATGCTTTAATAAAGATTAAATATTTATTTTAATTGAGGAGAAAGTTCAGGCAAAGCCTGAACTATGATTATACAAGTTCTATGAAAGCCATAGGGGCAGCATCACCTCTTCTAATTCTTGTTTTTATAATTCTAGTATAGCCACCATTTCTTGACTCATACTTAGGTGCAATCTCATTAATAAGTTTTTTTGTTGCTTCTTTATCCTGCAAATAAGCAAAAACTTCTCTATGAGCATTAAAATCGCCCTTTTTAGCTTTTGTTATCAGTTTTTCTATATAGCTTCTTAAAGTTTTTGCTTTTGCAACTGTTGTTTCAATTTTTCCATTCATAATTAAAGCAATTGCTAAATTTTTTAGCAAAGCTTTTCTATGTGAACTCGTTCTTCCAAGTTTTCTGTAACCATGTTTATGTCTCATAAAACATCCTTTAAGACTTTAAATTTTCCAGCTTTTTCTTTAATTTTTCTAAAAGTTCTTCACTTAAATTTTCAGCTGTATAGCCTAATTCTTCAAGCTTTTCTTTAATTTCATCTAAAGATTTTTTTCCTAGATTTTTTATATTTTTAAGTTCATCTTCACTCATTAAAACAAGCTCGCCAACATATTTTATCCCTGCTCTTTCAAGACAGTTATGACTTCTTGCACTCAAATTCAAAGTATCAATTGAATCTAAAAATTTTTTTATCTCATTAGAACTTTTACTGTTTGTATTTTCTTCACTTACTTGAACATTAAGCTCATTATTAAAAACAGACATTTGGTTATACATAACGGCTAATGCATCTTTAAATGCAGTAAGTGGATCAACTTGTCCATCAGTTTCAATATTAAAAACAATCTTTTCAAAATTTGGATTATCTTCTACCAAAACTTTTTCTATATCATAAATGGCTTTTTTAACAGGTGTAAAAAATGCGTCAAGTGGAAGATAGCCTTCTGGCAAACCTTCTCTTATCTCTTCACTTGGCACATAACCTATTCCTTTATGGATAATTAAAGAGAATTTTAGATTCGCATCTTCATTTAGAGTTGCTAAAAAAGCATCAGGTGTAACAATCTCAATGTCCTCATTTTCAAGGTCTTTGCCATAGATCTCTTTTGGACCATTAAATTCGTAAGAAACCTCTTTTTTATCACTATCATCTCTTATTTTAAATCTTATATTTTTTAAATTGATTATAAAAACTGCAACATCTTCTAACATTCCTCTAACGCTATCAAATTCATGAGCAACTCCATCAATTTTGATAGCAACAGGCGCATAGCCTATAGAGCTACTAAGTAACAATCTTCTTAGAGGATGTGCAACAGAAATAGCAAATCCACTCTCATATGGATAAGCCTCAATTCTTATACTATTTTTGCCAGTTTGAAAAACTTCAACCTCTGTAGGCATATAAGGTGACGTTTTAATTTTTTTCATGCTTACTCTCTCTTTTTGAATTTTTTATACAGGATGAAGGTTGAAGGATGAAGGATAAAGGCAGAAGGAATATTATCCTTCCACCTTCTACCTCATTTCCTTCTACCTATTATTTAGAGTATAGCTCAACTATTAATCTTTCTTCAACAGGTATAACTACCTCTTCTCTTTCTGGAAGTCTTGTAAATATACCAAAAACTTTTTCTTTATCAACATCAACCCAAGGAACAATTCCAGTTTGATTAGAAAGTTCTATAGATCTTTGAATTTGAGGATTATTTTTGCTTTTCTCTCTTATTTCAATTTTTTGACCTGGTTTTACTCTGTATGAAGGAATATCAACTCTTTTCCCATCTACTAAAACATGTCCATGATTTACAAGCTGTCTTGCAAATCTTCTAGTTGAAGCAAAACCCATTCTATATACTACATTATCAAGACGTCTTTCAAGTAAAATTATTAAATTTTCCCCGGTATTGCCTTCCATTCTTGCAGCTTCTTTAAAAAGATTTCTAAACTGCTTTTCAGCAACACCATACATAAATTTAGCTTTTTGTTTTTCTCTTAATTGTAATCCATATTCACTAATTTTTGCTCTTCTTTGTCCATGCTGTCCTGGTGCATATGGTCTTTTATCAATTGCCGATTTTCCAGCTAATCTTCTTTCACCTTTTAATGCAAGGCTTACACCAAGACGTCTTTCAATCTTCTCAACCGGACCTCTATATCTTGCCATAGTTTCTCCTAACTTTAAATTCTATAACTTTTGCGTACCGTAATATTAAACTCTTCTTCTTTTTGGAGGTCTACATCCGTTGTGTGGTAATGGTGTTATATCTTTAAAGAAAAGTACTTTTATACCTTCAGTTGCACCTACAGTTTTTACTGCTGTATCTCTACCACTACCTGGCCCTTGTACTTTTATACCAACTTCTTTAATACCATGCTCTTTAGCTTTATTTAGAGCATCTTCAACTGCTTGTTGAGCTGCAAATGGAGTAGATTTTTTACTGCCTTTAAAACCAAGGCTACCAGCACTACTCCATGCGATTACATTACCCATTTCATCAGTTACAGTAACAACTGTATTATTAAAAGTTGCGTTTATATAAACTATACCTTTTGCAATATTTTTTTTAACTATCTTTTTTCTTACTCTTCTTTTTGCCATTTATCAATCCTTTATTTAGAACCTACAGTTTTCTTTTTACCTTTTCTTGTTCTGGCATTAGTTTTTGTTCTTTGTCCTCTTACAGGAAGACCACGTCTATGTCTTAAGCCTCTATAACAGCCTATATCCATAAGTGCTTTTATATCCATAGCAACTTTTCTTCTAAGGTCTCCCTCTACCATATAATTGTCTCTTATCTCTTTGTTTATTTTTGCAACTTCATCTTCTGTTAATTCATAAACTCTTTTATCATAGCTGATACCTGTAGCATCAAGAATTTTTCTAGAAGTTGCTAAACCTATACCATAAACATATGGTAATGCATACTCTATTCTTTTGTTTTTTGGTAAATCTACACCAGCAATCCTAGCCATTTACTATCCTTGTCTCTGTTTATGTTTTGGATTTACACATATTACTCTAACAACGCCTTTGCGTTTAATGATCTTACACTTTTCACACATCTTCTTAACAGATGGCCTTACTTTCATTGCATCTCCTTCAAAATAGGTAGAAGGGCGAAGGATGAAGGATGAAGGATGGAGGATGAAGGAATATTTTCCTTCTATCTTCTACCTTCTACCTTCTACCTCAACCCTAGTAACTGCACTTTATTACGGTACGCTTAGGTTTAATAATTTTATTAAACCAATCCTTGTAAAAAGAGTGCAACTTTTTACAAAGATTTTTCACTAGACTCCCAAAAAGGGACATAATTATACTGAAATAGAGCTTAATTTAAGATAAATTTTAAATTTTTAACTATTTATATCTAAATACTATTCTACCTTTATCAAGACTATATGGTGTTAATTCAACTTTAACTTTATCACCAGGTAATATTTTTATATAATGCATTCTCATCTTACCAGCAATATGACATAATACTGTATGTCCATTTTCAAGCTCTACTCTAAACATTGCATTTGGTAAAGCCTCTTTTACTATACCATCAACTTCAATTACATCATCTTTAGCCATTTATCCTCCTGATTTGATATATTAGTTAAAATGGTTAAAATGGATGAGTTCTTAAAAATGTTAATATATAGCCTATAAAGCCTTTTAACCACTCAACTACTCAACTACTTAACCACTCAACCACTTAACTACTTAACTTACTCAATCTTACTCAAAATTTCTGCTTTTCCATCAATTACAGCAACGGTATGCTCATAATGTGAGCCATTTAAACCATCAACACTTACAACAGACCATTTATCATCTAATATTTTTGGTGTTGAATCTTTTTGACAAATCATAGGTTCAATACAAAAAACCATACCGTTTTTTATTTTAGGTCCACTTTTAGGTGAACCATGTTCTAAATAGTTTGGAATTTCAGGTTCTTCATGAGGTTTTCTTCCTATTCCATGACCACAAAAATTATGTAAAGGAACAAAACCTCTTTTTTTAATAAATTTTTCAAGTTCATAACTTAGTTCTTTAAATCTAAGTCCAGGTTTTATAATATCTATAGCAAAATAAAGAGCATCTTTAGCACAATCTATAAGCTCTTTATCTTTTTTGCTTATTTCACCGACACCAACAGTTATGGCAGCATCACCATACCAACCATCCAATTCAGTCCCAATATCCAGACCTATTATGTCTCCCTCTTTCAATCTATAATCAGTAGGAATTCCATGAATAATTACTTGATTAACAGATGTACAAACAGAAGCTGGAAAGCCATATAAGCCTTTAAATGAAGGGCGTGCCCCATGGTCTTTAATAAACTCTTCACCAAGTTTATCCAACTCTTTTAAAGAGATACCAGGGACACATTTAGTTTTCAAAAATTCAAGAGTTTTAGCAACTATTATATTGGCTTTTCTTAAAGCCTCAATTTCACTTTTTTTTCTTATAGCTATAGACATTAAAGACCTACAGCACTTAATGTTTCATATTTGCTCATATAAATTTGAGCTTCTATTTTTCTCATTGTATCTAAAGCAACCTGCACAACAATCAATACAGCTGTACCACCAAAATAAAATGGCACTCCCATACCTTTTACTAATATCCAAGGAAGTGTTGAGATGATACCTAGATAAATTGCACCCCAAAATGTTAACCTACTTGCAACCTCATTTAAAAACTCTGCTGTACTTTCTCCTGGTCTAACTCCAGGAATAAATCCACCTTGACGTTTTAGATTTTCAGCAATATCTTTTGCATTAAATACAATAGAGGCATAAAAGTATGCAAAAAATATAACAAAAAAGAACATCAATATATTAAAAAAATATCCATTAGGATTTAAAATATCAGATATTTTTTGAATAATTGGATTCGTACTTGCTTGTAAAATTGTAGATGGAAACATTAATATTGCTGATGCAAAAATTGGTGGAATAACACCACTTAAATTTACTTTAATTGGAATATAATTCATTACTCTTTTTTTCTGATTTTGCATCATTACTTTTCTTGAATAAGAGACTGGTATTCTTCTTTCTCCAAGTTCTACATATATAATAAAACCTACTGTAATTAGGATAATAGCAAATATTGCTATTAGAACTAAAAAGTTTAATTCACCTGTATTAACAAGATTTACAGTACCAGCAATTGCAGATGGAATACCAGATACTATACCTGCAAAAATAATTAATGAGATACCATTACCAATACCTCTTTGGGTAATTTGCTCTCCTATCCACATTAAAATCATTGTTCCAGCTAACATTGATATTGCTGCAACTGTAACAAATGTAGGCATATCAATCATTATTGCACTCTCACCACCTTTTCCTGTAAGACTATTTAAACCAATTGATACACCTATAGCTTGCACTAAAGTAATAGCGATAGTAGCATATCTGATTATTTGCATATATTTAACCATTCCATCTCTCTCTTTTTTCATCTGTCCAAGAGATGGAAATGTTGCAGCAAGCAGTTCCATAATAATTGAAGCAGTAATATAAGGCATGATTCCCAAAGAGATTATACTTAATCTTCTAACAGCATTTCCACTAAACATATTAAACATTCCCAAGGCATTTCCAGCCTGGGAATCAAAAAACTCTTTAACAACATCTATATTTACGCCTGGAACTGGTATATAAGCCAAAACTCTATATAAAAATAGAAAACCAAGCGTGATAAGTATCTTATTTATAAGAGCTTTATTCATTATTTTTGTCCGCTATAAGTGATATTTTCATCTTTGATTTTATTAACTATATCTTTAACGGATGTTCCTATTAATTTAACTTTTTTAACAGTTTTAGCCATTTTATGAACACTTCTAATTGAATCTATTGTTATCTCATCTAATTGAGCAACTTTTTTAACTTTGTCAACATTAATTACATAAGGTTTTTCCACATGAGATCTAAATCCAACTTTAGGTAATCTTCTTTGAAGCGGCTGTTGTCCACCTTCAAAACCTCTTTTTTGTTTATAACCTGTTCTACTTTTTTGACCTTTTTGTCCTCTAGTAGCAGTTTTCCCCATACCGCTACCTTGTCCACGTCCAACTCTTTTTATTTTATGCGTACTTCCAGCTGCTGGTTGTAAATTATGAAGCGCCATATTTAATCCTTATTTTAATTTTGACTATGCTTTAATTCTACTAAGAGCTTCAACTGTTGCTCTTACTAAGTTTGAAGGATTGTTTGATCCAAGAGACTTAGTCAAAATATCTTTTATTCCTGCAAGTTCAATAACTGGTCTTGCTGCACCACCAGCAATAACACCAGTACCTTCACTTGCTGGCTTTAATATAATTTTGCTTGAATTATATTTATGTGTAATATCGTGGGCGATTGTTGAACCTTTAATATTAACTGTTGTAATATTTTTAAATGCATTATCGACTGCTTTTTTTATTGCGTCTGGAACCTCTTTTGCTTTACCGATTCCAAAACCAACATGTCCTTTTCTATCACCAACAACAACTAATGCACTAAATCTAAATCTTCTACCGCCCTTTACAACTTTTGTCACTCTTCCTATATTAACAACAACTTCTTCAAACTCTTCTCTATTCCACTTTTCCATGTGAACCTACCTTTAAAACTTAATTCCGTTTTCTCTTAATGCATCAGCAAATGATGCAACAACACCATGGTAAAGATATCCGTTTCTATCAAAAACGATTGTTTCTATACCTTTTTCTTTAAGTTGTTTAGCAAGTACTGCTGCAACTTTTTTAACATCTTCTCTATTGGCTTTTAAGCCCATTTTAGCACCATCAGCATAAGCTAATGTATGACCTTTGCTATCATCAATAGCTTGAGCATAAAAGTGTCTATTTGATTTAAAAACACTAACTCTAGGTCTATTTTCTGTACCTAGGATTTTTCCTCTTACTCTTCTTTTTCTTTTTATTCTAAGTCTATTTTTTCTTCTTTGAATTGATTCTCTCATGAGACAAGCCCCTTACTATTTCTTAGCTGTTTTACCAGCTTTTCTAATGATAACTTCATCCACATATTTAACACCTTTACCTTTATATGGTTCAGGTGGTCTAAAGCCTCTAATTTTTGCAGCAACTTGTCCAACTTGCTGTTTATCATGACCTTTTACAACTATTATATTTTTTTCAACTTTTATCTCAATTCCTTCAGGAATCGGGAAAATTATAGGGTGTGAAAAACCAAGTTGAAGTTCAAGGTTTTTTCCACTTACCTGAGCCCTATAACCAACACCATTGATTTCTAATCTTTTTTCAAAACCTTTTGTCAAACCTTCAATCATATTATTTGTTAAAGCTCTGTAAGTTCCCCAAAAAGCTCTGCTTTGTCTGTCATCTCCTTTTGGAGAAAAAACTACTTTATTATCTTTTATCTCAACATTAACAAAGCCTCTTGTATCTACTTCTTTTGTAATGTTACCTTTTTTAGCAACAATTTTATTACCATCAATCTTAACTTCAACTCCTGCAGGAATCTCTACAGGCTGCTTTCCAATTCTACTCATTTTTTTTCCTTTTACGATATTTCTACAATTAATGAATGGATATCGTTATTACCATACACTAAGAAGTACTTCACCACCTACACCGAGTCTGTAGGCTTCATCATTTGGAAGTACTCCTTTTGAAGTACTTACTATTATAGTTCCATATCCGTTTTTAAATCTTTTAATTTCATCTTTGCCTTTATAGATTCTTCTTCCAGGCTTAGAAATTCTTTTGATCTCATTAATTACATGTTTTTTAACTTTTCCGTTTTCTTCATATTTTAAAACAACATTTATAAATTTTTTGTTTCCCTCTTCAACAACTTTATAACTTTCTATATAGCCTTTATCTTGTAAAATTTTTACAATAGATTCAACAATTTTAGAGTATAAAAGTTTTGTTACTTCTTGTTTTCTCATTCCAGCATTTCTGATTCTTGTTATTGAATCTGCAATCATATCATTAATCAATTTTTTCTCCTTACTTAGAATATCAAATAGGGTTCGGAATTTCCGCTACCTATTTGTAAGTTACCAGCTAGCTTTTCTAACGCCTGGCAACAAGCCTTCGCTAGCCATTTTTCTCAAACAAATTCTACAAAGACCAAAATCTCTATAAACAGAATGTGGTCTACCACAAATTCTACATCGTGTATAAGCTCTTACTTTAAATTTAGGCTTTCTTTTAGCCTTAGCTATCATACTTTTTTTAGCCATTATGACCTTCCTTTAGCAAATGGAAATCCAAGAAGCTCTAACATTTTAGCTGCCTCTTTATCATTATCAGTTGTTGTAACTATTGTAATATTCATACCGTGAGTTTTTATAATGTTATCATAATCAACTTCTGGAAACATCAACTGCTCATCTAGACCGAAGTTATAGTTTCCTCTTCCATCAAAACCATTTCTTGGTAGACCTCTAAAATCTTTAACTCTTGGAAGAGCAATATAAATTAATTTTTCCAAAAAGTTCCACATTCTATCGCCTCTTAGTGTTACTTTTACACCAACAGGCATACCTTCACGGATTTTAAAACCAGCTTCACTCTTTTTAGCTTTTGTTACTACTGCATGCTGGCCAGCTATTAAAGAGATAGTGTCTTGAATATTTTGCATCAACTTACTATCTCTACTAGCTTCACCTGCACCAACACTAATAACAATTTTTTCAATTTTTGGTGTAAGCATAGGATTTTTAATATCAAGCTCTTTTTTAAGAGCTGGAACTACCTCTTCATTATATTTTTTCTTTAGCTCTAATATCATGATTTGCCACCTTCTACTTTACGTACATTTGAAATATGAATAGGCATCTCTTTATTTATAAATCCTCCTTGAGGATTCTCTTCTGTCGGTTTAACAGCTTTTTTAGCAATTTTGCATCCTGCAACAATAACTGCATCTTTTTTAGGTAAAACTTTTAAAACTTCACCTGTTTTACCTTTATCATCTCCAGTGATGATTTCTACGATATCACCTTTTTTAATTTTAAATTTTTTTGCCATTATAGCACCTCCGGTGCAAGTGAAACTATTTTCATATAATTTTTATATCTAACTTCCCTACTAACAGGACCAAAAATCCTTGTTCCAATAGGTTCACCTTTGTTATCTAAAATAACTGCTGCATTATCGTCAAATCTTATTAAAGATCCATTTTCTCTTTGAATCTCTTTTTTTGTTCTAACAACAACAGCTTTTACAACTTGACCTTTTTTAACTTTACCATTAGGCAAAGCTTTTTTAACAGATGCAACTATTACATCTCCTACAGAAGCATATCTTCTTTTACTTCCGCCTAACACTTTAATACACATAATCTCTTTTGCGCCGCTATTATCAGCAACGTTTAATCTTGTAAAACTCTGAATCATTACTTAACTCCTGTAGAGACTATTCTTTTCAATCGAAAAGATTTTCTCTTAGAGATTGGTCTGCATTCAACTGCTACAATTTCATCACCAACATTAACTTGGTTTTTTTCATCATGAACAAGATATTTTTTAAATCTTTTTACAATTTTATGGTATCTTGGATGTAAAACTTTTCTTTCAACAAGTAGTGATACAGTTTTATCACCACTCTTTTTTACAACAATACCTTGAATTTCTCTTTTATAAGCCATCTTTACGCCCTTTTCTTAGCCGCGATAGCTGTTTTTATTCTAGCAATATCGCGTCTTGTTTTTCTAATTTCACTAGTATCTTGAAGCTGCATTGTTTTCAACTTGGCTCTTAGTTGAAAAAGCAGCAACTTTTTATCCCTTAACATCCCTTCGAGCTCTTGTAAGCTCTTATCTTTAATCTCAGTATATTTCATTTTCACTCTCTTGCGTTACAATTTTTGTTTTAAATGGTAGTTTGTATCTTGCAAGATCAAGAGCTTCTCTTGCTAAGCTCTCTTCAACACCAGCCATTTCATAAATGATACGACCAGGTTTAATATTCATAACCCATTTTTCAACACCACCTTTACCTTTACCCATCCTTGTCTCCAATGGTTTTTTAGTTAAAGGCTTATCTGGGAAAACTCTTATCCAAATTTTTCCAGTTCTTTTTACTTTTCTTGTCATAGCAACCCTAGCAGCTTCAATCTGGCGAGAATCAATTCTGCCATGCTCAACTGCTTTGATTCCAATTGTTCCAAAAGCAAGGCTGTTTCCTTTATAGGCCTTACCTCTATTTCTACCTTTTTGCTGTTTTCTAAACTTTGTTTTCTTTGGCATCAACATGGCTATTTACCTCTCCTTCTTGGAGCTCTTCTTCTTGGTCTTTCCTTTTTCTCAGGCTGAATACCTTTTTGAAGTACTTCACCTTTGAAGATCCAGACCTTAACTCCAATTACTCCATAAGTTGTATGAGCTTCTGCAAAACCATAATCAATTTTTGCTCTTAATGTATGAAGAGGAACTCTCCCTTCAAGATACCATTCTGTTCTTGCCATCTCAGCACCACCAAGACGACCTGCAACAGAAACTTTGATACCTTTTGCTCCAGCTTTTTGAGCTGCTTGAATAACTTTTTTCATAGCTCTTCTGAATGCAACCCTTCTCTCAAGCTGAGTTGCAACATTTTCTGCAGCAAGCTGTGCTGATGCTTGTGGTCTTTTTTGCTCTTTTATATTTATAGAGATATCTTTATTTACAAGTTTTTGAACTTTTTCTTTAATTTTTTCTATATCAGCACCTTTTTTACCAATGATAATTCCAGGTCTTGCTGCAACTATAGTTACTCTAAGTCTCTTTGCTGTTCTTTCGATTATAATATCACTAATGCCAGCATAATAAAGCTCTTTTTTAAGAAAATTTCTTATTTTATAATCTTCTTCTACAAAATCTGGCATTCTATTATAATCTGGATACCACCTACTACCCCAGTTCCTATTTATACCTAATCTTAGTCCAATTGGATTAACTTTTTGACCCATTAGCTATCCTTCTTTTGTGCAACTTCTACATAAATATGAGAGGTTGGTTTTTCAATTCTACTTGCTCTACCTCTTGCTCTTGGTCTAAATCTTTTTAGTACTGGTCCTTTATCTACTCTGCAAGAAGTTATAACTACCTCTTCTGGCTCATAACCACCATTTGCAACTGCACTTGCAATAACTTTAGAGATAATTTTTGCAGCCTTATTTGGCATAAATTCTAAACTAGCTAGAGCTAGCTCTGCATTCATTCCCTGAACTTCTCTTGCAACCAATCTTGCTTTTGTTGGTGAGAGCCTTACAAATCTTAATATCGCTTTACTCATGGCCTACCCTTATTTACCTATCTTTTTCTGAACTGAGCCTTTGTGGCCTCTAAAAGTTCTTGTTGGTGCAAACTCACCAAGTTTAAAACCAACATGATTTTCAGTGATATAAACTGGTACAAACTGTCTACCATTGTGTACATTTATAGTAAGACCTATCATTTCAGGAATAATAGTACTTCTTCTTGACCAAGTTTTGATAGGTTTTTTATCACCACTCTCTTTTGCTTTGATCACTTTTTTCATTAAATGATCATCAACAAATGGTCCCTTTTTAATACTTCTTGCCATTTTGCCCTACCTTATTTTTTTCTTCTTGAAATTATTAATTTATCACTAGCTTTTTTCTTTCTAGTTTTATAACCTTTTGTAGGTACACCCCATGGTGTAACTGGGTTTCTACTTGGACCAGTTTTACCCTCACCACCACCGTGTGGGTGATCAACAGGGTTCATAGCAGAACCTCTTGTTTGAGGTCTTATACCTCTATGTCTATTTCTTCCAGCTTTTCCTATTGTCACATTTATAAAATCTTCATTTCCAACAGTTCCAACTGTTGCCATACACTCACCAAGTACATATCTCATTTCACCACTTGGAAGTCTTAAAATAACATATTTATCTTCTCTACCCATAATTTGCGCATAGCTTCCTGCACTTCTTGCTAATTGTCCGCCATGGCCTGGGCTTAGTTCAATGTTATGTACAAGTGTACCAACTGGAATATTTTTAAGTTTCATTGCATTTCCTGGCAATACATCAAGACCACCTTCTGCGGCCATAACTGTATCACCAACTTTTAAACCTTTTGGTTGAATGATATATCTTTTATCACCATCTTTGTAAACAACAAGACAAATTCTACAGTTTCTGTATGGATCATATTCAACTGTTGCAACTCTTCCTGGTACACCAAACTTATTTCTTTTAAAATCTATTATTCTATAAAGCTTTTTAGCACCAGCTTCTTTATGTCTTGATGTAATTCTTCCATAACTATTTCTACCTGCTTTTGCAGGAAGTTTTTTAAGTAGTTTTCTAACTGTTGGTCTACTTGTTATATCGCTATTATCAAGCGTAGTCATAAATCTACGACTAGGTGTATACGGTTTATATGTTTTTATCGCCATTTTCTATCCTTACACCGCTAAACTTTCTATCTGAGTGCCCTCTGGCAACTTCACATAGAATTTTTTATAGTTTGTTCTTCTACCTTCAATCCCTCTAAATCTTTTCTTTTTTCCATTTACTTTTAAAGAATTGATTTTAACAGGATTGACACCAAAATACTCTTTTAATACCTCTTTTAGTTGATTCTTTGTCATCTTTTCAGATGTTTGAATCACTATATATCCCTCTTCTTGAAGGCCCAAAGTTTTTTCTGTATATATTATTGATTTGATATCTGTTATATCTGCCATCTTAGCCCTCTTTTACTAAATTTTCCCAAACAGCTTTCTCAATAACAATCGCATTATATGCTGCTGCCAAATATGCATTCAATTCATTTGGCTCTATTAAGTAAGCATTTGGAAGATTTCTAAATGCAAGAAATGTTTTTTCATCAATTAAATCTTTTACAATTAAAGCATCTCTTACATTTAACTTTTTCATAATTGCTGCTGCATCTTTTGTTTTTCCAGACTCTACATTTACTGAATCAACAACAAACAGTTTTCCATCTTGTGCTTTTTCAAAAAGAGCATACTCTAATGCTAGTCTTTTCTGTTTTTTATTGATTTTTTGAGTATAGTTTCTATCATTGCTTGGACCAAAAACAACACCCCCACCTACAAATAATGGAGATCTAATTGATCCTGCTCTTGCTCCACCTCTACCTTTTTGTTGCCATGGTTTTCTACCACCGCCGCTAACTGCGCTTCTATTTTTTGTTTGAGCATTGTTTGCTCTTAAAGAAGCTGCATATGATTTTACATATAGGTAAAGATTATGCGGATTTATTTGTGCATATTTTTCAGGTAATGCTATATCACCAGATTTTTCATAATTTTCATTCAATACTATAGCTTTACTCATTTTACTATCCTTATTCTTCCTAGTGCCCCATTAGGACCTGGGATTGAGCCTTTTACAACCAAGATTTTATTTTCTGGATCAAAACTTACAATCTCATTTTGAACAGTAATCTTTTCATTTCCATAATGTCCAGGCATCTTTTGTCCAGGCTGAATTCTTCCTGGCCATTCACAGTTACCAACTGAACCTGTACGTCTATGAAATCTTGAACCGTGGCTTCTTGGACCACCACCAAAATTCCATCTTTTCATAACACCAGCAAAACCTCTACCTTTAGAGGTAAAAGAGCTTTTTATCTTTTTTGCATTCTCTAAAACGCTTATATCAATATCACCAGCTTCGCTATTTGCAACTTTTAGTGTCGCAAATCTATTATATTCTGGAGATAATCCATATTTTTTTTGCTGTCCCTCAATAGGCTTATTTTTTCTTTTTCCATGCGAATAAGCAACTATAGCTCTTCCATCTTCAAAAATTTCGCAAACTTTTGCATCTTTTACTTTTAGCAGTGTAACAGGTACACTTGGTACACTTATTGTTCTGCTCATTCCTATTTTTTCTACTATAAATTCCATCTACTACTCCCTTATTGACCCATTGACCTAACTTCTACATCCACTTCAGGAGCCAAGTCTAACTTCATTAGCGAATCTACCGTATCTGGTGTCGCCGACACTATGTCAATAAGTCTTGAATGAATTCTAATTTCAAATTGTTCTCTTGAATCTTTATTGATGTGTGGAGATCTAAGAACTGTATATCTTCTTATTTTTGTAGGTAGTGGAATCGGACCACGAATCTCTGCACCTGTTCTCTTAACAGCCTCTACAATCGCTGCAACACTTCTATCTAAAACCCTGTGATCATAAGCGCGTAGCTTAAGTCTAATCTTTTCCATTAACTTCCCTTGTAAAAAGAACTCGGCATTAAATGCCCAATTTTGGAGTGGAAATTATAAGAGTTTTTTTTCAAATAGTCAATATTTTATGGTAAAATTTTTAAAATTTATTTCCTTCTAAAAAGGAAAGGATTACAAATGGAGCAATTAGAGTTTCTTTTTGAGAAAAAAATTAAAAAATTACCATATATAGAGAGAAAAATCAAACTATCTGATAATAAAAATTATATTATTACAGGTGTAAAATTTTGTGGAAAAAGTTTTTTAATCAAAGATTATATTTATAGATCTAATAAAAACTATTTATATATTGATTTAAATGATTTTAGAATAGATTTAAATTCTCTACAACAAAATCTTCAAAAATTTATAAATGATAATAATATTAAATTAGTTGTATTAGAAAATTTGAAAGATAAAAATTTTAAAATACCAAAAGCTGAACAGATAATTATTTCATCACAAGAAAATATTGATATAAATGGTTTTGAAAAGATAAAATTAAATCTTTTAGATTTTGAAGAGTATATTGCTTTTGATAGAGCTACAGATATAAAAACTGTATTTAATAATTTTTTGAAAAATGGAACTTTTCCCGAAATTTCAAATATATTAGAATATAAAAAAGAGGAAAGATTTTTTGAAATTTTACACTTAACATTTTCAAATGATGAATTGATGATATTTAAAGAACTCTCACAATTTCAGGGACACAAAACAAGTGCATACCATATTTTTACAAAGTTAAAATCAAAAATGAAGATTTCTAAAGATAGATTTTATGAAAAATTTGAAAATCTACAAAACAGATATTTTTATTTGATACAAAAATATAAACATCCAGCAGCAGCAAAAAAGATTTATCTATACGATTTTGCAATCAAAAATTATCTTAGTTTATCAAAAGAGTTTCCAAAAATTTTCGAAAATATGGTTTTTTTAGAGCTATATAAAAAAATTGAGGATATATTTTATTATGATCAGATAGATTTTTATATTCCTTCAAAAAATGAGGCAATTTTTTCTATTCCCTTTGGAAATGAAGTAACAATAGAAAAAAAAGTAATCAAAGCTTACAAATATCTAAAAGAACTGGATGTGCAAAAAATAAAAGTTGTATCAGTAACAAATAGTTTCTCTTTTTATGAAAAAGATATAAAAGTTGATGTTGTACCTTTTTATGAATGGGCATTAAGTGAATTTGAATAATAGATTTTGATATAATCAACTAAAAAGAATAATAAAATGATTATCTGTGGTATAGATGAAGCTGGACGTGGACCACTTGCTGGACCTTTAGTTGTTGCTGGTGTAATTTTGAACAATGATATAGATAATTTAAATGATTCAAAAAAAATCACTCCAAAAAAAAGAGAAGAGCTTTTTGAAAAGATAAAAAAATCTTCCAAATATAAAATCGTAATAATTGAAAATCAAGAGATTGATTCCTTTGGACTTTCAGCATGCATTAATAAGGCTTTAAAAGAGATTATATCTTCATTAAAAGCTCATAAATATATATTCGATGGAAACTCAAAATTTGGTGTAGAAAAAGTTGAACCAATAATAAAAGCAGATTCTAAAATAAAAGAGGTTATGGCAGCTTCAATCTTAGCCAAAGTTACTAGAGATAAAATAATGTGTGATTTAGAAAAAAAATATCCAAATTTTAAATTTTGCAAACATAAAGGGTATGGAACAAAAGAGCATATAGACGAGATAAAAAAGTATGGATTAACAAGCGTTCATAGAAAAAGCTTTAAGCCAAAATCTCTTCAACCCACACTTTTTTAATTTAATATTAAAGATATATTTTTTTTATATTTTCAAGTTTTGAAGTGGTATTTAATAAAAGCATATCTACCAAAACCAAAGCCATCATAGCCTCACACACAACACTTCCTCTAATCGCAACACAAGGATCATGTCTTCCTTTTAGTTCAAATTCAACTTCATTTCCATAAATATCTATTGTTTTTTGTTTTTTAAATATGGATGGAGTTGGCTTAAAATATACTTTTAACTCAATTGGCTCTCCATTACTAATACCACCTAGAATTCCTCCAGCATTATTGCTTAAAAAACCATTTTTGTTTATTTGATCATTGTTTTGACTGCCTTTTATCCTTGAACTCTCAATTCCTAATCCAATCTCTACAGCTTTTGCTGCATTAATACTCATCATTGCTTCAGCTAAGACTGCATCAAGTTTATAATAGATTGGCTCGCCAAGGCCAATTGGGACATTTTTTGCTCTTACAAAAACTGCTCCACCAACACTATCATGCTCTTTTTTCGCTTCAATTATAGCTCTTTTTTGCTCCTCTTCAACATCTTTATCAAGTGCATATATTTCACTTTTTTTTGCATACTCAAAATCGAGTTTTTTTGCTTTTATTCCAGCAATCTCAAAAATACCAGCTTCAATCTCAACACCAATCTCTTTTAAAATAAGCTTTGCAATAGCACCAGCAGCTACTCTTGCAGCTGTCTCTCTTGCACTGCTTCTTCCTCCACCCCTATAATCTCTGATGCCATATTTATGCCAATATGTAAAATCTGCATGACCTGGTCTAAAAATATCTTTTATATTTGAGTAATCTTTGCTTTTTTGGTTTTTATTGAAAATAACCATAGCAATCGGAGAACCTGTAGATTTTCCTTCAAAAACTCCACTTAAAATTTCAACTTTGTCTTCTTCTTTTCTTTGGGTTGCAAACTCATTCTTTCCAGGTCTTCTTCTATCAAGCTCACTTTGGATAAAATCTTCATCTATATTAAGCCCTGCAGGAACTCCATCAACAACACATCCAATTGCCTTGCCGTGTGATTCTCCAAAAGTTGTAAATCTAAAACGAATACCAAAACTATTCATAATTTCCTCTCAAAAATGCATATTCACTATCACTAAAACTAATCTCTTTTCTTCAAAATTTCAAGTGCTTTTTTAGCTGCTTCTTGCTGGGCAGCTTTTTTACTTTTTCCTTTTGCTACAGATAGCTCTTCACCATGTAATAAAACTGCAACTTCAAACTCTTTTTTATGATCAGGTCCATAAGAGCTAACAAGTTTATATTCAGGAGTTGTTCCAAATTTTGCTTGCGTTAATTCTTGCAATGAAGTTTTATAATCTTTAAACAAAGAGTCAAGATCAATTTTTGGATAAATCTTTTCAAGAAGTTTTAATGTAATCTTTTTTACCTCATCTAAACCACTCTCAAGATATATAGCACCCATAACAGCTTCAAAAGCATTTGATAATAAAGATGGCTTATTTCTACCATTATTATTCTCTTCTGCAGCTGAAATAAAGATATATTTTCCTAAATCCAGCTCTTTAGCAAGCTTAGCAAACCCTTCTTCATTAACTAAAGAGGCTCTCATTTTAGAAAGCTCTCCCTCATTTGCATTTGGAAATTTAAAATAAAGATATTCTCCAACTACAAGGTCTAATACTGCATCGCCTAAAAATTCAAGTCTTTCATTATTATAAGGCTTTTTATAGCTTTTGTGGGTTAAAGCTTCTATTAATAGCTGCTTATTTTTAAATCTATATCCAAGTTTCTCTTCAAAATCTTTTAAATTTTGTGGCATTTTTTCTCCTCACACTATGTGAGAAAGTAAGAGAGTTAGAGAGTGAGAAAAAAAATTTCTAACTTTCTAACTTTCCAACTTTCTAACTTTTATATTTTGCTGCAATCTCTCTTGCAATTTTATCACATATTTCATTCTCTGTATGACCACTATGTCCTTTTACCCAATATGCTTTGATTTTATGGGGTTTACTATATTTTAAAAACTCTTTCCACAAATCAACATTTTTAACATTTTTAAAATCTTTTTTTATCCAACTATCAAGCCACTCATTAATTGCTTTAACAACATAATTTGAATCACTATAAAGCTCTATTTCACAAGGCTCTTTTAGCTGCTTTAAAGCTTCAATAACTGCTTTTAGCTCCATCCTATTGTTTGTTGTCTCTTTCTCTCCTCCTTTTATGATTTTTTCATGATTTTTATATCTTAATATTGCACAATATCCTCCAGGACCAGGATTTCCTAAAGAGGAGCCATCACTAAATAGATATATTTTCTTCATTTATTGCTCTTTTTTTTGTTAGGATAAATTCAACTGTTGGACTCTTTGGACTTAAGCAGTTAGGACATCTTGTAAAAGAGATTGGAAAGATACTTTTACACTCATTGCAAAGATATTCAAAATCCAAATCTGCAATATCATTTTTTAAATTAAGTAAAACATTTAATTCAAATATTTTACTGCTTTTTTTTGTATCAATATACCCTTTTGCACTATAAAGCTCAGATAAAAATTGATCTTTTTTTACATATTTAAAATCTATTTTTTCAAAAGGGAGATGCCATAATATGTCACTTATATAAATCAAATCTTTACTTTTAATATTTTTCCATGCAATTTGTGGATAATAATCAAAAAGATATTTAAAAACAACCCTTACAAGCTCATTGCATTCATTATATATATTTATAAGTTTGTCTGTATCTGAAGTAGAATTTTTTACTAAATAAAGTGCTTTTATATATTCACTCTCATATTTTTCAATTCCAAGCTCTTCTAAAGATTCTAATATTTCAATAGCTTTATCATATTGTTGAAGTTTTTCATAAATAACCATCAAATATTTTAAAGACTCTTTATCTCTTGGAAAGAATTTCAATGTTTTTATAAATATCTCTTTTGATTTCTCTAAAAAACCTATTTTAAAATATATAAATCCCAATCTTTTCAAAATCTCTTCTTTTTCAAAACTATCTTTTGATAATTTTGAAAGATTAAGATATATTGCGATAGCCTTTTCAAAATCACCACTTTTTTCAAATGCATTTGCCAAAAGTAAAAAAGCCTTTTTTGTATCTGTTTTTTGAATATTTAAAATCTCTTCATCTGCATTTTCTTCAAATTTTGAAAAAAATTTTGATATTTCGCTCTCTTGCTCTTTTCTTTTATAATAAGCCCACCAATAACTGAAAAAAGAGACTATAAAAACAAGAATAAAAAATATCAAAATTCCAAAAAGCGGGTCTCTATATTCAATCAAAAAATTATCCAAATATCACCTTTGAATTTTTTGATTTAATTATACAATGATTATGCTATAATCTATATATGATAGATAAGACTTCAATTGAACAATTAAAAAATCGTATAGATATTGTAGATGTTATTGGAAACTATATTGAGCTGAAAAAGAGTGGAGCAAATTTTAAAGCACTTTGCCCTTTCCATGATGAAGATACTCCAAGTTTTGTAGTAAGTCCATCAAAACAGATTTTTCACTGTTTTGGATGTGGTGCTGGAGGAGACGCTATAAAATTTGTAATGGAATATGAAAAACTCTCCTACCCTGAAGCGATAGAAAAACTTGCATCTTTATATAATATTCATTTAAATTATACAGATGAAAAAAATGGCTCTAAGGATTTATATAAAGTATTAAAAGAGATAAACAGATTTTATAAAAAAATGCTTGATAGCAATAAAGAGGCTCAAAAATATCTAAAAGAAAGAGGAGTATATGAATCAAGCATAGAAAAATTTGAAATAGGTTATGCACCAGATTCACAAAAAACAATAAACTATTTAAAAAGCCGTCATATTCCTTTGCAAGAAGCGATAGATAGCGGAATATTAGCACTTCAAGACAATAGAGTATATGCAAGATTTATAGAAAGAATCACATTTCCTATATACACTCCAAATGGACAAATTGTTGGATTCGGAGGAAGAACTATATCAAATCATCCTGCAAAATATATCAACTCGCCGCAAACCAAACTTTTTAACAAATCCAAGCTTTTATATGGCTACACAAAAGCTAAAGAGAAAATTTTCAAAACAAAAAAAATGATAATCACAGAAGGATATTTAGATGTTGTAATGCTCCATCAAGCAGGTTTTACAAATGCAGTTGCCACTCTTGGAACAGCTTTAACAAAAGATCATCTACCTCTTTTAAGAAGAGGTGAGCCAAAAATAGTACTAGCATATGATGGAGATTCAGCTGGAATTGCAGCTGCAATTAAAGCAGCAAAACTGCTCTCTTCATCTGATATAGAAGGAGGAGTTGTTCTTTTTGAAAATGGAATGGATCCAGCTGATATGGTAAAAGAGAATAAAATAGATGAACTTGAAAAAATTTTTAGAAATCCTAAACCTTTTATAGAGTTTGTTATAGAAAAAACTATATCTTTATATGATATAAAAAATCCTATCGAAAAAGAGAAAGCATTAAATGAAGCTATAAACTATTTAAAATCTTTATCACCTATTATTCAAGAAGAGTATAAAAGCTATGTTGCAGCACTATTAAATATCCCTTCAACATTCATAAAGCTCAGCAGAAACTCTTTTCAACAACAAAAAATAACACAAAACAAAGATACAAAAGAGATAACTATAATAAAAACAATTCTGGAAAATCCAAAACTTATTGATACCGTGCTTGATTTTATAAGTCCAAAACATTTTAAATATCATCAAGAAGAGTTTAAATTGGCAATAGAAAAAAAGAGCGATCATCCCCAATTAATGAATATTCTTCTTGATGAAGATATAAAAACATATAATGAAGAGGAGTTAAAAAGCGAGTTATTAATTTTTTTGATAAAATTCTATGAGCAAAAATTAAAAAATCTTATCAAAGAAAAAAATATATCATTTTCTCAAAAAAGCTTTTGGATAAGAAAATATAAAGAGATAATAAATAGACTTAAAAAAGGAGAATTGGTAATTGAAGAAGATTAGAGCATTAGCACTTTTTAGTGGCGGGCTTGATAGCCTTCTTGCAATGAAACTTATAATTGAGCAAGGAGTTGAAGTAATTGGATTATATTTTGATACAGGATTTGGAGGCAAAGCTGAAGAGGAAAAAAAGAGATATTTAAAAGATATAGCTGATAAAATTGGAGCTAAACTCGAGATAATAAATATAAAAGAGCAATTTATAAAAGAGATTTTATTTAATCCAAAATATGGATATGGAAAAAATTTTAATCCTTGTATAGATTGTCATGCAAATATGATTAGAGTAGCTAAAGCGCTACTTCCAAAATATGATGCACATTTTATTATAAGTGGCGAAGTTGCAGGACAAAGACCAATGAGTCAAAGAATGGATGCACTTAAAAAAGTTGAAGAGTTAAGCACAGCTGATAGATTAATACTAAGACCACTTAGTGCAAAACTTTTACCTATCACAATTCCTGAAGAAAAAGGGTGGGTAGATAGAGAAAAACTTCTTGATATTCATGGAAGAAGCAGAGAAGTACAGATTAACTTAGCTAAAAAATGGGGGATAGAAAATTATGAGTCTCCAAGTGGAGGCTGTTTATTGACTGATGAGAATTTTTCTAAAAAAATCAAAGATCATATAAAATTTGACAAATTCGAAACTGAAGATATTGATGTTTTAAAATGGGGAAGACATTTTAGACTACCAGATTCTGCAAAATTGGTTGTTAGCAGAAACAAAGATGAAAATGAAAAAATAAAGGAGTTAAATTTAAATAAATATATAAAATTTTCTCTGCCACTTCCTGGACCACTTAGTTTAATAAATAAAGATGCTTCAAATGAAGATAAAAAAATGGCTGCAAAAATTGCTCTAACTTACTCAAAAGCAAAGCCAGATGAAGTTTATGAAGTTGAAATTGGAAATGAAAAATTTAAAACAAGCCCATTTGAAAATAAAAAAGAGGCTCAAAAATATTTTGTAAAATGATAAATAAACCAAAATATTCACTTTTTAAAAATGCAAAATATGCAATAGATGGACTTATTGAAGCATTTAAAAATGAAGTATCTTTTAAAATAGAAATTGTTTTTTTTACTATTTTAACAATTGTAATATGGTTTTTACCCATTTCTCTTTTATCAAAAACTATATTGCAAACATCTATATTTATTCCATTAATAGTTGAGCTAATTAATAGTGCAATTGAAAGAGTTGTAGATTTAGTAACAAAAGATTTTCATCCTTTAGCAAAATATGCAAAAGATGCAGGCGCAGCTGCAGTTTTACTATCTCTATTTTTAACTCTTGGAATATGGATAGCTGTTTTTATATATGAATTTTTTTGATATAATTTTTCTAACCAGAAACCAAAAACTATAAACCATAAACTAATTTTGGGGCATTAGCTCAGCTGGGAGAGCGCCACGCTGGCAGCGTGGAGGTCGCCGGTTCGAGCCCGGCATGCTCCACTTATGTAAGCCATCTTTTCCTCTTTTGATATAATCTTTTTATGAATTATTATATAAAACTTATTATTTTTTTATCAATTATCATTTTTATCTATTTTCTTATATTACTTTTCCAATATATAAAAACAGATTTTTTATACTATCTATATCAAAAGAGAAAGCTTCCAAAACATATTGAAGAGATACTTTTAAAAGAGTTTCCTTTATATAAAAAAATCCCAAAAATTTTAAGAAAAAGATTAATAGCTTGTATTTTAGTTTTCATAAAAAATAAAGAGTTTATAGGAAAAGGAGTAGTTATTGATGATAGAAAAAAGATTTTAATTGCTGCAAATGCATGTATTTTAACAATCGGTCACAATAGATGTGAATACAAAAATGTAAAAACCATATACATATATCCTGATACAATTTTTAAAAAAGAAAATATTCAAAATGGCTGGATAGTAACTCAACAAAATGAGATATTACTCGGTGAAGCTTGGCAGGGTGGAGAAGTAGTCATATCTTGGAAGGATCTTGTTTTAGGAGATAAAAATCCAAATGATGGAAAAAATGTTGGTATTCATGAATTTGCTCATCAGCTTGATTTTGCTGATTTTGTAGCAGATGGCACACCTGAGCTTCCGCCAAAACTTTATCCAAAATGGACAAAAATTATGAAAAAAGAGTTTAAAAAATTAAAAGAGTTATATAAAAAACATAAAAAAGGATTTTTAGACTATTATGCTATAAATAGTGAAGCAGAATTTTTCGCTGTTGCAACAGAGGCTTTTTTTGAAAAACCTATAAATTTAAAAAAAAGCGAACCAAATCTTTATAATATTTTAAAAGAGTATTACAAATTAGACCCAGCTACCTGGGTCTAAATTTAGGAGTTTTCTATCAATTCTTTAACAGCTTTTGGCAGTTCAGCTTCCATATCTTTAACTTCGCCACTGCTGATATGTTTTTTTAGAAAATGAAAAACTTTTTTCACAATATCATTTGCTTGCTCTTCGTCACCAAAATCATTCTCTGATGCTCTTTTATCTTCATCCATAACCGCTTTTATAAAATCTTCAGCACTTTTTATATTTTTATCAGGAAAAGATGATAGCTTCCAACCATCTACTGCCATTGCTTTAATACACATTGGTAGCTGAGCTATAAAATCCATATACTCTTCTGGAGAAACTCTTCTTCTTAAAACCCTTAGTACTGCTCTTAAAACTCTTCCAGCTCTTCTTTCATCACCTGCGCATCCTATCTCTTGTGATAACTCTTTTAAAAACTCATGAGCTTTTTGAACATCTTTTTCAAAATTCATCTCTTCCTCCTTCTTTTTAATTTATATATATTTTAACTCATTTTTATTAGTTATTAATTAATTTAAAAAATTAACTTTATCTAACTTTTAAACTTAGTTTAACTTTATTCTATTTTTATATTATTTTTCTCAATATCAATCTCTAAATTCAAATACAGCCCAATAATGGCATAATATAGATAATATTTATTAAGAACAAGGAATTATGAAAGAGTTAATTATTATTTTTCTTTCTGCTTTTGGAGCAGCTACAATTCTTCCTATATATAGCGAAGCAACTGTTTTATATTATTTAAATAGTGGCTATCCTAAAATATTAATATTAATTAGTGCAGGCTTTGGAAATACACTAGGTTCACTACTTAATTTTTTTATTGGTAAAAAAGGAGTTGATTATCTTCTAAAAAAGGGTTATGTAAAAGAAAAAAATCTTTTAAAAGCTGAAAAATTTTTTAAAAAGTATGGCGGTTTTGCACTTCTTTTTTCTTGGGCTCCAATAATTGGCGATCCATTAACTTTTATAGCAGGCTCTTTGCATTATGATATAAAAAAATTTATAATAATTGTTGCAATTGCAAAATTTGCAAGATACTATCTTTTAATAGAAGGGTTTAATATATTTATAAAATGAATACTAAATTAGAAAAATTTTTAGAAAGCCAACATATAATGACAATTTGTACTTCATCTGAAAATATTCCCTATTGTGCAACATGTTTTTATGTGTATGATAAAAAAAGAGATATTTTAATTTTTGCATCAGATGAAGATACTCTTCATATAAAACTTCTTAAAAAGAATATTTATGCAAGTGGCACAATTTTTTTAGATACAAAAAAAGTATCAAAAATAGAAGGTGTGCAATTTCAAGGTAGTCTATTAGAAGATATTGATAAAGAGAGTCAAAAAATATATTTTGAAAAATTTCCATTTACAAAAGCTATTAATCCAAAACTTTGGGGAATAAAAATAAAATTTTTAAAATATACAAATAACAGTTTTGGTTTTGGTAAAAAGATAATTATTGGTAAAACTTTTTTTGAAAATAGTTAAATATACTATACATTTTACATCCTACACAATAGCTAAAAACTGCTTCTAAGAATGCACATATTAAAAATATTAAAATTAATAAATCAGAGATATTTTTATCCAATTTATAAAATATTAAAGATAATAAAATTATTACAATCCCTATCTTTGATGCAAATTTTTTAGGGGCATTATCTTCATAAATTGGTTTTAGGTTTAAAATTTTAGAAATAGTACTTGATACAATAAATATAGGAGCATATCTTTTATCTATATTTTTAAGTACTAAATCTAATAAAATTAAAGCTAAAAATAATGCATTTTGAAAAATAAAAAAATAGATAATTAAAAAAGAGTAAATAAATGCGCTTATTCTAACTTTTATCGAATCTACCTTAGAAAATGATACTGGACAACTTTGATTCATTATAAACTTTTCTTATTTTTTGAAAGAATGTTATCATAAGAAAATATTATTGTCAATCGTTTTCTACAAGTCTATCTAAAATATATCTTTCTAACTCATATTTTGGAATATCTTTATCAATTGCCTCAGCATATATTTGAGCTACTTTTTCTTTATATTTATCATAATCAAAATGTGGTAAATGATTTTGCCAAGCCTTTTTTATAACTTTTTGAGATACTCTATCAATAAGCCACTCTTTAAAAATTTGTAAAGTTCCAAAAAATAGTAATGTAAAAATAATTGCCAAAATTATAGACAAGTGACAATCAAGTTTTGCTAAAAAATTGTGAAAAATCAAAGATGCAGGTATTATAATAATATTCCATAACACAAAATATACAATATATAATCTAATAATTGAGAGTTTAAAACCTGGTATTGTATATGATGGGTCAAGACCATCAACAAAAGCCTTATTTGCCTTTAACAATTCTAGAAATCTCATTGGATGAGAAGAGCATGTAAATACATAAGGAATTATTTTCTTATCTACAAACTTCTCCCACATTTTTTTAATCATTGTATAGCCTTTTAAAATAATCTATCTCTTTTTTGCCCTCTTTCAAACCTATATCATATATCTTATCAAAATTTTTCATATCAAAAATACTAAAATTGCCACACTCTTTAAATTCTAAATATTTATGTGCTTTTTGTTTTGAATATTTTATATTGTTATTTAACATTATATATCCGGCTTTATAAAAATTACCAAAAAAACTATTTTTGACTTTTATAGGTGGGTTAACATTTATAGCACATATAAAATCTGCATCTAGACATGGTGCTGTTGGAAGATTATCTGTAAATCCTCCATCTATATAATATTTCCCATCTATATTATATGGCTCGAAGATTGGAATTAATGAAGAAGATGCAAGCAAAAAATGAGATAGTTTTCCGCCATCTATATATAAAGTTTCATAAGTATCATAATCAGTTACACAAATATATAGTTTTTTCTCAAGATTTGAAAAATCATCTAAATTAAATGAGTCTAAAAGTTTATCTGCATTTTTAAAAGAAAAAATTGATCTTTTAAAAAAGTTAAACTTTATAAATTTTTTAAAATCTATATCTTTTAAAATTTCAAATATCTCTTTTGGTCTATATCCTTTTGCCAAAAATGCAGCAATTATTGCTCCACCACTAGAACCACTAAAAATATCAAAAAAAATTCCATTTTCATATAAAACTTCAATAAATCCAAGTTGAGCAATACATCTTGCCCCTCCCCCACTTAAAACCAAAGCTTTTTTCATATAGGTTTTATTACAACCATTATCACTATTATTATCATTAAAATTGTAGGTACTTCATTATAAACTCTAAAAAATTTCCCGCTTTTTGTACATTCATCATTTAAAAGTTTTTTTCTAAAATATCCCAAACTTAAATGGTATAAAATCAAAAAAATAACTGCAGTAAGTTTTATATGAAGCCATATTCCACTTTTAAAAAGAGCAGGATTTAAAACTATTAAAGCCCCTCCACTTAATATTGTAGCCCAAAAAGCTGGAATACCTATAAATTTATAAAGCTTTTCTTCTTGAATTTTTACAACCTCTACAAAATCATAATTATCTTTAAATTCTGTATGATAAACATACAATCTTGGCAGATAAAAAAGCATAGCCATCCAACTAATAAAACTCATAACATGAAATGCTAAAATCCAATTGTAATACTCCATAAGCCTCCCCTATTTTTTTAAAAATTATAACAATATTTTTATAAATTAACTAAATTTGATATAATTTCATCCAAATTTTCACAAGGAGACTAAAATGCCAGGCATTGTAGTAAATCCTAATGAGAGTTTTGAAGAAGCATATAGAAGATTTAAAAAACAGGTTGATAGAAACCTAATAGTTACTGAGGCAAGAGCAAGAAGATTTTATAAACCTCCTACAGAGATAAGAAAAGAAGAAAAAATTAAAGCAAGAAAAAAAGCTTTAAGAAGACTTTGGATGCTAAGAAGATACGAAGCAAAACTTTAATAGATATCGGGCTTTTATGTTATAATTATTTAGCCTTAGAATTCATAAAAGCCCGAGGTCTTTATGTCTTTAGAAATTGAAAAAAAATTTCTCCTAAAACCTTTCAATATTAAAAACTTTCTAAAAAAATATAAAATTCCTTATAAAAAAATCAAAATAAAGCAAATTTATCTTGCAAAAAATCCCCCTATTAGAATCAGAAAATATGGGAAAAAGTATATTTTAACAACAAAAAAGGGATCTGGACTTATTAGAAAAGAGTATGAAAAAAATATAAACAAAAAAGAGTTTTTGCAATATCTAAAAAATTATAAAAAAATAGGAGAACTAAAAAAAATTAGATATATTTTTAAAATAAAAAATTTTACTTACGAATTAGATATTTTTAAAAAAGATTTAAAGGGACTCTTTTTTTTAGAGGTTGAATTTAAAAATAAAAAAAGTGCAAATAAATTTAGAATTGATAAAAGATTTAAAGATTTTCTAATTGAAGATGTTACAGAAAATAGAGAATTTTCAAATTTTTCATTAGCAAAAAATAAAAAAATTCCATCAAAAAATTGTAATAATATATTAGAAGTGGAATTAATTGATCCTCTTTGTTCAACAAAAGACTCTTTAAAAACTCTGTTTCATTCATTTAATAGGAATATTATCTATTATCAAAAAAAATTTTTAGAAGATAATGATCCAGAACATATTCATAAGATAAGAGTTAATTTAAGAAAAACAAGAGTATTTCTAAAAGAGTATAAAAAATATTTAAATGAAGAAGAAAATAAAAACTTTTCAAGTTTTTTCAAAAATTTTATGCAAAAAAGCAATAAAAAAAGAGATATTGATGTTTTAAAAGAAAACTTTTTTAAATATAAAATATCAATTCCAAAAGATTTAAAAAAATATTTAGAAAATCTACTATTAGAAGAAACCAATAAAATTAAAAATCTATTAAAAAGTGATGAATTTGAAAAATTAAAAGAGATCTATTCTAACATGCAAAAAGAGTCTTTTTATAATCAAAATAGTAATGTCCCAATAATAATTTCATCTTATAATATTATAGAAAAAAAGATTTCTAAAATATTTGATATTACAAAAAAATTAAATCAAAATAGTCCAGCAGATGAATTTCATAAACTAAGAATTGAATTTAAAAAATTTAGATACCTTTTAGAAGCTTTTAGCCATTTTTACAATATAAAAGAGATTGAAAATCTTATAAAAAAGACAAAAAATATACAAGATATATTGGGCTCTCTTCAAGATATCGAAACAGGAATAAAACTTCTAAATGAAATAGCCAATACAGCTTTTCAAAATGAAAATAAAATTATTGAAGATATTACAATTAGATTAGAAGATGAAAAAATCATAAATAAAAAACTTTTTTTCAAAAAGTATAAAAATTTAAAAAAATATCTAAAAAACTCTATCATATTTTAAAGGTGCCCTAACTCTATATATCTTCCTGCTCCACCTAAAATAAAATTTTTTCCAAACTTTTTCTCAAATATTTTTATAGCTGTTTCACCACTGCAGTGTGTTGGAGTAATATACTTAACTCCTAAACTTTTTAGCTCTTCAGCTATTTTTTCAATATGAGCCAAACTCTCATTATATAAATGAAAGCCACCTATTACATAAACAATCTCTTTATTGATAATATTTATTGCTCTTTTTACAATATTAACAATACCAGGATGAGAACATCCAACTACCAAAACACCTCCATCAATAGTATCAATTATCATAGACTCTTCACCAATTTCTCCCATTGAGCCAGTTGAATATATTCCATTTTCTATCTGTAAAGGGTGACTTCCAACAACTATTACCTCTTTAGCCATTGATTTTAAATCATCTATCAATTTTTTAGAAAACGACTCCGGAAGCACTATTGTTAAATCACTATTTTCTTCCAAAACTGTATCCAATCCACCAATATGGTCCCAATGAGGATGAGATAAAAACAGCAATGATACATCTTTTAAATTGAGTCCTAATTTTTTAATGTTTTTTAATAAAACTCTACCATTGCTTCCTGTATCAAAAAGTATATTTTTTTTCAAAATATTTATAAAGCATGAAAAGCCCCATAATGATTGAAAATCATCTTTATAACTATAATTGTCAAAGGGAATATAAAATTTTATTGCAGAAAGTTTCATATATTTTCCTTTAAAAATATTCTACCATAATATAAATTGATGATATTTATGAAAAATTTTTATAAGCTTTTTATTATATAAAAACTTTATTGATTGAAAAATATTGCGGTTTTGAAAGAAATAATTAATACACATTAAATTAAAGATATATAAACTAAAAGAAATTATTTTTATGCTATTGCTATATTTTTTGAAGATTAAAATATTTTACAAGCTTATAACTAATAAAGAGAGGATAAATTTAAAATTTCAGTGGTGCGGGAGAGACGCACCGAATTAAGGTTTATCTAAGTTTCCTTAAGGATATTTTACCCCTTTATAATTCCTATTTTATGGTACTTTTAAACTATTGTGGTTTATTTAAGTTTATTATAAGTAAAATTTTTATGCGGTACATTATGCGGTACAAAATTTCGGTACGCGATAAAAAATAAGCGAGGTAACTAATGCCAAAAAAGATAAATGCTCTTAATGATTTGCAGATTAAGAATGCAAAGCCAAAAGAAAAAAATTATAAATTAATTGATGGTGAAAACCTCTATATCCTTATAAAAAGTAATGGCAAAAAAATTTTTAGATTAGATTATAGTTACTTAGGAAAAAGAAATACCTACACTATTGGAGAATATCCCCAAATAACTCTATCACAAGCAAGAAAAATAAAATATGAACTAAAAGAGATGATAAGACAAGGAATAGATCCAAACAGACATAAAAAAGAGCAAAGAATAAAACAGCAATTGCAAGCCAATAAAAAGAGCTGCAAATATGTAATAGATAAATTCATTGAGCATAAAGCAAAAGAGGTAAGTGAAGCAAGATTAAAGAAAAATTATATTGGTACATTTAATAACTACATCATCCCTTTTATAGGAAATTTACCAATAGATGAAATTAATAAAGAGGATATTTTAAAAATAGTCAAAAATACATATAAAACAAAACTTCCAAATGATTATAGAAGCAATGATAAAACCTATAAAGCAAGAGAAGTTTTTAGGATTATTAACAATCTTTTTGATTTTGCTATCCATAACGATTTTATACAAAGCAATCCAGCCAGCAAGATAGATATTGATAAAGTAATACCAAAGCACAAGCCAATTAAATTAAAAGCTATAACCGATGACAGGATAAAAACGATTTATAAAAAGATAATCTCTTTGAAAAATCCTTATATATCTTTGCCTCTTCAATATTTGGCACTAACTGCGGTTAGATTTGGGAATGTATCCAATTTAAAATGGAGCTATATTGATTTTGATAAGAAGGTAATAATATATCCAGCTGAAGCAATGAAAACGAAAAAAGAGCCTTTTCGTATTCCTATAACTGATGAAATAAAAAAGGTACTAAAAGAAGCTGCGAAATTAAATAATTATAGCGATATTGTTTTTTGCAGCCCTATCAGTATTTACAAGCCAATTTCAAGTAATACTTTAAGAAAAACCCTAAAAATAGATTTAAACGAACCTCAGCAGGACTTACATGGCTTTAGAAGCAGCTTTGAAACTATTGCATTAGAAAGGCAAAAAGAGCATAAATTTAGCTTTGAAGCAATAGAGGCACAACTGCACCATAACATAGGAAATAAAGTTACACAAAGCTATTTAAGAAGCGATTTTTTAGAGGAAAGAAGAAAACTTTTAAAATGGTGGGAAGAATATTTAAAAGGTTAAATACTATTATATACTTTGATATAATATTATAAACAATACGATTAAAAGGATAGATAATGATTACTGCAAACGATTTAAAGGTAAAAGGAATAAAAGCTATTGAGAGTGAATTACAAGCTAAAGATGAAGCGGTTATTACCTTTAGAGGAAAGCCAAAGTATATTGTTTTAGATTTTGAAAGATATGAACAGATTAGAGCAGCTGAGCTTGATGCTGCATACCAAGATCTAATGGAGAAAAAAAGAGCTGGAAAAGTACATGTAAGCAATGCAGATGAATTAATGAAAAGAATAGAGAATGAGCTATAAGCTAATCTATGATGATACATTTGTTAAAAAGGCTGCAAAAATTATAAAGAAAAATCCCTCTATGAAGGATAGAATTAATAAAACTCTCCACTTATTAGAGGATAATCCCTACCATCCCAGCCTTAGACTGCACAAATTACAAGGCAAATTAAGCAGATACTATTCAATATCAATATCTATGAGCTATAGAATTATTATAGATTTAATTATCACCGATAAGGAGATAATTTTGCTTGATATTGGAAGTCATGATGAGGTTTATTGATGGTTATAAAATATAGTGATTTTATTTTTATATGTGAAAACCTCTATATTCAAACAACACTTATAAATCAAGCAAAGAAGCATATAACGAGATAGAGAAGATTTTAGATGTAAATTTTATTTAATAGCAACAAAATTAACAAGCGAGGTAAGAAATGAATAAAAACAAAAATGAAAAAGAAAAAGCAATATATGAAACAATGAATAAAATTTTCACTCATAAAATTTTAGATGATTTTTTTGATAGAACATATTATAGAAATTTTATTATATATGTTAGCAGCGATGAAGAAAGTGCAAATTATTATCTTAATGAGGTTAAAAGCTTTTTTATTGGAAAAGAGATAAATAGAAAAAATCAAAATACCCTTTATCGTTTTTTGAACCATAGCTCTTTATATATCTTAGAAGAGTTTAGAAATATTAATATAAGAAAAAAAGCAAAAAAAATTTCTTATATTAATAAATCAAAAAAAGAACAAATAGAATGGATTAGAAACAAAGCAAAAGATTTTAAAGAATTTTTATCATTGTTTGATTTTGATATGTTTTCAAAAAATAAGCTTTACCATTTATTTGAAATTAAAGACTTTTTAGATTTTATGATAGAAAACCCAGAAAATTTTGTTCATACTAAATATAGCCCAATTACAAAAAAATTTTTAAAAGAAAATCTTTTAGATTTACAGCCAGCACCATTAAAAAAAGATATAGATGCTTTTTTAACTATTACTTTAGATAGTGTCATTAATATAAATAAAGATTTTAATAATGTAATATTCAAGGCTTATAATATACAAGACGCACTCTTTACTACTCCACTTATACAAAAATAATTACACTACCAAATTTTTGGTAACTATTTGTTGCCACTATCAAGGTAAAACATTAATGCCTTTTAAACTACAGATAAAAAACACCATAAAATTGACATTTTAATATTTTTATTTTGCTCTATATTTATTTCATAATTACTCCAATAAACAAAAAAATCCATAAGGAGCAATTATGATACTACCATCTACTACACAGGACAAGCTAATCACAATCAAAGAGGTTTCATCTCTTATTGGTATGAAAAAACCAACTATCTATAAATACATCCGAGATGGCAAGTTTCCTAAACCTATAAAAATAGGAGTTAGAGCTTCGCGCTGGAGTTTTAATGATGTTATGAACTGGATAGAAGAGCAAAAGAGATAAAAATTTCATACTTTGATTTTAAGAGCTTTTTTCTTTAAAAGGATAAATAACTCAATTGAAATTAAAAAATTCAAATATAACTAAATTTGAAAGGATTTTGATGGATTTTTACAAGGCAGACAATATTAATAATATATTAGGCAAAGAGATTTTTAAAAATAGATTGAATGTAAGCAATGATGAGGTTAAAAAAGTGACAGGCTTAACGATTAGCGAACTTTTAAGAGCTTTTATCTTTAGCAGGAAAAACAACTTTAAACAAGAGCTTAGAAAATGGCAAGAGACAAAAGAGCCAATGAACATAGAAGCCATTTTTAATAAATAGTTACATTATAACAAGTTTTTAATAAAGCTCATATTTTGATTTTAAGCGAGGTTTTGAATGGGAAGTATATTTATATTAGATGATGTTAAAGAAAACAATAGAGGGCTAAATAGAAATGAATTATTTATCATTTTTATTTGCTGGAGAGCTTTTATCAGTAGAAGTATTAGAAGCTTTATCTTCATCATCACATACAACATCTTTAACATTATCAAGAGTTTTAGCTTTGATGTAGTTTTGAAGCCAGCTATCCACCCATTGAGGAACTTCATTTTTAGACTTCCAAGATGTAGAAATAGAATTAGGATTAAGGCCACATATTTTAGCAAACTCTTTTATGGTGAGATTGCATTTTTTAAGAGTTTTTTTAAAAGATTGAAAATCCATAGCAAAACCTTTGAACTCAGAATTATTGAAAATTATAACATAAAAACTAAATATTTCTTTGTTTTATTGTTGACATATTCTAAAATATTATTGTATTATTTTCTCAATAAACTCAACAATTTAGAGTTTATAAATAATTTTCACTACACCAAAAAGGAGACCAAATGACACTATCCCAACTATTAAGAGAGGCTTTAAGAGCCAGAGAGAGCAAGGCAAAGAGTGTTTATCTTTTATTAGGAGTAGATGAGTTTTTGGAATTTGTGGATGTCTTGTCCAATAAAGAGTGTGATGACTCCAGCTTAGAAGAGATACTAAAAAATGCAAAAGTTGGAACTATCAAAACCTTAGACAAAGAAGAGATAACAAAAATTCTTAACAACATCAAAAGGGGGCAAAAATGACACTAAAAGATATTAGAAAACAAACAGAACAAAATATAAATAAAAGCAACGAACAAAAAATATCCATCCAAGATTATGAGGCAGATATAGCAACAGTTAGAAAAGTTGCTTCTCAACTATGGTATGTAATTCAATCTTTAGATGATGATATGTTGATTGATGCATTATCATTAATGCAAGCGGATCTATGGATGAGTGCTGAGAGAATAGAAGAGTTGTATAACAAACTTAAAAAAATAGAGAGCAAAAATGAACCTAAAAGATATTAGAAACCAGATAAAGCAAAGTTTAGATAGGGAAAAAGTTAGAGCAATGTTAGAAGCTTTAGGATATGAGATTAACAGAGATTACAAATTTAAAATAAGAGATGAGAGAACGCCATCAACTTCTATTAGAAGAGATGGCTATATTAAAGATTTTGGCAGCGGATGGGGAGGCGATATTGTAGCTTTTATTCACGAACACCATAACACACCATTAAAAGAAGCTACCCTTTGGGTAGCTGAGTGTTTAGGGATAAGATATGAATAATTTACCTCAGCCTATCAACCTATCCCAACCACTGCACAACACATTACCAAGACAAAATTATACCAATAAAGAGGAAAAGCAAAGCTTTAATTTGAATGAGTGGCATATCAACTTTAAAAAAGTATTGAAAAAACAAGAAGAGACAGCAATAACATCTATTGAGTTGCCAGATGGATTTATAAATACAACAACTTTAATGTATGAGCTAATAGATAGAGATATTTGGAGATTAGCAAAAGGAAAAGAAGTTAAGGATAGATATTTGGGATATAGCAGCAAATATAAAAGCTTGACTATCTCACTATTTAAAGATGATGAGGTTAAGACAATCTGTATAAGAGAAGCAACAGATAAAGAAGGAAATCCTATTAAGTGGAAAACATACGGAAGCAAAAGGTTTATCCCTTATAGGATTTTTGATGAAGATGATCCAAGCATATTTGTAGGTTATGGAATAGGAGAATTTTTATTGCTGGAGTTATTAGAGCTAAACTATATGATACTTCAAAGCGATAGCATAGCTTTAAATCTTGCTAATAATCCATATACACCAGATATTAAAGATAGATACATATTTGCTTTGCTTGATAATGATGAGAGTTGCAAGAAAACAATAAATCATTTAAAAGAGCATTTTAAAAGCTGCAAAGTGTATCCAATAGATTTTGAAAATATTTTAGATAAAGAGTTGCCAAAAGGTTATGATTTTAGGGACTTTTGCAATGATGTAGCAAAGAAAGTTAGAAGTGATAAATCTATGGCTAATTCTTTAAAGGTAAAAGAGAGAATTTTAAACTATCTATCAAATGAGATTAAATTAGTTATAGGGGGTAAATAATGGCAAATATTATTAAAGATACATTGAAAGAGTTAGAGGCTCAAGAAAAAACCCTTGAGCCAGTAAGTGAGACATGCGAGGTAACTAATAATATTATACCGAAAAAACGCCCAAATTACCAGCTTTTCAAGGCAAACAATTGGAAAAAATTAAACTCTAATGAATATATAAATCTTATAGATGAAAAAGGCGGAGCATTATGGCTTAGCAATGATGGAGATATTTATTTCCGAACTTCTCCACACATCAAACCAGTTAAAAAAGAGCCAAGCAAAGCCGAAAAGGTATTAAGTAATATCATTAATAAACGCTTGCGACTAATGAGAGCAAGTGAACCTGATATATCCGAGTTAGATTTATTATTGATAAGTGAGGAGGTATTTGACCCGCAAATTAATCAAGAATTTTTTAAAAAAAATGGAATATGGTATCGCAATGTATTTAAACCTACAGAATTTATGAAAATGACTCAAGAGCCTACAAAAGAACCTCTAACTATTTTAAGACTTATAAAACATCTTGTTAGTGATAATGAGAAATATTTTGAACACTTCATAAATTGGTTAGCCTATTTTTGGCAAACGATGGAAAAACCAAATACTGCTATAGTATTAATAGGAGAGCAAGGAACAGGCAAAGGAATTTTTTTTGACTACATTATACGCCCACTTTTTGGAGAAGAACAAACAATCCAAATAAACAATAGTATTTTAAGAAATACATATATTGCCCCATTTTTCAAAAATAAACTTTTTTATAACCTTGATGAAATATCACAAGGAACATTCAAGGAAAACAAAAAGATAAAAAACTTCATTAAGCCACTTATTACAAATCAATCTATTACCCTTGATGAAAAATTTGTCTCGCTTAATAAATCTATACTGATTAAAGGAGCAACACTTATCACTTCTAACGAACATATACCACTTGAAATTGAAATAGGAGATAGGCGCTTTAATGTTTTTCCTTCAAAAATTAAAATAATGCAAAAAGGTTTTTTAGGTTTTGGAACATTTGATAATTTTAAATATCAAATAGAGCAAGAATTGGCAGATTTTGCAAAATATTTATATTACTATCCAGTAGATCCAATCAAAGCAAATACAGCTATTATAACACCAGAGAAACAAGCACTTATAGAAGCCACTAATGATAAATACACACTATTTGTAACATCACTTATACAAAAAAATCTTAAATTTTTTGAAAAAATAGAAGATGATAAACCTATTCTTTATCTTGAATTGAAAGCAGATTTTGAAAAAAATAGAATACGCAAAGAAAATATCAAACTATATTTTAATACAGTATTTGATGAGAATAAAAGCACCCAGCAAATTATGAAAGAACTCAAGCTGCGCTATCCTCAAATTTTTAATCAAACTCCTATAAAAAGTAATGGGCAACGCTTCTATATAATTTCATAAATTTTTCATTTATTACAAAAATGGGCTAATTTTTGCCCTTTTTGATTTAAAAGCCCTATTTTATGGTATATATAACAGGGCTTTTTATTTTTTAATTTTGCCCTTTATATTTTTAAAATCCCTATTTTACCGATATTTACAAAGGGCTTTTTTAAAATAAATTTTGCCCTTATTTTTATATAGTTTTGCCCTTTTTAACTTTATAGGAATTTATTCATAATTATATTAAATTTATAATATTTACTTAAGATAATAGTATTTTAAGATATTTTAGGGCATAAAAAGGGCATTTTTCAAAAAAAAAGCCCTGCTAATCAGAAAAAAAAAGCCCTGCTAAAACTCCATATTTATGGGAAAGTTATCTTGAAAAGGGCAAAAAAACAGGGCTTTTTTCAAAAAAGTACTTTTATTTTTTTTCTCATATTTTTTCTTTTTTTTTGCAGTTTTTCTTAATATAATCTTAATTTATAACCACTTCGATTTTGGAAACTTGCATATATTTAAACGCTATTGCTAAAAAGCACTCTTTTGCTTTTGAAAAAGAAATCCATTAAAAAAGTAAAGTAGCTAACTCAATAACGCATAAAAAGATAGCTTTTATATAAACATACAAAAATAACTCATTACTATAAAATCTATGATACCCTACCCCCTCAAAAATGGATTTTTTGAAAAGTTGACTGCCCGCTCGGTGAAGATGTTAAAAGTAAAAAATTTTAACACTGCCCCAGTCTCCATATATAAATTATCACTTTTACCTTTTATTAGGTATACAAATCTTTCAAGATGTAATTTGATTTATTGATACAATCTTCGCTTAATCAATACTTAGCATGAGTGTAAATCCATACAAAAATATAAGTGTCAACCATGTTGGCGCCCTAAAAACTAAATAAATTTTGAGGTTCAGAAGATCCAATAACAACCTCATCTTAAAGGAGTTATTAAATCCAGGGGGAGTGGGGGCAATATCATAATAACTTCAATCCAGCCAAACTGCTTATAAATAGCTTTTATCATAAAAAAGCTGCAATACTGCCCCATCTCCCTATAAATAAAAAAGCTGCTAGGCTTATAGAGCATTTATTTAAAGCTCAATAATCAAAGTGTAAATAGTTTAAGTTTTAAAAAATTAATTGTATTGAAAATCAGAGTTTTCAATACTAAAAACCGCTGTTTTTTATCTTATAGGAGCTAAAATAATGTAGTTTAAGTTTTGTAACCTTAAAGAGCCTATTTTTTACTTTATACACTTAAGAAAATTAGAAAAATTATATATTTTTTGGCTAAAACTTAAAAGTTTTAATTAACTTCAATATATTATAATAAACTTCTAAATACTTTAATAAATTAATAAAATCTATCAAAATCATTATAGCATTTTCGTCTATAAAAGTATATTTATGTTGATTATTTTTTGCGGTATATTTTGCGGTACAAACGGCTTTTGAGTTTTCTTAAAGTTCGATTTTATGGGGCTTCCGAAGGTTTACATGGTGCGGGAGAGAGGACTTGAACCTCCACACCTTGCGGTACCAGATCCTAAGTCTGGCGCGTCTGCCAATTCCGCCACTCCCGCATTTTGTAAAACAGAAGAAAAATAAAGTGGTACGCCCGCCAGGATTCGAACCTGGGACCTACGGCTTAGAAGGCCGTTGCTCTATCCAGCTGAGCTACGAGCGCATACTCTCTCTTTGGCACGCCCGAGAGGAGTCGAACCTCTAACCTACGGATCCGAAGTCCGTTGCTCTATCCAATTGAGCTACGGGCGCACTGATTAGGTCTTCAGCCACGCCCTAGCAAAAGACCCATAGGTTAAAATTATATCAATTCTTTTATTTACTTTTCAAAGGCTCTCAAACTAATGGGGTGGATGACCGGATTCGAACCGGCGACCCCCAGAGCCACAATCTGGTGCTCTAACCAACTGAGCTACACCCACCATATTTTTAGTGGAAAATGGTCGGGGTGGAGGGATTCGAACCCCCGACCCCCTGGTCCCAAACCAGGTGCGCTAACCAGACTGCGCTACACCCCGAACTCAATTTGGATTGAAATTATATTTAAAAATGTTTTATTTGTCAATAATTTATATAAAACTTTGTTACATAATTTTTTACATTTTATAAAATAGGCTATTTTTTATAAGATTATAAACTCTTTTAAATATAATTTAATCAATATATTAACTAAGGAGACCAAGTGAAAATTCAACGCTTTTCACGAATAGGTTTTATTATGGCTGCAGCAGGTAGTGCAGTTGGGCTTGGAAATATATGGAAATTTCCATATATGACTGGAGAATATGGAGGAGGAGCATTTGTTTTAGTATATCTTATAACCATAGCTTTTATAGGATTTTCTGTTATGGTAGCAGAGATGCTAATTGGAGCTCTTGGAAGAAAAGATACAGTAGGAAGTTTTGAAGAGCTTGCTCCACCAAATAGAAAATATTGGAAATATGCAGGTTTTATGGGATTTAATGGAATTATTATTATGACATTTTATTCAGTTGTAATAGGCTGGATTTTCTATTATTTAGTAAAACTGCTTTTTGGATTACCATCTACAACTGATGAAGCAAAACAGATATTTAACACTTTAGTTGGAGATAACGAAATAATAGCAATAGTCTGTCATACTATATCAGTTATAATCGTTGCATGGATTGTTAATAAAGGTATAAAAAGCGGTATAGAAAAAATAAATCTTATTTTAATGCCATCTTTGATGATTATACTTTTTGGTCTTTTAATATATGCATTCAGTTTGGATGGATTTTCAAAAGCTTTTGCTTTTATGTTTGAACCAAAATGGGAAAAACTAAATTCTGAAGCTATAGTTAGAGCAGTTGGACACTCATTTTTTACACTCTCTCTTGGAATGGGAGCGATTTTAACATATGCTGCTTCACTTCCTAAAGAGGCAAGTATTCCAAAAACAGCTTTTATAGTTACTTTCATGGATACTTTGATAGCCCTTGTAGCTGGACTTGTTATATTTAGTTTTCTTTTCCAGTTTGGCGCAAAACCTGGACAAGGACCTGGTCTTGTTTTTATTTCGCTACCAACAATTTTAAATAATTTCGGAACTTTAGGCATATTTTTTGCACTTCTGTTTTTCTTAGCTTTAGCATTTGCAGGAATAACTTCTGCTATAAGTTTAGTAGAACCTGTTGTTCAATATCTAATCGATAGATTTAATCAAACAAGAACAAAAGCTGTATTTTTAACAAGTTTAATATATTGGGTTATTGGAATAGGCGCACTTTTATCTTATACAAATTCTTGGGGAAAAATTTTCAGTCTTGGTGGAAAACCACTATTTGATATATTAGAATATACAACAGATTCTATTTTACTTCCTCTTGGAGGACTTTTAATAGCAATCTTTGTAGGTTATGAGCTTCATAAAGATAGAGTAAAAGCAGCTTTAGAAAACAGTATGGGAGATACAATATTTCATATTTGGAGATTTTCAATAAGATATATAGCCCCAATTGCACTAATTTTTATGATGTTAAATCTCATGGGAATTATAAAAATATAACATTATTAAAAAATAAATCTTTATATTATAATTTTATATCCCATAATTGGATACTAATATAAATAAAAGAGGTGATAGATGGGGGCTTTATTATCCTTTATATCCCATAATTGGATACTAATATATAGTGATGAGGTAGCTTATAAGATGTAAAATCTTCCTTTATATCCCATAATTGGATACTAATATCTCAAATTCAATTGTATAACCCTTTTCAATTAACAACTTTATATCCCATAATTGGATACTAATATTAATATGTAAAAAGAGTTATATATTGTATCATTATTACTTTATATCCCATAATTGGATACTAATATTGAGACTTAATAAAAGATATTCATTTGTAGCAAAAACACTTTATATCCCATAATTGGATACTAATATATGAAGAAAAAATTAGCTTAGTAAAAAATTTAGAATAAACTTTATATCCCATAATTGGATACTAATATGATATTGGGTTGCAACTAAGCCCGTATGCTTTAATTACTTTATATCCCATAATTGGATACTAATATTGATGCATCCTGATGATAAAAACTATGAAGATGAGACTTTATATCCCATAATTGGATACTAATATCGTTCCAAGTTTTACAAGTTTTCCATCTATCTCATCTTTATATCCCATAATTGGATACTAATATGCTTGTATTTTTATGAAGTTTATAGATTTTATTTTCTTTATATCCCATAATTGGATACTAATATTTTTGTAAGCGGTCCAAGATGCATAGCCTCTTTCAAAACTTTATATCCCATAATTGGATACTAATATGATTTGCTTGTGATGATAGTTCAAATTTAGTATGGCACTTTATATCCCATAATTGGATACTAATATTTTTCATCTAAATTCATCACAGGACTGTCATACTCTAACTTTATATCCCATAATTGGATACTAATATCGTTCCAAGTTTTACAAGTTTTCCATCTATCTCATCTTTATATCCCATAATTGGATACTAATATTCATAATTACCTCAATCGAAAATCCAAGCTATTAACTCTTTATATCCCATAATTGGATACTAATATTTTGTGCATAATCATCTCCAATCCTTCAGCTAAAAACTTTATATCCCATAATTGGATACTAATATTTCATATAGTACAGAAAATACAATTCAGCTTTTAATCTTTATATCCCATAATTGGATACTAATATTTGTATATGATATGAGCAGCTCTCTTAACGCTATTAAATGGCTTTATATCCCATAATTGGATACTAATATCCTTGTACCGAAAGAATAGCACAAGAAGGCGAATTTTCTTTATATCCCATAATTGGATACTAATATAGAACACTTTCAGCGTCTAAAGTGTGCTGCCTATACCTTTATATCCCATAATTGGATACTAATATTATATATTGACAATATAACCGATATGATTGGTTATTCTTTATATCCCATAATTGGATACTAATATCTTCAAGATATACTTTATCAAGATTTTTTATCTCATCACTTTATATCCCATAATTGGATACTAATATAATATTAGATAAATTAATGATTGCTCAAAGAGAATTCTTTATATCCCATAATTGGATACTAATATCCAGATAAAGAGCCACCAGCTATAAAACCAGATGACTTTATATCCCATAATTGGATACTAATATATGTATCTTTTCTATGTAGCTATTTTGAAAATAATACTTTATATCCCATAATTGGATACTAATATATACATTAATGGGCATAGGCTCAGTTTTAGTAATAATCTTTATATCCCATAATTGGATACTAATATGACAGAGGTGAACATACAGTCGAAAGCACAACTCACTTTATATCCCATAATTGGATACTAATATGAGTATTTTAAGGAAAATAAATTAGATCCAGAACACTTTATATCCCATAATTGGATACTAATATTTTTTTATATCTGAAGCAGCTACAATAATAGTAAACTTTATATCCCATAATTGGATACTAATATCCATAAAAAAATTATAACATAATTCCGATTTTAAGGCATTTTTTGTCTTTATTTATAAAAGTTTTTTCTCGAATCAACAATATTTAGCTTTCCGAAAATTCCGCTAAAATATATTTGTTGTAGGATCAAAAGATATTCCTAAATTGTATTTTTTTACATTATTTTTGTTATCAATTCTATAAAAAATTACATAATCGTTATTAAAATCTATAATATTTTTAATACTATTTTGTAATTTTATAAATTTTGCTTCACTTAATTCACCCTCAAAAACACTTTTTTGAGTATGATGAAGATATTGTCTACATAATTTCATTACTTTATTAAGTCTTTTTTGACCTTCTTTTTCTATTGTACAAATATCATAAACCAATATTATATACATTATTACCACCAAATTTTAAAGTGTTTATATTCATTTTCTCCTAACAAATGTTTAATAAGCTTATAAAGTTCTAATCTTATTAATCTTTTATATTTAATTCTTTTTCTAAGCTTTTTATGCAAAATTGTCCTATTCATTCTTTCTTCAAAAGCAGTTATGACTTTTTTTCTTCCTTCTTCTTTTAAATAGGCAAAATTTAATGATTTATCAAAATCTCTTTTGGACAATTTTCTATCATTTAACATTTCAAAAATTAATCTATCTCCAAAAATAGGTTTAAATATTTCTGCAATATCTAATGATAAAGAAAATCTTCTTGTGCTTGGCTCATGAAGATAGCTTATTGTTGGATTTAATTGTGTTTATATATCTCTTTTAAAACAAAAGTATAAATAAGGCTATTAACAAAAGAAAGTAGAGCATTTATCATATTGTCTGGAGGATTTTTTACTCTTTTTTTAAAATCAATATCTTGATTAATAATTTTTTCAAAACAGCTATAATATATATCTTTCGCATTACCTTCAACTCCCATTAAAGCTCTAATTCCATGTTGTTCATCAATACTTTTATATAATGATTTTAAAATTTCTATTTCATTATCAATTTTTTCTTTATATCTTTTAATATTTGCAATAGCCCCATAAACAGCACCTTTTACAAATTCTTTAGCAATATAGAGTCTCTTTTTCCTTGAAGTAAAATATTTTACTTGTTTAACTAATAAATCACCAGACAATAAAAATTCTCTAGGATAATATGTTCCACTATAAAAACCATAATAGTTAAAAATATGCATCATAATTTGATGTTGTGTAAAATAATTTAAGAGTTTTGTATTAAAGTCAACTTCTCCAAAAAGATATAAGGAATCAATATCATTTATAGGTATAGGAACTTTTGATACCTTTTCATTTTCAAAATACTCTAAAAATAGTGTATTATCTTTTCTTTTTATTCTTCCAGATTTAAATATATAATATTCACGCATAACACAACTCATAATAACTACATTTTTTACAAAACATTTTATCTATAACCTTAGGAGGGATTTTCAAGCTCTTAATTTTTTCAATTTTATTTATTAAATCTTCTAATTTTTCAATATCTCCTTTCTCCAAAATGACAGTAACTCTTTGCCTTAATAATGGATAATCGATCATTCCTTTACAATTTATACCTAAAAGTTTTAATCTATAAAGATAATATTTCATCTGCCAAACATGAGCTTTTTCCATTGTTTTACCTTTTTTTACTTCGTGAATCAAAGCATTTTTCTTTTCAAAAAAATCGATTTTTATTCCTTCAAATTCTATCTCTTTTCTTTTATTTTTATAAGTTATTTCATGAATAATTTTTCCTAATTCTACTAATTGATTATTTTGTTCCATTGTTATATCTTTAGAAAAAAACCATAACTTTCTTTTACAAATAAAATAATAAGCTATTTCATTTCCAGTAATATATAATTTTTTCATAATATATTTTCAATTTTTTTATTTTCAATTATTAAGCCCAAATTAGCATCATAAGGAAAATTTATAGTAAAAAATTTTTTTCTAAATTTTTCTGGAGTTATTTGAGTTGGAATAATATTTTTAAGTTTATAAAGAGGTAAACTTACTGTAAACTTATTCAAAGTGTAAAATGCTTGTATTTTTTCAGAATATTTTTTTGATTTATCTAAAGCAACTTCAATTGCTTTTTCTATCTCATCTATATTTTTTTGATAAACTTTTTCTGGAATAACATTTATATTTAAAATTTCTCTGAAAAGCTGTTGAGCTTCTCCTTTGGTATCAGCCTCAAAACCTGCGTCTAAAAGTTTCATGTATTTTTTAAAATCTAGATAAAATTTAGTTTCTTTTATTTTTTCCTCGCTATAAACTTCTTTCATAAGCTTTTGTTTCATACTTTCAGTTAATATTTTTAAATTGTATCTTTTTAAAGCTTCTAATGTAAGTTTTACAATCTCTTTGCTATAAATTTTTCCTTTATCTGATGGTTCTTGTGTAGCAATTATAATATTAGGGTTGTCATTTTTATCAATTATTCTTCCTGATTTTCTATAAATCCTTCCCATTCTTTGAATTAAAGAGTCTAAAGTGGAAATTTCTGTAAACAGAATGTCATAATCTATATCCAAAGAAGCTTCTACTAATTGAGTTGAAATCCAAATAACTGGTTCACAAGGATTTTTTATTTGTTCTTCTTTTTCTTTTTTATCTCTTTGAATAAAAAGCGAGTGTAGAAGTTTAACATTTAGATTTTTATTTTCTTTCAAAAATTTAAACAGTTCCTGTGCTTTCTTTACTGTATTTGTAATAACTAAAACTTTTTTATCTTGATTAAATTGAGAAATCATATAATTTGAAAATTCATTAATGGTTTTATCTTCTAATTTGATCTTATGCTTTTTCTCGTCACTAAAAACAGGATCTAATTCTTCTGCATAATTTTTTAAATATTCATTGATAAAAGGATGAATTGTTGCACTCATAAAACAAAATTTTCCTCCATAATAGGTTATTTCTTGAAGTCCCTTTATTATAACTGCAAGTGTATCTGGTGAATAGCTTTGTGGTTCATCTAATACTATTTTTGAATATATCAAAGTGGCATAAATTTTCTCATACCCAGGATACTTAAAAACAGATGTAAATATCTGGTCTGCTGTGGTTATAGTAATTGGCATAGAGAACTGTCTTGTAGCTTGTGTTTTTATGACGTGTTCTTTTATAGAAAGTAAATCATCTATTTTTTCATTCTCTCTTATTCCATAAAATAAAGCATCACTATGTAAAAGTCCTATACATTGTTTATCTTCTTTGAAAATATTGATAAATCTTTCATACATAGCATTAACAGAAACTCGAACAGGCAGAGTATAGAAAGCTTTATCTTCTCCCATCCAATTAATAGCAAATTCTGTTTTTCCTATGCCTGTTGAAGCAGTAAGTAATACATTCTTATTTCTCAGTTCTTTTGCTTTTTTTTGGAAAGATTTTAGACCTTTAAAATTTTCCTTTTTAGAAAGATAAGATATTAATTTTTCTTCTACATTGGAAATTCTATTTTCCTCTATAGGTAAATGTGCAGAAGCTGAATGGTCTAATCTGTGAAGAAGTCCTTTTAATAGAATAAAAATTTTATCTTTTTTGATATTTTTTACCTTAGGAGAGTTAAAGTAAAAACTTTCTATTTTTTTATATAGAATATCAACTTTATCTGAGGGAATATCTGATATAAAAAACCTATATTTTTTTAACCACTTTAAAGTATCTATTTTATTTTTTATATCTTTTTCAATGACTTTTAGGAAATATTCTTGTGAAAAATCTATTTTTCGATGATGGTGAAACAAAACAGAAAAAAGGATGTAATTAAAATATCCCTTGATAATAGTCCCTTTTATTTCAGGAACATATAAGAATATTCCTGAAAGATAGTTATGTGGAATTTCTTTATCTAAATCTGATGGGATTTTTACTGGTTCATTTAAGTATTTTTTTATCTTTTTTTGAAAATGAGAAGAAACTTTACCTAAATCGTGAAATAAACAAGCGATTTTCAAAGCATTCCAAAAGTTATCAGTAGTTCCAATATCTTTTAATTCCTTACCATACAGTCTTTTTATTCTTTCTAATTCTTTTAAAAGATTTTCTGTATGCCTTTCTAAAGTTTCAGGAACAAGCTTACCATTTTGATAGTAAAGCTTTGCATATACCTTTTCCATATTTAATATCCGATTAAGTCAATAACTCTTTTATCTTCTTCATCAAAAAGGAGCTCTCCATTTTCTATATAATCGTTATCTATATATACAACATTTTTCTTTTCAAAATATCTAAGTCCTGTTTTATCCAAAAGCTTTTTATCATATTTAAAATTCATTCTATAATTTATACCTGCAATTCCTAAATTAACAGCTGTTTCCTTATTTAAATAAATGCCATAATCTATTATATGTTCTTCTTCTGAAAAGTCTTTATTTATAGGTTCTATAAAATCAATATAATCAATCCTTATTAAATCTTCTTTTCTTCCAAGGGAAGGATATTCGTTTTTTAGAAGATTTTCTTTAAATAGTTTTAGATATTCTTCTTCTGCTTTAATATATATATTCAAATGGATATCGTAAATATTTGTTACAAAAGTGGGAGATTTTGAAAAAACTTTATTTTTGAAACTTTTTAAAACTATTTCCCCTTCTTTGTTTCTTTTTCTATCAAATTTTATAAGTGTTTGCAAATCATGAACAACAGACGAAAATTTTCCCTGGATACTCATTGACATAGGTATATATTCTTTAGCTTCAACTACAGTATGAAACCATCCTCTAACTGCAGATAAAGGCGGCAAAGGATAACTGTCCCAAAAATTAAAACTCATAGGTTTTCTATAATTTGCAAAAATTTGATAAGCTTTTATTTTAAGAAGCTTCACTTTTAAACCCCATAATACTCATTTACTTGTTCTTTTAAAGCTTCGAAGAAATCATTAACATTATGAATTTTCTCTTCAGGTAAAAGATTTTTAATTTCCTTCTCATTTTCCCAGTATCCACCTACAATTCCAATATAAGAATTATCTTTAGCCTTTTTTCCGTTAAAGTCTATTTCCAAAACAGATGAAATAATTGGGGTATCTAAGAGAAATTTTCTTGTTTCACGATTGTATTTTATTTTCAATCTTCCTAAGAAAAACGGATTTTTAACATCATAAACTCCACCAATAGAAAAAAGAGGATTTAAATTTTCCATCCTACCTTTAATGTTTCTATTTAATACTTTTAATACATCTAGAACCATATTGACTCTTCTTGCTTTTTCAGAAGGTTCAAGTGAGATGTTATCGTTTAAATCTTCTCCTACTCTGTCTAACTCAATTGTAATTGTATAAGAGTATAAAGATAAATGATGTTCAAATTGGAATGGATTTGGATCTGTTCCTGCTCTTTGGGCAAAGTTTAGATTGGTTCCAAATTCTACATCTAAAAACATGGGCTCAAGAGATATAGCAGGAGTTATTCTTACAATTGCAGAACGGGTTAGAGCTCCTTTGTCTTTTTCTGTTTTCATATATCCAAATAAATCAGCCTCTATATAATCTTTTATAGTAGCTTCAGGTTTAAACTGGACAACATCTTGATCTGCTGTTAAAGGTTCTTCTTTTTTATTATCTATAAAAAATAATTCCTTTAACATCCTATAGATATCATATCTAATAGCCTGTCTAGATTCATAAGATAACAGTTCACCTGAACGAGAAATTTTCTTAAGTTCTGAAATATTTCCAACTCCTTCTCCATAGTTCAAACTCATTGCATCAAAAATTACTGAAACTGTTAATCCTTTTGGTTGTAAATTAGCCATTATTTTTTTACCTCCTCTTTTTCGTTTCCAAGAAATCCATTTAAAAAGCTATAACCAATAGAATAAAAATCTTCCTTATTTTGCAAAGCCTTTATAAAAGAAGAAGGGATTCCTTCCCCATAAGCCATATAAGTTCGAAGTAAAATATCCATAAATTGTGAACTGTTTCCTATTCTAAGTGAATTTAAAAGTTTATAAGAAAGTGACTGTATTTTATTTTCCGCTTTCTTATCTCTTAAAATATTTGCAAGTTCTTTACCTTTATAATAAACCTTCCACATTTCATTTTCTGACATATTCATTGTTTTGCCTCCTACATCTTTAATAAATTTTGAAACAAGTAGATTTAAAGTTTGAACTTTATATGGGTTTATATTAGTTTCATAATTTTTTGAGCCATTTTGATAAGCTATAAACATTTTTAGAAGTTTGTTTAAGTAATTAAAATAAAGTTTATTTTCTAAGATTAAAGAAATGATTTCTGGAAGTATTGAAATTTTTGTATCTTTTATTTTGTAATAATTTTTGGAAAACTCTTTTAAATTTTCTTTAGTTTGTGATTCTTTTAAAAATTTTGCTTTTTCTCTCGATAGATTAAAAGAATAAACCTTTGGCATTGTTTCATTATTTAGATCTAGTTCTAAGACAGCTATATTTTGAAGAGTAAAAAATGCTTTTTCATAAGATGCTTCTAAAATAAGCTGAGTAAAGAAATCTAAAAGAAGGTTCTGAGTCAAATCTGGATTTAAAACTTCTTTTAATAAATTATTTTTACTTACTAAATCAACAATAGAGCTATCAGAATTAACAAAATAAAAAACTTTTTTGCCATCTTTTTGAACAGGGTTTAAACCTGCGAAATAGGAAAAATAAATAATTTCACAAATTTCGCATAAAGGTAGTTTTGGATTAAAATTCCATACAAAATTTATAGAATCTTTATTAAGTCCGTAGAATTTGGATATTCCTGTATCAAATATAGTTTTTTTACGGGCTAATCTTTCACTGCAAGCAATGCATGGATAAATTTTTTCTTTTTCTATTTTCTTTTCTAATATTGGTAATTCAAAGTCTTCATAAAATTTTTTGAATCTATCTTTATTTACAGATTTATTTAAAAAACTTTTTTGTCCGTAAATATTTCTTAGATAAATTTGAACATCACTTTCCCAAAATTCTTCTTTATCTTTTTTCATAATTTCTATAGCATTTTGGAAAAGATTTATTAAAAGATTTACATCTTTTTTGATTTCATTTTTAGAAGGAATTTTGCCCAGTTTGTCTTTTAATAGCTTAAATCCTTGAAGTATTTTTTTAAATCTGTCAAAAATTTCTATGGGAAGTTTCTGTAAAATTTTATCGCTCTCTTCTTTACCATGAAAATATTTTTTATTTATATAATCTAAATCATTTTTTAATGATTCTAAATCATCAATATATTCTTTAAAAAGCTTTATTAAATTTTCATATCTTCCATACTGGTTAAAAGCATAATCAAAAAATCTTCTAGAAAATTCATAAAAAATTTTTCTATCAAATTCAATATAATTATTCCCAAACTTAAGTAATTTTTCATCTTTTGAAACAAACTTTTGTCTATCTCCAACAGTTTCTAATTTCCATAAATTAGAATTTATATTTAAAAACCCAAGAATACCTGCATTATAAAGCCAGTCACCTAAATAGACTTTTAGCATCATCGCAATACCTCAACCATACCATATCCTTGGCTTCTTTTTGCTCCTATACCTATATCATAAATAAGTTTTAATAATTCATTAGGAGCTTTGAGTTGAAAAACAAGATTATTTCCTATTTCTCCTCCATAAGTTGGAACTATTACACGTTTTGCTTCAAAAATCTGTATATCTATATCTTTTATCATAATTTCTTTATCTAAAAAGTTTTTTGACAAATTGTTTAGGTTATATTTTAGATTTTGAATGAAATTTTCATGATCAAAAGTTAGATATCCTTTTCCTTTTTTGTTTTTTATATTTCTAACTAAAATCGGAGAGAGTGATTTAAATATTGCTTTATCTAATCTAATATTCTTTTGATAGATAGGAAAAATATCAATTGTAAATTTTATATTTGTATCAAAAGGATCATATTTTTCTAATTTTTTTATTCCATTATAAATAAGTGTCGTTAAAATGAGATTATTTGTAGAAAAATAAAATTTAATATTATTAGTAAGGAATCTATTTGTTATTTTCTGTTTAGGATTGATATGTATAGAAAATGTAAATGGTTTTGAGAGATTTTTTCTTTTATTAAAATAATAATCGTAAAGTCTCTTTCCCTCTTCTGTATGCTTTAAAGCCTCTTTTATAAAAGCAAGAAAAAATTTTCTGTATTTTGTAGGAATGAGAACTTTATCAGAATACAAAAAATTTATACCAAAACGCATGGCACACCTTTATATTGATCTTATAAAAGAGTACCATTTCCAAAATAAAACTTATATAAAAAACTTTTTTCCAATCATTTATTTTTCATTAAAAATAAAACTTGATAATAAGAGACAATATTAAGATACGTTTACTATTTTACTTCCAAGTAGTTAAATTTCACTGCATCAAGCAGCTTTTGAAGCTACAATCAAAAATATTCATCACCTACTGCCAAAGGAAAGACAATAAAGTAAAGTATGAAAAACTGATGTTAAGCTAAAATAGATTATCGACGAAAATGAAAATGATATATAAATCAAGATTTTATTTCGTAAATAAGATCTTGAAATTATTGATAATTGCAATAAGGAAAAGTGTATGAAAAATTTAGAAGAACTTTTAAAGAATACAAAATAGGTATAAAAATTAGAAAAATATTGATTATATTTAAGAATAGAATAAAGATCATATGTAATTAATGAGAGGTCTTCCTCATCCTCTTTTGCCCGTCCATCAATACGATACTACATGGCTAGAGAACCACCATATCGATATATGACCTCATAAAATATTATATTCAAATTTCGTCTTTCTTATATTATATTTATAAAAGCCAAAGAGGCAAATGCCTCTTAAATCCTATTTATTGTTGAGTTTGGTTTTGTTTTGCTATATCTTCACGTACTTTTTCCATATCAAGCTCTTTAACTTGACGGATAAGATCTTCTAGAGCCTCTTCTGGTAAAAGTCCAGGCTGCATAAAAAGCACTATCCCTTCTCTTATAATAGCAACAGTAGGAATAGAACTAATATTAAAATGAGCTGCAAGTTCACGCTCTTCTTCTGTATTAATTTTCCCAAAAAGAATATCTGGATGGTTTTGAGAGACTTTTTCAAAAATTGGGCCAAACTCTTTACACGGCCCACACCATGGTGCCCAAAAATCAAGAATTATAATATCATGTGATGCTACTTTATCATTAAAGTTTTGGGAAGTTAAATTTTCTAATGCCATAATATTCCTTATTGTTAAGATAAAGAAATATTATGGCAAGATTTTGTTGAAACCTATATTAATAATTAATCATTATCCTTAAAACTGTATCATTCCCTCTGTTGGACTTGATGCTGTTGCATAAGGCTTTTTAGGAATTCTTCCAGCCAAATAGCTTAATCTTCCAGCTATCACAGCATTTTTCATAGCTTCTGCCATCAAAATAGGATTTTTTGCTTGAGCAATTGCAGTATTTGTTAAAACTCCATCAGCTCCAAGCTCCATAGCAATAGCTGCATCGCTTGCACATCCAACTCCAGCATCAACAATAACTGGAACATTTACTGCCTCTTTTACAAAAACAACATTATATCTATTTTGAATTCCAAGACCACTACCAATTGGAGCTGCAAGAGGCATAACTGCAGCGGCTCCTGCATTTTCAAGTCTTCTTGCAACAATTGGGTCATCATTTGTATAAGCCATAACAGTAAATCCCTCTTTTGCTAAAACTTCGCAGGCTTTTACTGTTTCAATTACATCAGGATATAGAGTCTTTTCAGTATCTCCAATTATTTCAAGTTTAATAATATCAATACCTGTTGCTTCTCTTACAAGTCTAAAAAGAGTAATTGCCTCTTCTGCAGTTGTACACCCTGCACTATTTGGCAAAAACTGAACATTGCTATCTTTAAAATAGTCCATTAGATTCTCTTTATTTGGGTCAGTTATATTTACTCTTCTAACAGCTACTGTTATCATCTCAGCACCACTTGCAATAGTTGCATCATATGTTGTTTTAAAATCTGGATATTTACCGCTTCCAACAATCAGTCTGCTTGTAAATTCATATTTTCCTATTTTTAAAATATCGCTCATCTACTCTCCTTAAATCAGATAAAAAATATCTTATTTTATTTTACTTTTTTTTAATTAAAATATCAACAATTACTTTTGGATATATTTCATATTCTAATTCATGAATTCTTTTTTCAAATTCCTCAAAACTAAGTCTATCTTTTTTAAAACAATCCTGTTCTAAAATCTCCCCACTATCAAGCTCTGATGATACTTTATGAACAGTAACTCCTGCTACTTTCATATCGCTTTCAAAACTTCTTTTTAATGCATTTGCTCCTTTAAAAAGCGGTAAAATTGAAGGGTGTATATTTATAGCATTTTTTATATTCTCTGTAAAAATAGGTGTCAATATTCTCATAAATCCTGCAAGTACAACTAAATCGGGACTCTCTTTTTTAATAGCTTTTACAAGTTCTTTATCAAACTCTTCTCTTGAAGTATATTTTTTATGGTCTATTATCTCAACCTCAACACCTTCCCTTTTTGCTCTTTTTATACCATTTGCCAATGGATTATTTGTAATAGCTTTGCTAACAACTATTTTTGTATCGTTAAACTCTTTATTATGAAGTTTTTTGATAATATTTTCAAGATTTGTTCCCTCTCCGCTAAAAAGAATAACAATTTTTTTTATAAACACCCTAAAGCCTTTATCAAATCATCTGGTGTTAAAGAAAAGTTTGTTTTTTTAACTTTGTTTGCTGCGATTGTATGAGCTAATGAGCCATTTATCGCTGCATCTAATGTCTTATATCCTTGAGCAAGCAAAGCTCCAATAAGCCCAGTTAACACATCACCACTTCCACCTTTACTTAATGCTGGTGAGCCAAGAGTATTTATAAAAATTTTTTCTCCTTTTGCAATTATTGGATTTGCTCCTTTTAATACCAAGGTTACATCTGGATATTTTTCTATAAATTTTTCAACAAATAAAAGTCTATTTTTTTGAATCGTTTCAACCTCTACATCATCAATATTTAAAATTTTTAGCAATGATGAAAACTCTTTTGGATGGGGTGTTAATACAATATTTTTCTTTTTTATTAACTCTTTTATTTTAGAGCTATAAAAAAGGTCTGCATCAATAACCAAAGGAATTTCATGCTTTAAAACAAGCTCATTAAAATCTTCATCACTATATTCCATTCCGAGTCCCATTCCAACAGCAATTGCAGAAGTGTTTTTTGGAAGTGTATTTGAATGCATTAATTCATAAGGAATAGAAATTTTCTCATTTGTTACAACAGTTACAAGTCCTGCTCCAAAATTTAAAGCACTAAGAGCTGCCATAATTGCAGCTCCCTCTTTTTCTCCAGCAATTACTGCTAAATGTCCATAATCTCCCTTATGTGAACTTTTTTTCTCTCTAACAGGAAGTTTTAAATCCTTCTCTTCTAAAAGCTTTATATTTGATTCATCTTCATAAAATTTTTTTGATACTCCAAGGTCAACTACTTTTATCTCTCCAACATAATCTTTAGCAAGATCCATAACAAGAGAAGTTTTTATTCCTCCCATAGTAAATGTAATATCAGCAATAAAAGCATATGGATTTGGATATCCATCTATATTTATTCCAGTTGGAATATCAACAGCTATTTTAAATGCATCCATTCTATTTAAACAGCCAAGTAACTCAACTATATCCTCTTTTAGAGGTTTGCTAAGACCTGAGCCAAAAAGTGCATCTACAACAATATCACACACTTTTATATCATCACAAAATTCTCCACCTAAAGCTAAAAATCTATCAACTTGAATTTTACACATATCAGACTTTGCACCATATGGCATGTAAAGTTTTACATCAAAATCACCAAGTAACAATCTTGCAAGAGCCACCCCATCACCACCATTATTCCCAGGGCCAGCTACTATTAAAATAGAACTTCCTTTTTGAAAATTTTCTCTTATATATCTATTTATTCCATCTGCAGCATGCTCCATCAATATATCTTCAGGTAGATTATATATTTCATAACATCTTTTATCCAAATAAGATACGCTTTTATAAAGATTTTTCATAATATCTCCTATATACCAATTATCTTTTTAATATTTCGCTAAATCTATATCTTGCAAAAATAGAAAACTTTTTAAAAAGATCACTTTTATATTTATCTTTATGATGAATTTGATAAAACTCTCTTGTAAAATCAAAGCCTTTTACTTTTATCTCGTAAAGCTCTTTGTTTTCTAACTCTTTATTTACTGCAATTTTTGAAATACAACTTATTGTTCCTTCTGCTTCTTTAAGCACACTTTTTATAGCTTCTGTGTGTCTTAATTCTAAAAATAGATTCAGTCCAGTTATATAATTTTTTATTTTATTAAAAAAAACACTTCTTGTCCCTGAGCCCTCTTCTCTTAAAACCCATTTATAATCCAAAAGATTATCTATAAAATACTCTTTCTTTTTAACAAGACTTTTATCACCTGTTACAATAACAAGCTCATCTACTCCAATGGGTGAAAAAACTGTATTTAAACTTTCAATCTCTCCTTCAATGTAACCTATATCTATATCACCTTCTTCAACCATTTTTGTAATTTCTGAGGTATTTCCAATTTTCATCTTTATTTTTACTTCTGGATATTTTTCCATATATTCACAAACAATATGAGGCATTATATAATCTGCTATGGTAGTGCTTGCACCAATACTTAGCTCTCCTTTATTCTCTTGGGACATAAACTCCTCTTCGATATCTCTCAATTTTTTAACAAGAGGCTCTATTGCATGTTTAAAAGCTCTTCCTTTTTCATTAAGAACAAGTTTTTTTTGAATCCTATCAAAAAGTTTACACCCAAGAGTACTTTCTAACTCTTTCAACGACATTGATACTGCAGACTGACTTAATCCTAAATCCTTTGCAACTTGAGTTAAATGTCCTATTTTTGCAACTTCTAAAAATATTTCCATCTGTCTTAATGTTATTCTCATCTCCTACCTTTTCAAAATTCTTGATGATAATATATCAAATTTATTTATTTTACTTATTTTAATAAAAATATTATAATCCAATTTAAGGAAATTTTTATTTATTATAAAATTTTTTGATTAAATTTATCATAAAAATAGATAAAAGGAGTAATATGGCTTTTTCTAAAGAAAATATCAAATATACATTAAATGGTATTTTATTTGTAGCTCTTTTTACGATTGCTGCTATACAGATTTCTCAAGTTGGATTTATTAAATCTCTTGCAATAAGTCCTTTAATAATAGGTATAGTTATTGGTATGTTTTATGCTAACACATTAAGAACTCATATCCCAAAAGAGTGGGTTCCTGGAATTGTATTTAGCTCAAAACAGCTACTTCGTTTTGCAATTATTCTTTATGGATTTAGGATAACTTTTCAACAAATTGCTGAAGTTGGCTTAGCAGGACTTACAGTTTCAACTATAATGCTTACAACTACTTTTATTCTTGGATGGTGGCTTGGCGTAAAAATTTTTAAACTTGATCGTGATACTGCTGTTCTTTGTGCAAGTGGATCAAGTGTATGTGGTGCTGCAGCTGTCTTAGCAACAGAACCGGTTTTAAAAGCTGAACCTTATAAAAGCGCAGTTGCTGTTGGAACAGTTGTACTTTTTGGAACAATTGCAATGTTTACCTATCCTGCACTATATAAAGCAGGGATTTTTAATATGGATCCTTCTGTTTATGGAATATATGTTGGAGGAACTGTACATGAAGTTGCCCAAGTTGTTGCAGCTGGTGGAGCAATAGGAGGAGCAGCTGCGGATAATGCTGTAATAGTTAAAATGACAAGAGTTATGATGATTGCTCCGTTATTAATTATTTTAGGAATTATTGTTTCTAAAAGTAGTGTAGAAAATGTAGCAGGAGAAAAAACAAAATTTAAAATTTCAATTCCTTGGTTTGCAGTATGGTTTATTGTAATGGCTGGAATAAACTCATTTTTAGTTGGGATTGAATCATTAAAACCAGTTCTTACTGGTATAAATCAAGTAGATACATTTTTACTAACTATGGCAATGACTGCTTTAGGAATGGAAACTAGTGTTGAAAAATTTAAGCAAGCTGGAATTAAACCAGTAATGCTGGCACTTATAATGGCTATTTGGCTTATGGTTGGAGGATATTTTATCACAAAAGCAGTTGTTTCAATTTTTGGAGCATAATCTTTAGAGGCAAAAGCTATCTTTTTCTATAGCTCAATGCCTCTAAAATATGTTTTTTCTCTATCTTTTCGCTCCCATCCAAATCTGCAATAGTTCGTGAAACCTTTTTAATTTTATTTATACTTCTAAATGTAAGAGAAAATCTTTCAATTGCATTTTCTAAAATATTTTCTGCATCTTTTGATAAGATACAATATTTTTCAATCTCTTTTTCATTAAGTTTTCCATTAAACTCATTTTGTTTTCTCTCTTTTTGAAATATAAATGCTTTTAAAATATTTTTATACATCTCAGAAGATGAAATTGTACTTTTGTCCTCTTTTTTAATTTCACTCATTTGTACATAGATATCAATTCTGTCCAAAAATGGCTCAGATAGTCTATTTTTGTATCTTTGTATCTCTACATCACTACATCTACACTCTTTTGTAGTACTTAAAAGATTCCCACATGGACAGGGATTCATTGCGCCAATAAACATAAAATCTGTTTGATACTCTATTTTATTATTTACTCTTGATATTAAAATCTTTCTATCTTCTAAGGGCTCTCTTAATGCTTCGAGAACATTTTTTGAAAAATGCGGAAGTTCATCAAAAAATAAAATCCCCTTGTTTGCTAATGCAACTTCACCAATTTTTGCACTATTTGTACCACCACCAAAAATGCTGGCTTTTGTAGATGAATGGTGCGGTGCTCTAAATGGTCTAAGAGGTATAAATTGTGGCTCTTTAGAATCCATTGCCTCATTTTTTGCAATTTCTAAAATTTCCTCTAAAGATAGAGGAGGAAGTATGTATCTTAATCTTTTGCTTATCATACTTTTACCACAACCAGGACTACCTTCAAAAAGTATATTATGCATTCCTGTTGCAGCTATTAATGCGGCTCTTTTTGCAAATTCTTGTCCTTTAACATCTAAAATATCCATTTCAAAACTATTTAGATAATAATATTTTTTATTATCTTTTACAAGATAATCACTATCAATTTCACTGCTTTCAATCTCTTTTATATTTTCCTCTTTAAAAAAATCGATAGCCTCTTGGAGATTATCTACTGGATATATTTTAATATCTGGTATTTTTGAAACTTTTTTTGCTGAATCTTTTGGAATAACAACTTTTAAGTTATTTACACTTTTTCTCAAAGATAAAATAAGTGGAAAAATTGTATTTGTATCTTTTAATTTTCCATCAAGTCCTAACTCTCCAAATATATAATAGTCTTTAAAATCTACATTCTCTTTTTGCAGCGCAATGCTTAATGCTATTGCTAAGTCAAAATGGCTTCCACTCTTTTTAAGATCACTTGGAGATAGATTGATAGTTATTTTTAAGGGGGGAAATTTAAAATCGATAAAATTTAAAGCTGATTTAACTCTATCTTTTGATTCTTGGATTGAATTTGAAGCAAGACCTACAACACTAAAAGATGGAAGAGCTCTTACAAATGAGCTTTCAACCTCTACTGTAAAAGCTTTTCCATCTGTAAAAGTTGCACAAAATAGTTTTTTCAATCTTTACCTTTATTTGACTTTTCCTTTTTTGCTACCTCTCTCTTTTCTTCTTTTTTTCCACTCTTTTTCAAATTTTTTTCTTTTTAAAAAAGATAGTTTTTCTATGAAAAGATGTCCATTTAAATGATCAATCTCATGTTGAAAGGCTATTGCTAAAAGTCCATCACTCTCTACAACTTTTTTGTTCCCAAATCTATCAAAAAATTCAACTTTTATCCACTCAGCCCTTTCAACATCATCATAATATTCTGGAACACTAAGGCAACCTTCGGTATATGTAGTATTTCCTTTAGTCTCTAAAATTTTAGGATTTATTACTTCAATGAGATCCTCTTTTTTTTGTTCACCCTCTTCATTTGGAAGATTTATAATCAAAGCTCTTAGAGGAACTCCTACTTGGATAGCTGCAAGGCCTATACCATTTTTAGCTATCATAGTTTCATACATATCATCTAAAAGTTTATGGAGTTCCTCATCAAATTTTTCAACTGGTTTTGAAATCTGTTTTAATCTTTTATCTGGATAAACAACAATCTCTCTAATCATTTTATTTCATACTTCTTTCCAAAACTTGATCTATAAGTCCATAATCTTTTGCTTCTTCACTACTCATAAAAAAGTCTCTATCTGTATCTTTTGCTATTTTTCTCAAAGGTTGGCCTGTATTTTTAGCCAATATATCATTTAACATATGTTTTAATCTCAAAATCTCTTTTGCTTGAATCTCAATATCTGTTGCTTGCCCTTGAGCACCACCTAAAGGTTGATGAATCATAATTCTTGCATGTGGAAGAGCGTATCTTTTACCTTTTGCACCACTACTTAATAAAAACGCTCCCATTGATGCAGCTTGTCCTATACATATAGTTGAAACATCTGGCTTTATATAGTTCATAGTATCATATATACTCATTCCACTAGTTATTACTCCACCAGGAGAATTTATATAAAGATAGATATCTTTATCTGGATCTTCTGCTTCTAAAAATAGAAGTTGAGCAACAATAGAAGAGGCTACTGCATCATTTATCTCTCCACTTAACATAATTATTCTATCTTTTAATAGTCTTGAATATATATCATAACTTCTCTCACCTCTTCCTGTGCGCTCAATTACATATGGTATGTAATAACTCATTTAGCCTCCAATTTTTTATTTAATAGATGTGTCAACAATTTATCTTCTATCATAGCCATTTTTATAGCAGGAAGCAAGCCCTGTTTTTTATAAGCTTCTAATACCTCTTGCGGATTTTGTCCCATCTGCATTGCTTCATAATAAATTGTTTGAATCACCTCTTGATCATCAACTTTTATTCCCTCTTTTTTTGCCAAAGCATCAACAATAAATGTAGCTTTCACACTTTTCTTTGCTTCATCTTTTAAAGACTCTCTTAATTCTTTAACTTTATCTGGATTTTCTCTAAGCTCTTTTAACTCATCTTCGCTCATGCCTCTTAGTTTCTCATTAAGTTTTATATCAATCTCTTGCTCTACAATATTTTCTGGTAAATCAAAATCAAACTTTTCTACAAGATTTTCAATAAGTTTTGGTTTTAACTCTTCATTATATAGTTTTGAAAGTTTTTCACTTTTTATCTGCTCTTTAATTTTCTCTTTTAAAAGATCAACTGTTGGATTTTCTTCATTTGGAAGCATCTTTTTTGCAAGCTCATCATCTATTTTTGGTTCTTCTTTTACTTGAATCTCTTTTAATGTAACATCAAATTTTGCTTTTTTACCTGCAAGTTCTTTGTTGTGATAATCCTCTGGAAAAGTTACCTCAATTGTTTTACTCTCTCCTGCTTTCATTCCAACAAGCTGCTCTTCAAAACCAGGTATAAATTGTCCACTTCCTATTTTTAATTGAAAATTTTCAGCACTACCGCCTTCAATCTCTTTATCATCTACATACCCTTTAAAATCAATAATAGCTATATCACCCTCTTGTAAAGGTCTATCTTCTTCTAATTTTTTTGGAGGAGTCATCGCTTCAGCCAACTCTTTTAATCTTTTCTCAACCTCTTCATCGCTAACTTCAGGCTCTTTAAATTCTGGAATTGCCTCTTCATATCCTTCAAGATCAATTTCTGGTCTAAAAGATATTTTTATCTCTGTTTCAATCACTTCATCTTTTTTATCAAATTTTGTTACTGCAGGTTCACCTAAAATATCCTCTTTATTTAATCCAAGCTCTTCTAAAGCTTTAGCATAAACTTCTTGTAAAGCTTCAGCTTCAGCATCTTTTTCTATCTTTTCGCCATATCTTTTTTTAACAATTGCTATAGGAACTTTGCCTTTTCTAAAACCAGGAAGGTTTAAAGTTTTACTTAGCTCTTTAGCTATTTTTTGAGTTTTTGATTCGATATCGCTTTTTGCAATTTTTGCATTAACTTCTGCATTTGCATTATCAACTTTCTTTGCTACTATTTCCATTTTTACCCTTTTTTAAAAATTTTAGTTGCAATTTTAGCAAAATTATGCTTTACTTTTGTAAAAAAGTTTTAATTAAAAAGGATTTTTTTTATGAACAGGCAAAAAGAGTTTGAAAACGCTGTAAAAACAATGCTTAAAATTATTGGAGAAGATCCAAACAGAGAAGGACTGATAAAAACTCCGGAACGTGTTTATAAAGCTTTTTTGCATTTAACAAAAGGATATAGTCAAGATCCAAAAGAGATTTTAAATGAGGCTCTTTTTACTTCGACTAATGATGAAATGGTTATTGTTAGAGATATAGAATTTTACTCTTTATGCGAGCATCATCTTTTACCTATTATTGGAAGAGCTCATGTTGCATATATTCCAGATGGAAAAGTTGTAGGATTATCAAAAATACCTAGAATGGTGGAAGTTTACGCTAGAAGACTTCAAATACAAGAGCAGATGACCGAACAGATTGCTGATGCATTAATGGAGTGTGTAAAACCAAAAGGTGTTGCTGTGGTAGTTCATGCAAGACATATGTGTATGGAGATGAGAGGAGTAGAAAAAATATGCTCAACAACTGTAAGTTCAGCTTTAAGAGGAGTTTTCAAAGAAAACTTGAAAACAAGAGAAGAGTTTTTTAGTATTGTAAACGCCCCGCAAAATATAAGGTTTTAGACATTAGTCATCAGTCATTGGACATTAGGAATTGGGAATTTGGAATTAGTCACTTCAAACTTGAAACTTTTATGATATTAGCAGCTTCACTACTTCACTCCTTCACAGCTTTTTGTCAATAATAATTTTCTCACTCACCATACTCACCTTACTCAACTAACTTAACTATATAATAAATATTTAAGAAATATTGCTGTAACATTTGAGCAAATTAATTAGGACTAATTTTGTCTTATTTTGGAGTGAAAATGAAAAAAGTATATTTAGACAACAACGCAACAACAATGGTTGATCCAAAAGTAAAAGAAGCAATGGATCCATTTTTTTGTGAAATTTATGGAAATCCAAATTCACTTCACGATTTTGGAACAGCTTCTCATCCAGCTTTGCGAAAAGCTATGGATCAGTTATATTCAGGAATAAATGCGAGAGACGAAGATGATATAGTTGTAACAAGCTGTGCTACTGAGTCTAATAACTGGGTTATAAAAAGTGTATATTTTGATTATATTAAAAATGGTAATAAAAATCATATGATAACAACAGAAGTTGAACACCCTTCTGTATTAGCAGCTTTTAAATGGCTTGAAAAACAGGGTGTTAGAGTAACATATCTTCCTGTTAATAGCGAAGGGATTGTAGAAGCTCATACAGTAAAAGATTTTATAAGAGATGATACTGCTCTTGTTTCAATAATGTGGGCAAATAATGAAACCGGTATGATATTTCCAATTGAAGAAATTGCTGAAATTTGTAAAGAAAGAGATGTACTATTTCATACAGATGCTGTTCAAGCAATAGGAAAAATAAAAGTTGATGTTCAAAAAGCAGGAGTTGATTATTTAAGTTTTTCAGCACACAAATTTCATGGTCCAAAAGGTGTTGGAGGATTATATATCAAAAAAGGGAAAGAGCTTACGCCGCTGCTACATGGGGGAGAGCATATGAGGGGTCTTAGAAGCGGAACATTGAATGTTCCAGGAATTGTAGGTATGGGTGAAGCAATGGAACTTGCTAACTATTATCTTGAGTTTGAAGAGAAAAAAGTTAGATATTTAAGAGATAAACTTGAAGATGCACTTTTAAAAATTCCTGATACATTTGTTGTTGGAAATAGAAAAAATAGAGTGCCAAATACTATTTTAATAAGTGTAAAAGGTGTTGAAGGCGAAGCAATGCTTTGGGATTTAAATAGAGCAGGAGTTGCAGCAAGTACTGGAAGTGCATGTGCAAGTGAGGATTTAGAAGCAAATCCTGTTATGGAAGCTATTGGAGCTGAAGCAGATTTGGCTCATACTGCAGTAAGGCTAAGCCTTTCAAGATTTACAACAGAAGAAGATATCAATTATACAATTGATGTTTTTAAAAAAGCTGTTGAGAGACTTAGAAGCATATCAAGTTCATATGCTTATAAACCAGTAGTTAGGTGAGTGGTTAAGTAGTTAAGTGGCTGAGTAGTTGAGTGGTTGAATAATTATTTTAATCTAAATATTTTAACTACTTAATAAGTTTAACAACACAACTAATTAAACTGCTCAACTTTTTTAACCTTTTTAACATATATACAAAGATTTAGGAGAAAAGAAATGGCAAAAAATGATTTAATAAGTGGAAATATCTGGGAAGAGTATAGCCAAAAAGTACAAGACTTAATGAACAATCCAAGAAATAAAGGCGAACTAACTGAAGAGGATGCAAAAAGATTAGGCGGAGAGTTAATTGTAGCTGATTATGGTGCTGAGAGCTGTGGGGATGCGGTTAGATTATACTGGATAGTTGATCCAAAAACAGATAAAATTTTAGATGCAAAATTCAAATCTTTTGGATGTGGAACAGCTATTGCGAGCTCAGATACTATGGTTGAGTTATGTAAAGGAAAAACTGTAGATGAGGCAGTAAAAATTACAAATATTGATGTTGAAAAAGCGATGAGAGATCATCCTGATGTTCCAGCTGTTCCACCTCAAAAAATGCACTGCTCAGTTATGGCATATGATGTTATAAAAAAAGCTGCGAGTCTTTATAAAGGCGTTGATATGGATAGCTTTGAAGATGAGATAATTGTTTGTGAATGTGCAAGAGTTAGCCTTGGTACAATAAAAGAGGTTATTAAATTAAATGATTTAAAAACTGTTGAAGAGATCACAGATTATACAAAAGCTGGTGCATTTTGTAAAAGCTGTATAAAACCAGGTGGTCATGAGGAAAGAGAGTATTATCTTGTTGATATATTAGCTGAAACAAGAAAAGAGATGGAGGAGGAGAAGATGAAAGAAGCTGCAAATGCTCAAAATGAAGGAAAAGATATATCTTTTAATGAAATGACTACTGTACAAAAACTAAAAGCCATAGAAAAAGTGATAGATGAAAATATCCGCCAATTTTTAGTAATGGATGGTGGAAATATGGAAATTATAGATGTTAAAGAAAATGGAGCTTATACTGATGTTTATATAAGATATATGGGAGCGTGTGCAGGATGTGCAAGCTCTACAACAGGTACTCTTTTTGCAATTGAAAATACATTAAAAGAAAAACTTGATGAAAATATTAGAGTATTGCCTATATAATTAGAATAGTTAGAATAGTTAGATGGTGAGAGAGTGAGAGAGTGAGAGAGTAAGAAAGTTAGAAAGTCATTAGTCATTAAGTAATTGGTCATTAATAGTATAAATTTAATGACATTAATTTCCAATGACTAATGACCAATGTCTAATGACTAATTTAAAAGATAGAGTATGAAGAGAGAGTTTAAAGAAAATGAATCTATAGATTATTGCGTTCTTGATTATGAGTGTCCCTATTTGCCAGATAAAAAGACAAGAATGTATTATAGATTTATCCCAAAGGCTACTAAAGATCTTGTTACCAATCTAATTCAAAGAGGATGGAGAAGATTTGGATTTTCCTATTTTCATCCTATTTGTAAAGATTGTAATGAGTGTAAAAGCTTAAGAATAGATGTTAAAAACTTTAAACCTTCACGTAGTCAAAGAAGAGCTATTAAAAAAAACAGAGATACTCAGATTATTATTAGAACACCAACTATCTCTTTTGAACATATTGAACTTTATAATAAATATCATAAGTTTAAAGCAAAAAAGAGTGGTTGGAAATATACAGAAATTGATCTGCAAACATATTATGAAGAGTTTGTAGTAGGAGCTCACAATTTTGGAAAAGAGGTTCTATATTTTTATGATAAAAAATTAATTGGTGTTGATTTAATTGATATTGTAGATGATGGAATAAGTTCCATCTACTTTTTTTATGACCCAGATTTTGAAAAACTATCTTTAGGAATTTACTCTTTACTTATTCAGATTGATATAGCTAAAAAATTAAATCTTGATTGGATATATTTAGGATATTGGGTTAATGGATGTAAATCTTTTGCATATAAAACTCAATTTAAACCATATGAACTTCTTGATGGATTTCCTAAAAGTTGCGAAATTCCAAATTGGGAAAAAAGAGATTAAATTTTTGTTTTACTTCCCTTATCTATCGCTTTTTTTACAACTTTTATAAAAAGCCTAATAATTAAAATAAAAAAATATACTCCAAAACTAAAAACAAAAGGATGAAATGGTCCAAAAGGGCTAGTAGGCAAAGCTTTTATATGTTCTATAGGATGAGATATCCAAGCTTGAAAATGCATTATTAATGATAGAAGAATGAATATTAAAACATATAAAAAAACCTCTCTTATTAAGACTTTTTTCATTAAAGAAAACCTTTTATTGCAAAGCCAAAAGGCTTTGCAATTTTACATTAATCCTCTCATCATTAGGTGCCAATACATAGGTTTTAACATATATAAGTCAAATGCCCACCAAATCCATCTTGGTTTTGCTGGATCTAAGATAGGAAAAGATGGAGCTGGTTTTGTTCCATAGTTAAATTCAGCAAGCATAATTTTTCCATATTGAGTTTTTAATGGACAAACAGTATAACCATCAAATTTAGCTGTTGGCTCTTTTCCTTCCATTACAGATATAAGGTTTTCTTGCAATATTGGTCCATGGTGTCTTGCACTACCACCAGTTTTTCCTTTAGGAATACCAAGAACATCACCTATTCCAAAAACATTTTTATATCTTCTATGTTGCAATGTATACATATCTGCTTCCATCCAACCCTTACCAGTTCCTTTTTGCCATGCAAGAGGAGATGTTTTAAATTCATTTGATGCACTCATTGGAGGAACGATATGTATAAAATCGTAAGGCATTTCTACCATCTCTTCTTTTGTAATCATCTCATACTCTTCAAGATCTGGATCCCATTCACCTTTTACTTGATATGTATGATGAAAAGTAGCTATTTTTTTATTTGCATCAATTTTAACAAGATTATGATTCCATTTGTTTTCAATATTTCCATACATTGGTTGAACAATATTTGTCAAAGTTTCATTATATTCTTTAATTCCAAATAGTTTACTGCCTTTTCCTTTTGTAAAATAAAATTTCGCATTCATATGAACATCTTCGCCGCCAACTGGGCCATTTCCTCTTAAGAAATCGTTACTTAAATAAAGAATTTTTTGAGGAGCACCACCACATTTAATTGGAGTATTTGGCTGAGTACAGATAACATTTATAGGTTTTTCTTTACTTGCCTTTTTAGCAGCATCTCTCATTTGATTAAACCAAGCCCAAGTTATCTCTCCACCTTTAACGCTTCCAGTTTCAGGATCGTTAAGATATACACTTGCAATACCATTTTTACCAAGCATATCTTTCGTTAAGCCTTCAATTTGCTCATATTGATATGAAATTCCAACAGCTACAACTAAAAAGTCATATTTTATTTTTCCATTTTTTGCAGTTATAACTTGATTATTGTCTGGATCAAACTCCATAACTTTATCTTTTATCCATTTTACACCACTTGGCATAAGATCTGCATTTGGTTTTTTTATATCATCTGCTTTATAAAGACCAGCAGCCATAAAAACTTGTCCAGGTTGATAAAGATGAAGATCATTAGGAGCAATAATAGTAATTTTTGCATTTCCAGCTGCACGTCTCAATCTTGCAGCAGCCATTATTCCACCAGCTCCACCACCTACTATAACAATGTGAGCTTTTGCATCTGTTTTTTTACCCTGTTCTTCAGCATGCAGTTTTGAAGAGCCTCCAACCATAACTCCAGCTGTACTTAAACCCATTAACTTTAATGCATCTCTTCTTGAGAGTCCTTCACTTTTAAGAGTCTCTTCAATAACTTCTTGAACCTCTTGAAGCTTTTTGATATCTTTTTTGTCCATTTTTTACTCCTATTATAAATAATATCGATAGATTATATAAAAAAAAATGTAATAAAAATCTTAAACAAATAATAATTAGATTTTAATATTAATATAAATAAATATTATAAAATATTTTGTCACTATTTTGTTATTTCACAGAATTTTTAGTATATTTAATTGAATATAAATATTATCATTAAATATATTTTTAATAGGATAATAGATAATATCAATATAATTTTTATTTATATTTTCTATTTGTCTAAATTTTATTGCTTTAAAAAATCTATCTTCTTGTCTTAGTGTCATAAGTAAATGGTCACCATTTTCTCCTACCATTCTTGATTCTATTACTTCTACATTGTATGCAGCAAATTTAGGCATTGGATTACTCTCGCCATATGGTGCAAAGCTTTCTAAAATTTTTAAAAGTTCCCAGTCAACTTCGCTAAATTCAAGCTCACCCATAACTTCATCACTCTCTATCCAATCCTCTTTTTTTAATTTTTTTATTGAATTTTCAAACTCTCTTTTAAAAATATCTAAATTTTCTGGTTTTATAGTTAGTCCAGCAGCTTTTTTATGACCACCAAATTTTTCTAAATATTCTCTATTTTTATCAAGTAGTGAAAAAAGATCTACATTAGCAAAGCTCCTACCACTTCCTTTATAAAACTCTTCACTTTTAGTTAAAACAAAAGAGGGTTTTTTATATTTTGAAACAAGTCTTGCTGCTACTATCCCTACTACTCCTTCATTCCAATCTTCCCCAACTGCACATATAAAATTTTTATCATCAATTTGACTTATAGCTTCCTGAAAAACTCTTTTTTCTTCCATTTTTCTTTGACTATTTAATGCAAGAAGCCTACCATAATAGACTGAGCTTTCTAAACTATTTTTACTTGTTAAAAATTTTAAAGCAATTGATGCATCATCCATTCTTCCAGCACTATTTAAAATCGGAGCTATTACAAAACCAAAATCTTCAGCATTAAATTCATTTTTTTTCAAGGTTTTTCTTAAAAACTCAATAGAGGGCCTTTGGCTTTTTTGAAAATATTTAATTCCAGCTTGAACTAAAGATCTATTTATATGCTTTAGAGGCATTACATCAGCAATTATTGCTATTGCTAAAATATCTAAAAATCTTTTCATATCAATATTAATATTTAGCTCTTTTTTTAATTGAGCAATAAAAAACCAAGCAACTTGGGCTCCACAAATATCTGGATATTCAAAATTACAAGAGTCTTGTTTTGGATTAATTATTGCGTAAGCATCAGGTAGATTTTTTGAAGGTGTATGATGGTCTGTAATGATAAGATCAATTCCTTTTTCTTTACAATAATTAGCTGCATCAATGGCACTAATTCCATTATCTACAGTGATTATTAAATCACAATCAAGCTTTTCTATAATTGATCTGCTTATTCCATATCCATCTTTAAATCTATTTGGAATTTTTATAGTCACTGGATAATCTATAATCTCAAAGAACTCTTTCATTATAGATGTAGAGACAACACCATCAACATCATAATCACCAACAATAGCTATTTTTTCTCTATTTTCTATCGCTTTTTTCACTCTTAAAGAGGCTTTTTTAGCATCTTTTAAACTGTGTGGAGATGGAAGAGAAGAGAGTTTTACAAATCCCTCTTCAAATCTTTTTAAAAGAATCTCATAAATTTTCTTTTTTGTTAATTTAATCATTAAATAGTTTCTCTATTTTTTAAAGAGTTTTCGATAAATGCTTTTATTAGTGGATTTGGATTTTGTAAATGCGAAGTAAATTCAGGATGAAACTGTACTCCTACAAACCATGGATGCTTTTCAATTTCAACAGCTTCAATAAGCCCTTCTTTACTCTCACCACTTACTACCATACCTGCATCTTCTAAAATTTGTCTATATTTTGGATTGGCTTCATATCTGTGTCTATGTCTTTCATAAATTATCTCTTGATGATTATAAGCTTCCCAAAGTTTAGTATTTGGTTTAACTATACAAGCATACTCTCCAAGTCTCATAGTTCCACCCATTGGTGAAGTGTGAGTTCTTATCTGCTTTTGCCCAGATTGATCAATAAATTCATCTATTAAATATATAAATGGATACTCAGTATTTGGATCAAATTCCATAGAATTTGCCTCTTTTATACCAAGTACATTTCTAGCAAACTCTATGATTGAAAGCTGCATTCCAAGACATATTCCAAGATATGGAATTTTATTTTCTCTTGCATATTTAATTGCCTCTATTTTTCCTTCAACACCTCTTTCTCCAAATCCTCCAGCTACCAAAATACCATCTGCATTTTTTAGTAACTCTTTACTACCCTCAGCTTCAATTAATTCGCTATCAACCCAATTTATATTTACTCTTGTATCAAGATTAGCCCCAGCATGTACCAAAGCCTCTGTTAAAGATTTATATGACTCTTTAAGACCTAAATATTTTCCTACAAAAGCAATATTTACCTCATCTTTAGGAGCAATAATCTTTTTAACCAAAATATCCCACTCATCCATATTTGGATGAAGTTCTCCTAGCCTAAACTGTTTTGAAATAGGATATAAGATATTTTCTCTTAAGAAATTTAGTGGAACTTTATAAATAGTTTCAGCATCTCTTGCCTCAATTACCGCATGTATATCAATACCGCAACTTCTTGCAATCTTTTCTTTAAGCTCTTTTGGAAGAGGCTTTTCACATCTTGCAATTATCATATCTGGAGTTATACCTATTCTTCTTAACTCCTGAACACTATGCTGAGTTGGTTTAGTTTTTAATTCACCTGCTGCTTTTATATAAGGAACAAGTGTTACATGAATATTATATGCTTTATGAGGCCCTAAATCATGAGTCAATTCTCTTATCGCCTCTAAAAAAGGAAGTCCTTCAATATCGCCAACAGTACCACCCAATTCTACGATTAAAACATCGTGGCCTTTTCCAGCTTTTTTTATTCTGTTTTTTATCTCATCTACTATATGAGGAACAACTTGGATAGTTTTTCCAAGATAATCACCTTTTCTCTCTCTTTTTATAACAGATAGATAAACTTGACCTGTTGTAAAATTATTCTTTTTTGAAAGTTTCACATTTAAAAATCTCTCATAATGCCCAATATCAAGGTCTGTTTCTGCGCCATCTGCTGTAACAAAAACTTCCCCATGCTCAAGTGGGCTCATAGTTCCTGGGTCAACATTTATATATGGATCAATTTTGAGTATTGAAACACTAAGCCCTGAATGTTTTAAAAGAGTTCCTATACTAGCACTTGATATTCCTTTCCCAAGAGAACTTAATACACCACCTGTTACAAAAATATATTTTGTCATGAAAATATCCTTGATACTTTTTAAGATAGATTTTATCTAATAGAAGCTTTAGAATGAATAATTTTAAATATAAATAAAGATATATCAAAAAATAGTTTTTAGATAGTTTTCAAAAAGCCATTTTTCACAATATTTATAATTTGGACACCTTTTAGACACCAATGTCCAAAAATCCTTTGAATGGTTAAAATGTGTCAAATGGGAAAGCTCATGAATAATGACATAATCAATTACCTCTTTTGGACACATTATAAGACGATAAGAAAAGTTAAGATTATTTTTACTGCTACAGCTTCCCCATCTTTTTTGAGCAGAATTTATTTTTATATTATTAAAAGAGAGATTAAAATTTTTAGCAAAATATATAACTCTTTTTTCAATATATTCTTTTGCCTCTTTTTTATAAAAATCTATTAGGTTTTCTTTATCAAAATTTTCATTATCAATATAAAATGCATTATCAAAAACTACTTTTTTAACACCTTTTTTTATTAATAGAGGGTACTCTTTTCCAAAAAATAAAAATTTCTCTCCCTCTTTAAATATTTTTCTATTTTTTTCATAATTTTCTAAATTGATTTTTATCCAAAAAAGATGCTTTTTAACAAAATTGTCGATAGTTTCTCTATTTATAAAAGATGGAGCTTTAATAATAACAGCTCCATCTTTTATAAATAGTTTTAAACTTTTTCTTCTCTCTTTTATAATTTTGTATTTAATATCCAAAATTTAAATCCCTTTTCATTTTATCTATCAAACTATCTGCAACACTTTTATCAAATTTTCCTTTAAAATCTCTTTGAGAGCGATAAAAAAGTTTTTTATCTTTATATATCTCAAATCTTACATATCCATCAAAATCACTAGCTAGAGACTTTGCTGCAGGAGATTTGCAGTAGGTTACATAATTTGAGGAGATTTTTAAACTATATGGGCACTCTTTTTTTGATAATTTCTTTATAAAAGGATTTTTTCTAACAATATATTCAATAAGAATATTGTCTGAAGATATTTTTAAGCAGTTAATTTTCTCTTTTGCTAAATTTTTATCGTATATTTTTGTGTATATCTTTTTTTCACATCCTAAAATAGATAGAGCTGCAAAAAGCAGCCCTAAAATTTTATATCTCACCTTTATGAGCTTTGTGTGAAGCTATCCAATCTTCTATATTTCCAGTAAATACAAAAACATTTTCATAGCCTAAAACTTCTAAATATGCTTTTACTCTGCTTGCAAATAGACCTTTTAAACAAGCAGTTACAATAACGGTTGTTTTATCTTCTGGCAATATATCAAGATACTCTGTAAATTCATTATATGGAGTATAATATGCATCTGGAATATCAGCTTCTTCCGCATTTTCTCCAGTTACTTTTGCAGGTGGTCTAACATCAAGCAAAATTGCTCCTGCTTCTTTAACAAGCTCCATTGCTTTTTGTAGATCAACATTTCCAAGTTCATCTTTTTGTTTATTTAACTCTATTTGCTCTTTGATTCTTTGAGCTACTGTTTGTTCAAATTCTGTTAATTTTCCCATTATGGCCTCCTAATATTTTTATTTCATTTATAATTATATATCAATAAACTTAAATTTTCTGCTACTTTTGTTGCTTATAAACCTGGAAGCCTTGGTATTTTATTTAGTTTTGAATTTTTACAATACCATCCCCATCCCTTTTTAAGCCAATGACCAACTAATGGCATAGGAAGCATGATTCCTCGTTTATCATCTCTATAAACAAATGCTGCTCCATCACCGCTATCCATAACACAGATAATATTTAGATGTTCTATATAACTTTCCAATTTACCAACTTTAACACCACTTGATACTGCAATATTATTTGCTGTATTTCTTGCCATAACTTCAGCAATATGGCCCTGTTTTGCTCTCCATTGTGGACCTTCGATATATGCACTATCACCTACTGCATAAACACCAGGAATATCTTTTACTTCACAATACTCATCAACCAAAACAAATCCAGCTTCACTTAAAGGAAGATCACTCTCTTTAAATACAGGATGTCCCGCATTTGCAGGAATAAACATAGTAAAATCACTCTCTAAAATAGAATCATCTTCAAAAACTATTCTATCTTTTTCAAATCTTTTTATCTTTTTTCCAAAATGTTTTTTTATATTTAATTTATTGAAAAATATATCCATCATTTTAAGTGCTTGTGGACCAAGTCTTTTTCCAGGCTCTGCCATTGTTGCAAAAAAGGTTAACTCAAATCTATCTCGAAGTCCTTTTTTCTTTAAATAGTTATGAACATTAAACATCATTTCAAAAGCAGGCCCACCTCTAACTGCTGAGCTATCTTTTGGATTTCCACCAAATCCCATTGCAATTTTTCCGCCTCTTTTTTCAGTAACAAGCTCATCTATTTTATCTCTCATTTTTATTGCATCTTCAGGATCACCACATATTGAGAGATAATTTTCGCTTCCCTCAACTTTGACTTTTCCAGCTCCAATAGCAATAACTAAATAATCACCACTATATTCACCATTTTTACAGATTGCTTTTTTATTTTTTGCCTCTATTTTTACTACTTCATCTTTTATCCAATTAAATCCATGAACTTTTGATAAATCTTCCATTGGAATACATACATCTGCAAATTCAGCATCATATACAGGAACCCAAATAGAAGTTGGATATATATACATATATGGTCTTGGCGAAACAAGATCAACTTCAAAACCCTCTTTTCTTAAAAAGATAGCAGCTTCAACTCCCGCAAATCCTCCACCTAAAACCAATACTTTTTTCATAACAATTCCTTTAATTTTTATTAGGAAATATTATCATAATTATAAAATATTATAAATTCATTTTTTAAATTTAATAGTGCTTTATAATAATTTTGTCATTTTTATTTAAATCTGGTTCACCCTTATCCCAAAAATACCATCTAGCAAGAGCAAAAAGTGCACCCACGATAATGCCGCTTATGATTACCCATTTAATAATTTTTCTTTTCTCTTCGGAATGAGTACCTTTATAATCATCCATTTCTCTTAATGTTGGTTCACCAAACTCATCAAACCCTTCTCTCATTTTTCCCCTTAATGCCTATGCTGATGTCTTGCAAATTTTTCAATATTTTCTTCATTTATCTCTTCTAAATTTCCTTTTTTAAAATTTTCTATTGCATCTTTTAATAAAATCCTTCCATCTCCGCCGAAATAGCATTTAACTCCCTCATTATGAAGTAGTACAAAAGGCTTTAAGCCGATATGTTGAGTGATAATTACATCAACTTCCTTTTCCAAAAGCCAATTTACTACTTGCACTCCACCATCATATGGATTCTCTTCTATTTTAATTTCATTATCTTTTATAAAAGCAAAATATTTAGCATGGCCAAAAAGCGGAGATATTGGAGGGTTTTCTTTATTAAATTTAACTGGTATTGCTATAAGCATTACTCCCCCTTTTATGGCAAAAGGCAAAAGCCTTTTAGCCTATTTTTTAATCTTTTTTTGATAAATATCCCATCTTGGATAAACAAATATAGTTTTTCTTGTAACAACAATCTTTTTAGGATCATCAACTGCATATGCTTTAATTGTTATAGGAATTGGCGTATCTTTATGTGTATCTTTTACTAACACCTTATCTGTATATAAAATTACAACTTTTTTAACTTTTTTACCTGGAATTACATCAAATGGCTTTTTAGGTCTTGCAATTTTTATATCTTTATTATCAACAATTTCAAAATAGTATTTATGTTTTTCATTTTCTGTATTTTGAAATAAGAATATATAAGAGTTTTTAACAACACCATTTGGCTCAATTTTATATAGCTGACTTGTTCTATTTATATTAAGTAGCATATGCTCTTTTTTGCTTCCCATATAAAAAAGCGCTACAAATGCAATTGTTAGCATTACAATATATGCAATTATTCTAAATCTAAATACCCTTGTTTTTTCACCACTCTCCAACGCATGATAACTTGTCCATCTAACTAAAGACTCTTTTCCCAAAGCTCCCATAACTTTTGTACAAGCATCAGCACATTCAAGACAGTTAATACACTCAAGCTGCATACCTTTTCGTATATCTATATGGGTTGGACAAACCTTAACACAGGATTCACAAAGGGTACATTCAGCATTTTCATTTTGCTCTTTTAACTCTTTTTTATTATGTACTATTAAATGGCCATGCTCATCATAGATCTTACCGCCTCTTTTATAATCATATACTGTTTGAAAAGTATCTTCATCATATAAAACTGACTGAACTCTTGCATATGGACAGATATATATACAAAAATTCTCTTTAATAAAAACAATATCGGCTATTAAAAATAGAGCTATACCAATCCAAAATCCCATTAATATTGTGTGTTCGCCAGGATTTTGAATATATGCAAAAAAGTCTTCAGGTGGAACAAAATACCAGATAAAATCAGCTGCAGCAACAAATGCTAAAACAGACCAAAGTAAAATTGCAATTACTTTTTTAGCCTTATTTTCAGGCTTGCTCATATCTGGTTCAATCTGTTTATTTGATATTCTTTTTCTTAAGTGTAAAAGTTTTGTTTCAAATAGATCTCTATAAATTACTCTAAAAATTGTTTGCGGACAACTCCATCCACACCAAACACGTCCACCAAGAGTAGTAATAAAAAATATCCCAAAAAACAAAATCCAAAGCAAGAATGGCATTAAATATAGCTCTTGCATATCAAATCTAACAAAGAAAAGATGAAGCTGTTTATGGTCAAAATTTAATAAGAAAAAGTGATTTCCATTTATCTTTATCCATGGAAGAACCAAAGCCACAATAGTAACTATTGCAAAAAAAACATAACGTTTATACCTATATGGTATCCAGTTTTTAAGATACTCTTTTGCCCTATTTTTTTTAGGCGCAGCAGTTGCAGTCGCAGTTGCCATTATTTATCCTTTTTTTGAATTTTTTTCTATTTTACATTCTGAAGTTGGGATAATAAATATTTCTCCCACACTATCAATATTCCCCTCTGTAGCAGCAAGCTCTTTTAGATTTCTTGAAATTATATAATCTCTAAGTGAAGTTCTACTAACATTTAAAAGCTTTGATATCTCATTTACACTTTTACCCTCCTTTAGCAGTTGCAAAATTTTATTTCTATAAACATCATATTTTGATTTTGAAATACTTCCTTTTGGTCTTCCTAAACCTTTCTTTTTATACTCTTTAAAACTTTCTCTTAATTCATTTAAAAGAGAAACTACAACTTTTGCAGGTGTATTTTCATTTATTTTTATAGAATATTTACTAATATAGATATCAATTCCTCTTTTAAAAAGGCAATTTAATATTTTTACAATTTCACCTACTCGATTACTAAAAATAGAAAAGTCATAAATAAAAAGTTTATCACCACTATTTAATGAATGCAAAAAAGCTCTAAAATCATCTCTCTCTTCAAGAGGTTTATTATATGAAGAGATTTCAACCTCTTTTTCTTCAATACTATATCCCTTTTTTGCGGCAAAATCTTCTATACTTTTTTCTTGAGAAGCAATTGAATATCTAATATTTTGAGCTCTTAAATATGCATACACCATATAACTTCTTTATAATAATTTATAATAATTTTAATTATGTCACATAATTATTACAGAAGTATACAAAAAAGTGGCGATAAAAGTCAATATATTTTTGAATTTTATCGTCAAATGTTTTGTTGAAGTACTTTATATGAAGCAGTAAATTCTATTTTTGATTTTTTAGGAACTTTTACATTATATATTATTGTATTTGCATCTAGTTTTTTATATTTAATATCGGCTCTTATTTTTGCATTAGAATTTGGAAAAAAATCTTTTATTTGTAGATTAATATCTTTGTCTTTTGGATTTTTTATGATAAATTTAATCTTAGTATAAACAAATTTTTTTGTTTTATTATATTCCTTTTGTACTCTTTTTAAACTTATATCAAAATCTTTTCCTATTTTTAAATTCAAATAACTATTTTTTGGACTATTTTTTATAAAATTTTCTCCCAAAAAAGTATCTTTATAAAATCTTATTACGCCTGCAGGTAAAGATAAAGGTGTATTAAATGATATAATTTGATCAAATTTAAAAACTTTTTGACCAAATCTTGATAAAGAATCAAAAACTTCTAAGCTATATATCTTTTTATAATCTACTTTTTTATTTAAAAACTTATTTATTCTTATTGAGTTTGGCTCTAAATCTATTTTAAATGGAAAATCATATCTATAATATCCCTCTATTCTATTTGGCATATTTTCATATGTTAAAGCTTTTGCTCTTTTATAGATATAAATTGGAAGCTTAAAGTTTATATTGAATTCGCCTGCAATAAAGCTAATATCTGCATTATTATAAAAAATTTTACTATTATTAGATATTTGGCAATATCCAATCAATTGTAATTTTTTATCCAATTTTCCTACATAGCTTATTTTATAGCTAATTCCTTTTGTTAAATAAGATATTTTTGTTTTCAAAAAATCGCTTTTTTCAGTTTTAATATACAATCTTCCATTTTTGAAATAGAATGAATTAACATTTTTATCAAAATAGATTGAGTCTAAAATTATATTTCTTGGAATATTCTCAATATATCCGACACCATCTTCTAATGCAATATTTTTATCTTGTTTTATAAATGCAACATTTTTTGGATAAATAAATATTTTTGTATCTGCAAAAAGTAACACTGATATAAAAAATAAAATAAATTTTTTCATAATTTACCCCATTGGATAGAGATATTTTTCTTGGAGTTTTGCTATATCTTTTAAAATTTCACGATTTAGTTTAACATCCATTGCAGCCAAACTATCATCTAACTGCTCAGCTTTTCTTGCTCCAATTATCGTAGAAGCAACAAAATCAAAATGTTTTGAATAAGCTACCGCTAAGGTTACAGGATGGATATCATACTTTTTTGCAATCTCTAAAAACTCAGCCGTTGCGGATAAGGTTTTTTCATTATAAAATCTTTTTGCATGAACTCTAACTCTTCTGTTTGGATGTTTTATATAATCACTAAATCTTGCGTCTTCTGGAATATATTTTTGATTATATTTTCCGCTTAAAATTCCTCCAGCAATTGGAGAGTATGGAAGAAGCGATACATTTTCTCTTTTGCAAACCTTTTCAAGCTCATCAAAAAATCTAGGATTAAGCACACTAAAATTGTTTTGAATCGATTCAAATCTTGCTAAATTTTCATACTTTGATATCATTAAAGCTTTGGTAAGTCCATAAGCAGTGTCATTTGATGTACCTATATATCTAACTTTTCCCTCTTTTATTAATTCATCAAATGCTCTTAAGCTCTCCTCAATTGGAACAACCTCATCTGGCCAATGCATCTGATATAGATCAATATAATCAGTTTTTAATCTTTTTAAACTTCCCTCTATCGCTCTTTTTATATGAAATCTATCAATTGCTGTAAGTCCATGTCTAATTGGTGGTACATACCATCCACTTGCAGCCCCAGCAACTTTTGTCGCAAGTATAATACTATCTCTTGGTTTTGTCTTTAACCACTCTCCTACTATCTCTTCTGTAACTCCTGCATATCTGCTATCTGGAGGTACAGGATATAGCTCAGCTGTATCATAAAAATTTATACCAAAGTCATATGCTTTATTGAGTATTTTAAAAGCTTCATCTTTTGATGTTGTTGAGCCAAATGTCATTGTCCCAAGAGCCATAGAAGTAACACGAAGCCCGGATTTACCAATATATCGATATTCCATAAAAAGCCTTAAATTTTTTGCTTTTTATATTTTCTCTTATAAAAGATTAAAAGAAGGTAAAAGGGGCAAAGCCCCTAAATTTAGTCTAAATTTGGTTTTGGAGTATTTGAAGATTCAACTGGTAATACTGGAAGTTCAATTTCAGGTTTTTTACCAGTAAGTGCTTTGAAAAATGTTGCAATAGAATCTATCTCTTTCTTGCTTAATTTTCTTCCAAGCTGAGTTTCAGCCATTATTTCAATTGCCTCTTTAATATCGTATGTCGCGCCATTATGAAAATATGGTGCAGTTTCAAGAATATTTCTTAAAGTTGGAACCTTAACCATACCATTTTTATCCCCTTTAAAATCACCTAAATTAGCGTATTTATATTTTCCTGCAACAGGGAATGGCTGCATACTTCCACCAAGACCAACACCATTATGGCAACTTGCACATCCAACATCTATAAAAGTTTTTAATCCTTCTTTTTCAGCTTTGCTAAGAGCCTTTTCATCTCCATTTAAAAAGTCATCATATCTACTTGGAGTAACTAAAGTTCTCTCAAATGCACCAATTGCTTTTCCGATAGTCTTAATTGTTATCTCTTCATTTGGAAAAATTTTCTCAAAAGCTTCTTTATATTCTGGTATGCTTTTTACTACTTTTACAACAACTTCTTTTGGCATATCCATCTCAGGTGCTGCTTGAATAGGACCTGTAGCTTGGTCTTCTAAATCTGGGCTTCTTCCATCCCAAAACTGTTTTTGATTAAATACAGCATTATAAACAGTTGGAGAGTTTAAATGATGAGGATTGTGTCTCCATTTATGTCCAGTTGCCACTGGCACATTGTCATCTCCACCAATGGATAAATTGTGACAAGTATTACAACTAATAAGTCCGCTTTTAGATAATCTTGGATCAAAATATAGCTTTCTACCAAGCTCTACCTTCTCTTTTGTCAATGGATTTTTTGGATTATCAATAAGTTTAATAAGCTTATTTACCTCTTTTGGAATAGGTTTCAATCCAGCTTCATTTGCCTTTTTTATTAAAGCATCACTTGCACTAAGACTAACAGCTAAACCTATTGTTAAAATTGCTGCACTCTTAAATATTTTCATACTTCCTCCTTATATATTTTATTTAGTGAAATTATAGCTATATAAATATTAAATTTTTATTAATAATTTTTTTCCATTAATGATTTGTTTTGTTTATTTTTATGTTATAATTTCAGTCATTTTAATTAAGAAAGGGGGTGATGTCAGGTGCCTGGCATCCTCGTTAAACCAAATCAGTCGTTTGAGGAAGCTTATAGACTTTTCAAAAAGCAGGTTGATAGAAACCTAATCGTCACTGAAGCAAGGGCTAGAAGATTTTACGAAAAGCCAACTGAAAGACGAAAAAAGGAAAAAATCGCTGCAAGAAAAAAGATGCTCAAGCGACTATATATGCTCAGACGATACGAAGCTCGTCTGTAATAGATATCGGGATAATCCCGATATCTACTCTATTTTTATCTTCGCAATCTTTGATGGCTCACTTAAACTATTATTTTCTGATTTAAAATAGATCTTATAATATATTTTATTACCAATCACTTTAGTATCTACTATATCTCCAGCTTCATCAGTTGTAGCTACATATTCCCATTTTTTCTTATCTAAACTTTTAAAAATAATAGCAAATGCTCTTCTTGGCACTTTTTTTATAGAAATAATTACATGTTTAACAGGTTTATCTTTATATGATAATTTTGGTTTATCTGGTTTTGGTAATGGTGGATTTTCAGCTACAATGCTAAATTTTCTACTTAAATCACTTCTATTTCCAGCTTTATCCACTGCAATCATAGAGTACCAATATCTTTGTCCATATTTTATAAATTTATCTTCAATGGATCTGCTTTTTTTATCAATTGCATCACCTATAACTAACCCTGGATCATTTGGATCAATTGATCTAATAAGATAAAACTTTTCTATATCTTCATATGGAGGAGAAGGTTTAAAAGATATTTTAATTATTCCATTTTGCGATTTTATATCTGTAATAATTGGAGGATTTGGCGGAACTTGGTCTGGTATATATACTTTTATAATATTACTTTTCTTACTCTCTTGTGAATCATATCCAGCAGATTTAACCATATATTGAAATTCACCATATACATTTACATCATAAGGATCCTCAAAATATCTATCTTTAATTAAATAACTATTAAGTTGCATCCATTTTTTTGCATCTTTTGATTTTCTATAAACTTTATATCCTGCAATATCTCCTTTTTTTGGCTTTTCCCAACTTAACATAATAAGAGTTTTTCCAACTTTTGCTTTTAAATTTCTTGGAGGAGATGGAGGAGATTTTGAGATAGGTGTTGCTGCTCTTATAACTGAAGGATTACCTATCTCTCCATTTTTATTTACACTTCTTATTCTATAAAAATATGATACTCCTCCTATGACATTTTTATCTTCAAAAATATTTTTCTCTTTCGTTATCCCTTTTGGTGTAAGAATCAAAAAAGGACCTTTTTGCATATTTGATCTTTCAATAAGATATCCAAAACAGTTTTCACTCTCTTTTTTATTCCACTTCAATATGACTTTTCCCTTTTTACCTTCTGCTGAAAAATTCAAAGGCGGCATTAAAGCAGTAAAATCTTTTACATAAACAGAAATTTCTACTGGCTTACTCATATTTTCAAAAAATCCAACACTATATATCTCATATTTAACTTTTGTCTCTATAGGAGGGTTTTTATCTAAAACTGCTGGAAGCTTTTTTAAAAAAATATCATTTGATAATATTTTTGTATTTTTTGTTATCCATTCACTTGACCCATCATTATCTATTCTTTTTATTTTATAACCTATTATTGGATTTTGTTTATTCAATTTTGGTTTACTAAAATAGATTTCTACTCCATTTGGGGTACTTTTAGCAGCTGCATTTTCTACACTTTTTGGTGGTAAAGATTTTTTAAAAGGAGATACTTTAATTGACTTAGCAGATGAGATAGCTTTTCCATTTTTATCAAGAGCATAAATTATATAATATACACTTTTTTTAGTATTTAATATATCTTCATATCTCAGTCCCAAAAGATAACCAAAATATTTATTTGATGCGGCTTTAACACCCATTACAACTTTTGCAATTTGCAACTCATCTTTTTTTAAATTTCTTTTTTCAAGCTCTTTTGCAAATTTTTTAATTTTTTCATACTCATTTTTACTAATATTATTAATATATTTTTTAAGCGTTAAAGGCTTTAATTGATTTTTTAAAATTTTTTTATTTCCATCAGTAACTCTAACAAGCTTCCATCCACCAGATGGCCAAATATCTGAAGGTAGCCAAAATATATCTATTTTACCTGATCCATTGCTATAAACCCATATATATGGACTTTTCCCAGCCAATAAAGTTGTACATAAAGCAAAAATAAAAATTATAAATATTTTTTTCATAAAAAACTCCTAGAATTTAAATGTTCCACAAATATCACCTATTGGCCATCCAAAATCAAAACATGCTCTTGCCTTTGCATGAATTGGAAGTGCACTTGCCTCTACTCTAGCAGATAATGATGGACCAATACATATCTCACAACAACAAATCTGAGCTGAAAGTGTACCTTCTCCATATCCAGATACATGTGGAGGAAATCTAATCTCATATCCCGATTCTAATTCTCCATATATTCTTCCATATTTTCCTTTTAATCCCCAAAAATTTCTAGCCCCTACAGCATATCTACCAGGTTCTAATTCAAGATAGCTGTCCGCTTCAGATATTAGTACTTTCATCCTAACTCTTGGACCCTCTTTTCTTCCAAAATAAAAGTACCAATCTCCTCGACTTATATGAAGTACAGCTGCATTTTGTGGTATTTCAGCTACAATTGCACCTTTTAAAAGGGATAGTTTTCCCCAAATAGAACCATCTATGCTTCCATTTGCATATTGCAAATATCCTTGAAAAGTTCCATCTCCTTTTCTCTTATAATCTAACAGCCATGCTCTAGCATCTAATCTTGCCTGCCAATTTATTTTTATTACAAGATCGCCCTTTGCATAATATAAATTTTTTTGTTCATGCCCCACATCAACACCTGCAAAAAACATATATGTTCCATCCATCTTTGGTGTTATATCAAAAATACTTCCATCTTTTTTAAATGAATCTAATGGAAAATTGTGTGCAAGGCCTCCTCTTATTTCATAAAGCATAAGCCCTGGACTCATTAGCTCTATGCCATCTTCAAAAGGCATACTTGCTTTTATCATCCAGTAATCTCGATGATTTATATATCCCAGTCTAAAAGCAGCTCTTATAGTCTGACCTTCAAATAGTTCAAACTCAACATCTCCACTATATTGGTCATATTTAGCTGGATTATTTTGTGATGTTTCACCACTATCTTTTTCATAATTAAAAGCTATCCTTGATTCCATATTTGGATTTGCTTCTGGGAAAACTGCTGGAACTACAAATGGATCAACATTTGGACCTACCGCGAAAATATTTTCATTTTCATTATTTATAGAGTATCTAACTGTAACAGGAACTGTAGATAAAACTTCAGATACATTAAAATTGGTATTTAAAACAAAATCTATAAGAGATTTGCCGCTTTTATTTGATGTTATCTCCATAGAAATCAGATCAACTTCAGTACCACCAAATTCAGCTTTGCCGCTTATTGATACAGTTTTAGTGTTTGATTCTCCAGTTATATATGCTCTTGCGTCAAATCCATAAACAAGTCCATTTACCGGAGCTTCATTAACTATTTTTTTAGTTTTTGTTGAAAGTGAAAAATATGTATTGCTCCACACACCCCAGCCAATATCTTTATAGCTTCCAAATACAAGATCGCTAGCTTTTAGATGTATAACTCCATAATCTTTTTCAATATCTGAAGAACTTAAACCTTTAAAATCAATAGATGGCTCATTACTGTTTGCTCCATCTACTAATTTAGCATCACCTTTTAAATGAGTATCAAGCCATGGTACATATACATCCATATTTTTATATGTGGCATAAAAATTACCATTTTTTGCTTCAGCTTCTATTGATTGAAATGAGATACTTCCTTTTTTAATATTTGTACTAAAATGTCCAAATTGGACTTTACCACATAATCCATTTCCAGATATTCCCCAATTATTAACATTTTTTGTATATCCACTTTGTACAAGGTCAAAAGTATTTGGGAAAATTGTCGCATCAGTTAAATGAACACCTGTCCACTCTTTTTCAATAAATTGGCTACACTCATTTGATACACCTCTTCCCCAATTTTTATCAAAATCAAGATATATTTTTGAAGTTTTAAGTCTAAATCCACTCCAGCCTATACTAAATTCTCTATTTTGTGATAATTCATAATGCCAGTTCCCATTCTCATCCACTCGTGAAGTTAATTTTTTCCATTCAAGAGAATCACTACTTCCTATATTTCTCAAAAGCCCATTTTGCAGCTTTATATCTGTAGTTAAAAGCATATCACTATTTTTGGCTTCACAATATAGATTTTTCAATCCAAATTCAACACCGTCTGCAACAAAATTACTATCTAAAGAGGTATCTATTTTGCCACTTTGAACAGTAATACCATCAGATCCACCAACATGCCAATTATTTATAAGAACCGGAACAGCCACCTCTTGAGGAATAGAACTATTGATTTTTAATATAAGGTTTCCTGATCCATTATAAATATTTCCTTGAGACACTGTTACACTATTACTTATATTTCTTATCCAAAAAATATCATTAGATTTGGTTACTAGCTTTAATTTACAAGGTTTATTCCCTGAATTTGGAACAACACTAAATCTAAAAGGCTCAGATTTTACATAATAAGGCTTTCTTTTTGGTATTTTAATTTTTGCAAGAGCTTTTCCTATATTGCTCTTATCTAAAACCTTATTAATACTCGCTACAACTGGCATATTTTTCGAAGCAATTTTATTTGGTGAAAGTACTCCAAATTTTGCACCACTTTGCTTAATTTGTGCTATATATGGATTTGATATTTTGCTTTTTTTTGCAAGATAGATTTTTGGAGTAATTTTATTTGATGCATATTTTACACCCAAATTTATATTTTCAATAATTGCTTTTATAGTATTTATCATCTCTTCTTGTGATAAAGCAAGAGCTGTTATTGGATCAACAATAGCATCAACTACCAATTCATACTGGCTATTTTTGGTAAACTCTTCAAGATATAAAACTTTTGATAATAAAGGATAATAGCTATAAGAATCTTGTGTTGGAATCTTATAATTATCTTTTGTTAGATTTTCTCTAAATCTTGATGGCCCTATATCTTCTCTTTTACTCTCTAAAATAAGTTCATTTCCATCTGGACCAATAAGTTTCCATTTAAAAAGAACACTTCCTTTTCCATAATATCTTAATTTAGCATTTGCTTGCAATATATCACATTCACTTAATTCTATACCTTTTGCAAATTCTTGAATATTTTTGATTTTTTCAGTTGAAGTTTTAAATAAAAACTCTTTTTTGTTATTTTTATTATCAACTTTTTTCTGTATAGATTTTTTCTCTATTTTAATGTTTTTTGTTCCATATTTTTCAATATTTACTTGTGTATTTTTTAAATTTTCCTGAATATTAAGACCATATTTTTTCTCATTTTCTACCTTTCCACCGTTATAATCATAAATAAAAATATCATCTAAATGTAAAGGCCCTGAAGCAACTAGGTCTTTTCGTGGTTCAATTGCAATTTGATTACAATATATAATATAGGCATGCTTTGCTATATTTAATAAATCTGCATTTGGTTTTGGTAAATCTCCGCTTAATCCCAAAACTTGATAATAAGGATTATCAAAACTACTATTCATAGAAACTGCATTTAATGAGGCTGTTTTTGAGCCTTCATAAAAGTCGTATGCAAAAACCATACTTGATACGTTGATATTTTGTATTTCTGATTCTGGTAACATAAAAATTTTTATCTTTTTCTTGCCAGTACTTGCATATTGATGTATCATATTATTTATCCTAAATCTTGTACCAAAACTTTCCAATGGCACCATATCTAATGATTCAACTGTACCATCCCCCCAGCTAATAAAAATATTTCTTGGGACAGGACTTGCATCAATCATTCCACCATTGGTAAATATTTGATTTGGTCTTGAAAAACCCCATGGAGAATCTGATATATCAAAAACGCCAGAAAGTTCAAATCTATCTCCAACATAATTAACTGTGGAAACTTTTCCGGGCTCTTCTTGCCCAAGATCTAAATTTTGAATATTTATGTTTCCTTTACTAGTTGATCTACAACTAAATCCAGTTGTAAAATCATTAACTTTTAATGGCCATTTTTCAGACTCTTCCACTAAAACAGTTTCATAACTGACAATTTTTCTTTCATGATCACCAATTTTTACAATTCCATCTTTTGGAAATCTTTTTTTACCAATTACTGCCCAATATAAACTTATCTCATCATTATGCTCTTCTATATAGCTTTTTCTCTTTTTTTGAGGAGTTAATTTAAAATAGTTTATCTCTTTTTTAGAAATTTTTGTCTTTTTACTATTATTTTTTATATTTTTCAAAGCAGAAGTATTGATTTTTGAACTTTTTTTCAAAATATTAGAAATTTTTAACAATCCTTTTTGTTTCAATAAAGATAAAACCTCATATACAAAATCAGGATCGGCTCTATAATATAGATTTTTTCCGAGATCTCTTTTTACTAAAACTTTCCCACTTTTATCTAATATTTGAAGCTCAAACCAATCAGCTAATCCTGGATTTTGCTCTCTAAATGAAAATACTGTTTTATCATTGAGTTTAGGTATCCCCAAATCCTGATACACATCCCCACTTCCACTTTTACCAAATCTTGGCCTTTCTAATATAATTTTTCCTTTAATAAAGGGAACTTTATATGAAATTTTCGGCAATTTTATTTTTGGTACAACTATTTTTTTATGCTTTTTCTTCTCTTTTAACCAACCATAAAGTCCGGTATATAAATATTTTGAATTTTTTGCAATCTCTTTATAATAGAGTCTTGTTTTTGAAGGTTTTATTTTCTCAGATATATTTATTGTTAATTTATACATATTACTATTTATATATTTTTTTGAAATGATTTTTATAAATTTTTTATCAAATTTAAAATCTAAATTTTTACTAAATCCTTTTCCTCTGACTATAATTTCATATTTTTTGCCTGAATACCAATATGATGGAAAAATTTTGTCAAATATAATCTTTTTCTTAAATTTAGGAACTTTTAAAGTAGGTTTTGTCACCATAGATAGTTTTGGTTTACACTCTTTTACTTCTAAAATAAAATATTTTTTATTATTGTCTTCTTTAGATTCTTTGATTCTATTTCTATCATCAACAAAAAACTCTAGTTTATATTTACCCTTTCTCCATTTTTTATTCTTATTATAAGGCCATTTTAAAATATAACTATGTCCAGATTTAATAGAAGGTATTTTTGCCATTCCTTTTAAAAAGTCTGGACAAATCCCAGAAAAGTTTGCACTTAAACTTGTTACGGCTCCACTTGAAGCTAAATTAATACAAGAAACTTTTAATGTAGTAGCAGGAGCATCTTTTTTACCTATATTTTTTATAGTTACTAAAATTTTTCCACTTTTTCTTATTAAATCACCAGAGCATATCTTTTTTGAAAGTTTTATATTACTTATTGTTAAATCACTCTTATCTTCACCTAATACTTTTACAATAAAATCTTTTTTATTGTTATTTATATTTTTCTCGATTGATGAAACCTGGGCTGCAGTAAAATTTGTTTGTAGTATATGAACAGTTGCTCTAAATCTATATTCTCCCTCTTTCCATCTATATTTATTGCTATATTTAAGTGGCCAGTATATTTTCTTTGTTTGATTTGGCCTTAATGAGGATATATTAACTGTTCCATTTAAAATTTTTGGACAACCATTTCTTGATTTACAAACCAATTTTAAAATACTTTTTGGTGCAGTTTTTTTGCCTATATTTTTTATAATGATTAAAATTTCTCTATTTTTACCAATAATGTCACCAGATTTTATATTTTTTTTGATTTTTACATCAACAATTGATAAATCTGGTTTATTATCTGGGGAAGATACAACATGAGTCAACACAGTACCATTTGCGACAGATAAAATGAGAGTAAAAAGCATCAAAAATATTTTTCTCATAATTTATCCTTGTTAAAAATAAAATATTCTTTAATTAAGTATATTACTTTAAAAATTAAACTCACCTTATTTTTTGATGCTTTTCTTAAAAAATAACTATTTATATAAAACTATTCTGAGCAAATAGAAAATAAAAATATTTAAATATCCAATCAGATAAACCCTTTTATTTAATTAAACAAAAATTCTTACTGAATATATGAAAAAATAGTAAAATTTATTATCTATCAAACACATTATTAAATTTTGAAAAAAGTTAGATAAACTTGTATAAAAAGGATTTTTATCTCCTTCTTATACGAACAAACCAATATAATAAACCTAAAAATATAAGAGCTACTCCTCCAATTTGTACCCATGCACTTAGCAACAGATTTTTATTCAAAATATTTTTATGCATATCGTTATCTATTTTAATATTTGACATGTTTGCCACATGTACCATTAAACTCACTGCTAAGTCATGATCTGGCATAGTTTTATGACAACTCATACATACCTCTCTTCTATCAAGTTTAGAAAGCTCCTCTTTATTTAATGCTCTTGAGAGATTCCAGTGATGTCCTACAGTAACAAGCTGAGTGGCATTTTCATCAATGATTTTGCTCCAATCAAAGCTAAGTCCTTCAACTTTTGGTTTTTGAATCGTTACTTTTTTTGGAATTACTTTACCATCTGCAGTCATAAGATCAACAATAAGTGTATCACCAGGAGTTGAAAAAAGCTTTCCGCCTCCTATACCAAATCCCATAGATTTTGGATTTGTATGGCAGCTTTCACAACTTCTTGCCTCTTTTTGCACAGTATGAGAGTGTACAGGCGCCATATCAATAGCAAGTACCTCTTTGTCGTTATCATGACCTATGAAAATATGATTTTGTATAATCGTTTTGCCATCTTTTCCTATAACAGTCACCGTTGTTTGACAACCTGGAATTGCTGGTGCAATTCGCCCTTCCCCATTTTGTACTAAAATCGGATCTTCCCATCTAAGATAGCTTCTTGTTTCTGTCGCCTCTCCATCTATTAAATGCTCTTTTAGAGTTTTTCTTTTAGCTGCATCTGCTCCATGAACATCATGGTCATGTGCAACTGCTAACCAATCTATATGTTTTTTGCCTTTGCTATAATCAACTTTAACATGACATCCATAACATTGAGGCGCCCAAGTATCATGACAACTATAACACTCCATCTTTTCAAGATGTTTTTCTATCTGCCCCATTGCAACTTGAGCTGCTTGAGATAGCTTACGCTCTTTTGATAACTTTTTAAGTGGCTCTAATTTTAAATCTTTCCCACTAGCAAGATGAACAATCACCTCATCACCACTTTTTACAACATTTGGTAGCGGATTTCCTCTTGCACTTAGTAAATATCCATCTTTTGGTTTATAATATGTTCCTTTTTTGAGATATTCAGCTAATGTTTTTGTAATACCTCTTGGCTTATTAGAAAGTTTTTGTCCAAACTCATCTGAATATCCTAAAGGAAGCTCCCAAGGATATCGCTTTATAGTTCCATGGCAATCTTGACACTCTATCTCTACAGGAGCTAAAGTGGAGCCTGCAATTGCCCCATCACCATGTACATCAATACTTGTATGGCAGTCCTGACATAGCATCCCCTTTTTATAGTGTACGTCTTCACTCATATGTAGATAGTGTTTTGTATGTAGTTTTGGCTGAGGATTTCCATGTTCATCAAATGTTGGATTATATGCTGTTTCCATAAGCCCTTGATAGCTTACACCTATTCTTTTTCCTCTATTGTGGCAAGTTGTACATGTTTCCACTGGAATACCGCTATATGTGAGAGTGCTAATATGAACTTTTGCATCTCTTGAGGCTTGGATTTGATGAGTTAACATATGTCCAGGCTCATTTTTTGGTATGGTTGGATCATTTCCTTCATAAAAGCCGTTATTTGAGTATGGAATGTGACAGCTACTGCACCCCATCCCTCTATAGTCTCCTCTTCTACTTCTTCCTTTACTTGCTGTATGACATCTTAAACACTCTTGGCGCAGATATGTAATAGCTGCCAATTTTGGATCTTTTTCAACCTCATCAGCAGTTGGTGCTGGAGGTAGCTCGATAGTTTTTTTCACAAAAACTTGGGGCTCTTTCTGTGATAGCTGTTTCATATAATTTTGATAAGTTTTTGTTCCAAATCTTTTATGAAGATTTGTTAGATTATAGTTTGCATATTTATGCTCTCTTATATTCCATCCAAATCCCCAAAGCGCTCCTTGAATCTTTCCTTGCTCTGTATTCATAAGATTGTTCATCTGTGCAGCAACCTGCTCTTTATGACACATTCCACATGTATTTTTATTTATCCATGCGCTTCCAGGATCTGGATAGAACTCTTTTGGACCACTATTTTTTAAAAAGTAATCTATCGTTTCTTTATGGGCATCCTCTTTTGTAGTTGCTTTAGGATTTCCTCCGTGACAGACAATACAACTATTATCAGCAAAACCAGCTTCTTTAGCCTTTTTTGCTATCGCTTTTGCCATACCACTATTAGGATTACGAATATCTTCTATTCCTTTGTGGCATTTAATACAGTTGTTTGCCCAAATAAACGGTATTATAAAAAGAAAGGTAAAAAGCTTTTTCATAAAAAATCCTTATACTATTTTTTCTATTATTGCGCCTTGAAGCTTAAAATCGTATAATAGTTATATAAAGAGGAGAGGTTATGTCAAAAGAGGCAATTTTTGATCAAAATTTCGAATATTATGATAAATGGTTTGATGAACATTATAAAATTTATGAAATAGAGCTAAATGCAATAAAAAAGCTTTTACCACCTTTTAAAGATGGTCTTGAAGTTGGAGTAGGTACAGGAAGATTTGCTGCTCCTCTTGGTATAAAATATGGAATTGAGCCATCAAAAAATATGGCAAAAATTGCGAAAAAAAGAGGTATTAAAGTAATTAATGCAGTTGCAGAGAATCTTCCATTTGAAGATAAAAGTTTTGATCTTATATTGATTGTCACTACCATCTGTTTTGTAAAAGATCCTTTAAAAATGTTAAAAGAATCCTATAGAGTTTTAAAAGATAATGGAAAAATTATTATTGCATTTGTAGATAAAAATTCAGAACTTGGCAAATTTTATGAGAAAAATAGAGATAAAAGCAAATTTTATAAAGAAGCTACTTTTTTTAGCAAAAAAGAGGTTTTTTCACTGCTAAAAAGAAGCGGATTTGTTTTGGAAGCCTGCAATGAATCTCTTTTTGGTCCAGATTTGGAGCACCTTGAATTAAAAACTACTCAAGGGTGTAAAAAAGGAGGAGCTTTTTTAGTTTTAAGAGCTAGAAAAAAGGAATTTAAATGAAATTATCTCAAGATATGAGCAAAGTTGAAGTCAAAGGATTTGAAGCAAAATTTTATGACAGATTAATGGACATAATAACTTTGGGATATTATCCATTTTTCATACGAAAAGTTATAAAAGATCTTGGACTAAAAGTTGGTGATAAAGTTATTGATTTTGGAGCAGGAACTGGAAGAAATGCACTAATAATTAGAAAATATGTTGGAAATAAAGGAAAAATTGTTGGAGTTGAAATTGGAAAAGAGATGAAAGAGCAGTTTATAAAAAAGACAAAAAATTTTGAAAATATTAAACTTATCGATCAAAGAATAGATGAACCAATTAATTTAAATGAAAAATTTGATGTTGTATTTATCTCTTTTGTTTTGCATGGATTTATACAAGAAAAAAGAGAAATAATCATAAAAAATGCATATAATTTACTAAAAGAAGATGGAGTATTTGCAATACTCGATTATAATAATTTCGATGTTGATAGAGCAAATTTTTTGGTGAAATTTGCAATAAGAAAAGTAGAGTGCCCATTGGCTGAAGATTTTATAAAAAGAGATATAAAAACTGTACTAAAAAATTTTGGATTTAAAAATTTTGATGAATATTTTTATTTTAGAAAATATGTAAGACTTTTAAAAGCAAAAAAATAGTTTGATTTTCGTTATATATTTTGATATACTTCGATACGACTAACTTCCATATATGCCTCCTTATGTGCCTTCGGGCACAATATCTGCTATAATTTTTTATCTTACTTTTAGGATTTATAATGAAACAGAAAATTGAGGGAAGATTTTGGATAAAAAAGGATAATAAAAATTTTCTTGGTCACGGAAGAGTTGAACTTTTAAAAAAAATCGATAAATATGGCTCTATATCAAAAGCAGCTCGTGAAATGAAAATGAGTTACAAAGCCGCTTGGGATGCAGTAGATATTATGAACAATTTAAGCGAAGAGCCTATATTAGAAAAAGTTGCTGGTGGAAAAGGTGGTGGAGGTAGCAGACTTACAGAATATGGTAAAAAACTTATCAAAGAGTGGGAAATGCTCGAAGAGAGCTATAAAAATTTTTTAAACAGTCTTGAAAGTTTTGATAAAAAAGTTTTTGGATATAAGATAAGTGCAAGAAATAGACTTCTTTGTGAAATTGAAAATATAAAATGTGAAGATGAATTATGTGAGCTAACACTAAAATTAAAAGGTGGAATTTATATAAAATCTAAAATTACAGAATCTGCAGTAGAAGAGCTTAATCTAAAAAAAGAAGATAAAGTTATAGCTATCATAAAATCTACTTCAATTAATGTATATTCATTTAAAAATGAGGGTTTTTTAAAATCATATGTAAAAAGTATCAAAATAGGAAAAAATTATAAAAATGTAACTTTTGAAACTGAAAATGGTTATATATTAAATTGTATAACGGATATAAATATAGACAAAAACAGAGAATATTATCTTTATGTAAGACCAGAAGATGTTTTAATTGGAATATAAATCATATAACAAAAGCCAATATTTTCCTCTTTCATATATCTTCTTTTTAATAATATAAATATCCCTAATAACTATTAAATTCAAATTAATGTATAATATTTAAAACTTTGTTTCACAAGGAAATAATATGCAATTTACTACCCCATTAAAACATAACTCAATAAAATTTTTACTTTTAGGAAGCGGAGAATTAGGTAAAGAGGTTGCAATTGAGGCACAAAGACTTGGTATTGAGGTTGTTGCAGTTGATAGATATCCAAATGCTCCTGCTCATCTTGTGGCAAATAGAAGTTATATAATAGATATGAAAAATAAAGATGAGGTTTTAGAAGTAATTTTACGTGAAAAACCAACATATATTTTGCCTGAAATTGAAGCAATTAACATTGATGCCCTTTTTGAAGCTGAAAAACTTGGATTTAATGTAATTCCAAATGCTGAAGCTGTAAATAAAACAATGAATAGAAAAAATATAAGAGTTTTTGCAGCAGAAGAGCTTAATTTAAAAACAAGCAGATATGCTTTTGTTAAAACATTAGATGATTTAAAAGAGGCTGCAAAAGAGATAGGTTTTCCTTGTGTTATTAAACCTGTAATGAGCTCTTCTGGACATGGACAAAGTATTGCAAAAAATGAAGAGGATTTGGAAAAATCTTTTGAATTTGCAAAAAAAGATGCTAGAGGTAGCGCGGAAGAGTTAATAGTAGAAGAGTTTATCAATTTTGATTATGAAATAACTCTATTAACTGCAAAGAATGATAATGAGATAGTATTTTGCGAGCCTATAGGACATATTCAAAAAGATGGAGATTATATTTATAGCTGGCAACCTATGAATATGAGTAAAATTGCAATAGAGAGAGCAAAAGATATAGCTACAAAAATTGTAACAGGTCTTGGAGGCAGAGGAATATTTGGAGTAGAACTATTTGTAAAAGGTAATGAAGTATATTTTAGTGAAGTAAGTCCAAGACCTCACGATACTGGAATGGTTACAATGATAACTCAAAGCCAAAGTGAGTTTGCCCTACATGTTAGAGCAGTATTAAATCTTCCATTATCATTTACTCAATACATTGGTGGAGCAAGTGCTGCATATAAAGCTAAGAATGATAGTTTTAACCCTGTACTAAATATAGATGATGAATGCTTCAGTAAAGACTCTTTTGTTAGAATCTTTGGAAAGCCAGAATCTCATAAAGGCAGAAGAATGGCTGTGGTATTAACATTGGGAGAGCCGACAAAAGCCCTAGATAGAGCAAAAGAGCTTATAGAAAAAATTAGTGATAGTGACTATACTAAAAATGTAGTAAAAGAGGTTTCAAAGGAAGAAAAAGAGGAATCTTGCGGATTTTTCAAAAAAATTGCAAATATATTTTTAGGAAAATAGATGAAAATTTATCAAAAAGAGATAGTTTTAAAAAAAGCATATCCAAGAGGATTTCATTTAATAACACAAGAGATAATATCAAATCTTGAAGAGATAAAAAATATAAACGCTGGAATTTGCCATATTTTTTTAATGCATACAAGTGCAAGTCTTTGTATAAATGAAAATGCAGATCCAAATGTTAGAAGAGATTTTTTAAATTTTACAAACAGATTAGTTCCAGAAAATGAAAGCTACTATACACATATTTTAGAGGGAAGTGATGATATGCCAGCACATATAAAAAGTTCCTTATATGGTAATTTTCTAACACTTCCTATAAAAAATGGATCTTTGCATCTTGGAATTTGGCAAGGAATATATCTTTGTGAACATAGAGATTTTTCTTCAAATAGGCATATATTTATCACAATTATTGGAAATTAAATGAAAAATCTCTCTGGCCTCTCTATAAAAATAAAACTATTTATACCATTAATATTTATTTTTCTCTCTTTTCTTCTAATTGGCTATTTTCTTATAAAAAATATCAATACACAAAGCGAAATATTTATAAAAGAGAATTCACAAAAAGCCAATCTATATGTTTTAAAGGGGCTTGATGCTTGGCTAAAAAGTGAAAAAGAGCTTGTGATTTCTCTTTCAAAAAATCCTGATATTATAAATATTTGTAAAGATCCGGAAAATGACAAACTTTATAAAAAGCTTGAAAAATATTTTTGTTCATTACATCATACGTTTAACTATTATGAAAATATAGTTTTAATTATAAAACTACCTAAAAATAAAAAGATTGTAAAAATTTTAGATGGTAAAAAATATATCATAAAAGATGGAACTGCTCTTATTGATAGTGTAACAAGAAAGACAGTTGGAAAAGGTGGATATCATCTAAAATTTATTAAAAAAGCCCTAATAGATGGCAAATTCAATATTTCTGACCCTTATCCAAGTATTTTAAGAGGTTATCCAATATTTGTAGTTATAAATCCTATAAAAGAGAATAAGAAAATATTAGGGGCAGTTTTAGTTGCCCCTAAACTTTGGGAATTTAGTAAAAAGTTTCTTATAAGCAGAATCGGTAAAAAAGGTTATACACTTATTATTGATAAAAATGGAAAAATTTTAGCTCATAAAAATTTTGATTTTATCTTCAAAAAAAATATAAAAGATATTTTACCAGTTAATAATAGCTTTATAAATTCTTCAAATAAAATAGAAAAGTTAAATATCAATAATAAAGAGATTTATGTAAATATAGTTACCCATAAAGATACAGGCTGGAAAGTTGTAAGTGTTATTTATAAAGATGATTTTATAGCTCCTTTTTTAGAAAAGAAAAAAAATGTTTTATTTGCAACCATAATTCTTACTATTTTTATGCTAATTCTTCTTAACTCTTTACTTAATAAAATCACAATAGAACCTTTGGAGAGATTAACATCTTTAGTAAAAAAATATAAACCTGGCAAAGAGGTAAAAAAAGATGAATATCTTGCTAAAAGCTCTTTAGAGATAGAAGAGATTTATAGATCATTTATAAATCTAGCGGATACTTTAAATAGAAATTATTCAATTTTGAAAAAGAGTAAAAATCTTTTAAATGATGTTATAAACGCTTCAATAGATCCTATCTTCTATAAAAATAATAAGTTTGTTTATATTGGATGTAATGAAGCTTTTGCAAAAATGGTAGGTTTAAATAAAAAAGATATTTTAGGAAAAACCGATTTTGATATTTTTGATAAAGAGATAGCAAAGTTTTTTAGAAAAATTGATGAAGAGATTTTTAAAACCAAAAAAACTTTAAAAATAGATAGATGGTTTAAAATAAAAGATAAAAATCATTTTTTTCAAATTATCTTATCTCCGCTAAAAGATAAAAAAGATAAAATATATGGAATCGTTGGATTTGCAAGAGAATTGACAAAATTAAAAATCGCTGAAGAAAAAATCGCCCACCAAGCACTTCATGACTCTTTAACAGATCTTCCAAATAGAAATCTTCTTTATGATAGATTAGAACATGCTATAAATGAAGCAAAAAGAGAAAATAGTGAAGTTGCAATTTTATTTTTAGATCTTGATAATTTTAAACTCATAAATGATACTTTAGGACATGATATTGGAGATAAGCTTCTTATTGAAGTTGCAAAAAGATTACAAAATCTAATTAGAAAATCAGATACTATTGCTAGAATTGGGGGCGATGAGTTTATTATAATTTTAGAAAAAATAGAATCACCATATGTTGCAGTAAAAAAAGCAAAAGAGATTTTGCAATCATTATCAAAAGATATTCATATTGACTCTTATCATCTACATGTTACTGGAAGTATAGGGATAAGCATATATCCTGAAGATGGAAAAACTACTTATGAACTTATAAAAAATGCAGATATTGCAATGTATCATGCAAAAGATTTGGGAAGAAACAATGTTCAACTGTTTTCTAAAAGTCTTAGTGAAAAAATAGGGCATGAGCATGTTTTAGAAAACTCTTTGCATAAAGCAATTACCAATAAAGAGTTTGAACTTCATTATCAACCTCAAATAGAGATAGATAGTGGTAAAATAGTAGGAGCAGAAGCTCTAATAAGATGGAACCATCCAAAATTGGGTCTTTTATATCCTGATAAATTTATTCCTCTTGCAGAAAATACTGGACTTATTATACCTCTTGGTAGATGGATAATACAAGAGGCCTCTTCACAAGCAAAAATATGGAATGAAATGGGATTTAATATTAAAATATCAGTCAATATTTCAATTAGACAATTTCAGCATGATAATATTGTAGATGTTTTGAAAAAAAATATAGATACTCAAAAACTTGATCCAAAATTATTAGAACTTGAAATTACAGAAAATATTGCAATGTTCAATATCAAAAAACATATCAATACAATGAATGAATTAAAAGAACTTGGTTTTACAATATCTATGGATGATTTTGGTATTGGATACTCCTCTTTAAGCTTTTTGAAAAAATTCCCTATAGATAAGGTAAAAATTGATAAATCTTTTGTAATTGGATCAACCTATAATAAAGAGGATGAATCAATAGTTAAAGCAATTGTAGCTATGTGCAAAGGATTAAATCTTAAAACTGTTGCTGAAGGCGTTGAGACAAAAGAACATCTAAACCTTTTAAAATCTATTGGATGTGATTTTTATCAAGGATACTATTTTAGCAAGCCTATATCATCACTTGAAATGACAAAAATGTTAAAGGAGTATTATGAAAATAGTGGTTCTTGATGCAAAAACTCTTGGATGTGACGTAAATCTTGATATTTTAAAAGAGTTTGGAGAATTAATAGTTTTTGATACAACAAAATATGAAGAGACAATAGATAGGATAAAAGATGCAGATATTGTTGTAACAAATAAAGTTATACTAGATAAACAAATATTAGAAAGTGCAAAAAATCTAAAACTTATATGCATTGCTGCAACCGGAATGAATAATGTTGATTTAAATTATGCAAAAACAAAAAATATAGAGGTAAAAAATGTTGTTGGTTATTCAACTGAAAGTGTTGTTCAACATACATTTGCTCTTGCCTTTTACTTAATTGAGCATCTAAAAAAATATGATGAATTTGTAAAAAGCAAAAGTTGGAGTAGTTCAGATATTTTTACATGTCTAAATTGGCCTTTTTTTGAAATTCATAATAAAAGATGGGGAATTATAGGACTTGGAACAATTGGCAAAAGAGTAGCCCAGGTTGCAAAAAGTTTTGGATGCGAAGTTGTATATTATTCAACTTCTGGTAAAAATTTAGACAATGAATTTAAACATATACCTTTAGATACACTTTTGTGTACAAGTGATATTATTTCAATTCATGCACCATTAAATGAAAAAACTCAAAATCTATTAAATAAAACAAATATTATAAAATTAAAAAATAGAGCAGTCTTATTAAATCTTGGAAGAGGTGGAATAATAAATGAAGAAGACCTTGCTAAAATAGTTGATGAAAAAGAGATTTATGTTGGTTTAGATGTTACACAAAAAGAGCCAATAGATAAAAATTCGCCTCTTTTAAATCTTAAAAATCAAGATAGAGTCTTTATAACGCCTCATATTGCTTGGACAAGTATTGAGGCAAGAGAGAGATTATTGATGGGGATAGTTAAAAATATTGAAGAGTTTTTAGAAGGGAAAGAGCAATGAAAAAAATTTTATCATATGAAAGTGTAAAATAATGGTTTATGATTTGCTAATTATAGGCTCTGGTGGAGCAGGTCTTAGTGCAGCATTAAAAGCAAAAGAGCTTGGTTTAAAATGTATAGTTATAAATAAAAATTATCCGACTACTGCACAAACCTCTATGGCCCAAGGTGGAATAAATGCAGTTTTAGACTCTAAAAATGATAGCATTTATAAACATATAGAAGATACACTAAAATCTTCGCAAGGATTGGCTGATAAAAAAGTTGTTGAGTATGTTTGCAATGAAGCTCCTAAAATTATAGAGTGGTTAGATAGTATTGGGGTTCCTTTTAGTAGAAAAGATAAAAAAATTGCACAAAGAAAACTTGGTGGAGCAAGCGGTAAAAGAGCATGTTATGTACAAGATTACACAGGGCTTAAAATTTTACATACACTTTACGATAATGCAATTAAAGAAAATATAGAATTTAAAAATGACTATTTTTTATTAAATTTAATAGTTGAAAATGGCAGTGTTTATGGAGCTACTTTTTTAGATAAAAAAAATACAAAAGTTGAGCAGATTTTATCAAAATCAGTTATTTTGGCTACTGGTGGATATGCAAAAATTTATGATAAATTTTCTACAAACTCATCTTCAGCAACAGGAGATGGTATAGCAGCAGCAATTAGGGCTGGATGCAAACTTTCTGATTTAGAGTTTATTCAATTTCATCCAACCTCTTTAAAAAATAGCTCTATTTTAATAAGTGAAGCAGCAAGGGGAGCTGGAGGCAAACTAATAAATCAAAAAGGTGAAAGATTTATTGATGAGATGCTCACAAGAGATGAAATTGCAAGAGCAATTTATAAAGAGATTGAAAAGGGAAATGAGGTTTTTTTAGATATTAGACATCTTGGAGAAGAGTTTATTGAAGAGAATCTTCCACAAGAAAGAAAATTAGCAATTATATATGAAGGAGTTGATTCAGTAAAAGATCTTATTCCAATTAAACCAGCAGCTCACTATACTATGGGTGGTATTGATGTAGATTTTGATTTAAAAACAAATATTGATGGCCTTTTTGCAGTTGGAGAGTGTGCAAATGCAAAACTTCATGGCGCAAATAGACTTGGTGGAAACTCTCTTTTAGAAGTTATCACTCTTGGAATAAAAGCAGCTAAAAATGCATATAAATATAAAGATAGAGATATAGAAGATAAAATCTATGAAAAAACAGTAATAGATTCTCATTTTATAAAATCTGTATTTTCATTTGAAAATAAAATAGATTTTTATGAAAAAAGAGAGTTTTTAAGCAAAATATTTTATGCAAATGTGGGTGTTTTTAGAAATGAGATGGGGTTAAAGGGAGTTTTAAGTGCTGTTAGGCAGATGCAAAGAGAACTTTTGTTTATGGGTATTTCTGATAAATCAACTGTCTATAATACAAATTTAATTGATTTTATTGAGTTTGGAAATATGTTGGAATTAAGTGAAGCAATATTAGTTGGAGCAATAAGCAGAAATGAGAGCAGAGGCGCTCACTTTAGAGAGGATTTTCCAAACAGAGATGATGAAAATTTTCTTGCCCATACAGTTATCTGGAAAGAAGATGGAGTAATTTGTGCAGATTTCAAAAAGGTTAAATAACCTCTTTTAACTGCACAAAAATTAAAATTAAATTGATTAAAACACCAATTATAGGAACAAATATAGGTATATTTATAATATTTTTTGGCTGAATCTTTTTCATTTTTAATCTAATTAATGAGAGATTTACCATTATAAAGACTATTAAAATAGCAAAACTTGTAAGTTGAGCAAGAGTTAAAATATTTATAAAATATGCAAATAAAAATATCAAAAAAGAGGTTATAAAAGTTGAAAATATTGGTGTTCTTGTGTATTTATTTACACTTGAAAAAATTTTAGGAAGCCATCCCTGTTTTGCCATACCATACAATATTCTTGAAACCATTATAATCTGCACAAGAGCACCATTAACAATAGCAAAAATTGCAATAAAATTTAAAATATTGCTTTTTTCATTATAACTTTTTTTAAATACATCTGCTAAAGGCGAAGGACTTTGTGCTAATTGATTAGGTTCAATAACACAAATAGAAACAAATGCAACTAAAAAATATAATAATGTAGATATAAAAATAGTAATTATAATAGCCTTTGGCATAGTTTTTACTGGATTTTTAACCTCTTCAGCCACATTTACCATATCTTCAAAACCTATAAATGCATAAAAAGCAACAAAACTTCCCAAAATTATAAGATTGTAGCTATGCAGATCAAAACCTGGTATAAATCTTTTATATTCTATAGAAGAAAAATCGATATATTTTAATCCAAAGAATATAACCAGTAAAAGTCCCAAAATTTCAATAAGAGTAAATATAGATGCAAATTTTACAGATTCAGAAATTCCCCAGCTTGCTATTAAAAATAAAATTATAATTAAAACAGCGATACTCTCATTTTCACTTAAATTTATAAAATCTTTTATATATCCATAAAAACCGCTAATTACAGCTGAAGCTGAGACTATTCCACTAAAAATGAGCAAAAAACCAACAATTATTGGAAATATTTTTAATCCAAGCCCCTCTTTTACATAAACAGCTTCACCTGCACTTAAAGGATATCTTGAAGATAGTTCCGCATAAGAAAGAGCTGTAAAAACAACTGCTAAACAGGCTACAAAAAAGGAGATTGGAGTATAATATCCGCTTATTTTAGCAATCTCTCCTATCAATACATAAATCCCAGCTCCAATAATGTTGCCAAGTCCATAAAATACTAAATAAGGAAGTGTTATAGCTCTTTTTAATTTTCTCTCTTTCATAAATTTTCTCTTTTTTGGTAATATTATATAAAAATCTTTTAGGGAGTCTTTTTGAAAATCAAAATAAAAAGATATCATCCACATTTTGAGCCAAAAACAAAAGTTTTTACCTATGAAGTAAAAGAGGAAAAAACCTTACTTGAAATTTTAGAAGATATAAAAACAGATATTGATAAATCATTAACATTTTCAAAAGGTTGTAGAAGCGGTGTTTGTGGAAGCTGTGCTGTAAAAGTTAACACTAAAGAGGTATTAGCCTGTGAATATAAGCCAAAAGAGAATGATTTTATTGAGCCATTAAGTGTAGTAAATGTTATAAGAGACCTTGTTGTAGATAAAGAAAAAGCTCTTGATACATTAAAAAAAGCAAAAAGTTATCTTGAAAAACCAATAAAAAAAGAGATGAGCGAAGATGAAGAGAAATTAATAGAAAAAGAGAGTGATTGTATTTTATGTATATCTTGCTATAGCTCTTGTCCAGTTTATGAGACAAATAAAGATTTTCTTGGGCCATTTGCTCTGATGAGAAACTATAGGTATTTAGTAGATATTAGAGAAGAAAACAAAAAAGAAAAAATTGACGCTGTTATACAAAATGGGATATGGGATTGTACACTTTGTGGAAATTGCACTGAAGTTTGTCCGCAAGATATTGATCCAAAAACAGACATAATGATGCTACAAAGCTGGGCAGCAAAATTTGGATATACAAATCCAAATTTAAGCAGTTTTGGAAGCTTTGGATTGGATTTTTAATGAAAATAGAAAATTTACCAATTCTTTCAAATCTTCATTCAGACTTTTTTACAACAATAAAGCAAAAAGGAAAAATAAAAGAGTTTATTAAAGGTTCATACCCTTTGACATCAGAAGATACACTGAAATATTTTTATATAATTTTAGAAGGCAGACTAAAAATTTCTCAAATAAATCCTCAAAATGCTAAAGAGCAGACAATAGATATTTTAACAACTGGAGATATGTTTGATATCATCCCTCTTTTAGATAATAAACCACATGATGTTTTAACTTTTGCTTTAGATAATTGTAAAGTTTTTGAGATAGAGATAGATACTATAAGAGACCTTATCTATACAAATCCAGAATTTAATAAACTTTTTTTACCATATATTGCAAAAAATTTAAGACATTTAGAAAATCTTGCAGTAGAACTTAGCCTATTTGATACCTCAACAAGACTAATTAGACTATTTTTAAAAAATTTAGATTTTAAAAATTCAAATAAACTAAAACTAATAAACGATCTTCCTCATGAAGAGATTGCAAGCCTTATTGGAACAGTAAGGCATGTTGTAAATAGACATATACAGCAACTGAAAAAAGAGGGGATTTTACAGGTTGAGAGGAAAAAACTTATATTAAAAAATATTGATGCTCTTTTAAATAAATTGCAACTAAAATAAATTCGGTTATAATATAAAAAAAAGGATATGATATGCTAAATTATCCAGAACAAAAAGATTTATTAAAAAAATTTAGCAAACACTCTAAAATCGCAGGTGTTATTTTTATACTTCTTGGCCTTGCTGGAATTATATTTCCTGGATTAATGTCTTTAGCAACTGCAATATTTTTCGCTTGGCTTTTAATTTTTAGTGCTTTTGTTACTGGATATCATACATATAATATAAATCCAAAAGATTGGCTTGGTTGGCTTAAAGCATTTATTTTTTTAATTACTGGTATTTTAATTGCTATAAATCCTCTTCCTGGCGTTGCTGCTCTTGGTATAATTTTTGCAATATATTTTCTTTTTGACTCTTTTGCAGGTTTTGCACTTGCATTTCAAATAAAACCACAAAAAGGGTGGTGGCTTCCTTTGATAAATGGGATTTTATCATTAATTATTGCAGTTATCTTCATAATTGGCTGGCCATTTAGCTCTTTGATTTTAGTTGGCCTTCTTGTAGGAATTAGCCTATTTTTTGATGGCATTGTACTACTATCGATGGGTTCATTTGTAGATAAATTAAATAAAGAAAAATAACTTTCTTTTTTAATTTCCTTTTTTAATCCGTAAAAAACTTTTTTTACAATATATTTATCCAAAAATAAAAAGGAATAAATTGATAGATAATTGTAAAAAATTTATTGAACTTATTAAAAAAGAGAAATTTTATGATGCTCATGAGATTCTTGAAGAGATTTGGTTTCCAAAAAGAAAAGAAAAAAGCAGTGAAATACTTATAATTAAAGGTTTTATAAATGCTTCAGTTGCTTTAGAATTAAAAAGATTAAAAAAAGACTCAAATGCAAAAAAAGTGTGGAATAACTATCTAAAATATAAACCTTTAATCAAAAAATGTGATATAAAAATATTCAAAGAGATAGAAAATTTGCTGGATAGCTGTTATGAAAAATACCTATCATGAGTTAACAAAACATTCATTTGTTAGTGTCAGAGAGCATCCAAACTATCTTGATTGGTCAAAACAGCCAACTCCTTTTAAAATATATCAAAACTATTTAAACAAAACTCCTCTAGATTTAAACAAAGAGTTTGATAGATTCATATATCTTCTTGGCGGAATAAATGCAAAAAAAGTTTATCCAGGTGTAGAATATTATTTAAGAGTTATTCCAAGTGCTGGAGCACTATATCCTGTAGAGATATATTTTCAATCAAGAGGAGTTAAAGAGCTTGAAGATGGAATATATCATTATGATATAGCTTCAAACTCTATAGTTTTACTTTATAAAATAGAGAAAAATGAAGGAGTTGAATTTTTTTTCAAAGATAAAAGAGAAGTAAAAGGGTTTATTTTTTTATACTCATCTATATATTATAGATCAAGCTGGAAATATAAAAATAGAGCCTTTAGATATACTCTGTTAGATACAGGTCATGCTCTTGGAGCATTAGAAGTTAGCAGTTATCTTTATAATCATGCATATTTTATAAGATTTGATTTTGATAAAAAAAGATTAAATGATATTTTTGGTTTTAAAGATCAAGAATTTTTTCTTGGCAGTGCAAATGTTGGAGTTTTTAATAAAAAAAGAGTTGAAAAATTTAATATGAGATTAGATTTTGTAGATGGTAGCAGGTTTTTTGAAAAAAACTCTCTTATTAATGATGCATATTTAAAAACATTAAATTTAAAGAATTGTAAAAAAAATTATAGATATCCAAAACTCTCTTTTTTAAAAGAGAAGCTTTATGAGGCTGTTTTACATAGAAGATCTATTAGAGATTTTAATAAAGAGTCTATAAAAAAAGAGGAGTTTGAATTTATTTTAAACTATATGAGTGATTTTGTTCCAAACGATTGTGATGAAGAGATAAAAATATACTATATCGTAAATAGAGTAAAAAATATGCAAAAAGGTCTCTATTTAAAAGATAAAATAATAAAAAATGGAGATTTTTCAGAAAAAGCAAAATATCTATGTTTAGAGCAAGACCTTGCTAAAGATAGTTCTGTTACTTTTTTTCTCACAAGTAGTGGAAAAAATTATCAACCTTTATATCAAAAAGCGGGCTTAATAGGACATAGATGCTATATTGCAAGCTCCTATATTCAGATAGGTTGCAGCGGAATTGGAGCTTTTTATGATGATGATGTTAAAGATTTTCTAAATATTGATGATATGATATTATATGCTTTAGCAATCGGTAAATAGGAGAATTAAAATGAGATATATCTTATTAATATTTTTAACAATCTTTTTAGCTGGTTGCAATCAATCAAAAGAAAAACCAAGAGTTTTAAATCAAACAAACAAAAAAAATTATGCAAATGAGATTTTATCAACTTACTCAAAATCTACACAAAAAGATGCAAAAATTCAAAAAGAGATAGCACTTATAAATATGAAAAAGGACATTGAAAAAGAGAAAATTAAAGCCCAAAAAGAGATGAATATTGCAAAAATTCAAAAAGAAAAAGAGATAGAAAAAAGTAGATTGCAACTTGAAGCAAAAAAAGAGGAAAATAGCATAACAAAACTTTCTATAGCAATATTTTCAATACTAGGTTTTGTCTTTTTAATATTTTTATATTTTTTAGTAAAAAAACATAATGAGACAAAAATAGCAATAGAAAAAGAGAAATTAAAAACTCAAAAAGAGATAAAAGAAAAAGAGATAAAAGCTCAAATGGCTTCAAAAATAGTTGAAGCTATTGCAAGTGGAAAATTAACTAAAGAGCAAGAGGAAAAACTTCTTACTCTTGCAAACGGTAAAAATATTTTAGAGTATAAGAGGTGATTAAACCTCACCAACCTCTTCTTCAATCTCTTTATTTGGAAGAATATAAGCAATTATCATTAAAGCTATTCCATAAACAAAAATGAACCAATCAGCATTTTTTCCTAAAAGCGAAGTTAAAGTAATTTTTCCAAAATCTGGACCTAGAATAGGCTTTAAATAAGGATATAGATAAGTAAACAAAGCTCCAGCCAAAACACCTCCAATTAGTCCAGTTAATACATCAAGATTTCCTTCACTTACTGCAACAGGACCTGTTCCAGGACAAAGACCCAAAATTGCCATTCCTATTGCAAATATTGTCCCACCGATAATTAGTCCACCTAAAATTATTGGTTTTATATGATAGTGTGCCCAACCCATTTTTATCATAAAATAAAGACCTATGCTTGCTAAACCTATTCCAAAAAACAGCATTTTAGGTACCTTAAATCCATGAAGCATTGCAAATCCAGCAATTTTGTCAAATGTATCTACTCTACTCCATTGAATCACTGCACCAAAAACAACTCCAATAAATAAAATCATTAAAATTGAGCCATGATTTTGACTTTCTACAAGGTCAATAGTTTTTTCTATAAAACTAACTATATCAAACATATTTACTCCTATAAATTTTTATAAAAAAGTCTTCCAGTTAATATTAATACAACAATTACAACTCCACCAAAAATCAATCCACTAATAGCTGTTTGACTTGCGCCACTTAAAAAATGCCCACTAGTACAACCTCCAGCAAATCTTGCTCCAAAAACAACTAAAAACCCTCCTATAAAACTCCAAAAAAGCCTTGAAGGTACACTTGAATTTTTATGTTTTTTCCATAAAGGAGGTAAAACTCTAAATCTAAATGTTTTTGTAATAAAAACAGATGTTAAAAATCCTCCAATTAATACACCTATTAAAAAAACAACCTCCCATGAACCGCTTTTTGCTATTTTTTTTCCATATTCACTCTCTCCTAAACCAAACATCTCACTACCAAAATATGCTATGGCAGTAGATGCCCCAACAGGTCTATCAGCCCCAAAAATTGAAAATGTAAAAAGTACAATAATAGCTATTAATATACCACCTTGCCACCAATTTATTCTTTTAGGCATTTTTTCCTCCATAATTTTTTAGTAATTTTACAAAAAGTTATATTATTTATAAAAATAATTAATTTATATAGCTTTTATCAAAATTTTTGAATAAAAATAGTTTAATTAAAAAAAAAGCTTTTTAATCATAAACTAATAGCAAATTCAATCAACAAGGAATAATATGAATCTTCAAAAAGTTTTGTCAGGTTTTTTCTTTATATTGGCAATGACAATAAATTTTGGATTTTTTTATGGAGATCCAACTATTATAGAACAGCATAGTGCATATGAGCTATTTGCAGCGATTATTATAAATTTAATTGCAACGATTTTAAAGTTTGGAGACAAAACACAACTTGGCTCAGTTTTACTTGCAACAAGTCTTGTTGCAGACATTCAATTGATAGCAAGTGCAAGCGTCTGGGCTATTGCTGAGTACGCTTTTGGAGGATTAAATGTTGAAGCTACAACAGCGATAGTATCACTATCTGGCGGTGCTCTTTTAGCAAACATAGTATCTGTTTTACTATTTATTGGTGATACATTAAAATCGAAAAGATAAAAAATGGAATCAAATTCAGCTTGGATAATTATCCGCAGAATGCGGATACCATTTTTAGTTATTATTGTTACTTTTTCCATCTCAATAATTGGTCTTATGTTAATAGAGGGTAGGGATGCAAATGGCAACCCTTACCATATGAATTTTTTTGATGCTTTCTATTTTGTTAGCTATATGGCCTCAACAATAGGTTTTGGTGAAGCTCCATATGAATTTACATATCCACAAAGAATGTGGGTAAGTGCATGTATCTATCTAACAGTAATTGGATGGTTTTATGGAATAGGTACAATAATTGCTCTAATTCAAGATAAAAAACTTGCAAGAGAGATATCATTAACAAGATTTAAAAATAAAGTTGAAAGTCTAACAGAAGAGTTTATTATCATTTTAGGATATAACAATGTAACAAAAAATATAATTCATAGACTAAATAAAGAGGGAATAAGAGTTGTAGTTATTGATAAAGATGAAAATAAAATAAATGAGCTTGAGCTTGAAAATTTTCATCCAGAAGTTCCAGCTATTGCAGCTGAAGCCACAGATCCAAATATTTTAAAAATATCAGGAATTCACAAAAAAAATTGTAAAGCTGTTGTTGCTCTTTTTGAAGATGATGCAAAAAATGCAAAAGTTGCTCTTATGAGTAAACTTTTAAATAAAAGAGTAGATGTAATAGTAAAATCAACCACAAAAGAGCATACAGAGCATTTACAAAATATAGGTATTAGACATATAGAAAATCCATTTAAAATAATCTCAAAAAGAATCTATCTAGCTCTTACAAAGCCAAATATTTGGATACTTGAACAGTGGATATTTGGGCATATTTTAAAAATAAGAAAAAGAGAAGTCTTACCAAAAGGAAAATATATTATATGTGGTTATGGAAGAATGGGACATGCTTTAGACCTTTGGCTAAAAAAGGCTGGTATTGAAACATCCCATATTGATATTGTTGCAAATAGATATCAAGAAGAAAAGCATAGCTCTATTTACGGAGATGCTGAAGATATTGATATCTTATTAAAAGCAGGCATAAAAGAGGCCAGTGCAATAATTGCTGCAACAAAAGATGATTTAATAAATTTAACTATTTTATCAACAGCTAAAAAGCTAAATCCAAATATTTATACAATTGCTAGAGAAAATACTCTTGATGATATTAGTATATTTAAAGCTGCAAGAATAGATAGAGTATACATTTTAGAAGAGATTTTAGCAGATATAACATTTAATTTTATAGCAAAACCTCTTGCAAACAGATTTATAAAACTAATAAGACAGCAAGATGATGATTGGGGAGAAAAAGTAGTTAAAACTATAAAAAATAGAATTGGAGAAAACCCGCTTTTGCATGAGATGAGGCTTGATCAAGAAAATGCTTACGCTTTATATAATGAATTAAATAACGGCAAAGATATAAGGCTTTTTCATTTAATAAGATCAAGAGAAGATTACACTAAAAAGATTAATTTAATATTTTTACTTTTAAAAAGAAAAAATAAAATCTATCTATTCCCATCAGAAGATTTAAAAATTGAACAAGATGATGAGATATTGATTGCCTGCGATAGCGAAAGTAAAAAAGATTTTGAATATATAATAAACAACTATTATGAACTATATTATGTATTAACAGGAAAAGAGAAAAGTTTTGGAGTATTTAAGATTTTGAGTGGTGAGTAATTAACTCACCAACTCCTTTTATAATTGTGGACCAGCTTTTGAATAATCAAAATTTCCAAATCCCTCATATCTTTTGAAATTATCTATAAAAAGTTTTGCAAGATGCTCTAACTGCTTATCATAAGCCTCTTTATCATCCCAAGTATTTCTTGGGTTTAAAATTGCAGAATCAACGTCTTTTACAGATTTTGGGATAGAGAGATTAAATATTGGAAGAGTTTCAAACTCACTATCATTAATAGAGCCATCTAAAATTGCATTTATACAAGCTCTTGTTGCAGGAAGGCTCATTCTTTGGCCTACTCCATATGGACCTCCGGTCCATCCAGTATTGACTAAATATACGTTAACATTATGTTTATCAATCTTTTCACCAAGAAGCTTTGCATAAACAGTTGGATGAAGTGGCAAGAAAGCCTCTCCAAAGCATGCACTAAATGTTGCTACAGGCTCAGTGATACCTCTTTCAGTTCCGGCAACTTTGGCAGTATAGCCACTTAGAAAATAGTACATTGCTTGCTCTTTTGTAAGCTTAGAAACAGGCGGAAGGACTCCAAAAGCATCAGCACTTAAAAATATTATATTTTTTGGATGAGGACCTTTTAAATCCTCTTTATGTTTGCAAATATGATAAATTGGATAGCTTACTCTTGTATTTTCTGTTTTGCTTGCATCTTCAAAGTCTACATTTCCACTCTCATCTACAACAACATTTTCTAAAAGAGCATCTCTTTTTATTGCTGCATAAATATCTGGCTCTTTTTGTGCATCAAGGCCAATAACTTTTGCATAGCAGCCGCCTTCAAAATTAAAGACTCCCTCATCATCCCATCCATGCTCATCATCACCAATAAGTCTTCTGTTTGGATCTGCACTAAGTGTAGTTTTTCCTGTTCCACTAAGCCCAAAAAATAGTGCAACATCATCTTTATCACCAATATTTGCAGAACAGTGCATAGATAGTTTATTTTCAAGAGGAAGCCAATAATTCATCATTGAAAATACACCTTTTTTTATCTCTCCTCCATACCAAGTTCCACCAATAATAGCAATATTTTCTTCTATATTAAATACAATAAAAACATCAGAATTTAAACCATGCTCTTTCCATCTATCATTTTTCAAATCTGCTGCTACATATAGAGTAAAATCTGGATGAAAATCTTTTAGCTCCTCATCGGTTGGCCTAATAAACATATTTTTTACAAAATGTGCCTGCCAAGCAATTTCTGTAACAACTCTTATGGCTTTTTTACTTTTATCGCTGGCTCCAGCAAATGCATCCATAATATAGATATCTTTGTTTGAGAGATACTCTTTTGTCTTTTCAAAAAGTTCATCAAATATCTCTTTTGAGATTGGTTGATTTATCTCTCCCCAAGCTATATATTTTTCACTAGGAGGCTGCTTTACAAAATATTTATCTTTTGGACTACGTCCAGTAAAAATACCAGTATCTACAGCAACAGCACCTAACTTCGTCTCAACACCCTCTTTTTGTTCTAATTCATGACGAAATAGTTCATCAAAACTAAGATTGTAGTATATATTTTTGACACCTGTTAAGCCAAGTTTGTCAAAATCGTTTATCTTCATTTTTAAACCTTTTCAAAAGTTAAAAATTTGCAATCAAATTGTAGCACTCTTATTTTATAATTGCAACAATTCCTATTTTTAGGCATATTTCTTGCATCATTGTTTATGTGTTTTTGCATATTCTGGTGTACAAAATATCCCGCAATGACATTTTCCCTCTTGCGGAATCTCTTTTTCAATTGCCGGTTTACATGGGCAAATCCTATCATCTACACTTTTAAATTTTCCATCTACCTCTTCAACCATAAAACATGGACAAAATCTTTTTCCATACATCAACTTATTTCTAGCCAAACCCATTGTTACACCCTCATTAACCTCCTCATTTGGATTATATACCCATCCAAACTGCTTACAAACTTTATCAGTAAATTTTTTAGTTTTTTCAAGCTCATTTAAAAACTCTTCACTACTCATATCTACATATTTCATAAAATCTCCTTTTAAACTGTACCTTTTTTAGTTGGAACAAAAAGGCACTCCTCTAGCTCCTCTTTTTTAATGAAATTACCATTCTTAATAAATCTAGTAATTATTTGTCTATTATCTTTTTGTATAGGTGCAACAAGAATACCTTTATTTGATGAAAGTTGTTCAAAAATAGTTTCAGGGATATTTGTTATCGAAGCAGAAAATAAGATCCTATCATAAGGGCTAAATTCTCTCCACCCTAAAAGGCCATCAGAATATCTTACATTTATATTTATTAAATCCAACTCTTTAAATCTTTTTTTAGCTTCACTTACCAGTTTTTCTACTCTTTCTACACTAAAAACTCTTCTAAAGAGTTGACTTAAAATTGCAGCTTGATATCCGCTTCCACAACCAATTTCCAAAACACTATCTGCACCTTCTGGTATTAAATATTGTGTCATTTTGGCAACTGTCAGAGGAGAGCTTATCCATTGATTTGCAGAAATTGGCAGTGCATCTAGCTTATATGCTAAATGTTTAAAACCAATTGGGACAAATATCTCCCTTGGAGTTTTTGATATAGCCTTTTTTATATCTTTTTCTAAAGGGAAAATTTTATCTATATCTTCTGCTAATTTTTCACATTTTTGGGATTCAATTTTTTTTATAAAAAAACTCATAAACCTATATCCATATATCTTCTCATTTTTCTAATTTCATTTAAATCGCAATTTTTACAAAGTTTTACTAATCTATCATCTCTAAAAACTTCACCAAAAGGTGAAATTATTGCACTACTTTTTGCCATATCATCATTTGCACTATCGCTTGCAATTACAAAACATTGATTCATAACTGCTAAAGCCTCAGTAAATTGCTCAAAATGTTTTTTTCTAAGTTTTCCCCACATAGCTGGGACTAAAATTATATCAGCACCTTTTAATCTTTGCCAAATTTCTAAAAATCTTAACTCAAAACATATTAATAAACCAAACTTTATTCCATCTATTTCAAAAATTTTAATATCATCTAAACTACCAGCTTCAAAATATTCAGTCTCTCCACCAAACTTAAAAAGTTTAACTTTTGGCTGTTCATAAACAATCTCTTTTTTATATATAACTTTAGCAATATTATAAAAACCATCCTCTTTTTTCTCAATTGTTGTAAATGTAACTATTTTATTATCGGTAAGTGGCAAAATCTCTTTTATAGCTTGTTTACTAAAATTAGCCGCTTCATCAAATCTATCATAAGCAAATCCTGTTAAACATACCTCAGGAGCAACTATAATTGAATTTTTTGGAGTTGATTTTATTAGATTTTTTAAAACCAGCAGATTTTTTTCAAAATTTTCGCTGGTTTTAAATTGTAAAGAACATAAATTTTTAGAAGTCATCAAAATCTAAACTTCCTTTAGAATAGTTTGTAACATTTCCTTCAAAAAAGTTAGTTTTTTGATCATTAAATTTACTAAAATCATCCACCCATTTTATAGGATGCTCTACATTATACATAGGTTCTAACCCAACTCTTTGCAATCTATCATCTGCAAGATATTTTATATATTGCTCAATTAATTCATCAGTTAAACCTAAAATCTGTCCTTGAGTTATATATTTTCCCCAACTGCTCTCAAGCTCAACTGCACCTTCAAACATTTTATAAACATCATCTATCAGCTCTTTTGTAAATAGTTCAGGTCTCTCTTTTTTTGTTGTATTTATCATATTTTGAAAAATTAAAAGATGTGTTACCTCATCTCTTTGAATAAATCTTATCATCTGAGCAGAGCCTAGCATTTTTCCGCTTCTAGCCAGTGTATACATATATGTAAATCCACTATAAAAATATATACCTTCTAAAATCTGATTTGCAAACATTGCTTTTACAATATTTTCATCACTTGGATTTTTTGCCAAATCTTCATAAACTTTAGCAATATAGTCATTTTTTTGTTTAAGTTTTAAATCCTCTCTCCAAAGCTCATATATCTCATCTGTATTTTGACTAATACTATCAACCATAACAGCATAGCTTTGTGAATGTAAAGCCTCTTCAAAAGCTTGCCTAACAAGAATTAAATTTATCTCAGGAGCTGTAATATATGGATTTACATTATCTATTAGATTGTTTGTTTGAAGACTATCCATAAAAATTAGCTGAGCTAAAACTTTATCATATGCAAGTTTTTCTGCATCTGTTAAAAGTTTATAGTCCCTCGCATCACCTGTCATATCAACTTCTTTAGGGAACCATGTATTTGCAAGCATCATCTCCCATAAATTGTATGCCCATTGATATTTTATTTTATTCAATTCAAAAATTCCTGTTGGATCTCCTCCAAAAATTTTCCTCTCATTTACACTTTCATGAGACTCTGGATTATAAATCTTTTTTCTATGATATATCATATTGATCCTCCTAAGTTGTCTACAAACTCTTTTTATAAAAAGTTTATAGACATCTTTTTATAATTAAAATCGTATTTTATCATAAAGGAAAATCGTATGAAATTTGCCACAACTTTCGGAGCTTCTGTAATAGATAAAAATTCAAAAGAGTATAAAGATGGAATTGAGCTTGGATTTTTCCTTGCAAAAAATGGATATATTGTTAAGTGTGGTGGATATGGTGGATTGATGGAAGCTGTAAGTATTGGAGTAAAAAAAGCAAAAGGAGAGTGTATTGGCGTAACTATTCAAAAATTTGATGAGATAAGATTAAAAAATCCATATTTAACAAAAAAAATCACAACTGATAATCTTTTTGATAGATTAAAAATTTTAATCCAAGATAGTAAACTTTTTATTGCACAAAAAGGTAGCATAGGAACATTAAATGAGATTTTTATGGTTGCAGCACTGAAATATGGAAAATTTATGCCAGATATAAGAATTGTATTGATTGGAAAAGAGTATAAAAATTTTAACTGTTTTGATGAAAATTTTTTAAAAATTGTTGAATTTTATGATAGCGTTGATGAGTTTATTAATAGTTGAGTAGTTTAATGGTTGAGTAAGGTGAGTGAGAAGTCATTAGTCATTAGTCATTAGACTTTAGACAATGGTATATTGGTGATTGATTATTGGTAAAAGAGGTGAAGCAGTGAAGGTTGAGGGTGGAAGGATTTAGCAATAACGTTAAAAACTCAGCACTCAACACTAATTCCCAATTCCCAATTTCTAATGAACTAATAACCAAATGACCAATGACTTAATGACTAATGTCTAATTTTATCTATTTTTTATATTTTTAACCCACTCTTCCATTGCAGCATTTCCTTCAGCATTTGGGGCTTCCATAAAAGATATTATAAATTTATCTTCCTTTTCACAAACACCTATACTTCTTGGCCTAACTGCCAAAACTTCACATTTAGGAAGCTGTTTTCCAAAACAAAATATTATATTTTTAGCATCAATTATATCTTCAGCAATACTTCCCTCTTCTAAATTTTTCGTATGCATATAATGCTCAAAAACTCCTATAAACTCTGCAATTTTATGTTCATAAACTCGCTCTTTTAAATAGTGAATTATTTCATCAGCATTTTTAAATGTAGTTTCATCTTTCATTACTTCTAAAACAAAAACTGGATATTTTTCCATAAGTTGAATCTGTTTCATTTATCCTCCTTTATTTTTGTGAAATTATATTCTCTTATAACTTTTATAATAATTAACTATTTTTAGGGATAAATTCTAAACAGATTCCATTAATGCAGTATCGAAGAAAAGTTGGAGCTGGCCCATCATTAAAAACATGTCCTAAATGTGCAGAGCAATTTTTACATAAAACTTCAATTCTCTCCATTCCATAACTTGTATCTCTTTTTTCTTTTATTACACCTTTTTTTATAGGCTCATAAAAACTTGGCCATCCAGTTCCACTATCAAATTTAGCATTGGAACTAAATAGAGGAGTTTTACAGCATTTACAAACATAAATGCCTTCTCTTTTCTCTTTTAATAGCTCACTACTAAATGGTGGCTCAGTTGCTTTTTCAAACATCACATGATATTCAAAAGGAGTTAACTTATTTTTACAATTCATATTCTATTCCCAATAGTTTTGCATTTTTAATATAAACATCAAAATCTTTTTTTGAATGTAAAACAAAAATTACTTCCATCTCATAATAGGCACAATTTTTTAAGAACCAATTTACACTATTTAGAGCAACAACTGAAGCTTTCTCTATTGGATATCCATAAACTCCTGTACTAATTGAAGGAAAAGCTATCGATTTTAGATGATAACTTCTTGCAATACACATTGAATTTTCATAACTTCTTTTTAAAATCTCCTCTTCACCTTTATCTCCTCCATGCCAAATTGGACCTGGAGTATGTATAACCCAAAGAGATGGCAAATTGTATCCATGGGTAATTTTTGCATCTCCTGGATTTGCTCCACCCAATGTTTTGCACTCTTCCAAAAGTTTTGGTCCTGCAGCTTTGTGTATTGCGCCATCTACTCCACCCCCACCTAAAAGGGAGGGATTAGCTGCATTTACAATTGCATCAACTTTAAGTTTTGTAATATCTCCTTGAATAATTTTTATTGACATCCAAGACACTCCATACTTCTATCAGCAACATCTGTTGCAACTTCTGGAGATTGACTTCTTAAATAGTAAGTCGATTTTAATCCAAGTTTCCAAGCCAAAGTATATATTTCATGAAGATATTTACCACTTGCTTTATCAAGGCGTATAAAAATGTTGACGCTTTGTCCTTGATCGATCCACTTTTGTCTAACTGCAGCCGCTTTTATTAATACTCTTTGGTCAAGGTCATATGCTGGAGTATAATATTGCCAAGTCTCAGGTGATAGATTTGGCACAACAACAGGAATAAGACCACTTAAATTCTCTTCAAACCATTTTCTTTTATACACAGGCTCAATAGTCTGAGTTGTCCCAGTTAAAATTGATATAGAACTTGTTGGAGCAATTGCCATTAAATATCCATTTCTCATACCATCTTTTTTTACTTTTTCTCTTAATGCATTCCAATCATATGTATATCCAAAAAGTCCTCCCCTATTTGGAGTTAACTTTTTTGCTTCTTTATTTGCAACATCTATTGGAAGTATTCCTTTTGACCAGTTTGATCCTTCAAATTCAGGATATCTTCCCTTTTCAAGAGCCAAATTTGATGATGCTTTTATTGCATTATAGCTAATAGCTTCCATTATCTCATCGATTTTATTTAAATGCTCATCACTTCCCCACTCTATTTTATGCTCTGCAAGCATTTGGGCTTCACCCATAACTCCTAAACCAATAGCTCTTGTTTTTAAATTTGTGTTTTTGACTTTCTCAAGAGGATAAAAATTTAGATCAATTACATTATCAAGCATTCTTATAGCAATTGGAACAACTCTTTCGATATCCTCTTTTTTATTTACTTTGCTTAGATTAATACTTGCCAGGTTACAAACTGCTGTTGCTCCATCAACTTTCTCTTTTTCAACAATAAAAACTTTTTTCCCATTTATACTATCAAGTGCAGTAATTTTTTTAGCTTTTTTAACAATTCCACCATCCACTTCAACATCTTCAAATTCATCAAAAAGTTTTACACTTCCATCTTCAAATTTAACTTTTACTTTGTAATAGTTTGGTTCAGTGTTTTGAAAAATCTCTGTACAAAGGTTACTGCTTCTAATAATTCCAAAATGCCCATTTGGATTACATCTGTTTGCATTATCTTTAAAACATAAAAATGGACTTCCAGTCTCAAAATAGCTAAGAAGAATCTTCTTCCAAAGCTCTTTTGCTCTTACTCTCTCTTTTATAATATCATCTCTTTTTTCATACTCACAATACTTTTTCTCAAACTCTTCTCCCCAAACTTCACTTAAATCTTTTGTCTCATAAGGGTCAAATAGTGTCCAAATACCATCCTCTTGAACTCTTTTCATAAAAAGATCATTTATCCATAATGCAGGAAAAAGATCATGAGCCCTTCTTCTTTCCTCCCCAGAGTTTTTCTTTAAATCCAAAAAGTCTTTTATATCAATATGCCACGGCTCTATATATACTGCAATTGCACCTTTTCTTGTACCTAATTGATCAACTGCAATTGCTATATCGTTTGTTATTTTCAAAAATGGAATTATTCCCCCAGCGGCATTTTTATGTCCATCAATATAACTTCCCATTCCTCTAACTCTTGTCCAATCCCATCCTATGCCACCGCCATATTTACTCAAAAGTGCCATCTCTTTATAACTATCAAAAATACCCTCAATATTATCAGGAGTTGAACCGATATAGCATGAACTAAGTTGATGTCTGGGTGTCCTAGCATTTGATAGAGTTGGGGTTGCAACCATTACTTCAAATCTGCTTATAACATCATAAAATCTTTTTGCCCAAGTCTGTGAGTCTAGCTCATTTTGAGCCAAAAACATAGCAACTGCCATAAAAAGGTGCTGAGGAAGCTCTATTGGATTATTATTTTTATCTTTTAAAAGATATCTGTCATATAATGTTTTAATACCAAGATATGTAAACTGAAGATCCCTCTCTGGCTTTATATAACTATTTAGATCATCAAGATCATATTTATCTTTAAGTCCAGGAACTATACGACCCTCTTTTTCTCCTCTTTCAAAATAGTCTCTTAAATGGTTATATCCAGTAAAGCCACTTACTTTATGATAAAGATCGTATAAAAATAGTCTTGCAGCAACAAAAGTCCAATTTGGTCTATCCACATCTATTTTATCAACTGCAGTTCTAATAAGAGTTTGCTGAATCTCCTCTGTTGTAATTCTATCTCTAAATTGTATTTTTGCATCAACTTCAAGTTCGCTTTGGCTAACACCCTCAAGTCCTGCAACTGCAGCAAATGTATATTTTTGTATTTTTGAAATATCAAGCGGCTCAATTCTTCCATTTCTTTTAATAACTGTTAACATTTTTCCCCCTATTTAAAAACCCTATCAAATATTTTGTCAACATTTTTTGTATAGTAGTTATAATCAAAACATTCTCTAATTTCTTCTTCACTCATCTTTTCTCTTAACTCTTTATCCTCTAAAAGATATTGTAAAAATAGACTTTCACCTTTTTCATTTAATGGAGGATGACCCTCTTGAATCTCTTCCCAAACTTTCATAGCATTTCTTTGAACAATTTTATATGCATCTTCTCTGCTTACACCTTTTTTAGGAAGTTCCAATAAAACTCTTTGGCTAAATACAAGCCCTCCTGTTAGATTTAGATTTTTCATCATATTTTTTGGATAAACAAGCAAATTTGCTATTACATTATTTAGCCTATGCAGTGCAAAATCAAGAGTTATAAAACCATCTGGTAAAATAAATCTCTCAACACTTGAGTGGCTTATATCTCTTTCATGCCAAAGTGCTACATTTTCAAGAGCAGGCATAACCATGCTTCTAATCTCTCTTGCAAGGCCAGTTAAATTTTCACTTAATACTGGATTTCTTTTATGAGGCATGGCTGAGCTTCCTTTTTGGCCTTTGCTAAAATACTCTTCTGCCTCATAAACTTCTGTTCTTTGAAAATGTCTAATATTTACAGCAATTTTTTCAATTGTAGAAGCAATTAAAGCAAAAGTTGTAAAAAGTCTTGCATATCTATCTCTTTGTACAACTTGATTTGAAACTGGAGCAGGCTTTAATCCTAGCTCTTCACAAACATACTCTTCAAGCTCCATCGGAGCATGTGCAAAATTTCCCATTGCCCCGCTTAATTTTCCAACACTTATAACATCCATTGTCTCTTCTAGATTTTTTAAATGTCTTTTAAACTCTTCGTACCAGATTGCAAGTACTAAACCAAAAGTAATAGGCTCTCCATGAATCCCATGACTTCTTCCCACCATCAAAGTCATTTTATGTTCAAATGCTCTTTTTTTGATTGATTCCATCACCATTTTTACATCTTCTATGATAAGCTTTAGGCTATCTCTCATTTGAAGAGCAACAGCTGTATCAATTGTATCTGAGCTTGTCATTGCATAATGAACCCATCTTGATTCATCTCCTAAACTCTCAGCAACACTTGTTAGAAAAGCTATCACATCATGTTTTGTCTCTTTTTCAATCTCTTCAATTCTTTTTATATCAAATTTTGCATTTTTTAAAATCTTTTCCATATCCTCTTTTGGAATAAGCCCTAGTCTATTCCATGCTTTTACTGCAGCTAACTCAACATCTAGCCAAGCTTGATATTTTGCCTGCATAGTCCATTTATCAGCCATCTCTTTACGTGAATATCTTTCAACCATCTCTACCCTTTTGATTTTTTATAGATTGCTTGTTATGTAAGATTTTGATATATTATCACATTCATTCTTAAAACCTTCTCTATTAAAAAAATAAATTTTATATAACTTTTTCTTATAAAGGAGTATGTTTGGGCTTTATAAAAAAAGAGCTCTTTTCAAAAGAAAAAAAGAAACTTTTTTTATTACTAATGAAAGAACTTTCAATATCACAGTCTCAAGCACAAAAATTGATAGATACAAATAGAGTTTTTCAAAATAACAAACCCATAAAGGACAAAAGCGCATCTATAAAAGGAAAATTTGAAGTTATAATATTTAAACCAAATCCAAAAAATTTAAGACCAATTTTTCAAACTGATAATTTTGCCATATTTGATAAGCCCAGTGGTGTAATTGTTCATCCAAGAAATAGATTAACAAAATATTCTATGTTAGATGAAGTGAGAGCACTGTTTGGTGAAGAAGCAAATATTACTCACAGAATTGATAAAGAGACTAGTGGACTTTTGTTGGTAAGTAAAACCAAAGAGAGTGAAAAAGAGTTAAAGAGTCTGTTTGAGTATAAAAAAATAGAAAAAAAATATCTAGCATTAGTAAAAGGAAAAATAGATAAAGAGATAATAATTGATGAGCCAATTAAAAAAAATAGAGACTTTTCAAATATAAGATTAAAAGTTATAATTGATAAATCTGGAAAAAATGCAAAAACTTTTATAAAGCCAATAAAATATTTTCCTAAAAATGATGTAACTTTAATCGAGGCCACTCCACTAACAGGAAGACAACATCAAATAAGAGCGCATCTGTTTCACGTGAAACACCCAATAGTTGGAGACCCTATTTATGGGGTAAATACTGAAATTGCTATAAAATATTTAGATAAAGAATTAGAAAGAGGAGAAAGAATCTTACATACTGGTGCAGATAGACTTATGCTTCATGCAAACTATTTAGATTTTGATTATAAAGATATAAATTACAAAATATATTCTAAATATGATTTTTTAAAAGAGGTAGAAAGAGTATTGACATTAGACATTAGTCATTAGACATTGGACATTGGAAATTGGCCGTTTCACCCCCCTTATTCCCTTCAAACTTCAACCTTCAACCTATCCCGCTTCACCCCTTATCCCCTCATTCACTCAAATCTAACCGCAAACTTGTTTCGCTTTACTCAACTTCGTTTGCTTCAAGGTAAATCCGCCTCTCAAATGTTCGTCACGAAAAACCTTGTTTTTCGGACTCACATATACTCAAGGCTTTCGCTTGGGCATAGACAACAAGCAGTTGTTGTCTTAAAACTTCGCTTTACCCTCGCTCACTTACCACCTTATCCCCTTACTTCCTATCCCACTATGCCCCTCTTCCACTTTCTTACTTTCTTACTCACCATAATCATCGTACTCAACTAATTTAACACACTATACTTTATTTACTTCTTTTCTTAAAAGTCACTACAATAAATCCAATAACTCCTGCTAATACTGTAGCAGTTATAATTATTAACATTGAATAATCTAATGGTGTCATTCTTTTTCATCCTCGCCCTCTAAAGTAATCTTTACAAATGCTACAACCATAAAAATGATAGAAATTATTAAAACAAGTGCCATTATTAACTCATAATTTTTAAAAGGAATTTCCATATCTCAACCTTTTTAAGATTGTAAATTTTTCTCTTTTAATTGTCCACATGCAGCACTAATATCCAAACCTTTAGACTCTCTTATTGTACATAAAACTCCATGATCTAATAGATATTTTTGAAAATTTTTAACTTTTTCAATTTCAGGTCTTTTATATGGAGATCCTGGATATGGATTAAAAAGTATTAAATTTACTTTTGACTTTATACCATTCAAAAGTTTAACAAGTTTTTTTGCAGATTTTATATCATCATTTAAATCTTTTATGATTAAATATTCAAACATTACTCTTTTTCTTTGGTCAATAGGAAACTCTTTAACAGCTTTAATTACTGTCTCAATATTATATGCCTTATTTATTGGCATAAGCTCTTCTCTAAGCTTATCATCTACAGCATGTAAAGATATTGCAAGAAGTACACCAAGATTCATATCTCCTAATTTTTTTATTTTTGGTGCAAGACCACTAGTTGAAATAGTTTGACGTCTTGGTCCAATACTTAGTCCATTTTCATCTGAAAATATTCTAATAGCTTTAGACACATTGTCTAAATTATCAAGTGGCTCACCCATTCCCATATATACAATATTTACTCTTCTATTTGCTTCAATATTTTTGTCTACTTTAATAGCTAAAACTTGTCCAACAATTTCACCAGGAGTCAAATCTCTTGAAAAACCACCTTTTGCAGTTAGACAAAATGAACAGCCAACTTTACAACCTACTTGTGATGAAACACATATAGTATATCTTGCATGTTGAAGAAGTTTTCCATTTTCATCATACTCTTCTTTTTTCATAGGCAAAAGCACTGCCTCTACTGTATGTAGATCTTTTAATGAAAAAAGATATTTTATACTTCCATCTTTACTTGTCTCTTTATTTACTATTTTTGGAATATCGATTGAAAAACTATTTTTTAAATCCTCTCTTAAATTTTTTGGAAGATTACTCATCTTCTCAAAATCAAAAATATATTTTTGATAAATCCAATTAAATATCTGTTTTACTCTAAATTTCGGTGTAATCTCTTTTTCTAACTCTTCTTTTGTAAAATCAAGAATATTTTTTTTCAAGGAAATCCTTTTTGTTGTAATTGGTAATTAGTTATTGGTTATTGGTATATTAGAAACATTATTTTTCCAATAACTAATAACCAATATACCAATTACTAATCTTTAATGCCAAACTTTTCTCTCACATACTCTTCTAAAATTCTCATAGCTTTTTTTTGATTGTTTATAAAATTTTTATGGGCATCTTTATCACAATAATTTGTAACAGCAAATATTCCACCTGCTGGTATTTCATACTCTTTTGCAACTGATAAAACAGAAAAAAATTCCATATTTTCAACACCAATTCCATTTTTTAGAAAAAAATCGTTATATTTACTGTTTGTTGTTATATAATTTGATGAATTAACTAATGTTTCATGTGAAACATTTAATCCTTCACTTACTATTACATTATCTATTGGTGTATATGAATTTTTATCTATAAATGATAATTCAATCTGACTAGCTCCCCTACTTTCTATAATATCAAATATATTATATTTTCCATAACTTCCAGCAGTTCCAATAAAGAGTAAAAATTCAGGTTTATCAAATAAAGCAAGTCTTGTTAAATTTATACTACTTTCAATTAATCCAACGCCTATCGGATGGGCAATTGAAAAATATTCATTTTTTCCTGCACATATAATCATAATCTTACCGGAATTCCATTTTTTTGAAGATAGTGCTTTAACTCCATTATATCAATTTCTCTATAGTGGAATATACTTGCAGCAAGAGCGGCATCTGCTTCTCCTATTGTAAAAACATCTTTTATATGTTCCATCGTTCCTGCACCACCACTTGCAATTACCGGAATATCAACAGCCTCACTTATTTTTCTTGTAAGTTCTAAATCATATCCGCTTTTAGTACCATCCTTATCCATAGAGGTTAAAAGTATTTCACCTGCTCCTCTATCATAAACCTCTTTTGCCCATAAAATAGCATCTTTACCTGTGTCTATTCTCCCTCCAGCAATAAATACATTCCAACTATCACCTACTCTTTTTGCATCAATTGCAACTACAATACATTGACTGCCAAATCTTTTTGCACCTTCATTTATAAATTCTGGTCTTTTTACAGCAGCTGAATTGATACTAACTTTATCACAACCCACATTTAAAAGTTTATATATATCTTCTAAATCTCTTATACCTCCTCCCACAGTCAATGGTATAAAAACCTCTTTTGCAACCTCTTCAACTATATGAACTATAGTTTCTCTGTTTTCATGAGTGGCAGTAATATCCAAAAATGTTATCTCGTCTGCCCCCTCTTCATTATATCTTTTTGCAACTTCCACTGGATCACCAGCATCTTTTAACCCTACAAAATTAACACCTTTTACAACTCTTCCATCTTTTACATCTAAACATGGTATTATTCTTTTTGCAAAAAAATCTTTCATAAAATCCTCTTAAATTTTTTTATAATTATACTATCTTTTAAGTGAAATTTAATAAATAGGAAAAAATAATGGATAAAAAAGAGCTTAAAAAAGTTATTAAGATATTAAAAAATGAGTATAAGAATTGGGATGCACCTGCAAAAAGATTATCTAAAGGATATGAATATAAAAGAACACCATATACTATTTTAATTTCTACTCTACTAAGTTTTAGAACAAAAGATGAAGTAACAGTTAAAGCAGCAAATAGACTATTTAAAGTAGCAGATAATCCAAAAGATATGATAAAGTTATCAAAAGAAAAAATAGCAAAACTTATATATCCAGTTGGATTTTATAATCAAAAAGCAAAATCTATTTTAGATGTTACAAAAATATTGATTGAAAAATATAATTCAAAAGTGCCAGATAGTTTAAAAGAGTTAACATCTATTAAAGGCGTTGGTCCAAAAACTGCAAAAATTGTATTGGAAAATGCATATAATAAGCCATATATTGCTGTTGATACACATGTTCATAGACTATTAAACCTTTGGAAAATTGTAGAGACTAAAACACCTCAAGAAACAGATAAACTAATAGAAGATATTTTTGAAGACAGTGAAAAAATTGGTCTTAATAAAGTTTTAGTATCTTTTGGACAAACAATATGCAAACCACAAAAGCCAAAATGTGAAATTTGTCCAATTAGAAATTATTGTAAATAAAATTTGACATTTTTCTAAAAAATGATAATATTGCGACAAAAATAATATATATCTAAGAATATATTTAGTAATATGGAAGGTCAATTGAAAATTCAAGCAAAAAAGAGATTTGGACAAAATTTTTTAAAAGATGAAACTATCTTAGAAAAAATCATCCAATCGATGCCCAAAAATGACAATGTTATAGTAGAGATTGGGCCTGGATTAGGTGATTTGACAAAAAGGCTTATCACAAAGAAGGATGTGATAGCTTTTGAGATAGATAAAGATCTTTGTAACATCCTAAAAAAAGATTTTGAAAAAGCGATAAAAGAAAAAAAGCTTATTCTAAAATGTGGGGATGTACAAGATCATTGGAAGAATAGTTTAGTAGATAGACCATATGATTTGATAGCTAACCTGCCTTATTATGTAGCTACCAATATAGTATTAAATGCTTTAAGAGATAAAAATTGCAAAAATATATTGGTAATGCTTCAAAAGGAGGTTGCTCAAAAATTTAGTGCAGAAAGCAAAGAAAAGGATTTTTCATCACTTTCTGTTTTGGCTCAAACAGCAGGAGTTGTAAAAAAGCTTTTTGATATTAAGCCTGAAGCATTTGAGCCTGCACCAAAAGTCATGTCATCTATACTTTTAATTAATAAAAAAAAGAGTTTAGATGACAAAAATTTTGAAAATTTTTTAAAAATTGCTTTTAGTGCACCAAGAAAAACTTTATTGAAAAATCTAAGCAGTAAATATTCTAAAGATAATTTAAAAAAAGTTTTTGAACAACTAAACATTCTTCCAAATATTAGACCTCATCAAGCTACCACATCCATCTATCATCAGTTATATGAAATTTTAGAAAAAAGGAAGGTAGATGGAAGAAAAGAGACCACAAAACTCTAAATCTTATCAAAAATCAAAAAAACCACTTGGTTGGTATAGAGATATAAAAAAAGCTATTGAAGCAAATGAAAAAATTCAAAAACAAAGACTAAATCCAGATGCAAGAATAAATCTTCAATCAAAAGCAAAAGTCAAAATAACTCCTCTTGGCGGTCTTGGAGAGATTGGTGGAAATATAACAGTTATAGAGACACAAAATAGTGCAATAGTAATAGATGTGGGCATGAGCTTTCCAACTGAAGATATGCATGGAGTAGATATTTTAGTTCCAGACTTTACATATTTGAGGCAGATAAAAGACAAAATTGATGGAATTTTAATCACACATGCTCACGAAGACCACATTGGTGCAGTTCCTTATCTTTTTAAAGAGATGCAATTTCCTATATATGGAACTCCTTTGCCTCTTGGAATGATAGGAAATAAATTTGATGAACACAATCTAAGAAGTTACAAAAGCTATTTTAGATTTGTAGAGAAAAGAAAACCTATAAAAATTGGCGATTTTGAAGTTGAGTGGATACATATGACCCACTCTATTATAGATGCTTCTTCATTAGCAATTACATGTGATGCTGGTACAATTTTTCACACTGGTGATTTTAAAATTGATCATACTCCAATTGATGGATATCCAGCTGATCTTAATAGAATAGCCTATTATGGAGAAAAAGGTGTTTTGGCTCTTTTAAGTGACTCTACAAACTCTCACAATCCTGGAATTACTAAATCAGAGGCAAGTGTTGGACCAACATTTGATCTTCTTTTTTCAAAAGCAAAAGGTAGAGTCATAATGAGCACATTTTCATCAAATATTCATAGAGTTTACCAAGCAATTGATCATGGCCTTAAATATAATAGAAAAGTATGTGTTATTGGCCGTTCGATGGAGAGAAACCTTGAAACGGCAATGCAGCTTGGATATATAAAACTTCCTCAATCAATTTTTATTGAGGCTCATGAATTAAATAGATATAGTGATAATGAGATTTTAATCGTAACAACAGGAAGCCAAGGCGAAACAATGAGCGCTTTATATAGAATGGCTTCAAATGAACATAGACATGTAAAAATAAAACCATCAGATACAATCATCATTTCAGCAAAAGCAATCCCTGGAAATGAAAGAAGTGTGTCAAGTGTTATAAATTTACTACAAAAATGTGGAGCAACTGTAGCATATCAAGATTTTAGCGAAATCCATGTATCAGGACATGCCGCTCAAGAGGAGCAAAAATTGATGTTAAGGCTTACAAAACCAAAATTTTTCCTACCTGTTCATGGTGAATACAATCATTTAATGAAGCATAAAGAGACAGCTATAAAATGTGGAATTCCTGAAAAAAATATCTATCTTATGAGCGATGGGGACCAGATAGAGTTAACTCCAAAATATATCAAAAAAGTAAAAACTGTAAGGACAGGAAAAGCATATATCGATAATCAATTAAATGAAGAGATAGAAAGCGATGTAGTAATCGATAGACAAAAAATGGCAACTGAAGGTATAGTAATGGTTGTAGCACAAATTTCTGCTGCTGATAAAAAACTGATAGATAAACCTAAAGTATCAAGCTTTGGTTTAGTTGCAGATAAATATGATAAACAGTTTGCACAAGAGATTGAAGATGTTATTACTCACTTTTTAGACAATATGAAATCAGAATTGGTCAATGCACCAAAAAGATTGGAAAATGAATTAAGGCAAGCTATTAGAAAACATATATTTAGAAAATATAAAAAATATCCAACAATTGTACCTACTGTATTTGTAATGTAGTAATGGTGAGTTAGAGCTAAGATTTAAGAACTAAGAGTTAAGTGAGTAGGCAATGAAGTGATAGTTTGTAGGTATAAACTTAATACTTAACTCTTAGCGCTTAGCACTAAATCCTAATGTCAAATGACAAAAAGGAAAATTATGGATTTTGTAAAAATTGCAAAAGATGTTTTAGATATTGAAGCAAAAGCTTTAATAGATTCAAAAAATAGAATTTCTGAAAATATAAACAAAGCTGTTGAAACAATTTATAATATTAAAGGCAAACTTATCATAACAGGCGTTGGAAAAAGCGGCCTTGTAGGCGCAAAAATAGCTGCTACATTTGCATCTACTGGAACTCCAAGTTTTTTTATACATCCAACTGAAGCTCTTCATGGAGATCTTGGTATGATAGGAAAATCAGACGCAGTATTAGCTATAAGTTATTCTGGTGAGAGCGAAGAGCTTATAAAAATACTTCCTCATATTAAAAGATTTGATATACCACTTATTGCAATGAGTGGTTATAAAGATTCAACACTTGGAAAATATTCAGATGTATTTATATCTATCAAAGTAGAAAAAGAGGCATGTCCATTGCAAGCTGCTCCTACAGCTTCCACAACCCTAACTATGGCTCTTGGGGATGCACTAGCTGTATGTTTAATGAAAAAAAGAGATTTTAAAAAAGAGGATTTTGCATCATTTCATCCAGGAGGCTCTCTTGGTAAAAGACTATTTATTAAAGTTAAAGATCTAATGAGAAATAAAAATTTACCAATTATTGATGAAGAAACTTCATTAAAAGATGCTATTGTAGTAATGAGCGAAGGAAAACTTGGAAATGTACTAATTACAGATAAATCTGGGAAATTAAAAGCAGTTCTTAGTGATGGCGATTTAAGAAGAGCCTTAATGAAAAAGGATTTTTCTTTGGATAAAAAAGCGATAGAGTTTGCAAATAAAAATCCTAAAAAATGTACAAATAAAAATCTACTTGCTAGCGATGCACTAAAAATGATAGAAGATTATAAAATTCAGATGTTGGTTATAGTTGATGAAAATGATAAAATATTAGGAACATTACATATTCACGATTTAGTTGAAGCAGGAATTAAATGAGATTAAATAAATATATTTCACACAATACAACGTATTCAAGAAGAGAGGCTGATAAGCTTATACAAGAGGGATTTGTAAAAGTTAATAATAAAGTTGTAAAAGAGCCTTATTATGATGTTAAAAAGGAAGACAAAGTTTTTATTAAAGGAAAGCCTGTAAAAGAGAAAAAGCTTTTTACCGTTATTGTATATAATAAACCAAAAGGAGAGCTTGTTACAAAAAAAGATGAAAGAGGGAGAAAAACTATTTATGACTCACTGCCTGCAAAATTTAAACATTTTATTCCAGTAGGAAGACTCGATTTTGCAACAGAAGGACTACTTTTATTAACAGATTCTCCAAAAGTTGCGCAAGCTTTAATGGAAAGTAATTTAGAAAGAATTTATAAGGTAAAAATAAAAGGCTCTATAACAAAGGCTATGGAAGAAGCGATGAAAGAAGGCCTTGAGCTTGAAGATGCAACAAAAGGGGCTCATGAAAAAACTGAAATAAAATCTATGAAATTTGCACCATTTTATGCATATCAGATAATTAAAAATGACCCAAAATATTCAAAACTAAAAATTGCTCTAATTGAGGGAAAAAATAGAGAAATTAGAAGATTTTTTGCCCATTTTAATAGAGAAGTACTAGATTTAAAGAGATTAGAATTTGGTGGAATTGCTTTAAATGCATTGCCAGTTGGAAAAACTAGATATCTTACAAAAAAAGAGTATGAAGATTTGAAAGAGTTTTTAAAAGAGTTTGAAAAGTCTAAAAGAAAGGAAAAATATGCAAAAACTAACAATTCAAACAAATCATAAATCTGAGATGATAGATATAACTGATATTGTAAAAGAAGCAGTTATAAAATCTGGTATAACAAATGGTATTTGTAATGTTTTTACACCACATACAACAACTGGAATTATTCTTTTTGAAAATGTTGACCCTAATCTTCAAAGAGACTATTTAGGACATCTTCATAAATTAGTTCCATCTGATGGAAATTATGCTCATGGGAAAAATGCTCATGCCCATATAAAATCTGGCATAGTTGGAAGCTCCGTTACGATTCCGGTTGAAGATGCCAAACCTCTGTTTGGAGATTGGCAAGGAGTTTTTTATTGTGAGTTTGATGGACCAAGAGAAAGAAAAATATATATCAAAGTAATTAATGGATAATTTTGCTAATAGATTAAGACCTAAAAAACTTGAAGAGTTTGTAGGACAAAATCACCTTATATCAAAAAATGCTCCTTTTTATAAACTTATTATTTCAAAGAAACTCCCCCATACTTTTTTCTGGGGACCACCAGGAACTGGAAAAACAACTTTAGCAAGAATAATAGCCTCATATCTTGGAAGAGATTTTTATTTTTTGGATGCCACAAGTTTAAAAGTTGACGATATTAGAAAAATTGTATCAAAATATAAAAACTCTTTGACAAAACCACTCATATTTATAGATGAAGTTCATAGACTCTCAAAAACACAGCAAGAAGTGCTTTTGCCTATCATGGAAAAAAATGAAGCTTTGATTTTAGGAGCAAGCACAGAAAATCCATATTTTTCATTAACAGCTGCTATCAGAAGCAGAAGCTTTTTATTTGAATTTAAACCATTAAGCGATAAAGACTTAGAAAAAATATTAAAAAAGGCTCAAGAGATATACAAATTTGAAATTGATAATGATGCGAAAGAGTATCTTATTAGAAGTTCTAACCATGATGCAAGAAGTATGTTAAATCTTCTTGAAGCTGCTTTTAATATAACAAAAAAGATTGATTTACAAACTCTTTTAGCTCTTAAGCCAAAGTCTACTCTTTTGGGAATAAGCTCAAAAGAGGAGCATTATAACTTAATAAGCGCATTTATCAAAAGTATAAGAGGTAGTGATATAGATGCTTCTATATACTATCTTGCAAGATTAGTAAGTGAAGCTGAGCCTCCTGAATTTATAGCAAGAAGGCTTGTTATATTAGCAAGTGAAGATATAGGAAATGCAAATCCAAATGCACTAAATATTGCAGTAAATACTCTTGAAGCTGTCAAAAATATAGGTTATCCTGAAGCCAAAATAATTCTTTCTCAATGTGTTATATATCTTGCATCTTCTCCTAAATCAAATAGTGCATATTTAGCAATAAAAAAAGCAATTAAATCAGTTGAAAATGGTGAAATTCTTCCAATTCCTACCTATTTAAAATCACCTTCTCCTAAAGGGTATTTCTATCCACACGATTTTGGAGGATATGTAAAACAGAAATATTTAACAAAAGATTTAAAATTTTATGAATCAAAAAATATTGGATTTGAAAAAACTTTAAATGAATGGCTTGAAAAAATTAAAAAATCTTAAACTTTAGTCCATCCATGAAGTTTTTTAGCTATAAAAACAGCTTTATTATCATTTATTGGAGTAAAATTTATAGCAACAAAATTACACTTTTCTAAAAGATCTCTTATCTCATCTTTTTTTTCTATATTTACTGGAAGAACAATATTTGCCGCATTTTTCATAATTCTATAAATTTTTCTCAAAAACATCTCAAGATTTTTTATTCTTTCAATATCAAGATTTACAAATATAGTATCATAAACTTTTGATCTTAAATTATATCTCTCTTTCTCTTCAGTAATATTTCTTATGTTTATATTTGAGGATTTTAAATTCTTTATTTTCTCATAAATATCTTCATTAAAAGTAACTATTTCAAGTTCAAAATCTTCTTCCATTGCAAATTTTGCCAATTTTTTAGCATAATCACTATTATCTACAAATTGAAAAACTCTAACTCCGGGCAATTTTGGAACTATTTCAAAAAAATCCTCTATTTTCATCACTTCCTCCAAATTACTCCAACAAATCTGCCAGTAATTTTTTCTCTTCTATAAGAGAAATATTTTTTATTGCAACATGTACAATCATTAAATAATTTAATATTCTCAACTCCTACACTTTTTAACTGGTCTATATTCATTGAAACTATATCTAAAAATTTTTTGTTTTTTATATATTTTTCACTAAAACTTTTTTTAGCAATATCTAAAATCTCTTCTCCAACTTCATAACAGCATGACCTAATTGATGGCCCAATTATTGCTTTTATATTTTTTGCACCCATTTTTTTCATCTTCAACACACACTTTTTTGAAATTTCTAAAAATGTTCCATTTCTTCCAGCATGCACTGCAGCAATTAAAGAGTCTGAATATAAAAGCAAAGGAATACAATCTGCTACCATAACAGCAAGAGCAACATCTTTTTTATCACATATAATTCCATCACAATTATATATTTTGTCTAAATCATTTACAACTTCAACTTTGTCACTATGCAACTGATTCATAAATACAATTTTTGAAACTTTTATTTTATTTTTTAAAATCTCTCTATTTTTTTCAACATTTTCTCTTTTATCACCAACATGAAAAGCAAGATTAAAACTTTTATAATTTTCCTCACTTACTCCGCCAAATCTATCAGTAAAAATATAGTTTATCAAAAGTTATCCTTTATATTTAGACATTAGACATTAGTCATTAGACATTAGTCATTAGTCATTAAGTCATTGGTCATTAGGAATTGGGAATTGGCCGCTTCCCCACTTCTCCGCTTCACCCCTCACCATCTTACCCCTTACCACCTTAGCACCTTACCACCTCACTTACCTCACTTACCCTACTCACCTAAATTTAACCGCAAACTTGTTTCGCTTTGCTCAACTTCGTTTGCTTCAAGGTAAACCAGCTGTTCATATGCTCAGACACGAAATTCCTTGAATTTCGGCTTCGCATATGAACAGCTTTCTCTCAGGCATAAAAGGCATGCAGTTGCTTTCTTAAGCCTTCGGTCTGTCCTCGCTCACTTCAACCTTCTCCCTTCATCCTTCAACCTAAAACCACTACAGCTTTTTTGAATCAACAATAAAAGTTACAGGTCCATCATTTATAATCTCTACTTCCATCATTGCTCCAAAAATACCCTTTTTTACAGTAACCTCTTTTGAAAGTTCATCACAAAATTTTTCATATAACTCTTCTGCTCTATTTGGTTCCATTGCATTTTCAAAACTTGGTCTTCTTCCTTTTTTAACATTTCCAGCAAGAGTAAATTGAGATATTACTAAAATTTCACCATTTATATCTTTTATACTAAGATTCATTTTCCCTTCATTATCACTAAAAATCCTTAAATTTACAATTTTTTTCACAAGTTTTTCTATATCTATTTGGCTATCATCTTTAAAAACTCCCAGCAAAATATTGATACCCTGCCCTATTTTATTAACTACTCTTTCATCAACTTTCACACTGCTTTTTTTAACTTTTTGAAGTAAAGCAATCATTTTACCCCTTGACAAATTTTTTAATTTGGAATATATTATATCTAAGTTTAGTTTAAGTTTAAGGAGTTGGTATGATTTTTAGAGATAGATTTGAAGCAGCTGAGCTTTTAAGTGAAAAATTAAAAGATAAGATAGATGAAGATAGTGTAGTGATAGCTTTACCACGAGGAGGCGTTCCTATAGCCTCAGTTATAGCTAAAAAATTTAATATTCCTATGGATATATATTTTGTAAAAAAAATACCAAGTCCTTATAATCCAGAAGCAGCAATTGGTGCAGTTAGTGAAGATGGCATAAAATTTGTAGATGAAAGAGCAAAAATTATGTTAAATGTTGCTGATCAATATATTGATGAAATGGTAGAAAAGAAAAAAAATGAGATGAAAGAAAAAAGAGATATCTATAAAAAAGAGAAAATTGATATAAAAGGAAAAACTGCAATTATTGTAGATGATGGAATAGCTACAGGTGCAAGTATGTTAGTTGCAGCAAAATCTCTAAAAGAGATGGGCGCAAAAAAAGTAATAATTGCAGCTCCAGTTGCTCCTCCAGAAGTTGTAGCTAAATTAAAAGAGGTTGCAGATGATGTAATATTTGTTCAAACACCACCAGATTTTATGGCTGTTGGCCAATTTTATCAAGATTTTCATCAATTAGATGATGAAGAAGTAATAGAGCTATTAAAAGATGCCTCTTAAATAGAGGCTTAACAGTCCAAAATATTCATGTAAAGCTATATAGCTGTTATATAAATTTTCCATTTTAGGAAAAAATGAGAATTTATCAAACTCTTTTTTTGTTAAAAAATCAGTTTTTACAGGGATTATTTTAAATCCAAAATAGCTAAATATTTTATATACCCTTGGCATATGATATGCTGATGTAACTAAGAAAATCTCTCTATTTTTTAAAATTTTAGAGCAAAATTTTCCATTTTGAAAACTGTTTTTACTTTTTCTTTCGTATATAATTTTTTCATCAAATCCAAAATTTTTTCTTATAAAATCTATACTCTTTTTTGCATATTTATACTCAAAACCTGAATAGATTAAAGGCAATTTATTGCTTTTTGCAATTGCCAGCCCTTTCAATAACCGCTTTGTTGCACCAAAAGAAGTTGGGATATCTCCTCTTGTATATCCTCCTCCAAGAACAACAACATATTTTGGTTTAATTTTTGTTTCTTTATAAGAACTATTTTCTAAAGGTTTTAATAAAAATGATGAGCCATAATCAGTAGAAATTATCCATAAAATAGTAGCAAAAATTGATAATATCTTTTTAAATCTTTTACAATAAATAGCTGCGGCATAAAAAGCCGCAATAATTATCCCAGGAGGTAGAAAAATATAAGTAAAAAGTTTAGAAATATAATAGATCATTCTATAATATCAACGCCTTTTTCACCTTCTACTAACTCTCCTAAAATATATCCGCCACTTAATCTCATAACATCTTTGACATTTTCTTCATCAACTATCAATATCATTCCAACACCCATATTGAAAGTTCTAAACATCTCCTCTTCATCAACATATTTTGAAATAAAATCAAAAATCTCTAAAGGCTCAATATGATTTTTTCTCACAACCGCTCTTACATTTTCAGGCAATACCCTTGGCAGGTTTTCTACAATTCCACCACCTGTAATATGAGCTAAAGCTTTTATTTTATCTTTTACTTTTTTATAAGTTTTTACATATATTTTTGTCGGCTCTAATAATACTTCTACCAATGGTTTTCCATTAAAATCGCTATGTAAATGCCACTTTAATTCATCAAAAAAGAGTCTTCTAACAAGTGAATAACCATTTGAATGTATTCCACTTGATTTTAAAGCTATTAATACATCTCCTGGTTTTATATCTCTCTCTTTTTGAAGCTCTTCTTTTTCAGCGATTCCAACAGCAAAACCAGCCAAATCAAAATCTTCATTGCTATACATTCCTGGCATTTCTGCCGTTTCTCCCCCAATCAATGCACATTCAGCCTCAAGACACCCTTTTGCTATTCCTTTAATAACATCCTTAGCAGCATCAACATCCAATTTTCCAGTAGCATAATAATCTAAGAAAAATATTGGATCTGCGAATGAGCAGATAAGGTCATTTACACACATTGCCACAAGATCAATTCCAACGCTGTCATATATTTTTGATTCAATTGCCAATTTTAGCTTTGTTCCAACACCATCAGTAGCACCAAAAAGGACAGGATTTTTATAATTAGTTGGGATTTCAAAACCTCCAGCAAATCCACCTAAAGATGTTAAAACATTTTTATTGAAAGTCTCTTTTACAAAAGGTTTTATCTCTTCAACAAGCTTAGCTCCAGCATCAATATCAACACCACTCTCTTTATAATTGATTTTCATCTGTTTCCTTTTTACAAATTTGGATATTGAACAAGGGTAATTGGTTATTAGTGTAATGGTATATTAGATATTTAATTTTTTACTAATAAGCAATAACTAATAACCAATATACCAATTACTACTCTTTACTCTTCTTCTCCCAATCACATTTTCCAAAAATTTTATTAAAAAACCAAAGACTTGGACAAAAATTTGTAAAAGCAAATATTAAAAGCATAATAATTATAAAAGTTTGTAAAACTACTGCAATTTGAAACATAGTCTGGTCAGTTCTGCCCATTGCAAAAAGATACATTATAAATCCAAGCATTATAGCCATTAAAATTCTTTGAGCTTTATCCCCACACATTTTATCTCCTTATAATCTCTATATTTTAAAATAAATTATATCATTTAAGGACTTAACTTTTTGTTTATTTAAAAATCTTTTGATAAAATCAGACAAAATTTATCTAAAATGGAGATAACATGTGGTTTGAAGAGATACATAACGATTTTTTTAAACAAGGAATCAAAGTTAAAGAAAAAATTGCCCAAACAAAAAGCAAATATCAAAATATCGAGGTATATGATAGTGAAGAGTTTGGAAAAGTTTTAGTTATTGATGGTCATGGGATGCTTTGTGAAAAAGATGAGTTTATCTATCATGAGATGATGGTTCATGTTGCAATCTGCACCCATAAAGATCCAAAAAATGTACTTATTATAGGTGGAGGCGATGGTGGAGTTGCAAAAGAGGTTTTAAGACATAAAGATATAAAAGTTGATATGGTTGAAATTGATGAAGAGGTTGTTAATATTAGCAAAAAATATTTTCCAAATATTGGAGATTGGGACAATCCAAGATTAAATCTTATAATAGCTGATGGTATAGAGTTTGTAAGAGATGCAAAAGATAAAAGCTATGATATTGTTTTAGTTGATTCAACAGATCCAGAAGGTCCAGCTAAGGGACTTTTTAATAAAACTTTTTATGCCCATGTAAATAGAATATTAAAAGATGATGGATTGGTTGTAGCCCAAGGTGAGAGCTGGTGGATAGATATGCCTTTGCATAAAGAGATAATGAAAGTTATTGGCGAGTTTTTTAAGATTGTTATGCCTTATAGATTTGAGATGTATATGTATCCAGGATGCAATTGGAACTTTATAATGGGAAGTAAATTTTATCATCCAACAGCAGATATGATTTTACAAAGAGCAGATTTAATAGATGGACTTAAATATTACAACTCAGATATTCACAAAGCAAGTTTTGTTTTACCAAATTATGTAAAAAAAGAGTTGGGTGAGCTTTATAAATGGTAAAATTTTAAAAATATTTTAGGATAAGATATGATTAGCTCATCAGAAAAAAGCTCTACCAATTCAACTAATATAAAACCATTTGAACATGCTATTGCTTTAACTGGTGGCATAGCCACCGGCAAAAGCACAGTTTGTAACATACTTAAACTATATGGTTTTTCCATTATTGATGCAGATAAAATAGCTCATGAAGTTTTAGAAGAACAAAAAGATAAAATAGAAGAGATTTTTGGAAAAAAATATATAAAGAATGGAAAAGTTGATAGAAAAGCTCTTGGCAAATTGATTTTTTCAGATAAAGAGGCTAAAAAAGAGCTTGAAAAACTCCTTCATCCACTGATTAGAAAAAAAATTGAAGAAGAATCTATAAAATTAGAAAAACACAAAGTGCCATATATTGTAGACATTCCTCTTTTTTTTGAAACAAAAAATTATCCTATAAAGAAAGTTGTTTTAGTATATGCTCCAAAGGATATTCAGCTTCAAAGACTTATAAATAGAGAAGGATTAAGCAAAGAAGAAGCTATAAAAAGAATAGATTCACAAATGGATATAGAGGAGAAAAAAGAGAAAACTACTTATTTGATAGATAATTCAAAAGATTTAAAACATCTTCAAAAAGAGGTAGATAAATTTGTTGAAAAGGTAAAAAATGAATTTAGCCAAATATAGCGCAAGTGGAAACGATTTTATAATATTTCACACATTTAAAGAGATTGATAGAAGTGATTTAGCCAAAAAACTATGTGATAGATACAGTGGAATTGGAGCTGATGGCTTAATAGTTTTACTTCCGTTTGAAGGAGTAGATTTCAAATGGCAGTTTTATAATGCAGATGGAAGTGAAGCTGCAATGTGTGGAAATGGAAGTAGAGCAGCTGCACATTATGCAAAAAATTATGGATTGGCAGACAGTAAAATGAGTTTTTTAACTGGAGCTGGGGTCATAAATGCAACTGTTGAAGAAGATATTGTAGAGAGTGAATTAACCGAGGCTTTCATAAAAGATAAAAATATAAAAGAGTTTGGGAAAGATTGGTGGCTTATAGATACAGGGGTGCCTCACTTAGTTACATTTGTAGATAATTTAGATGAATTTGATAAGCTTAAAGCAAAAGAGCTAAGACAAATTTATAATGCAAATGTAAACTTTGCCAAGGTGGAAAATGGTATAATATATATAAGAACATATGAACGTGGTGTTGAAGATGAAACTTTAGCCTGTGGAACTGGAATGGCTGCTGCTTTTTATAGAGCTTTTAAAGAAGGCTTAGTTGATAATAAAGCAAAAGTATATCCAAAAAGTAAAGAAGAACTCATTTTAAGTTATAAAAACAGCTCTTTATATCTAAAAGGAAGAGTTAAAAAAATATTTGAAACATTTATAGAGGAGGTTTATTGAAAAAAGTTGTATTAGGTATAGGAGGAATAATATTAGCTACTTCAATATATGCTGCAAAATTACAATCTATTCCTGCATGGTATTATAAAATTAAAAATATATCAAAGCAAAAAGAGGCATTTTTTAAAATACTTAAACCTCTTGTAAAAGAAGAGAATGCAAAAATAGAAAAAGAGAGAAAATTTGTAATAGAATTTTTTAATGACTATTATAAAAATCCTTTTATTAAAAAAGACAGATTAAACAATCTCATTAAACTTGCAAAAAAATATAGAATCAAAAATATATACAACAAAAAAGAGTACTTGATTAAAATAGATACAATTCCAGATTCTCTTGTACTTGCTCAAGCAGCTCTTGAGAGTGGCTGGGGGAAAAGTAGATTTGCAAGAGAAGCAAACAATCTTTTTGGAGAGTGGACATTTGGTAAAAATGGACTTATTCCTCAAAATAGAGAAGAAGGAAAAAATCATAAAATAAGAGTTTTTAAAACTATCTCTGACTCTATTGCTTCATACATGTTAAATCTAAATAGACACAGAGCCTACAAAGAATTTAGAATGGCAAGATATCTATCAAGAAAAAAAGGTGTCAAATTTAGTGGTTTAAAAGCTGCTATGATGATGCAAAGATATTCACAAATTGGAAAAAGATATAATAAACTAGTATCTTCTATAATCAAAAAAAATAGATTACATTTACATGATAGTTAAGTAGTTAAGTGGATGAGTTGTTGAGTTGTATAATTAATATGCCTCTAACAACTTAGCACTTATTTATAATCCTGCTTCTTCCATTTTTTGAGCTTGATAATGAGCAATAAGAGGCTCTATAATTTGATCAAAATCTCCATTTTGCATAATTTCATCAAGTTTATATAAAGTAAGCCCTATTCTATGATCAGTTATTCTATTTTGAGGATAATTGTATGTTCTAATTCTTTCACTTCTATCCCCACTTCCTACCTGCTCTTTTCTATCTTTTGCCAAAGCTTCCTGTTGCTCTCTCATCTTTTTTTCATAAATTCTAGCTTTAAGAATCTTAAGAGCTTTCTCTTTATTTTTATGCTGGCTTTTTTCATCCTGCATCGCAACAACAATACCTGTAGGAATATGGGTAATTCTAACTGCACTATCAGTGGTATTAACAGACTGTCCTCCACATCCACTAGAGCGATAAACATCAATTTTTAAATCATTAGGATTTATTTCTACATCTACATCATCAACTTCAGGCATAATAGCTACAGTTACAGCAGAAGTATGTATTCTTCCTTGTGATTCAGTTGCTGGAACTCTTTGTACTCTATGAGTACCTGCTTCATATTTTAATCGGCTATAAACCCCCTGCCCTTTTATTTTTGCAATAATCTCTTTATAACCACCACTATCGCTCTCATTTGAACTTACTATCTCTACTTTCCACCCTTTTGAATCAGCGTATCTAACATAAGCTTTGAAAAGATCAGCTGCAAACAGAGCAGCCTCTTCTCCACCTGTACCTGCTCTAATTTCAAGATAGATATCTTTTTCATCATTAGGATCTTTAGGAATTAAAAGAACTTTTATCTCATTTTCAAGCTTCTCTTTCAAAGGCTCTAACTCTTTTATCTCCTCTTTTGCAAGCTCCCCTAACTCCTCATCTTCAAGCAGTTCTTTGTTCTCTTCAATAGCTTCAATTACTTTAAAATACTCTTTTGCTTTTTCCACTATTGGTTCAATATCAGACTGTTCTTTAGAAAGTTCAGTCATTTTTTTAATATCGTGAGTGATTTCAGGAGAGCTTAAAAGATTATTTATCTCTTCATATCTTTCAATAAATGGTTTTAACTTCTCTTTTAGCATGGGCAGGTCTACAGAAGCTTATGCAGCTTCTGTCATAGAGTTTACAAGTTTATGAAGGCGTGATACTTTTCTTGCAGCTGTATTTTTTTTCAATACACCTTTACTAACATATTTATGAAATTCTTTATTTGCAACTTTTAGTGCTTCCAATGCTTTTTCTTTATCACCAGCAGCTACAGCTTCTCTCACAGCTTTTGAGATATTTTTAATTCTTGTTCTGTAAAATCTGTTTCTTGCAGTTCTTTTAGCTGTTTGGCGAATTCTTTTTAAAGCGGATTTATGATGTGCCATATTTTTTAATCCTTTTTAATTTATTTTAGGCTAGAATAATACCCCAAGTTTATTTAAAAAAAGTTTAAATTAATCATTTTTTAAGAATAAGGAATTTAATATGAAGCTTTTTGGAACTGATGGCGTAAGAGGGGAGGCTGGCAAATTTTTAACAGCTGAACTTGTAATGAACCTTGCTATGAGTGCTGGAATATATTTTAGAAAAAATTCTGTTACAAATAAAATACTCGTTGGAAAAGATACAAGAAGAAGCGGATATATGATAGAAAATGCCATAGTTAGTGGATTAACAGCTGTTGGATATAATGTTATACAAATTGGACCAATGCCAACTCCTGCAATAGCTTTTTTAACAGAAGATATGAGATGTGATGCAGGAATTATGATAAGCGCTAGTCATAACCCTTATTATGATAATGGAATAAAATTTTTCAACCATTTTGGAGATAAGCTTCAAGAGAATGATGAGAAAAAAATTGAAGAGATATTTTTTAATAAAGAGTTAATTCAAGAAAATCAAAAAACAAAAAAAGAGATAGGATCATCAAAAAGAATAGATGATGTAATAGGAAGATATATAGTACATATAAAAAACTCTTTTCCTAAAGATCTAACTCTTAGTGGCTTAAGAATCGTTGTTGATACTGCAAATGGAGCTGCATATAAAGTTGCCCCAACAATTTTTAATGAATTAGGCGCTGAAACAATAGTTATAAACAATCAACCAAATGGATTTAATATCAATCATAAATGTGGAGCAATACATCCTGAAGATTTAGCAAATGTAGTAAAAAAATATAGAGCCGATATTGGTTTTGCTCTTGATGGAGATGCTGACAGACTAGTAGTAGTTGATGAAAAAGGAGAAATTGTTGATGGAGATAAACTTCTTGGAGCACTTGCGCTATATTTAAAAAATGAAAAAAAGCTTAAAAATAGTGCAATAGTAGCAACAGTTATGAGCAATAAAGCACTTGAAGATTTTTTAAATAAACATGGAATAAAACTTTATAGAAGTAAAGTAGGGGACAAATATGTCCTTGAAGAGATAAAAAAATATAATCTTAATTTTGGTGGAGAAAATAGCGGACATATTATATTAACAGATTTTGGAAAAACTGGAGATGGTTTAGTTAGTGCATTGCAAACTTTGGCATTAATGTTAAAAACGAATAAAAAAGCAAGTGAAGTATTAAACCCTTTTGAGCTATATCCCCAACTACTAAAAAACATAAATGTTAAAGAAAAAATTCCTTTAGAAAATATTGAAGGCTATCAAAAAAAAATAAAAGATATTGAAAAAAAGGGAATAAGAACTTTGATAAGATATTCTGGGACCGAAAATAAATTAAGAGTATTGCTTGAAGGAAAGGATCAAAAAGTTATCGAAAAAGAGATGGATGAACTTTTAGATTTTTTGAGGAAAAAATTAGATAGATGATAAAAAACTATTTTGTATTTTTTCTTGCCGCATTAGGGATATTTTTAATAGATAAAAGTATAAAAGAGCTTTTTATAAATGGCCTTTTTTATGATACAAAATGTATTACTTTTGGCTTTACATTAAACAAAGGAGTCGCTTTTTCTCTTTTGTCTTTTTTAAATGGATATCTTAAATGGATTTTGTTTGCTTTAATATTATCAGCTTTTATATATGTAAATATAAATAGATTGATATTTAAAATACCTTTTGTATTAGGTATTTTATTTGGGGCTGCCATTGGAAATCTTTATGATAGATTTATTTATGGTGGAGTAGTTGATTATGTATATTGGCACTGCGGATTTGATTTTGCAGTATTTAACTTTGCTGATGTTATGATTGATTTATCAATTGCATGGCTATTCTATTTACATTTTATACAAAAAAAAATATAATTTTAGTCAAGAAAAATTAAATTAGTTAAAATGGTTGAGTGGTTAAGTGGTTAAAAAAGAACGAGTTAAAGATGAATTAACAACTCAACTACTTAACTATTTTAACCAATTTAAACATTCTATCCAATTTAACGAAAAAATGGTCGCGTAGCTCAGGGGTAGAGCACTACGTTGACATCGTAGTGGTCAGAGGTTCAAATCCTCTCGCGACCACCATATGGAAAAAAATCGATAACTGCTTATCGATTTTTTTGCTAACACACTTTAAAGCTTTTTTTGTTTATGCAAAACATTGCGATTGCATAGAAAAAAGCGGTTAAAAATAATTAAAGGAGCTTTTTGGAACCGATTGCTATAAAAAAAGATAATGAAATAATAGATTTGCAAACTGCAAAAGAAAAAAATATAGATATTGAATCTGCTAAAAAAATATATCCAGAAAACACTCCAGAAGCTTTAGAGGTTATTAGACATTCAACTGCTCATTTAATGGCTCAAGCAATTAAAGAGTTATATCCTGATGCAAAATTTTTTGTTGGACCTGTTGTAAAAGATGGATTTTATTATGATTTTAGGGTAAAAGAAAAAATTGGTGAAGAGGACCTAAAAAAAATTGAAAAAAAGATGCAAGAGATTGCAAAAAGAAAACTTGATATTCAAAGATATGAAATTCCTAAAAGTAAAGCTATAGAAAAATTTAAAGATGATGATTTAAAACAGGAAGTTTTAAAAAATATCCCAAGTGACACTGTATCTATTTACAAACAGGGAGATTTTGAAGATTTATGTAGAGGGCCTCATGTACCAAACACAAAATTTTTAAAGCATTTTAAATTATTAAGAGTAGCTGGCGCATATCTTGGCGGTGATGAAACAAAAGAGATGCTAACTAGAATATACGGAACAGCATTTGCAGATAAAAAGTCTCTCAAAGATTATTTAACAATGCTTGAAGAGGCTAAAAAAAGAGATCATAGAAAACTTGGAACAGAATTAGAGCTTTTTATGTTTAGCGATGAGGTAGGTGCAGGTCTACCTATATGGCTTCCAAAAGGAGCAAGGCTTAGAAGTAAACTTGAGAGCTTACTTTTTAAAGCGCATAGAAAAAGAGGATATGAACCAGTAAGGGGTCCAGAAATTTTAAAAAGCGAACTTTGGAAAAAGAGTGGCCATTATCAAAATTATAAAGAAAATATGTATTTCACTGAAATTTGCGACGAGAAAGAGGATTGTGTTGAGTATGGTATAAAACCTATGAACTGTGTTGGCCATATAATGATTTATAAATCAAAAAAGAGAAGTTATCGTGAACTTCCTATAAAATATTTTGAATATGGCGTTGTTCATAGACACGAAAAAAGTGGCGTATTACACGGGCTTTTTCGTGTAAGAGAGTTTACTCAAGATGATGCACATATTTTTTGTATGCCAAGCCAGATAAAAGATAATGTTATAGAGGTACTTGGTTTTGTTGATGAGATAATGAAAACATTTGACTTTAAATATGAGATGGAAATCTCAACAAAGCCAAAAAAAGCTATAGGTAGTGATGAGATTTGGGAAAAAGCTACAAATGCCTTAAAAGAAGCCCTTGATGAGAATGGCCATAAATATGAGATAGATGAGGGTGGGGGAGCATTTTATGGACCAAAGATAGATATTAAAATTACTGATGCTATCGGTAGAAAATGGCAGTGTGGAACAATTCAAGTAGATTTTAATTTGCCTGAAAGATTTGAGCTTGGATATATAAATGACAAAAATGAAGAAGAGCGCCCAGTGATGATACATAGAGCAATTTTAGGCTCTTTTGAAAGATTTATAGGTATAATGATAGAACATTTTGCTGGGGAGTTTCCATTTTTTATTGCTCCAACTCAAATTATTATCATTCCAATTGCTCAAAATCATATAGATTATGCAAAAGAATTAAATGAAAAACTTGTTGAGATGGGTATAGATACAGAAATTTTTGATAAAAATGAGAGTTTAAATAAAAGAATAAGAACAGCTGAAAAACAAAAAGTTCCTATGATAGTTGTTATTGGGGATAAAGAAGTTGAAGAAAAATTAGTTGCTATAAGGGATAGAAGAGAAAGAATTCAGTATAATATTAGTGAAAATGAATTTTTTGAAAAAATAAAGGAGAAATTAAGTGAGGTACGCTTTTGAGTAAGAAAAAGGATCAAGTGCTCTTAAATGAAGATATAAGAGCTGAAAAGGTTAGGTGTATAGGTGAAGATGGTACTCAGTATGGAATTATTTCAAGAGATGAAGCTCTTGATTTAGCTGAAGAGAAAGGTTTGGATTTAGTTCTTATTGCACCGAATGCCAACCCTCCTGTGTGTAAAATAATGGATTTTGGTAAATTTAAATATCAGCAGGAGAAAAAGAAAAAAGAGGCAAAGAAAAAACAGGCAAAAATTGAGGTAAAAGAGATAAAATTATCTGTAAAAATAGCCCAAAATGATATTGATTATAAAGTAAAACATGCAAGGGAATTTTTAGAAAAAGGAAAACATGTAAGATTTAGAGTTTTCCTAAGAGGCCGTGAAATGGCAAATCCAGAAGCTGGTGTTGAAGTATTGGAAAAAATTATCCCTCTTATTGAAGATATAGGCACTGTTGAAAAGAAGCCACATATTGAGGGAAGATATGTAAATATGATGGTTGTACCAAAAAAAGAGGAAAAGAAAAAATAGTCATTAGTCATTAGTTATTGGTAATTGGTAATTGGTAATTAGTCATTGGGAATTAGTTGCTTTGCTCTTCATAGATTTTTCCAATAACTAATAACCAATATACCAATATCCAATTACTACACTTTTTTAATCTCTCTTTTAAATTCTTTCGATATAATTGCTGTCTTAAATTCTGTAAAGGAGAAAAGATGCCAAAGATGAAAACACATCGCGGTGCTGCCAAGAGATTTAAAAAAACTAAAAACAAAATCAAAAGAGGTAGCGCTTTTAGAAGTCACATTTTGACTAAAAAATCGCCAAAAACAAAAAGAAGCTTAAGATCACCTCACTATGTAAGTAAGGTTGATGAAGAAAACATTAGAGAGTTAATCGCAACATATTAAGCCGGTTACTCCACCCATTAGGGTTAAGTCCACATATGTGGCACCTAAAAATTTAAAAGGTAAAGGGAGAAAAAATGAGAGTAAAAACTGGAATAGTTAGAAGAAGAAGACATAAAAAGATATTAAAACTTGCAAAAGGTTTCTATAGCGGTAGAAGAAAACATTTTAGAAAAGCTAAAGAGCAGTTAGAGAGATCTTTAGTATACGCATATAGAGATAGAAAGCAAAAAAAGAGAGATTTTAGAAAACTTTGGATAACAAGAATAAATGCGGCTTGTAGACTAAATGATATTAGTTATTCAAGATTTATTCATGGACTCAAAAAAGCTGGCATCGAACTTGATAGAAAAATCTTGGCAGATTTAGCGATGAATGAGCCTGAAAGCTTCTCTAAAATCGTAGAAAAAGCAAAAGCAGCTCTTTAAGAGCCTTTTGCTTATCCTCTCAAAATTAAACTCCTTCAAAAATATTTAATATCTATTCAATCTGCAACTAAAGTAGCTGTCAAAAATATTTAATAATATTAAAATTCTATCAGCCACAAAAATTTAGGGAGGTTGATAGTGAAAAAATTTCTAATTAGTATTGCTACTGCTACACTTTTAGTAAATGGAGCTTTTGCTTCTGTTGCTAGTAAAGCTGAATCCAATAAAGCTATCTCTCAAGCAAAAACTAAAGTGAAAAAAGAGCAAAAAGAGCTCAAAATCGTTCAAGAGGCTGTTGATGCAGTAACATTAACCAATAAGGTACTCGCAGAGCTTGAAAAAGGAAATAAAGATCAAGCTATAAAATATCTTGAAGATGCTATTGGAAAACTAGAAGTAGTTCTTTCTACGCCAAACGCTCCTGCACTTATTCCAATAAATAGTTCTATTGAGGTAGTTGATTTTCCAGGAACATTGCAAGATATTAAAACTGCAATTATTAGTGTAAAAGCATTACTTAAAGAAAACAGAATTCAAGAAGCAAGAAGAATTCTTGATACTCTTAGAAGCGAAATTGTTTTTAAAGTAATTAATTTACCTTTAGCTTCCTATCCAGCAGCACTAAAACTTGCAGCAAAATTTTTGCATGAAAATAGAGTTGATGAAGCTAAAATTGTTCTAAATCAGGCATTAACAACTTTTGTAGAAGTTGATGTTATAACACCAATTCCACTATTGCAAGCGATTCACCTTGTTGAAGTGGCAAAAGATGCGGCAAAAAAAGATAAGAAAAAAGCATTAGATATGCTTGCAGAAGCAAAAAAAGATATAAAAAGGGCTGAAGCTCTTGGATATACCAGTGATTCAGACACCACATACAAAATGCTTAATGAGTTGATTGAAAAGGTTGAAAAAGAGATTAAAGGTAAAAATGAAGCTCAAAAACTGTTTGAAGAGCTATTAGAAAAACTAAAAGAGTTCAAAGAAAAAGCTGTTAAAAAGATTAATAAATAAAAAGGAGTAGAAAATGGCAGTAGTTGGATTTCATCATTTAGAAGAGCTTTTTAGAAAAGGAGCTGGTCTTGATATTAAAAAAGGACATGCAAAAGATGTAACAGATATTGTTGAACAAAAGTTGTATGATCTTTTGCTTATGGGACAAAAAGCGGCAAAATATAATGGACGAGATGTTATCTGGAAATATGATCTTCCTATAACTAAAGGATTGGAAGAGAGCATTAATGAGTTTAAAAAGCTTGAACAAGAGATAGAACTTAAAGATATCTTAGAACGTCTTGCAACTTATCCTCCACTTCTAGAATTGGAAGCAGAACTTGAAAAGAGCCTTCCTGAAATGGTTGGTGGTTTAACACTTGTTTTAGCACGAATTATGAAAAAGCTTGATGAAGAAAATAGAGCTGTAACACATGAGCTTATTGAAAAAGCAAAAAGTGTTATGGATTTGACATTATAGGAGTTTAAGATGGTTGGTTATCAAAATATGCTCAATAATAAAGAGCTTTTGAAAAAATTTGAAAAGAACACCAAAATTGCTGGAGTGATTTTTCTTCTGTTAGGTCTTGTCGGGATTTTCTATCCCGCTTTAATGAGTTTGACAACTGCTTACTTTGTTGCATTTTTGTTCATATTCAGTGGAATTACAATCGGATATCATACTTGGCAGACAGATAAAAAAGATTGGCTTGGATGGCTTAAAGCCTTTATCTATTTTGTGACTGGAGCAATGGTTATCTTTTTCCCACTTCCTGGAGTTGCAGCACTTGGAATCATTTTGGCAATCTATTTTTTTATGGATGGATTTGCATCATTTGCTCTTGCTGGACAGATGAAAGGAGAGAATAAATTTTGGTGGCTCATTTTACTCAATGGGATTCTATCTATTATTATAGGAGTTATCTTTTTAGTAGGGTGGCCGTTTAGCTCTCTATTTTTGGTAGGACTTTTTGTAGGAATTAGCCTTTTCTTTGATGGTATTGTGCTTCTTACAATGAGCTCGCAAATCAAAAAATTAGAAGATAACAATTCTTAATCTTCATATTATTGAAGGGGTTCTTTTCCCCTTTTTGCTACATTTGTTGCTGAAAATTTACACAATTCCCTATAAACTTATATAAAAAATCAAAGGAGAAAAGTATGGTTATTAAAAAAGAGGCAGCGAAAATATTATTAGCACTTCATAGAAGTGATGATAAAACTATTAATGTTGATAAACTCAATCAAGAAGCTGTAGAAGAGCTTAATTTATCCGGACTTGTTCGATTTCCAATACCTGCAAAAATAGAACTTACCTATAGCGGTTCAATAGTAGCACAAATTTTGGCTGATATTGAAAGAGATATAGATAATATTGAAGATTGGAAAGATAATTTTAAATGGGTTAGTTCTGAAGTGATTGCGATGATTGATGCTGCGATCAAAGGGAAAAAGAGAACCACAAAAGTAAGTGATCAAGAACTTTCAAAAAGAGGATTTGCAAAGAATGGCGAACTAACACAAGCAGCACTTGATCTTTTTAATGCTTATAATAATAGTAACCCAGAGCTCATTATAGATGCAAAATTGGCTGAATTTATAAGAAAATCTCCAATGGGTCCAACTGATACTAATTATCTTCCAATTGAAAGAAATTATAAAGATCTATTAGAAGCAATGCGTCTTATTGCCTATTCTATTCCATATGGAGACTTTTTTACATTCACTGAACTTGGACAAGCTGTTAAAGATACACTCACATATGGAGGCTGGGCAAGTGAAGGAAGCGTTTTGGATATCTCTATTTTAGAGTCTATTGCAAAAGTTGCAGATGGAGAAGAGGTTGAAGTAGATACACTTCTACAATTAGAGGCTTTGGGATACGTAAGCAATGTAGATACTCTAACAAAAGCTGGAAAAAAAGCCTTAGAAGTCTATCGCATTTTTAAAGATAAAACAGAAAAGCCATTTTACTCTTTTGCTATTGAAAAAGAGGAAGTTGAAACTCTTAAAACAATTGATCAAATTTGGAAAGAGAAATATACATCTAATCCTGAAGAGGTAGCAAATTTTGATGAGATAAAAAAAGAGCTTGTAGATAGAAAAGTAAGAGAATATAAAAATATTTTGGAAAAATATGGCAGACGTCTTGATGAGATGCCAAAGAAAAAACAAGAGATTGCAAAAAAGTTTGGTGAAGCTAAAGATATGACAAAATGGTTTGAAGAAAACTTTGATTTAAGAGAATATCTATATAATCTAGAAGCATTTGGACTTATTAAAGAGGGTATAGATAGTAAAGGTAGAGCAGTATATTATGTAACAGAAAATGGACAAAAAGTAATAGAAGATCAAGCAGATGAGCGAAGTATTCACTCTTGGAGTGTAAAAACTTTAACAATATCCAATAAAATCTTTAGCTCCCCAAATAAAGAGTGGATAGAAGAGGCAAGAAAAGAACGTATTTTAGGAACTTTTGAGCCAAGTAAATCAGGACTTCTTTATGAAGAGCTTGCAAGTAGTAAAAAACTACCTTTTATAACACGTTATGAAATGGATATATTTAAAATGATTCCTGATGCAGGTATAACTTGTGAAGACATTTTAAATGAAAACTTACATGAAGATGAGTATTTTCATAGAAAAGAGGCTCTTGATAAATTAGAGGCAAAAGGGTTTATTGAAATACTACCAGATGGTCATATTATAGAAACTGAGTATGGAAAATTGATGGATGAAGCATTAAGCGGAGTACCTGAAGGATTTGGTGCACCTATTAATCCAATTATCTATAGAGTTATAAAAGCAATTGCTGAAACTGGAAATATGTATGTAAAAGAGCAAAAGGTACGCATGCTCCCTGAAAATATTAAAGAAGCTATTAAAAAAAGTGGGTTAACTAAAGAGAGCTTTGAAAAAGCATATATTGCTGCTAAAGAAGCAAAATTTCTTGGTAAAAATAGTGTCAATGAAGCTGGATTAAAAATTCTTAAAGCAATTGAAATATTTAATGGTTGATTTCTTTTATTATAATCTTAAGTTTATATAAGTTTTGTAAAGATATACTTAAATAGGTGGTTTTAGATCTTTTTGCTACTAAAGTAGCAGACAAATTGATTTAAAAAGTATAAAATATTATAAATAAAATTGCTAAAGGAGGCAAAATGGGCTGGAAAGAGGATATTAAAAAAAGAGTTGAAGAGATAGTTGAAAGTCAAAAAGATGTTGCAAAAAAGATTGCCTCTCTTGTTGAAGATCAGTATGAAGAGATTAAAAAAAGAGCAAATATTCAAAAAAAAGAGTTTGAAGATGTTGTAAAAGAGTTTTTAGAAGTTGCAACAAAACAATTTAAAAAAGAGGAGGGTAAAATGGGAATGCCACTACTTGGAGATAAATTTCCTACAATAGAAGTTCAAACAACACATGGGAAAATGACAATACCAGAGGATTTAAAAGGTAAATGGACTGTGCTTTTTAGTCATCCAGCAGATTTTACACCTGTATGTACAACAGAGTTTGTTAGCTTTCAAAAACACAAAAAAGAGTTTGATGAGATAAATACTCAGCTTATAGGATTATCAATTGACCAAGTATTTTCACATATTAAATGGATTGAGTGGATAAAAGAAAAATTAGATATAGAGATTGAGTTTCCAATCATTGCTGCAACTGATACACTTGCTGCACAAATCGGAATGGTTCACCCAGGAAAAGGAACAAATACAGTTAGAGCTGTATTTATAATTGACCCTGAAGGTATTATTAGAACAATTCTTTACTATCCACAAGAGATAGGAAGAAATATCTCTGAGATTGTAAGAGCAGTAAAAGCACTTCAAAAAAGTGATGCTGAAGGTGTTGCAACTCCAGCTAACTGGCCAGAAAACGAACTAATTAAAGATAGAGTAATAATTCCGCCTGCAACAGATTGTGAGACTGCTGAAAAAAGAACTAAAGAGTATGAATGTTATGATTGGTGGTTCTGCCATAAAGAGTCTTAATACCTTCGGCCTTTTGGCCGAGATTAAACCCAAATTTTGCAATAAAATTTGTTGCAGTAATACTTATGCTTGAGAATTAGAAACTTTTAAAAATTTTGAAGGCCTATCTACAATGTGATAAGTCAAAAAATTTTTTAAAGTTTATAAACTCAATGATAAGTGTTAATATAATGAATTATATTGCAAAATTTGGGTTAAAGCATTCCAAGTTGAAGTTTAGCTTCATCACTCATTTTTGATTTATCCCAAGGTGGATTAAATACCAAATTTACTTCTAAATCTTCAATACCTTCAACTTTGTTTTTAATATTTTTTACAAGCTCTACAATTGATTCTGCAGCAGGACAAAAAGCACTTGTTAGAGTCATATCTATTTTACATTTTGCTCCATGATCACCCTCTTTGCAATCAATATCATATATAAGACCTAAATCATATATATTAACTGGTATTTCAGGGTCATATATCTTTTTTAACTCTTCAATAATCTGCTCTTTAATCTTTTTTAAATCCAATGCTACTCCTTATAATATAGTGATTAGTAATGAGTGATGAGTAATCAGTAAATTGTGACTGGAATTTGGAATTTACTTTTCCTTCTACCTTCTCCCTTCATCCTTTTTCCTCAAAACTAACCGAAAATCTTCGCTTGCTTCACACACTTCAACCTTCAACCTTAATCTACCTACTATTACCAATTTTTACTAATGACTAATGTCCAATGACTAATGACTTTTCTCTTTACACTTTTTAGCAAAAGCATATATTCTATTTAAAAAAGCTTCCATACTCTGAAGTCTCGTTGGACTTAAAATTTTATCAAATCCAAGCTCAAATAGCTTTTTTGGATCAAAATTTAATATCTCATCAGGTGTTCTATCATTAAAAATCTTTAATAAAAGCGGGATCATCCCTTTTGCTAATGATGAACTTCCTTCAACTCTAAAATGCACTTTTCCATCTTTGCACTCTTCAATCATCCAAGCAGGAGAAGAGCATCCTTTTATTAACGTTTGTTCATTTTTCTCTTCTGGTTTTAAAGTCATTTCATTTTGTTTACCAAGCTCTAAAATATACTCAACTATTGCATCAGGATCACCAAGCAGCTCAAAATCCTCTTTTATCTCATTTAATACTTCATCCATACTCTTTTGCATTATTTATCCTTTAATAATCAATATTAAGAGTTAAGTGCTAAGCATTAAGTAATAAAGAAAAATTCTTAAATCTTAATTCTTAATACTTAGCACTATTTTGTGTCTCTATTATAAATCTCTTCAAATCTTTTATAAATTTCATTCTGTTTTTTTTCATCTTTAATACTATTAATAACCTCTTTCATAAATCCAAGAACTATCATTTTTCTTGCCTCATTTTCTCTTATCCCTCTTGCTCTAATATAAAAAAGCTCTTCAGGATCTATTTGGCCCGTAGTTGAACCATGGCTTGCTTCAAGTTCATCTATATAAATTTCAAGCTGAGGCTTTGATACCATATATGCTTTATCGTTTAATAAAATCGATTTATTGTTTTGATGTGCAATTGCACCTTTTGCTTTTGTTTCTACTTTAATCAAAGCATCAAAAATAGCAGTAGATCTATCTTTTAATACATGTCTTGCCTCTTGGTTAGTTTTTGCATTTTCTTTTATATGAGAAATTTTTATATTGTTTGCTCTAATTGCATTATTATCTGTATAGACAAGATGTTTTGCATCACAGATTGAGTCTTTATGGATATCAATTTTTAAATTGTGACAGATTTTACCTTCGCCTATATCAAAACTTTTTATATCAAATTTTGCCTCATCTTCTACGTTGATAAAATGTGAAGCAACCATATTATAACTTTTTTCAAACTCATCTTGAACTCTGATAAATTCTAAATAACTTTTATCTTCTATATTTATATCCCATCCATAAAATATAAGACCACTGTTTAGTCTGTCTTCAAAATCTTCATAAAGTGTAACTTTTGCACCATTTTTTATATTTAAATTTATTCTATATGGCAAAAGTTTTTCATTTTGTAAAAATATATGTTTTAGATTTAAAACCATATCTTTATCAACATCAATCTTTATAATTTTTTGACTTAATAGATGATTTATATAATAAATCTGATCAAAATGGTTTTTGCATATATCAATCTCATCTACAATATTAACTTTTAAATCTTTTGGAGCACTAACTATAGCTCCATCTTCTATAATTAAATCTCCCTCTTTTATTGTAGATGTTATAGGAGAATAAATCTCAAATTCATTTGATAATAGATAAAAAAGATTAAAATATCTATAATGTTCACTCTTTTTAAAATTGACTCCTAAAGAGCTAAGAGCAACAGCTGATGTGGTTTTTGTTTTTTCTTTATTTGATAAATCTAAAATAGAGCCTATATCCATTTTTGATAGAGCTACTTTCATTTTGCTTCCTCTATAATCTTATATCCCTCTTTTTCAAGCTCTTTTACAAGTGAGAAGTCTCCAGTTTTTACAACTTTTCCATCCATCATTACATGAACAAAATCTGGCTCAACATAATCAAGGATTCTTGAATAGTGAGTAATAATTAAAAATGTCTTATCTGGCCCTTTTATTTTATTTATCCCTTCACTAACAGCTTTAAGCGCATCTATATCAAGTCCAGAATCGATCTCATCCAAAATTATTAAATCAGGATCAAGCATTAGCATCTGTAAAATTTCATTTCTTTTTTTCTCGCCACCACTAAATCCCTCATTTAAACTTCTATTTAACATCTCTGGTTTCATTCCAAGAAGTTTTGCATACTCTCTTGCCATCTTTAAAAACTCAGCTGGATTTAAAGGCTCTTTTCCTTCATATTCTCTTTTTGCATTAACAGCTGTTCTTAAAAAGTATGCATTTGTTACACCTGGAACCTCAACAGGGTTTTGAAAGCTCATAAATATCCCTCTTAGAGCTCTCTCTTCTGGTGTTAAATCCAATATACTCTCACCTTTATAAATAATATCTCCATTAGTTACCTCAACATCATAATGGCCTACTATCGTTTTTGAAAGAGTTGATTTACCGGCCCCGTTTGGCCCCATAATGGTATGAACTTTTCCTTTTTGAAGCTCTAAGTTTACCCCTTTTAAAATCTCTTTTTCACCTATTTTTGCATGTAAATTTTTTATCTCCATCATTATCATCCTACACTTCCTTCTAAAGTTAAATTTAATAGATCTTTTGCTTCAGCTGCAAACTCCATAGGAAGATTTGCCAAAACCTCTTTACAAAATCCATGAACTATCATACTTACAGCATCCTCTTCACTGATACCTCTTTGTCTTAAATAGAACAGTTGTTCATCACTTATTTTTGATGTTGTTGCCTCATGCTCTATAGTAGCAGATGCATTTTTTGACTCAAGATATGGAAAAGTATGAGCACCACATCTATCTCCTATCAATAAAGAATCACACTCACTATAATTTCTTGCATTTTGAGCACTTGATTGAATCTTTACAAGACCTCTATAGCTATTTTGCCCCTTCATTGCTGAAATACCTTTAGAGATAATTGTTGAAGAGGTATTTTTTCCAATATGTATCATCTTTGTTCCAGTATCTGCTTGTTGAGCTTTAGTTGTAATTGCTACTGAATAAAACTCTCCAACAGAGTTATCTCCTTTTAAAACACAGCTTGGATATTTCCATGTAATAGCTGAGCCAGTCTCTACTTGAGTCCAAGAGATTTTAGAGTTTTTACCAGCACACAAGCCTCTTTTTGTAACAAAGTTATATATTCCTCCACGACCCTCTTCATCTCCTGGATACCAGTTTTGAATAGTTGAATATTTAATCTCAGCATTATCTAAAGCGATTAATTCAACAACAGCTGCATGAAGCTGATTTTCATCTCTCATTGGAGCTGAACATCCTTCATTATAGCTTACATAACTTCCCTCATCTGCAATGATTAATGTTCTTTCAAACTGACCTGTATTTTGCGCATTTATCCTAAAATATGTAGAAAGCTCCAATGGACATCTAACTCCCTTTGGAATATATACGAAAGTCCCATCTGTAAAAACAGCAGAATTTAGCGCAGCAAAAAAGTTATCACTCATTGGAACAACACTAAACATATATTTTTGTACAAGTTCTGGATAATCTCTTATAGCCTCACTTATTGAGCAAAAGATTATTCCCATTTCATGAAGTTTTTCTTTAAAAGTTGTAGCAACACTTACACTATCAAAAACTGCATCAACTGCAACCCCAGCTAAAGCTTTTTGCTCTTCTAAAGGTATTCCAAGTTTTTCATAAGCTCTTAAAATTTCAGGGTCTACCTCATCTAAACTTTTTGGCTTTTTCTTTGGAGCTGCATAATAGCTAATCGATTGATAATCGATTGGCTCATATTTTAAATGTGCCCAGTGAGGCTCTTCCATCTTTTGCCATATATGATAAGCTTGAAGCCTCATATTGGTCATCCAATCTGGCTCACCCTTTTTCTTTGATAAAAAAACAATAATATCCTCATTCAATCCTGGAGGCGCAGTTTCTTCTTCGATATCTACGGTAAATCCTATATCATACTCTTTAGAAACAACCTCTTGTATCTTTTTCTCTTCACTACTCACAATATCTCCTTAAACCTCGAAATATGATTTCGAAGTTAGTTACAAATAAATTTTGTTTTAATATATCTCAAATAGGATAAAATTTATCTTAATTAAAATTTTAATAGTTTTATCGCCAAGATTTTATATGAAAGAAATATAGCTTTTAAAGCACTAATTGACATAATTCATATTAAAAGTTATAATTTTTTATATTCACTTTAGGAGAATTCATGGCAACTTTAGTTGATAAAACAAAAAGGGTTAGAGTAACTTTTACATTGCCAAAATATATTGTAGATATGATAGAGGATTTTTCTAAAAAAACTAATCAAAAAAAGAGTCAAATTGTATATAATGCAGTAGAGAGTTTTCTAAAAAAAGAGGCTATTTCAAAAAATGAAAAATTAAAAGCATTAGAAGATATTTCAGATATAATTGAAAAAGATATTTTTAAAGATAAAAAAATCCAAGAATTAATATGAGAATTTTTATTGATGCAAATATTATTTTAGATATCTTTTCTAAAGATAGAAAAAATCATATATATTCTAAAGAGATAATAAAATATTTATTAGAAAAAGAGTATGAACTTTATATCAGTTCAGATATGATAACCAATATTTTTTATATCCTAAAAAATAGATATAAATTAGAGTTTGAAAATGTTTTAAATATCATAGAAAATCTTTTAAAAATTTATAAAATTGTATATATTGATAAAGCAGATTTAGATATAGTAATAATTCTCTGTAAAAATAAGAAATTTTTAGATTTTGAAGATGCTTTACAATATGTTTGTGCAAAAAAAGAAGATTGTAAATTTATAATCACAAATAACAAAAAAGATTTTAAAAATAGTGATATAAAAACTCTATCTTCTTTGGAATTATTCAAAAAAATTGATAATTTTTAAAATCAACATTAGGAGTAGATATGCCACATCATAAACATCATGAAAAACTTCAAGCCCTTAAAGAAGCAATAGAGGCTAATCCAAAATTGAGCCAAGAAGAAAAATCAAATGCAATAGCCCACATAGAAGAGTGGTATGAAGAGGATAAGGCTCAAGGAATTTTATGGGATGAAATTAAAAACAAACTTTTAGAGATAAGCGAGAAACTCGGACCAATCTTAGATGAGCTTGGCTTTATGTAATATATGAAAATTTATATATTAAGTGGAGCAGGGCTTAGTAAGGATAGTGGAATCTCTACATTTAGAGAGAGTGGTGGACTTTGGAATAAATATGATATTTCAAAGGTTTGCTCACTTGAAGGTTGGCAAAAAGATAGAGATTTTGTTACAAAATTTTATGATAACAGAAGAATAGAGCTTAAAAATTTTAAGCCAAATCCTGCTCACTACTTTTTTGCTAAACTGGAAAAAAGATATAAAGATCATCTATTTCATCTAACTCAAAATGTTGATGATCTCCTTGAGCGAGCTGGTTGCAAAAATGTTATTCATCTTCATGGAACTTTAACCGATTTAAGATGTGAAGATTGTAAAAATATCTTTTATATAGGATATAGAGCTCAAAAAGAAAATGAAATCTGTCCAAAATGCAAATCAAAAAATATAAGACATAATGTTGTTATGTTTGGAGAGGTTGTTTTAAATTATAGATATCTATATACTCTTGCAAAAGAGGCAGATATTTTTATAGCTATTGGCACAAGTGGAAGGGTTATTGATATAGTAGATTTATCTAATGAATTTAAAACTACTATTTTAATAAATCCAAATAGAGAAAAGTATGTTACAATTTTTGGCGAGCATGAAAAGTATATTGATGAGTTTTTTGATATTTTTATACAAAAAAGAGCAGTTGATTCTCTAAAAGATTTGGAAAAATTATTAGGAAATTATGATGGAAGCTTTAAAACAGCAACAAAATGAGATAAATGACTTCTTTTTATATATGGAGCTTTCAAAACTTCAAAAGAATAAAAATAATAAAAAGATTTTACAAGAGATTGCCTTGCAAGAAAAGTCTCATTATGAATTTTGGAAAAAAATAACAAAAAAAGATTTAAAACCTCAAAAATGGCTAATTTTAATGTATATTTTTTTAGCAAAACTTTTTGGTATCTCTTTTACTTTGAAACTTCTTGAAAAAAATGAGGAAAAAGCTGAAGATTTTTACAAAAAGTTGATATTAAAATATCCACAGGCAAAAAAAATATATGAAGATGAAAAAACACATGAAATAAAACTTTTAAATATGTTAAATGACCAAAAACTTTTATATGCTGGAGCAGTTGTTCTTGGAATGAATGATGCATTAGTTGAGCTTACTGGAACATTAACAGGTATTGCTTTAGCATTTGATAACGCAAAATATGTAGGAATAACTGGAATGATAATGGGTATAGCAGCATCACTTTCAATGGCTGGAAGTGCCTATTTGGAAGCTAGAGAAAATGCAGACAGCACAATTGAGCCAAAAAAATATGCAATATACACAGGATTTGCATATATATTAACTACAGCTATTTTAGTTTCACCTTTTTTCTTAATAAAAAGTGCTAAAGTTGCTCTTGTTTTTATGTTTATTGGAGCAGTTGTCTCTATTCTTTTTTATAATTTTTATATATCTGTTGCAAAAGATGAGAATTTCAAAAAAAGAGTAGGGGAGATGTTTTTAATCACATTTGGTGTTGCTTTAATATCTTTTATTATAGGATATTTTGTAAATAAATATTTAGGAATAGAGATTTGATAGAGCAAATTATTCAATTTCTAATTCATTTAGCAGATTCACTTGGATATTTTGGAATTTATTTATATATGCTTCTTGTAGGAACATTTATCCCCGTTCCAAGTGAGATAATTCTGATTCCTTCTGGCTATTTAGCAAGCATTGGCCAAAAAAACTTTTTTTTATTATTGATAAGTGGAGCTTTTGGAAGTCTTAGCGGAGCACTTATAAACTACTATCTTGCTAAATGGATTATTCGTAGATATAAAGATAAAAAAATTATCCAAAAAACGATTCTATTTTTCAAACATCATGGAAATATCTCTGTTTTTTTAGCCCCTTTAACACCTGGACTTGGACAATATATATCAATACCTGCAGGAATATCCCATATGCCACTTTATAGATTTATTCCTTTAACATTTTTGGCAAATATAATCTGGGTTGGATTTATGCTTTTAATTGGTTATATTTTTGGTAAAGGAAAAGAGGCACATAGTGCCGAGATATGGTTTAGCCTCTTACTGCTTGGATTTGTAATAGTTACAGCAACTATATATGTTTTTAAAGAGTTAAAAAAAGAGAAAGTTTAAAAGCAAAAATCTATAAAAATATAATTGCAAAATTATAAATCATAAATGATACAATATATGCAATTATTGGCAAAAAGAGTATTTCAAATATCATTAAGCCCCATCCAAACTCATTTTTAATAGCAGCCATAGTTGAAACACAAGGAATATATAAAAGAACAAAAACAAGATAGCTATATGCTCCTAATGGAGTAAACTGATTTTTTATTTTTTGTTGCAGATTTGATGGCTGTTTTTCTGTTTTTAATGTAGTTACTTCTATAGAAAAAAGATTTTTTATAGATTCTAAAAAAGCGTTATATAAACTTTTAATCTGATCAATTAAATCGTTTAAAACTTCTCCTTTTGCTATAGGTTTTTGAGTAGATTCAACTCCATAAATTGTACCAAGTGAACCAATTACTACCTCTTTTGCCAAAGTTCCAGGAATCAAAGCAGCCACTGGCTCCCAATGCTCACCAAATCCTACAGGCTTAAATATTGGTGTAATCTTTTTTGAAATCTGAGCTAAATAGGATGTTTGAGGAGTAGAAGATGGTGGAAGATTTATAATAGCCCAAAGAATCATAGAAGCTGCTACTATCACAGTTCCAGCTCTAACTATAAAGTCTTTAAGTCTTGGCCACATCAAAACCCAAATAGCGCTCCATGTTGGCATGTGATATGTTGGAAGCTCTATAAAAAAAGGCTTAGCTTGAGTTTTTGGAAGAAGTTTGTTCGCTAAAAAAGCTGTTATAAAAGCTACTATAATTCCAAGAAAATATAATGAAAAAATAATAATTGCTTGATGTGAAGTAAAAAATAAAGAAGTAAAAAGTGCATATACAGGAAGTCTTGCGCTGCAACTCATAAATGGAATCATTAAAGTAGCTATAACTCTTTCTCTTAAAGTGCTCATTGTTCTTGTTGAATATACAGCTGGAACATTACATCCAAAACCAACAATCAAAGATATAAAAGCATTTCCTTTTATTCCAAGACCTGCAGCCAATCTATCCAATAAAAAGCTAACCCTTGCCATATAACCGCTCTCTTCCAAAACAGCCATAAAAAAGTATAAAAATGTTAAAAGAGGCAAAAAAGATAGAACAAGTCCTACACCACTAACAAGCCCATCAACTATCAAAGAGCTAAACCAAGGAGGAAAATTTATCATAACTGCTCTTAGATGCGGAGATATAAAATTTTCAAAAAATCCCCCCATCCAATCTACAAATGGAGAGCTTCCATCAAATGTTATTTTAAACATTAAAAACATCATAATAAAAAATATAGGAAGACCAAACCATCTATTTAAAACTAAATTATCTATCTTATCACTTAAAAGAACTCTATCAATCAATGGCTTTTTTAATATCTTATCTAAAATCTTGTCTATTTTTTGATATCTATCTTGAACAATAAACTCTTTTACGCTCATTTTGAAATGTTTTTCTAATCTTTTTCTTGCTTCTATTGCAGCCTCTATTACGCTTGGATCCATCCTTTTTACTCTTTTAATTGCAAACTCATCATTTTCTAAGAGTTTGATGGCAAAAAATCTTTTAAGTTTGCAATCTTCATTTTCCATTCTTTTTATTAAAAAATCTATCTCTTTTTCAATATGCTCTTGATAAGGAACTATTTTTGGTAAAGTTTTATTTTTAATAGCTTCAAAACTTTTCTTTATAAGTTTTTTTGTTCCAATGCCCTTTGAGCCAATTGTAGGTACACAAGGAATTCCAAGAATATTTTGCAGTTTTTCTATATCAAGCTCATATCCTCTTTTTGTGAATTCATCAAACATATTAAGTGCTAATACAAGAGGTTTTTGCATATCTATAAGTTCTAATGTAAGATAGAGATTTCTTCTAATATCGGTTGTATCTATAACATCAATTATTCCATCAATTTTTTGTGAGCAGATAACATCTCTTGTGATTTTTTCTTCAAGAGAGTAGGGTGTTAATGTATAGGCTCCAGGTAAGTCAATAAGATGAATTGTTTCGTTTTCATATATAAAAGTTACCTCTTTCTTTTCAACTGTTACTCCAGGCCAATTTCCAACTTGTAAATCGCTACCAGCTATCGCATTGATTAGTGCAGTTTTTCCAGTATTTGGATTTCCAACAAAAGCTATTGTTATCAATATCTTTCCTTAAAGGTCTCTACTTCTATTTTTTTTGCTTCACTTTTTCTAATAGCTATATGGGTATTTCCAATTTTAAGCTCAATTGGATCACCAAATGGAGCTATACGAACTACTTCTATTGGTGTTTTTGTTAATGCTCCAAGCTCCAATAATCTATCTTTAAGCTCTCCAATATTACCTATTTTTTTAATTATGCCTTTTTCTTTTGGTTTCATTTGGGAAAGTTTTTTTTGGCTCATTTTTTCTCTTCAAGGAGATTTTCAAAAGTTTTTGTTATCTCTTCTGAACTTACAAGTCCTTCTAACAAAATCTTATCATTAAGTGTAAGTGTTGGATCTTTTGCTACGCCTATCTCAATAGATTTTAAAGGATCTTTTTCATAATGAATTTTCAACCTCAAAGGCAGATGTTTCACAGCACAAACCAATCTTTTTGATAATTTCACTCTCTCAACATCACTTCCATGAATAGTCACTTCAAAAAGTGGATAATCTTTATCTTCATTTAATATTTCACCCTCTTTTAAAGGATAGCAATATTCTAAACCCACTCTTTTCCTTTCTCTATTTTTTCAACGATCATACCTTGTAAAACTGCTCCAATGATAATATATATGTTTAATACTATAGCAAACTTTAGCCCAAAATAATGAATCATTAAAGGCAAAATAGGAAGTTTTACTGCCCTTGCATAAAAAAACATTGCAATAAGGGAGTCTCTAAGCCCCTTTTTTTTCAAATCCTCTATCAATGGATACCACGCATACATAGGGCCATGACTTAAAATACCTGCAATTAAAGCTATAATCCAAGCTTTTATTCCCCTATCTTTTGATAGATGATAAGAGAGTTTTTTAGGTTTAAAAAAATAATTTATTAGTGCATTAAAAAATATAACTACCAATAAAATAGGCAAAATTTTTATTAAAACAGAAAATGACTCTTTTAAAGCCAATAAACTCTTTTGTGGAAAAAAATAAAATAGTAAAATATAAACTAAAACTACTAAAAACAGAAATCTAATCCCTCTCATTGTAAAAACTTTAATGTCCAAACTGTTGCTAAAGTTATTAAAAATGTAAAAATAAGTGCTAATATATTTCTAAAAACTGTAAATTTAGCACCAAGGACACTTGCTTCAAGAGGAAGCTGCACAATTCCAAGAGTAACCCAGGCTAAAATAAATGCAGTTACTCCATATAAAGATATACCACTATTTAATAACTCTCCCCCTAAAATATAGCTAATAAGAGCCTGCCCAACAGCAATAGCCCCAGTAAATAGTCCTATAAATGTATCAAGTATAGGATTTTTAGTAAAAAGTGATGAAAGTATATCAGGTGTTATAAAAACTTTAAAAATTCCTATAAGCCCTATAACAGCTAAAATCATTGGAGATATTTTGAAAAAATTTTTAAAAGAGTCTATAAGTTTATTTAAAAATCTCACTTTTTACCTTTAAACCAGTCTAAAAATCATTTTTATTCCTATTAAGTATAACAAGAATCCTATAATCTTTTTTATATGTTTTTGATTTAAGTGAAAATGCATTATATAATTGCCTATATATCCACCTAAAATTGCTGCAATTGTTACAATAAACAAAAGTAGCCAATCAATTTCTACAAAACTAAGATATGTTAAAAATGCACTAAAAGTTGAAAAAGGAATCACAAAGCTCATAGCAATAGCTACTTTTTTAGCATCAAATCCAAGAAGTATCAGTATTGGCATAAGCAAACTTCCACCACCAACACCTAAAAGCCCACTTATAACTCCTACAATAGATCCTAAAACTATCAATACCCATATTTTGACATAATGAAATTTTTGCTCCTTTCTTCCAAAAAGTAACATACTACCTGCAAAAAACAAAAAAGCAATAAATATAATCTTTACAAAGCTTTCTGGCACAATTTTCGAAAAGTATGCTCCAATTGGAGCAGCAAATGCTAAAGATATAGCAAGTGGAAAAGCAAATTTAATATCTAAAACTTTTCTTTTTAAATTCATAATAGTTGCAGTAACAGTTGTTGAGGTATTTACAAAAAGTCCAATTGCTTTAGATAGATTAAATTCCAATCCAAAAAAGTGAAGCACTGGCACCAATGCTATAGCACTTCCAACTCCACCCATTGCAAAAAGAGTAGAAAGAACCAATGTTAAAAAAAAGTATATTGCATAATAAATAATCTCGTTACCCATTTTATAATTTTATCTCCTTAATTTTTACACCTTTGAAATAATACATGAGATTTAACAGGCCTCCCTAAATATATTTAGCTTCAAATTCTTATTTTGTAAGCCATACTCTAGTCTTATTTATGCTATCTGTTTTTGAATTTGATATTCATAACTTTTAATTTATTTTTTGCATAAGCTTGAATATCTATTAAAACCCTATTTTTATGCCCTTTCATTTATCATTATCAAAACTTCTCAAACATACATCAAAATTCTTTTTTTCTTTTAGTACATAAAAATAACTTTTAAACCACTATAGCTTTATTATCTTCTCTTTGAAACTCTGGCTGTAATGTGACATGAGAAATATGAAATTTTTTAAAAAGAAGTTTCTCTATATCAATAATTATTTGTGTTACCTCTTTTAAAGATAGATTTTTTTTAAAATCGATGTGTGCTTCTAAAAAAATATCATGCTCTCCCAATCTCCAGATATGGATATGATGAATGTTCTCCACCTCTTTTATCTTTTTTACTTCATCTGCAATCTTTTCTATATCTATAGATTTTGGAGCAAACTCCATCAAAATAGTGATAGATTCTTTTATAATATCAATTGAAGCAAATATCAGATAAAAAGCTATTAAAAGAGAAATAGCTGGGTCGACCCAGTAGATTTTATAAAACTGCATAAGTAAACCACCTATTACAACAGCAATAGATGTAAAAACATCTGTTAAAAGATGTAAATAGGCAGCTTTTATATTAATATTTTTTTCTGAATCTTTTTTGACAAATAAAACACTAAGAGTATTTAAAAGGATACTTAAAATTCCAAGCCAAATAACCCATAATGAATCAACACTTTGTGGATAAAAAAATTTATGAAATGATTCTACTATTAAAAAAATAGCAATCCCAAGAAGCAGTGAGGCATTAAACAAAGCTGCAATTATCTCTGCTCTTTTTAGGCCAAAAGTATAGCTTTTAGTTGATGGTTTTTTAGCTATTTTATTTGCGGCCCATGCAATAACTAAAGTAAGAACATCACTCAGATTATGCATAGCATCACTAAGAAGTGATAAAGAGTTTGCATATATTCCACCCACTATTTGGGAGAGTGTAATGATAATATTTAAGATAATGGTGATAAAAAGATTTTTACCTTCTACATGGTGATGATGGTGATATCCCATTTATATCTCTTTTTAAAAAGAAGAGTTATCACTCTTCTTTTAGATTTTTTAGTGCAGCATCAGCTACTCCAACAACACTACTTGCTGCTGCATGACGAACTATGCGGATGACTGAGAGTATCTCTTCATTTGTTGCGCCCATTTTTTTAGCAGCTTTTGTATTAAGTTCTACACACTCTTCGCTTCCAAGAGCCAAAGCAGCCGCTAAAAATATTAATGTACTTGTTTTTGGATCGAGAGTATTTTTTTCACTTTGCATACTAAGCTTTGAGCTAATAGCTTGCTCAACTATTAAAGATGGATCAACTTTTGCCGCATCTTCTATCGACTTTGGCAACTTTCCAAAGCGCTCTTTCATCATATTCATAACTTGTTCAGGTCTAGGTGTTTGCATTTTCACTCCTTTACTCTTCAATAAACTCTTCAACTTTTTCTATAGGATTTGTTTTTCTGTTATCAGGATCTGTTGCATATGCATACATTGGAACATAGATTAAAGTAAGCAGTGTTCCAACTAAAAGTCCACCAATTGCCACATCTGCAAGTGGAGAGAGTCTCTCAAGCCCAACTGCTTGTTCTAATGCTATTGGAATCATACCTGCTATTGTTCCAAAAGCTGTCATCATAACAGGTCTAAATCTGACTCTAACACTCTCTAGAGCAGCTTTAAATGGAGGCTCTCCCTCTTTTTTATACTCTTTATAAAAGTCAATTAATAAAACTGCATTTTTTATAATTATTCCAAATAGAAGCAAAAGTCCCACCATACTTGGCATACAGCTTGGTTTGTCAAATAGCATCATGCCCCAAGCAGCCCCTATCATAGAAAGTGGCAATACCAAAATCATAATAATTGCAAGACGAACAGATTCATATATAGCAGTTAATGTCATTATTAAAATAATTACACCTATTGATATCGCTTTTATCATTCTTTTAAAGCTATCATTTAGTTGAGCTATATCTCCTTCTTGTGTTACTATAAATCCCGTTGTATCTACATTTTTTAAAGCATTATTGGCATCTTCTGTAATATGAGTAACAGCTCTTTTTGATCTATATCCATTTACATCTACACTATATAAAAGCTTATCTCTTTCAATTTTAGCTGGAGTTAATTTATAAGAGATTTTTGCAAACTCAGCAAGTGGAATTTCACCAAATTTTGTTTTTATTGGAAGAAGTTTTATATTTTGTATATTTTCATTAAATTTTCCTTTTAGATATAGTCTTACAAATTGTGTATTCATAGTAGCCATATCTGCTGCAAGTGACACAATTTGACCTTTAATTGGGATTTGCATAGCAATTTGAAGTGGTGTTATACCATAGCTTAAAGCTTTGTTTGTATCTATTTTTATTTCTACTTCACTAAAATCTTTATCCCAACTTTGGCTAATAGAGGTTAATCCTTTTATATTTTTAATTTCATCAATTATCTCTTTTGCAATGTCTGGTAGTTTTTCATAATCGGCTGCTTTTATTCTTATATCAAGTGGCGCTTTTATAGTAGAAAGAGCTGTTGCTCCAAAATCAAATACATCATTTTTCTTAACTCCAGGAAGTTTTGCAATTTCATCTCTAATAATATTTTCAAGCTCCCAAATACTCTTATCTCTTTCAAATCTATTTACAGCATTTATTGTAATTGTTGCTTCAGTTGGAAGATTTCCACTTCCAAGGCTTAAAACTCCAGATTCACTACCAAAAGCAACAGAGCTTGTTTTTACCCAAGGCTGTTTATGAAGCCAAGTTAGAAACTTTTTAAGTTTTTTTTCAGCATCATCAACTGTCTCATTTGCACTAAAAGCAACTTGCGCTTTAATAATTCCTGTATCCATAGGAGGCATTACATCTTTGCCAATAAGAGGCATTACATTTTTTAAACTCAATATAAAAGTTAAAACAACTGCAGCAGTTAAAAGCATTCTTCTTAGCGCCCACCATTTTCCATTAGAAAATTTTATAACGCTAAGATATGGACCAATTAAAAGTCCCAATGAATTTTCATAAACCTTTTCAAACCATTTTTCTATCTTTGTTTTGCCTGTTCCATTTTTATAAAGGACAGCAGAAAATCTTGGAATAAATGTAATAGATAAAAAATAGCTCACAAGCAGAGCAATAATTAGTGTTGAAATAAGCGGTCTAAATATATGCTGTGGAAAGTCTCCAACGAACATCAGTGGAAAAATAATAGCAATTGTACCAACTGTTCCTGCAAATACAGGTCCTAAAACCTCTTTTGTCCCTTTAATGATAGCTGTTTGCATATCTTCGTGAAGCTCAAGATGCCTTTCAATATTTTCAAGAACAACAACTGCATCATCTACCAGCATTCCAAGAGCAAGAATTATTGCTGTATAGATAACAATATTTAATTCACCTCCAGTTAGCCAAATAATTGCTATAGTTCCAAAGAAAACAAGTGGTATAGAAATACCAGCAGCAATTATAGCTCTAAAATTTCCAAGAAAGAAAAGTAGTACTAAAAGGGTATAGATAATTGCATCTCTTAAAGCTTCAAGCATATTAGTATTTGCAGTCTCTATTAAATCCCTTTGAGTGTCAGCTATTTGAAAATCTATATTTGGATATAGCTTTTTTAGTTTTTCAATCTCTATTCTTGCAGCATCACTAACATCTAAAACACTTCCAGCTGGAGCTCTCTGAATAGACAAGGCAATTGCATTTTTTCCATTTCCAAGATAGCCACTTGTTCTTTTTTTATAACTCCAGCTAACTTTTGCAATGTCACTTAGTTTTACATTTGGCAAGATATTAATATTTTTTAATTTTTCAATATTATCTTTTTCACCATAAAATGTAACAGTATAAAAGCTATCTTTACTTTTAGTAAAACCAATAGGAATATCTTTATTGATTGCAAAAAGAGCTTTTGCTAAATTATCAAAACTAATACCATATTTTTTTGCTTTAAATGGATCAACTTCTATATTTATCGCACTCTGATACCCGCCAAAAACCTCAACATTTCCTATATGAGGATTTGCTAAGAGATATGGTTTTATATGCGATTCTGCAATCTTTCTAATCTCCGCTAAACTTATATTTTTATTTTTTGGAGAGAGTGCTACAACTTCAACAGGAAGCGTAAAATCTCCAACTGTATAAATAGATGGATTTGCATTTTTAGGTAGTTTACTTTTAGCTATAGACAAAGCATTTGCTACATCCACTGCAGCTGCTTCAAGCCCCTTTTCATATTCAAATTCAGCCTTTACTATAGAAAAGTTTGCAACATTTATGCTTGATACATCTCTAACAAGGCTGATTCTACTAATCTCCTCTTCTATTGGCTTACTAACAGTACTTGCAGCAACCTCTGCAGTAGCTCCTGGAATTGAAGTAATTACCACAACTTGCGGTCTATTTGCATCAGGAAATAGATTTTTAGGAAGAGATTTTAAACCAATAATCCCCATCACAAAAAAGCCAACAATCAAGCTAAATAGTAGATATGGTCTTTTATAAAAATATTCAAACATTTAAATATCCTTTTTTGGTTATTAGTGTATTAGTGTATTGGTATATTGGTTTTAAAAATCTCAAAAAATCTTAATAAATACTAATAACCAATACACCAATTACTAATTACTATTTAGTCTCTTTCAATTTTATTCCACTCAATAATTTCAATAAAATATCTGGTTTTGCAACCACCAATTTAACACCCTCTAAATCCTCTTTTACTACAACTCCATCTTGAGAGTTTGTAACTATATTTATCTCTTTTGGCTCAGCCTTATCACCTTTTACTACTAAAACATAGCTTTTTCCATCTCTATTTAAAATAGTGTCTTTTGGAAGTAAAATTGCTTCTCCTTTATAAGTAATAACATCAATATCTACTCTTTGACCTTCAACTAAATCTTTATCTTTAACATCAACTCTATACTCATTTAATGAGTTAAATGTAGAATTTAGCTTTTTTACAGGAAATATTTTATTTTTATAAACTACTCCAAAAATATCTATATCTTTTGGAACTCTAACTAAAAGATAATTTCCTTTATCTGAGTTTATCTTCAATATTGGATGTCCTGGCATTGCTAAATCGCCAATATGTAAAAACTGCTTTGCTACAACTCCATCAATATTTGCTTTTAAAGTTGCATAAGTTAGCTCATTTTTTATCTCTTTTATGCTTTCTTTTAAGCTTGATAATTTTGCTTGTAAGTTTGATAATTTTGCTTTTGTAGCTTCTATTTGGTTTTGCTCTTTTTCATACTGCTCGATTGAAGCACCTTTTACCTTTAAAAGTTTTTGCGTTCTTTCATGAATTTTATAAAGATTATTTAAGATAGTCTTTGTTGAAGAGATTTCATTTTTTGTTGATTCTATTTGTAAATTTAGTGAGTTTAGTTTTGTTTTTAGATTTGTATCATCTATTTTTGCTACAACATCTCCCTTTTTAACTAAATCTGCTTCTTTTTTTACATATAAAACTCTCCCAGGAAATTTTGAAGAAACTACACTGTTTATATCATTTTTAACTAATGATATATAAGAAGTTGTAAGAGTTAGACTCTTTTTAATAGGTTTAAATGTTTTTACAACTACAGCATACTCTTTAGCAATAGGAGTAGATGCAAGCTGAGCTTTTTTCTTTTTAACTAGTCTAACCGCACCAACAATTAAAAGCACAATAATCACCAAAAAAATCAGTATTTTAAGCCATTTTTTCATTTTACAATCCTTTCTAAATCATTTCCATAAATTACTGCAAGCTGAGCTAAAGTCTGCCAATATTTTGCTTTTATTTGAGATAGCTCTGCTTGAGCTTGTAGTAGATTATCTTCATATCTTAGATACTCCTCTTCTGTAATCCTTTCAACATCAAAGGCAGTTTTTGCATATCTTAAAAGCTCTTTTTGCCTTTTTACTTTTTGATGAGCTATCTTTTGCATATTTTTATATATTTTTAACTGATTTTTTAAAGATTTTGCTTTTGCTTTTAATTCAATCTGCGTTTTTATTAAGTTTTCATTTTTTTGTATAAGCTCTCTTTTTGATATCTCTATATCTGTAAATTTGCTTTTAGAGATAGGAATAACAAGTTTTAATAAAATATTTCCATAACCTGTATTTATACTTTTATCAAACATAACATCTTCATCTGCATAATTTTGCGTATATTTGCCACTTAAAAATAGCTTTGGCAAAAATTTTTCCTTTTTTGCTTTTAAATCATATTTTGCAGCATTTAATTGCTCTTTTAATGGTTTTAATGTATAAAAACTATTGGTATTTAAACTATTTATCTGCTCAATTTTAGTAATATTTTTTGGTTCCCTTCCAACTAAAGATGCAATTTTCTCTTTTGCCAAAGTTTCATTTGTTTTTATTTTTTGCAAAGTAATCTTTATTGAATCAATTGCGCTTTCAATCTTATCAAGAGCAATTGGAGCAGCTCTTCCACTATCTACTTTTATCTTTAAATCTTCATATGTTTTATTTAATGATTTTTCCCTTGCAATTAGTGTATTTTCAAGCTCTTTTAGATAGTTTAGATTTGCATAGCTTGCTAAAATTATGGCTTCATTTTTATAAATATCTATATTTTTTTTGTATTCTGCACTTTTAATGATATGATTTAATTTATCTTGCAAAGTAAAAAGCTCTTTTACAAAAAGAGGCATATCAAAACTTGCCCCAACTCTTCTTATATCCTTTGCAAATGGCAAAGCCTCTTTATGAGCTATTAAAGAGTTGGCCTCTGGTGGTGGGACAGGACGAAGATTTGTATATTTTGTATAGTGCTCATATGTTGCAAAAAGATTAATTGATGGATATAGCTCATCAATAACTTTTTGCTTTTTTAATTTTGTAATCTTTACCAACTCTTCATCTATCTTGGTTACAGGTTTTTTCTTTAACTCTTTAAAAAGCTCACTTAATTCACTTGCATTTAACAAAACTCCTACAAGTGAAAAAATAAGTAATTTTTTCATAATCCTTCCTTATAATTTTTCAAAATGCTCTATAGCCTTTAATATTTTTTTTGCAACAATTTTTGAGATATCTTTTATATCTGGTTCAGGCAATATTTCATAGCCTTCTATAAAATCTGTTACTCTTTTTCTTAAATTTTTTGTTGTTTGATGCATAATAAGAGTTGAAACTATCATCATTTGAACAACCATAGGATTGCTAATCTCAAAAATATCTTTTTTTATTCCATCATTTAAAATGGAAGTTAATAAATTTAGTGTTTTTGATAACTCTTTTACTGCCTTATCGCTCATATTTTTTCCATTATCTGCAAACTCATGAGCCAAGATTGCAGCAAAACATGGATAGTTTTGTAAAAATTCGCCAAAACCTTCAATATACTCTTTCAATCTATTTTGAGGATCTTTTGATGTAATTTTCTTTTCAATAAATTTAACAAGATTTTCAAGTCTAAAAAGCAAAACTCCTTCATATAGATTTGCTTTATCCTTAAAATGGTAATATATTGCTGCTTTTGTTATACCTACCTCTTTAGCAATAGAGTCTAAAGATACACCACTATATCCAAATTTTGAAAAATGCTGTGCAGCTACTTTTAAGATATCTTCTTTTTTACTCATACCTTTTCCTTACTTACCGTTTAGTAAGTATAAATATTTTTTGCTTAAAATCAAGTTAAAATTTTTGTAATTTGGTTATACTTTTTCAAAAATTTTAGGAGTCTATATGCAATTTTCAACTGAAAAACTCTCAAAAAGAGACTATTTTTTCTCTCAACCCCATCAACCATTTTTTACTCTAGGGATTATTAATGCAATTATTTCAATGCTGTTATTCATTCCTGCATACAAAGGAATTTTTGGTATAGATGCCAAATTTTTTCATAGCTATTCTATGATTTTTTTAGTTTTTACAAATTTTTTCTTAGGTTTTTTATATACAACTTTTCCAAGATTTTCAGGAACATTTCCGATACACCCAAGAAAATATTTAATGGTTTTTCTATTTAATCTATTAGCAACTGTTAGCTTTTTTGTATCTATTTGGCTAAATCTTGCTTTTTTTGCTGCTGCAATTTTTATGGCTATTAGTTTTGCTTTAACTCTAAAAGAGTTTTACTCTATTTATAAAGTATGTACTCTTCCAAAAAATGACCAATATTGGCTTATTGTAGCTATTGGAGTTGGGGCAATATCTAATATTTTCTTTTTATTATCCTACATACCTTGCAGCTGCAAATCAAATATTATTTATGATACAGCTATTAATTTTGGAATATATCTTTATTTAATATTTTTAGCTTTTGTCGTTGCTTTTAGAATGGTGCCATTTTTTTCTCATGTAATGAATTGGGAAAAAAATAGATATCTACATATTGAAATTTTTACTCTCTTTTTGCTCCACTCATTTTTATACAATCTATATCCAAAGGCTCTTTTTTTAATTGATTTAATAGCTGCAATCTTAATAGCAAATGAGTTAAAAAAGATAAAACTTCCTTTTCCAAATAAAGAGCCACTTCTTTGGATACTTCATATAAGTATTTTTTGGCTTCCTGCTGCTTTGTTTATAGGAAGTTTAATAGAGTTTTTTGAAAAATTTTATGGAATTTATAGCTTTCAACTTCCTATACATCTTTTAGCTCTTGGTTTTTTAACAACAATTCTTATAGGCTTTGGAACAAGAGTAACTTTGGGGCATTCTGGCAATATGCTTATCGTTGATAGAGTTACAGTTTATATTTTCTATTTTACTCAAATTGTGATATTAGGAAGAGTTATATTTAGCATAATGGCTTATTTTGGGAAAATTTCCCCATTTTTTGATATAAGTGCAACTCTATGGATAGTTTTATTTGTATGGTGGATGTTAAAATATTTTAAAGTTTTGGCTTTTGGAGAAAAAATTGCATAGTATAAATTTTCAAAACCAAAAATTAACTCCTTGCAAAATAGTCTGTATTGGCAGAAACTATGTTGAACATATCAAAGAGCTAAATAATGAAATTCCAGATGAGCCAGTCTATTTCATCAAGCCAAATTCTGCAATTGGTGATAGACTTATAGCAAGAAAAGGGCTTCATTATGAAGCAGAGATTTGCTTTTTGATAGAAGATAAAAAGATAGCTGGTGTTGGATTTGGATTTGATTTGACTTTAAGAAATATCCAATCAAAACTAAAAGCAAAAGGTCTTCCTTGGGAGAGGGCAAAAGCTTTTAAAAATTCTGCTATTTTTAGTAAATTTGTAGCGATTAAAGATTGGCAAGGATTGGAAATTGAACTTTATAAAAATGGTGAGCTTGTTCAAAAAGGCTCAGTGGAGCTTATGATATATAAACCAGATTTTTTGATAAAAGATATCGATAATATTTTTGGGCTTGATGATGGAGATATCATTATGAGCGGAACTCCAAAAGGAGTGGGTGAAGTAAAAGCTGGAGATATCTTTGAAGGAAAAATTTTACAAAATGGTAAAATTTTAATTGATGTAAATTACAAAGCTAACAAGGAAGCTCTTCCCAAAAATAGTTCATAATTTTTAGATAGCTTTTAAATCTCTCACAAGATATTTCACCTTTTAATACCGCCTCTTTTACTTTACATCCTGGCTCACTTGTATGTGTACAATCTGGAAATTTGCAAGAATAATTTAAAAATTCTCTAAAATATAATCTTACATCCTTTTTCTCCATAAAATATGTAGCCTCAACTTTACTAAATCCTGGAGTATCTGCAATAAAAGAGTTTTCATTGAATCTATAAAGAGTTACAGCAGTTGTAGTATGGCGACCTCTTTTTAATTTATTGCTTATATCTTTTGTTTTTATAGGAATATCTAAAATTTTTGAAAGAATTGTGCTTTTTCCTACTCCACTTGGTCCTGCAAGAATTGAGATTTGCCCTTTTATATAATCTTTTATTTTTTCAATTGCACTATTTTCTTTAGCACTTAGAGCATGTGTTTCATAACCTATTTTTTTATATATTTCCATCCATTTTTTTAGTTCACTTTTATCTGATAAAAGATCGATTTTATTAAAAATAATAACAGGTTCAATCTGCTTGTATTCATAGACTGCCAAAAAATTATCAAGCAAATAGTTATCAAAATCTGGATTTTTAATTGCTACCACTATCAAAACATTATCAACATTTGCTACAGGTGGGCGAGTAAGGAGATTTTTTCGCTCATAAATTTTTTCAATTACAAATTTATCATCTACAATTTCACCTTCAACAAAATCTCCGGCATAAAGTTTTAATTTTTTTAATTTTTTACGAATTATTGAAGGATATATTTTAAAACTATCAAAAATAGTTACCCTACTCGCAGCAGCGCTGCGGTAAGTAACAAGTCCTTTAACACTCATCTTTTAATACCGCACCATTTGCTGCATTTGTAACAAGAGCTCTATATTGTCTAAGCCATCTGCCTTTTATATCTTTGACTTTTGGTTTAAAATTTTTCCTTCTCTCTTCTAACTCTTTTTCACTCAAGCTTACTTCCAATGTATATGTATCAACATTTATATATATCTCATCTCCATCTTTTAAAAGTCCTATAACTCCACCTTCTGCTGCTTCTGGAGAAACATGTCCAATACTTGCACCTCTTGTTGCTCCACTAAATCTGCCATCTGTAATAAGAGCTACTTTATCACCTAAATCCATTCCAGCAATTAAACTTGTAGGTGATAGCATCTCTTGCATTCCAGGTCCACCTTTTGGTCCTTCATATCTTATAACTACCACATGACCAGGTTTTACTTTTCCTCCTATAATTCCATCAATTGCTTCTTGCTGAGAATCAAAACAGATTGCACGGCCTGTAAATTCTCTCATATTTGGATCAATTCCAGCTGTTTTTACAACTGCACCCTCAGTAGCTAAATTTCCATATAAAATCGCAAGTCCTCCAACTTCACTATAAGGATTTTCTACTTTATGAATTATTGAAGTATCAATAATTTTTGCATCTTTTATTCTATCACCTATTGTACCACCTTCAATTACTAAGTTATCAAGATATAAAACTGTATCGCTTCTTTTGCTTGCCTCTTTCATAACTGCACTAACACCACCTGCTCTATTAATATCTTCCATATGAACTGTTTGAAGTGATGGAGATATTTTTGCAATATGAGCAACATGTTTACTAATTTCATTAAGTTTACTTAAATCAAAATCAACTCCAGCCTCTTTTGCAATTGCCATCATATGAAGAACTGTATTTGTACTTCCACCCATAGCCATATCAACAACAAATGCATTATGGATAGCTTTCTCATTTAAAATATTTTTTATTTTATACTCATTTGTTAATTTTTCATCTTTTGCAATTTCACAAATTCTTCTTGCAGCTTTTCTTAAAAGCTCTTCTCTCTCTGGTGTTAGTGCTAAAATTGTTCCATTTCCTTTTAGAGCTATTCCCATAGCTTCCATTAATGTATTCATAGAGTTTGCAGTAAACATTCCAGAACAACTTCCACCACTTGGACATGCTGCACACTCTATCTGATAAAGTTCTTCTTCGCTCATTTTCCCTTCAGCAACCTTTCCAACAGCTTCAAATGCAGTTGCTAAATCAATAGGAGTACCATCTGGCAAATGTCCAGCTTTCATTGGTCCACCGCTAACAAAAATTGTTGGAACATCTACTCTCAAAGCACCCATAATCATTCCAGGAGTAATCTTATCACAGTTTGGAATACATATAAGTGCATCAAGTTTATGAGCATTCATAACAGTTTCAATAGAGTTTGCAATAATTTCTCTACTTGGTAAACTATATAACATTCCATCATGTCCCATAGCAATACCATCATCTACACCAATTGTATTAAATTCAAAAGGAACACATCCACATTTTCTAATCTCATCTTTTATAATTGCTGCATATTTATTTAAAAAAAAGTGCCCTGGAATTATCTCTATAAATGAATTAGCAACACCAATAAATGGTTTATCAAAATCTTCATCTTTTAATCCTGTTGCTCTTAATAAACTTCTATGAGGTGCTCTTTGATAACCTTTTTTTATCTCATCACTTCGCATTAAATCTCCTTAGTTTAATCATAAATTTGCAAATAATTATACAACAAACTATTTACAATTAAAAATATTTTAGTTATAATTTCAATCCAAATTTTGTGCGGGAGTAGCTCAGGGGTAGAGCACAACCTTGCCAAGGTTGGGGTCGCGGGTTCGAATCCCGTCTCCCGCTCCAGATTTAATATAATGTTCAAATAGGTGCCCCGCTGTTTTGGTGCAAGTATACACATCAAAACAGCCTCGAAAAAGCCGAAAGCAAAGCAGTTTGCTTTCTAAAAGCTAAAGCTTTTGCTTTTTCTCGCCCGGGTGGCGGAATTGGTAGACGCAAGGGACTTAAAATCCCTCGGAGGTTTCTCCGTGCCGGTTCAAGTCCGGCCTCGGGCACCATATGGAATTTTTTTGACAACTGCTTGTAGAAGATTTTCTTACATAGGTTAATTGAAAAAATAATATTTAAAAGGCTAATATTAGTCAAATATTTTAAATAAAAAAATAGGGCGGCATAGCCAAGTGGCTAAGGCAGGAGCCTGCAAAGCTCTGATCCCCGGTTCGAATCCGGGTGCCGCCTCCAAACCTCTCATCTCCAATGGGGAGGTGGCAGAGCTGGTTTAATGCACCGGTCTTGAAAACCGGCGTGGGTGATGAGCCCACCCAGGGTTCGAATCCCTGCCTCCCCGCCATATTAGCATTAAGATTTAAGAATTAAGCATTAAGTAGATTAAAAAATTACTTAGCGCTTAGCGCTTAACTCTTAAAACTATAAAGGGGAGATGGCCGAGTGGTTGAAGGCGCACGCCTGGAACGCGTGTAAGGGTTGATAGCCCTTCGAGGGTTCGAATCCCTCTCTCTCCGCTCAAGAGGAGCATTGAAAGCATTTAGTGCTTTGAGTGCTCCTCTTCAGACCCGTGCAACAGCCATTGGAGGCAAAGCTTCAGGGCGGGAACGCAGCAGAGCACCTTCGATGGCTGTGTGCCGCGGGTATCTGGAGGGGAGTCTAAAGACTCTTTTCTAATTTCTCACTATCTATTTCTATAATAGTATGAACATTTCCTCTTGGATTAAAATCAGCAGTTATTTTCATCCATTTTGGCTTCAATTTATCATATAATGTATCAAAAATCTCATTTGTACTGTCTTCGTGAGAAATATATCTATCTCTAAAAGAGTTTATATAAAGTTTTATAGCTTTTAATTCTACTACCCACTCATTTGGAATATATTCTAAATAGATTGTTGCAAAATCTGGATATCCACTTCTTGGACAAAGACATGTAAATTCTGGAAGAGTTATAGAGATTTTATAATTTTTTTTATGCTTATTAGGCCAAATCTCTAAATCTTTTTCAACATCAAACTCTTTTACAATTTTTTCTCCATATTTCATCTTTTCTCCTCTAAAAATGTGAAAAGTTCATCTGCATCCATAGGTTTTGCAACTGCATATCCTTCAATATAATCAGCACCCAAACTTTCAAAAAGTTTTATATAATCTTTGTTATCAATAAATTTAACAACAGTTTTTGTATTAATTGATTCAAAAAACTCTATCCAATATTTTAAAAGATTAAAATATATCTCATTATCTATCATTTTAGTAAAATATTTATCAAAATGAATAAAATCTGCTTTTATCTCTTTTATATATTCAATTGAAGCATTAAGTGAGCCAAAATTATCAAATGCTATTTTAAATCCCTCTTTTTTATATAGATCTATTACATGTTTATAATATCTTATATCTTTATATAATCTATTTTCAAAAAGTTCTAAAACTATAATATCTTTTGGAATATTAGTTTTTGAAAAAATATCAAAAACTCTATTTGAAAAATTTCTATCTCTTATAGAAAATGGAGATACATTAAAACTATAAAAAATATTTAAAGGCAGAGATTTTTTTTCAATAGTTTCTAAAATTTTTTCAATTAACAAAAGATCAAACTTCTTTTCAAAACCAAGTCTATTTACTACTGGAATAAATTGGCTAGGATGAATAATTGAGCCATTATTATCTATTAATTTTACTATTATTTCAACAAGATCATATTTTTTTGTTTTAAGATTTAATGCAGGCTGAAATCTAATTGAAATATTTTTATTTTCTATAGTTTCAATAATAAATTTTTCAAATTCATTTGCTTCAATATTTTTCTTTTTAGCAATATAAACTCTTTTAGAAACCGGCCTATATAGATAATTTGAATATAATTCATAAAGATATTCAATAATTTTTTTTATATCTTTACTATAACTTTTATCAGAAATTGCAGCAAAAAGTTTTACTTCTATATCATTTATCTTAGTTTTGTCATATTTTTTAATAAACTCATCAATTAATTTTTTAAGGTTTTCTTCTTTGTCTGAAATACCTATTAAAAATTCTCCACCTTTATAATGACCTATAGGAATATTTTTTTTATATTTTTTTTTAAAAAAATCATCAATGATAAATGCAATTTTTTCTAATACTTTATCACCATTTTCAACACCATATCTCTCATTTATATCAGAAAGATTATCTACAGATATCAAAATAATACTATATGGATCATTTTTATTTAAATTTTTTTGCAAGATTTTAACAATTGCTTCTCTATTAAAAGCTTTAGATATAGGATCTAAAATATTTTGTGATAATCCTTCATAAATCATAAAAAATATAAAATATATAATAATAAAAACAGTAAGAATTAAAATAGTAAAATTTGTTAGAGTCAAACCACCTTCACTAAAGATAATAAATAAGATTAAAGATATTAGAAGAAGGATAGGAAATCCTATCCTTAAAGCAAGTTTGAATTTATTACTTCTTTCAATATCTAATGAAAGCATTAAACATCCAAATGTTTAACATCTTTAGCATGTTCTTCTATATATTTTTTTCTAGGCTCTACTTCATCTCCCATAAATAGACTAAATACTTCACTTGCAGTTTCTGCATTTTCCACTGTAACTCTAAGAAGTCTTCTATTTTCAGGATCCATTGTAGTTTCCCATAGCTGTTCTGGATTCATCTCACCCAGACCTTTATATCTTTGAATATATGCGCCTTTTTTTGCACTTTTTTCAACTTTTTCTAAAAGTTCTATTAAATCTTTTTCTTTTAAACTGTCTGGAATTCTCTCTTCTATCTTTTCATGAATATAAACAGCCTCAACATAAAAAGGATTTGTAAAGAGTTCATCATCTATGATTATCTCCTCTAAACCCTCATCAGTTTGAACATATAGATGAATTTTTTCTTCATTGATATTTGAAGATAAAATATTAAAATTTAATCCATTCAAAAACTCTTCTATCTTTTTATAAAGATCTCTATTTCCAAGAGCCAATAGATCTCTATTTTCTATAAGAAATCTAACTACTTCAATCAAAGAGTATCTTTTTTCAATCTCTTTTAATATCATTCTATAATGTGCAACAAGTTTAAAAAAGTCAATTAAATCATATTTGCCAATATCTTCTACTTCCAAAGAGTCAATTCCATTTTCAATTAAATATTCATTTAATTCTTCATCATCTTTTAAATATACCTCTTTTTTACCCTTTTTGTATCTATATAATGGAGGCTGAGCAATATATAGATAACCTTTTTCTACAATAGGCTTTAAAAATCTAAAGAAAAATGTTAAAAGAAGTGTTTGTATATGGCTTCCATCAACATCAGCATCAGTCATAATAATTATTTTATGATATCTTAGTTTATTCTCATCAAACTCTTCACCAATACCACAGCCAAGGGCTGTTATCATATTTTTTATCTCATCAGATTTTAAAATCTTATCAAGTCTGGCTTTTTCAACATTTAAAATTTTACCTTTAAGTGGCAAAATTGCTTGAAAAACTCTATCACGACCCTGCTTTGCACTACCTCCTGCACTATCACCCTCTACTAAAAAAAGCTCACTTATTGATGGATCTTTACTTTGGCAATCTGCAAGTTTCCCTGGCAGAGTGCCAACAGTCATTGCATCTTTTCTTCTAACAAGTTCTCTTGCTTTTTTAGCAGCTTCTCTTCCTCTTGCAGCAGCTAAAGCCTTATTCATTATAGCTTTAGCTTCAATTGGATTTTCTTCAAAATATTTTGTCAGTTTTTCATAAGTTAGTTTTTGAACCAATGGCCTTACATAACTAGATCCAAGTTTCCCTTTTGTTTGCCCCTCAAATTGAGGCTCAGGTACTTTAACACTAACAACAGCTACTAAACCTTCTCTAACATCATCTCCAGTAATTTTTACATTTTTCTCTTTAGCACTTGCATTTTGAGATATATAATTAGAAATTGCCCTTGTTAATCCTGCTCTAAATCCACTCTCATGGGTTCCACCTTCAGGAGTCCTAATATTATTAACAAAACTTAAAACTCTCTCATCATATCCATCGTTATACATCAAAGCAATATCTACTTCGATATCTTCAATTTTTTCACTAATTAAAAAAGGTGTAGTAATTGCATTTTTTCTATTTAAATCCTCTACAAACTGTTTAAGACCACCTTCAAAATGGTATACCTCTTTTTTTCCAGATCTTTCATCTTTAAAAGAAATTGTTATATTTGGATTTAAATAAGCAAGTTCTTTAAATCTTCTAGCAAGAATCTCATATTTAAAATCAACTGTTTCAAAAATCTCTTCATCTGGCCAAAATTCTATTGTTGTTCCTGTTCTATTTGTATCTCCAATAATTACTAAATCTGTAATTGGGATACCTTTTTCAAACTCTTGACGATATATTTTCCCATCTCTTTTAATAGTCATTATTAGTTTTTTAGAAAGAGCATTTACAACACTAACTCCAACACCATGTAAACCACCACTTACTTTATATGCATCTTTTTCAAATTTTCCACCAGCATGAAGAACAGTTAAAACAACAGTTGCGGCTGGAATCTTTTCAGTTGGATGGATATCAACAGGAATACCTCTACCATTATCACTTATTATTGCACTTCCATCTTTTGTTAAAGTTATTTCTATTTTATTACAATATCCAGCCATAGCCTCATCTATTGAATTATCAACAACTTCATAGATGAGATGATGTAGGCCATTTATATTGGTATCACCAATATACATACCAGGTCTTTTTCTAACAGCTTCAAGACCTTTTAAAACTTTTATTTTTTCTGCACCATAATTTTTTTCCATCTTTACCTCTTAAAATGGGATAAAAACTCCCTAATTATAAATATATAGATTATATCTTTTTATAACTTTATAACTTATTATATTTTATATTACTATTGGCATAATAATTGTTATGAAATTTTCATTTTTTAAAAGGAAAGGAAGCTCTGATTCATTTATTCCCATTATAAAATTATTGCCATCAATATTATTTAAAAAATCAAGTAAAAATCTACTATTTACGGCCATTACAAATTTTTCTTCAAATGGAGTTTGAACTTCAATTTCTGTTTGTGCTTCAATATTTTCTTCACTTAAGCTTTTAAAAATAATTCTATCTTTTAAAAATGTTAGTTTTATCTCATTTGAAATAGTAGTAATCTGTTTTATTGCTTCAACCATTTTATCTTTAGGCAGGTTTAGTTCATATTTTAAACTATTTGGAATAATTCTTTCATAATCTGGAAATTTTCCATTTATTAGTTTTGTGAAAAATAGATAATTATCAGATTTTATAATTAAATTTGTTTCATCATAGAATAGATTTATATTTTCCAAAAATAGTTTTTGAATCTCTAAAATAGCTTTTCTTGGAATAATAAGAGATAGTGTTGTATCAGGAGAATTTTTAAGTTTTACTATTGCTAATCTTCTAGTGTCTGTAGCAACTAAGTTTATTAAATTCTCTTTTATATCTATTAAAGCACCATTAAGCTCAAATTTTGGATTGTTTGTGTCAATTGCAGGGGTTATTTTTTTAAGAGATGTTATAAACTCAACACTGTTTAATGAGATGTTTGGAAGATTTTGTGTTGATGGAAAAGTTGGATATTCCTCTGGATCAAATATTGGGAGTTTGAATTTTGAATGTCCCTGTTTTATAAAAAGGTGATCATCTTTTTGTTCTAGAGTTATTTCATTATCTTTTAATATTCTAACAATATCAAGTAGTTTTTTTCCATTTGCTGTTGCTTTTCCTTTTTCTATAACATTTACATCATTTATTTTGGTTTTTAATCCTATCTCATAATCTGTTCCTTTTAGTGTTAGGGTATTATCATCTGCTTCTAGATAAATATGAGAAGTTATTTGACTTGTATCTTTTTTTTCTAAAAAAGGCTGCATTTGACTAAGAGTCTGTTCCAATATACTTTTTTGTATAGAGATTTTCATATTTTCTCCTTTAAGTTTGCTTATTCAATTTTATATAAAAAATACCTATATTATTATTAAATAATTAGAAATAGTAGTAGTTTGTGTTGAATTTGTGAAAAATATGTTTTAATTCTTTATTTAAGGGGTGAAAATTTATAAAAAAGATTTTTAAATTTTTCACAAATTTTCACTTATGAATGTTTAATTTTGTTTGTTAACTCCTCAATTTGAACTTTAAAATTTTCATCTTTTTCCATAATTTCATTTATCTTTTTCATAGCATGGCTTACAGAAGTGTGATCTTTCATGCCAAAATATTGTGCTAATGCTGGCATTGAATTTGGTGTTAAATTTCTTGCTAGATACATAACAATTCTTCTTGCATTAACAATCTGTCTGCTTCTTGATTTACTTTTAATTTCACTAGGTTTTATATTTAGTTCTTTAGATACAACTCTTATAATATCATCCATTGTTATATTTTCTTGTTGCTCTTTTATTTGCTCTTTTAAAACACTTTTTGCAAAATCTAGAGTAATTTTTTGATTCATTAAAGATGCATATGCGTTTAGTTTAATAATAGTACCTTCAATTTCACGAATATTATTATCCATTGTTGTTGCAAGGTAGTTTACAACATCATCTCCTAAACTTATTCCATCAAGTTCGCATTTTTTCTTAATTATAGCTATTTTTGTTTCAAGTTCAGGAGGTTGAATATCTGCAATCAAACCCCATTCAAATCTGCTTTTTAGTCTATCTTCAAGTCCAGCTATGAGTTTTGGATGCTTATCACTTGTTAATACTATCTGTTTTGATTTATTATGAAGTTCGTTGAATGTGTGAAAAAACTCCTCTTGAGTTTGCTCTTTTCTACTTAAAAATTGAACATCATCAATTAAAAGAAGATCACATTGTCTATATTTTTCTCTAAATCTATCCATTGTTTGGTTTCTAAGATGATATGTAAAATCATTCATAAACTGCTCTATTGTTGTATAAATAACAGCTTTTCCTCTATCTAAATTATAGTTTCCAATTGCCTGTAAAAGGTGTGTTTTTCCAAGTCCAACTCCTCCATATATAAAAAGAGGATTATATAGCTGTCCTGGTTTTTCAGCTACACTTAAAGCAGCCGTATAGGCAAATTGGTTTGAACTTCCTACAACAAAATTTTCAAAGGTATATGATGGATTTAGTTTAGTACTAGATGTATTTTTTTGTGTCTCTTTTGGAATTATTTTTTTTCTTTTTTTATCAAATTTTGTTACTACTATTTCAACTTTTGGTTTTACTCCTGTTTTTATCTCATATAGTTGAGCTATCTTTTTTGAATATTTTGTTTTTACCCAATTTGCAATAAGCGGATTTTGTGCTTTATATACTAAAAAATCGCTTTTTGAAGATTTTTCATCAAACTTAAGCTGTTTAATATATCTTTCATATTCAATATTTGATATTTCATCTTTTAACATCTCTAAAATATTATCTGCTAACATATTTACCCTTGAAAATTTTTTTCACAATGTGAAAATTATGTGAATATTTTATCTAAAACTTTCCTAACTTTAGTTAAAATTGTAAAAAATAAAAAATAAATCACTATGTGAAAAAGGTGTGAAAATTTGAATATTTTAGGAATTGATCCTGGTAGTAAAAATTTAGGTTATGCAATTATTAATTTTGATAAGAGTTCCCTAAAATTGGTAGAAGCAGGACTTATAAAAATAAAGCAAGATACTTTACAATATCAAATTTCTCAACTTATTGAAGGTTTAGATCTTGTTTTAAAAAATCACAAAATAGATGAGGTTGCTGTTGAAGATATCTTTTTTGCGTACAATCCAAAAACAGTTTTAAAGCTTGCTCAATTTAGAGGAGCTCTTTCACTTAGAATTTTACAAATTCATGGAAATTTTAGTGAATATACACCTTTGCAGGTAAAAAAAGCTCTCACTGGAAAAGCAAAAGCAAAAAAAGAGCAAGTTGCTTTTATGGTAAAGAAAATTTTAGGAATAAAAAAAGAGATAAAGCCTTTAGATATCACTGATGCAATGGCAGTAGCTATTACACATGCACAAAGAGTAAAATTTAATCAATAGTTTGAATATAGTCTTCAAATAGATATTTATGGTCATTTGGTAAAGAATCAAATATTTTATAAGATAGTTTTCTTATCTCCCAAAGAGCTGATTTACTACTTCTAAGATATAAAAAATTTTGAAGGCTTCTTGCATTAATAGTCCAAGTTAATTCTGTTTTATAACATTCAGGAAGACAATATTTTGCAATATCATTTGATATACCCTCTTTTAAAACTTCTTGAAGGTTGTTTAGAGCTTTTATACTCATTTTATCTACTTTTTCATTACCTGTTAAAACAATAAATCTGCTTGCTCCCTCAAAATCATCTTCATTAAAAGGTTCTATATTTTTAAGCTCTTTTAGAGTATATCTAGTAGATTTTACACTAAGACTTGCCATTCTATGACGCGCTAACTCTTGCAAAAGGGCTCTACTAATTCCTTGAATATAAAATGTATAAACTAAATGTTCTAATGTTGAAGCATGTTTATACTTATTTCCAACTCTATCTATTAACTCTTTATCTTTTTCTCCACCATGGTCACTTTTATCAAAACTTTGCCAGCATGTTCTAATAGCATGGGCTGCAACTTCTAAAGGAGTATAGTGAAGAAGAGTTACTTTCATAAAAATCCTTCTATGATATAATTTAGTTAATTATACCAAGTAAAAAAAATTTATTAAAGGCAATATAATTTGAAATGTACTGATAGATTTTATCCAAGTATTAATGATTTTAGAAATTTTTTTAGTAGAGATAGAGATAGAATTATTCACTGTTCATCTTTTAGAAGACTTGAATATAAAACTCAGGTTTTTATAAATCATGAAGGTGATTATTTTAGAACAAGACTTACTCACTCTTTAGAAGTTAGTCAAATTGCAAGAACTATAGCAAAAGAGATAGGATTAAATGAATCTTTATCTGAAGCAATAGCTTTGGCTCATGATTTAGGCCATACGCCATTTGGACATGTTGGTGGAGATGAACTTAATCATTTAATAAAAGAAAAATACAGCAAAAATGGTTTTGAACATAATTTTCAATCTTTTAGAGTAGTAACAAAACTGGAAAAAAGATATAAAAATTTTGATGGATTAAATTTAACATTTGCTACACTTGAGGGAATTTTAAAACACTCTTATCCATATAAAAAGCCTTTTTTAACCTCTTGGTATGATGAGGTTTTTGATTTAGATAAGCATCCAAGTTTAGAGGCGATGGTTGTAGATAAAGCTGATGAAATTGCATATATCAGTGCAGATATTGATGATGGTATTAAATATAAACTGATTGATTTTAAAACTTTAAAAAGCAGTTCATTAGTATCTGAGATAATAGAAGAGGTAAAAAAAGATGGATTAGAAGATGAAAATGATAAGCTATTTCGTTATAGATTTTCCTCTCTTTTAATAGCTAAACTTGTTATTTCTCTTATTGAAAATTCAAAAAGTAAAAATTTAGATACTTCAAAAATTTTATGTAAAACTATACCGGCAGATGAACCAGTTTTAATTGATTATGATAAAGAGCTAAATAAAAAGATAAAAGAGCTAAAGAAAATTTTATTCAATAAACTTTATAAACATCCAAAAATTTTAAGAAAAATGTATGCAGGAAAAGAGTGCATAAAAAATCTTTTTATTGCATTGAATGAAGAGCCAAAACTTATGCCAGAAGATTTTTATAAAAGATGCGAAAAAGAGAAAGTTTATAGAGTTGTAGCAGATTTTATAGCTGGGATGAGCGATAGATATGCAATGAAGCTTTATCATGAAATTTTTGGAATAACTATTTAGAATTTTTATTTATTGATAGTAGATAATTTTTGAGCTCTTCTACACTATTTAAGGCATCTTTATAATCGCTAAATCCCCAGTTCACTTTCAAAAATTTAATCCCTGCATTTTTTGCTGCTTCTTCATCAGTTTTTCCATCGCCAATTAATAAAATTTCATCTTTTTTACATTTGAAAAAATCTATTATTTTAAAAATCATATCTGGTGCTGGCTTTGGATTTTCTACCTCATCTGCACACACTACTATTTCAAAATATTTTAATAGATCAAGATGAGTTAAAATCTCCATTGCAGAAGATCTATATGCATTTGTTGCCAAAGATAGTCTAAAATAAGGTTTTATATCCTCTAATAACTCTTTTATACCTGTAAATACAAATACCTCATTTTTATGATTTTTTGCATAATATTCTCTAAACCACTCAATCTGCTCTTTAGTATATTCATTTGCATTATAAAAAAATTTAGGTTTGTTTAAATATGGATCATTTACAGCTTCAATGATCACTTTTTTTGGTAAAGGCTCTAGATTTAATTTTTTTCTAACATAATTTATGGAATTTGAGATAATTTCTGAGCTATCTATCAAAGTCCCATCCATATCAAAAATTAGATATTTAATCATTTATATCCTTTTAAATTGTCATTAGATATTGGACATTGGGAATTGGTGTATTGGTTATAGGTATATTAAATATTTTGCTTTTTGCCAATAATTAATCACCAATAACTAATAACCAATATACTAATTACCATTCTTTAACTAATACAAACAATTTGTATAATATATCAAAAGATAGTATTATTTCAAAAAAAATTTAGAGGAAAAGAATGCAAGATATTAGAAATATAGCAGTTATAGCTCACGTTGATCATGGAAAAACTACTTTAGTTGACGAACTTCTTAAACAATCTGGCACTATTGAAGCTCATAAAGAGTTAGCTGAGCGTGCAATGGATAGCAATGAGCTTGAGAGAGAAAGAGGAATAACAATTCTTTCTAAAAATACAGCAATAAAATATAAAGATGTAAAAATTAATATTATAGATACACCAGGACACGCAGATTTTGGAGGAGAGGTTGAGCGTGTATTAAAGATGGTTGATGGAGTATTGCTTTTAGTTGATGCACAAGAAGGTGTTATGCCTCAAACAAAATTTGTTGTTAAAAAAGCAATCTCTTTAGGATTAAAACCGATTTTAGTTGTAAATAAGATTGATAAACCTGCAGCTGAGCCTGAAAGAGTTGTTGATGAGGTATTTGATCTATTAGTTGCTATGGGAGCAGATGAAGAGCAACTTGATTTTCCAATACTTTATGCAGCTGCAAGAGATGGCTATGCAAAATACAACCTTGAAGATGAGAACAAAGATTTAACTCCTCTTTTTGAAGCTATTATAAAATATGTTCCAAAACCAACAGGAAACAAAGATAATCCAACTCAAATTCAAGTTTTTACTCTAGATTATGATAATTATGTTGGAAGAATAGGAATAGCAAGAATTTTTAATGGAAAAGTAAAAAGAGGTGAAAATCTTTTACTTGTTAAAGCAGATGGAGAAGAGATAAGAGGAAGAATTTCCAAACTTATCGGATTTTTAGGGCTAAATAGAATGGAAATAGATGAGGCTGAGGCTGGAGATATTGTTGCAATTGCTGGATTTGAAGCAATTGATGTAGGAGATAGTTTGGTTGATCCAAATAATCCAGCACCACTAGATCCTCTTCATATAGAAGAGCCTACACTTAGTGTATATTTTAGTGTAAATGATTCACCATTAGCTGGGCTTGAAGGAAAACATGTAACAAGTAATAAATTAAAAGATAGATTGAAAAAAGAGGTTGAAACAAATATTGCTATGAGAGTTGAAGAGGTTGGTGAGGGTAAATTTAAAGTTTCTGGACGTGGAGAGCTTCAAATAACCATATTAGCTGAAAATATGAGAAGAGAGGGTTATGAATTTAGTCTATCTCGTCCAGAAGTAATTATAAAAGAGGAAAATGGCGTAAAATTAGAGCCTTTTGAGCTATTAGTTATTGATGTTCCTGATGATTTTAGCGGTGCTGTAATAGAAAAACTTGGACGTAGAAAAGCTGTAATGAGTTCAATGAATCCAATGGGAGAAGGTTATACTAGAATTGAGTTTGAAATTCCAGCAAGGGGTTTGATAGGATTTAGAAGCGAATTTTTAACAGATACAAAAGGCGAGGGTGTAATGAACCACTCATTTTTAGATTTTAGACCTTTTGTTGGAGAGGTTGAACATAGAAAAAATGGTGCTTTAATTTCAATGGAAAATGGAAAGGCTCTAGCTTATTCTCTATTTAATCTTCAAGAAAGAGGAGTTTTATTTATTGAACCAGGAACCGAAGTTTATGTAGGGATGATAATAGGAGAGCATTCTCGTCCAAATGATTTGGAAGTTAATCCTATAAAAGGAAAAAATCTAACAAATGTAAGAGCTGCAGGAAGTGATGAAGCGATAAAACTTGTTCCTCCAAGAAAAATGACACTTGAGAGAGCACTTGAATGGATAGAAGAGGATGAACTTGTTGAAGTTACTCCAAAAAGCATAAGAATTAGAAAAAGATATCTTGATCCGCATATAAGAAAAAGAATGGCGAAACAGAAAAAAGCATAAAAGGGGTCTTTGACTCCTTTGAGTTTAATTTTAACTCTTTTTTGGTAATATGTTTTAAATTCCAAAAAGGATTGATATGCAAATTCTCATTGCAATAGGGATTGTACTTCTCCTTTTCATTTTAATGTACAATTTTTTAGTTTCAAGAAAAAACCAGGTAGAAAATATTTTTGCTTCAGTTGATGCTTTACTAAAAAAGAGATATGATCTTATTCCAAATCTTGTAGCTTCTGTTAAAGAGTATATGAAACATGAAAAAGATATATTAGAAGAGATAACAAAATTAAGATCTCAAGCTTTAAATCCTTATATAAGTGATGAAGAAAAGATTGATATTGATAAAAAAATGAGTAAACTTCTAAATTCTATCTTAGTTACAGTAGAAAACTATCCCCAATTAAAAGCAAATCAAAATATTTTACATCTTCAACATACACTAAATGAGATTGAAGAACAGATTAGCGCTGCAAGAAGAGCATATAATCAAGCTGTTACTGATTATAATAATGCTATTGAGATGTTTCCTACAAATATTTTGGCTAAATATATGGGATATAAAAGAAAAAAAGTGTTTGAGATAAGCGAAAATGAAAGAGAAAATATAGATGTAAAAAATCTTTTTAATTCATGAACAGACTATCTTCTTTATTAGATCTATATTATAATGATTTATACAATGATTTAGAAATTTTTGAAAAAGAGAGAAAAAAACTTGCTTCAAGATTAAAAACTATTGCTATTTCTATTTTCTTTATAGATACAATTTTAATATATTTTATTTATAAAAATTCTCAAGATTTGGAAAATATTATTTTTGTAATTGCAGCTTCAGTTTCTATCTATTTTTTTATACAAAAAATTGTAACTAAAAAGTATAGAGAAAATTTTAAAGAAAAGATTATAAAAAAACTCATTTTACATCTTGATAAAAATCTAAAATATTCACCTAATAGTTATTTTCCTCAAAATTTATATATATTATCTTCGCTTTTTCCAAAAAAGTTTGATAGATATAATGGAAATGATCTTGTTGTTGGGCAGATTCAAAATATTCCAGTAATTTTTTCAGATATTCACACTCAATATAAAACAAAAGATTCAAAAGGAAGGACACATTGGCATACAATATTTAAGGGTCTTTTTTTTATGGCAGATTTTAATAAAGATTTTTATGGGAAGACTCTTATTTTTCCAGATACGGCACAAAAACTGTTTGGATATTTGGGACAATTTTTACAAGAGATTTTTAAAAAACAGGGATTAGAACTTGTAAAATTAGACCATCCACAATTTGAAAAAGAGTTTGTTGTTTATAGTAGTGACCAAATTGAAGCAAGATATATTTTAACTACAAATTTAATGGAAAAACTTGTAAGAATGAAAAAAAAATTAAACAAACCTATTTATATATCATTTGTTAACAATCACATTTTTGTAGCGATTAGTGATATTGATAGTTTTGAGCCATCAATTTTTAGTTCTCTTTTTGATATTAGTTTAATTAAAAATTATATAATAACACTCAAATATACAGTAGGATTAGTGGAAGAGTTAAATTTAAATAAAAAACTTTGGAGCAGATTATGAATAGAAAAGATGAATTTTTAAAAATGATGTATTTTAGACATGCATGTAAGATATTTGATGAAAATAGAAAAATTCCAAAAGAGGATTTTGACTTTATTTTAGAGTGTGCTAGGCTTAGTCCAAGCTCTTTTGGAATGGAGCCATGGCGTTTTTTAGTTATAACAGATCAAAATCTAAAAGATAAATTAAAGCCATTGTGTTGGAATCAAAAACAGATTAACACTTGTTCACATCTTGTTATAATAAAGGCACAAAAAGAGATTTTAAAACCAGATAGCGATTATGTAAAAAAAATGTTTAATAGAAGAGAACTTCCAAAAGAAAAAATTGAAGCTTATCTTAAAAGATATAAAGATTTTATGCAAGATAAATTGGATAATGAAAAGCTATTTTGCTGGAGTTCAAAACAGTGTTATATAGCTGCAGCTAATATGGTTGATTCAGCTGCATTTATAGGAATAGATAGCTGTATGATTGAAGGATTTGAAAAGGATAAGGTTGAAGAGCTATTAAATATTGATACAAAAAAAGAAGAAATTGCGCTTTTAATAACTTTTGGATACAGAGTAAAGCCAGCTCCTGAGAAAAAAAGATTATCTTTAGAAGAGATAGTTGAATATAAAAATTAACATTAAGGATATATAAATGAGAAATATAGTTTTATTATTCCTTTTTATAACATACTCATTTGCTATAGTTTCAATAGAACCAAAAGATATAGGTGAAAAAAATCCTGGAATAAGTGGCGAAATAGGAGCTTCTTTAGAGATAAATAGAGGCAATACAGACACTACATCTACATCTTTATCTGCAAGTTTACAAATAGATAAAGACCACTGCTTATGTTTTGCAACTCTTTCATATGAGTATGGAGAAAGTAGTGGAGAAAAAAACAAAGATAGAGCTTTTTTACATCTTAGACATCTTGAAAAGATTAATGAAGATAATGTATGGGAATTTTTTGCACAGCTTCAAAAAGATGAGTTTAAAGATCAAAAATTAAGAGCATTGATTGGTACTGGTGAGAGATATAGATTTTTTAATGAAAATGAAACAAAAACTTATATTGGAATTGGAGCCTTTTTGGAGAGAGAAAAAATAGAAGATGAAGATACAAAAGACTATTTTAGAGGGAATTTTTATATAAGTTTTAAAAAAAGGTTCAATGATAATGTAAAAATGGCTTTTATTTCATATTATCAGCCAAAACTTGATGAATTTAGTGATTATGAAAGTACAAATTCATTAGAATTTTCAGTAAAATTATCCAAAAATTTGGATCTTTTAATTCTAACAAATTATGATTATGATTCGCGTCCACCAAAAGATATTAAAAAATATGATCTATCTCAAAAAATTGGTATAAGTTATAAATTTTAAAAAGGAGGGAAAATGGATTTAGAAAATAAGATATTGGAATTGATTAAAGATAAAGCAATGAAATCTGGTGAAATCGCTGAAGCTTTAGAGGTTGATAAAAAAGAGGTTGATAAAGTTATAAAAAAATTAAAAAAAGAGGAAAAAATAGAATCTCCTAAAAGATGCTTTTATCAAGCTAAATAGTTAGGGCTTTTGCCATAATATTTTTATTGATTTTATATCAACTAATATTAAAAGACTAAATAAAGCAACAATAGAAGCATATAAAAAAAGATATTTACCATAAAAAATTCCAGCAAATATACTTCCTACAAATCCTCCTAAACCAAAAGATATCCCTCCAAAAAACTGCTGAGCCAATTTTTTATTTTCATAAATAGAAAATAGATAAGCTATAGCAGCTGAATAGTAAAGAGCAAAGCTAAATGCATGAAGTGATTGAGTAAAATATGCAATAAATATAGATTCTGGATATAGATATAATAAAAACCATCTAATTACTGCACTAAATATAGATATTTTTATCAATAAAAGAAGATTTTTTTTCATCAAAGGAGTTTGCATATATAGCATAACAATTTCACATATAACTCCAAATGTCCATAAATAGCTAACAGTATCATAATCTAAGCCATGAGAAGTTTCATATATTGTAAAAAAGTTATAAAATGGACCAAAACTAACCTGCATTAAAAATAGACTAACCCAAAATTGCCAATATTTAAGTAAAGAAAAGGAGTTTTGAGAACTTTTAACACTCTCTTTTTTTTCATAATCAGCTATTAAATATCCAAAAATTGAAGTAAAAAAAATCGTGAAAAATAGAAAAATTAAAGCATTTTTGGGATTGTTCATATATTTTGCTAAAACAAGAGCAATAATTATAAATCCAATTGAGCCCCACAATCTGCTTTTGCCATAATTTTCTTTTCCAATTTTTTCTAATGCAATAGTTTCAGCAAATGGCAAAATAAGAGCAAAACTAATTCCAAGCAAAATATTTGGTATTAAAAATAGATAAAAATTTTCTATAGTTATAAAAAAGAGTATTGCTGAAATTATTGAAAGAAAAAGTGAAAAAATATATACTTTTTTTGTTAAAGAAAAATGTTTTAGAAAAAAAAACGGAGTAATAAATCTCATTAAAGGACTCATTGCAAATACAACGCCAATTTCTAAGCTACTATATCCTTTTAGTTCAAGAACTTTTGGAAGATATATTATATAAACTCCAATTATAGAAAAAAAGAAAAAATAAAATGCGGATATATTGAAAAAAAGTGAAAAACTATTTTTAGTCAATTTCATCTTCAGATTTAATCATATAAGTAAAAGATAAAATATCATGTAGAGTCTGCTTATCTTTTCTAAAAAGTGCCAATAATATACCTATAATAGAAAATATCGATATTTGCATTAAAAAATATCTTATTATTGATTGAAATATATTTGGATTTTTCATTGCTTTGTTTACAATTTTTATATCATATGCTTTCATACCAGGAGTTTGACCTTTAAAACTCCAAAAAGATGTAACAATTAGTAAATGAGGTATCAATATATATAGCCAGCCTTCTCCCATATGAGATTTAAACTCTTCTCTGCTTCCCATAACAAGATATATTACTATATAGAGAATTGGCATAGTTATCATAAATGTATCTGTTAAAAAAGCTTTTAATCTATCTGGTATAGAAGCAGGAATGAAACTAATTTCTTCTTTTTTTTCGATATTTTTTTTAATTTTTTTATGTTTTACATCACGCCATCTTGGCATCAGTTTCCTCTGCTTCCTGGCTTAATAGGTTTACTTCCCTCTTTGCACATAGGACACTCATCTGGCTCATATATAGGAAAATCAAAATCAGCCAATGCAAAAAATGGTTTATCTTCTGGAAGTTTACACTCTTTTTTTCTTTTAATGTGTGACCCCACTCTATTACATACTCCACGATTTGCTAATGCTGCAAATCCAACAACAACTCCGCCTCTTTTTTCAATCTCTTGTGCAGCTTCCATTGCGGAACCACCGGTAGTAATAATATCTTCACATATTAATATTTTCTCACCCTTTTTTACCTCAAATCCTCTTCTTAGGGTCATTTTTCCATCTTTTCTTTCTGTAAATATAAATCTTACTCCTAAAGCCCTAGCTAGTTCATATCCAGCAATTAATCCTCCAATTGCAGGAGAGCATACACTGTCTATTTTTAAACCATAATCCATTATCTGTTTTGCAAGCTCTTTTGCCAAAATTTCTGCTCTTTTTGGATCTTCCAATACTTTTGCACTTTGAAGATAGTTTGGGCTATGCTTTCCGCTTGAAAGTAGAAAATGCCCCTCTAATAAAGCACCACTATCTTTATAGATTTTTTCAATATCAACCATTTATATTCCTTTTACAATTTTGACATTGGACATTGGGATTGGTATTAAATGCTATGTATTAAGTATTAAATTCTTAAACTATAGCTAAATTCTTAACTCTATTAACCAATAAACCAGTTACTAATTACTAATGTCCAATGACTAATGACTAAACTTTCATAATCTCTTGTTCTTTTGCCTTGACTAAATCATCAACTTTTTTAACAAATTCATCAGTTATTTTTTGTATCTCTTCAAGCGCTTTTTTCTCTTCATCTTCAGTTATTAATTTCTCTTTAAATAGCTTTTTGATTTTATCATTTGCATCGCGTCTTACATTTCTAATTGCAATTTTTGCTTTTTCACCAAACTGTTTAGCCTTTTTTGCTTCAGCTTCTCTTTGCTCCACTGTCATTGGTGGAAAAAAGAGTTTTATCTGCTCTCCATCATTATTTGGATTTACCCCTATATTTGCTTCTTGAATAGCTCTTTCTATTTCTCCAAGTAAAGATTTGTCCCATGGAGAGATTACAATAGTTGTAGCATCAGTAGCAACAACACTTGCAGCTTGATTTAAAGGTGTTGGTGTTCCATAATAATCAACTTTAATATTTTCTACTACTGCTGTAGTGACACGACCAGTTCTTAAGGTATTAAAATCTTTTTTTAATACTTCAAGAGATTTTTGCATATGGTCTCTTGCATAATCATAAATTTCTTGTAACTCCATCTTTACTCCTTATTTGTAAATTAGTTAAAATGGTTAAAATGGTTAAGTGGATTTTTTTGTTGAGTTGTTAAAAAGTTAAAATAGTTGAGTAGTTTTTAGCCAATTCAACAACTTAGCCATAAAACCACTAAACAACTCAATCTCTTAACCACTCAACTACTAACTATTTAACCAAAATCTTCGTATTAATTTTACTATTTTTTACCTTTATAATAACTCTAACTCTACTCTTTTTTAGTTTATAGTTTAGATTTTCTTCTATTAATCCATTATTTACTTTAACCCATTTCCAGCCATAATCTGTCACATAAATTTGTGCTTTTTTAACGTTTTCAAAAATTCTTACTTTTATTTTATTTAAAACACCATTTTTTGGATAATTTTTTGGCTCAATCCATAATGCATTTAAATGTTTTAGTTTTAGAAAAAAGTTTAAATTTTTAATCTCTCCAACCAAAGCTATTCTATCTAAATCATAAATATCACTATCTTTATTTATTGCACCGATATTTTGATTACATATAGCTTCAAATCCAAAACTTTTTATAATCTTTTTCACTCTATCATCATACTCCCCATAAGGATAAGCGTAATATTTTGGCATATAACCCAAATTTTTTTCAAAAATAGTTATAGAAGTTTTTGTATCTTTTTTAATCTTACTATCACTTAAATGTGTAAGATGCGGATGAGAATGCGAATGAAGGGCAATTTCACCATATTTTTCACACTCTTTAATCTCATCCCAACTCATAAAATCTTTCCATTTTTCTTCAGTGGGTTTTGTAGAGACAAAAAGAGTAAAAGGATAGTTATATTTTTTAAATAGCCAAAGAGCATTTTTATAAAAACTTTTATATCCATCATCAATTGTTAAAACAATCCAATTATCTGGTATCTCTTTTTTATTTTTTATTGATTTTACAAGTTTTTTTAATGAAACTATTTTGTAATTATTTTTTTTAAAATATTCAAACTCTCTTTTTAGTTCTTCTATTGAAGTATTTGTTGAAGGATATCTTTCATCTCCAAATCTATGATATACGAAAATATGGGCATCAGCTTTTAAAATGAAAGGGGATAAGTTTATGAATGAAAAAAAGAGATAGAGGAAAATTATATAAAAAAGTTTTTTCCTCCTATGACATTCCAAAACATTTTCCTATTTGTTTTTTGGGGCTGCAGGCACTTCGTTTGTCTCTTTTTTGATTGGAACTTCAGGAATAATCTTTTTTTCTTCTTTAACTTTTACTTCGTCAATTAAAGATTTGTTATGCTCTTTATTGTACATATATCCTAAAGCTATAGTATTTATAATAAATAGAGTACCTAATATAAATGTAAGTTTTGCCAAAAATCCTTGAGGGCCTTTTGCTCCAAAAAGAGATTCATTACTTCCGCTATATGCTCCAAGTCCAATAGAAGAGCTTTTTTGTAATAAAATTATAATAGTTAAAACTATTGCTAAAATTATTTGTAATATAAACAATACCTGTAACATTAATAAATCCTCTAATCTGAAAAATTTAAGCCAATTATACCTAAATTATTTTATAATTTGGTTAAAAATAGAGGTAATTTTATAAGGTGCCCTTAATATGAATCCATCAAAAGAGTTTTCCCGCTTTGCAAAAACGTATCAAAAATATAAAATAATTCAAACAAAAGTAGCAAAACATCTTATATCAAAAATAGATTCAAAGCCAAAAAAAATTCTTGATTTAGGTGCTGGCAGTGGAGAGGTATATAAAAATATAAACTGGGATTTTGATAATTTTATTGCAGTTGATTCTTCAAAAGAGATGCTAAATCTGCATCCAGATTTTAAAGTAAAAAAATTATTATGCGATTTTTCCACAAATAGCTGTTTTGATATCTTGAAAAAAGAGAGATTTGATTTAATTATTGCTTCTTCTTCACTGCAATGGAGTCAAGATCTTGATTTTACATTTAAAGAGATTTCAAAATTAAATAAAGATTTTATTTTTGCTATTTTTACAGATAAAACATTTGAAACAATTCATAAAATAGTAAATATAAAATCTCCTATTTATAGTTTAGAAGAGATTCTTTCTTTGTCTCAAAAATATTTTTTGATAAACTATGAGATAAAAAGGTATAGACTTTTTTTTAAAAATAGTTTAGAAATGTTTCGATATATTAAAAAAAGTGGAGTAAGTTCTGGAAGAAAAAGACTCTCTTATAAAGAGATGAAATTTCTTATAGATAATTATCCCTATAAATACTTGGAATTTGAAGTAGTTTTTTTATGGAATAAAAAATGAAAATTTTTATTTTTATATTTTTAATATTTACAGTTGTTTATTCTCAAGAAGTAAAATGTACCATAGAGTATGAGAGAATATATTGTAAATATTTTATTGATAGATCTGATAATGAAAATGGTAAAAGAGTGCTTTTTCATTGGCACTCTCCATCTGGTAAAGATGATAGAAAAAGAGTTTTTGAAATTCCCCCATATTATGGTTCAGTTTATGATTATAGATACCTTCCTGGTAGAGAAAATGGAAAATGGATTGTTGAGGTAAAAGATTTAGATACTAATGAAAGTGCTGAAACAAGTTTTATTGTTAATAGTGAGAATGAAGAGTTTTTTGAGGAGTAGTGAATAGATTATTTCAAAGTTTAGAATCGAGGGAGTATAAAGGAGTATAAATATATGAAAAAAGAGATTAAAAAGGAGCAAAGAAAGATAGAAATCATGGATACAGCCCTGCAGCTTTTTGCAAAGAAGGGTTATTATGAAATTACTATATCTGATATTGCCAAAGAGATAGGTATGAGTGTTGGAAATTTATATAACTACTTTTCATCCAAAGATGCGCTTGCTAAAGAACTTATGCTCTATATCTCTAAAATTTTGGGAAATCAAATACGTCAGATAAATCTTAAGCCTATCAGTACAAAAGAGAAAATAGAGCAGATTGTTGCTTTTTATTTTGAAATAGCACAGAAACGTTCTGAATTGATTCAATATTTTTTGCGCATTTACCTATCACATAAGGAAATATTTAAAAATGGTTGTGAAGGAATGATATGTGTAAGCCCATTTGTGACTGAGATAATGGTACTTTTTGAGGAGGGAGTAAGCAAAGGTGAGCTTAAAAATCAGGATTTTTTTTGTGCTTTTGGTCTTTTTATGGGATATTTAGGTGGTATGGCTTTTTTGAAAGAAGAGGGAATGCTTCCTAATGAACTTTCATACTATCAACAAGATATTGCCAATAACATCTATAGAGCTTTAAAGAATGGTTAAAACTATCTGGTTACAAGGTATTACTTGTAATGGAAACACACACTCTTTTTTACATTATGAACAGCTTTCATCATTTATTAAGCAGATAGAGTTTCTATATCATCCTCTTTTACCTTCTAAACTATCAATAGAAGATCTCTGTTATTTTGAGGATAATTTTGATCTATTGATAGTAGAAGGAGCCTATGGCAATATTAATAGAGGAAGATGCTCCTTTATTGAGATTTTTAATAGATTAAAAAATAGAGCAAAACATATTATAGCTGTTGGAAGTTGTGCAGTGTATGGTGGAATTTTGGGAGAAAGAGGAATTAATTTTGCCAAAGATCGTCAAATAGATTCACTAAATATTATCAATATTCCAGGTTGTCCTGCTCATCCAGAATGGATATCTTTTGCAATAAATATTATACAAAAGGGTGAATCTATTCGTATTGATAATTTCCAAAGACCAAAAGAGATTTATGCATATACAGTACATAGTGGGTGCATACGTAATGAATATTTTGAATGGAAAATAGATGCCAAGAGTTTTGGAACTAAAGAGGGGTGCCTTTTTTATGAACAAGGATGCCAAGCACCATTTACACATGGAAGCTGTAATAAGATTTTGTGGAATGGAGTAAGCTCAAAAACACGTATTGGAACTCCATGTTTTGGATGTACTGAGCCTTCTTTTCCTACTAATAATCTATTTAAAACAAAAACACATATGGGTATACCTGCAAAGATGCCATTAGGAGTACCAAAAAGAGCATATCTAACTCTTACTGGAATAGCAAAGAGTTTTTATATTCCAAGACTTAATAAGAGAATTTTTAATGAAGATTGATATTTTACAAAAAGTAGAAGGAGAAGTATATCTACACTATTTCTGGGATAAAGATATTATAGAAGATGTAGAGATTAAATTTGAACATTACCGTGGATTTGAAAAACTTCTTGTTGGGAAAGATCCCCTTGATGCACTTGTGATTAATCCAAGAATTTGTGGAATTTGTGGTCATGCACACTTGCGAGCCACTGCAGAAGCTTTAGAGGATGCATTTAAAATAGTTCCTCCCAAAAAAGCAAAAATTATTCGAGAGATTACAACCCTTTGTGAGGTTGTGCAAAATCATCTTAAATGGTTTTATTTAGTAATCGTTCCTTTTGTAGGTTTAGATACAAAATTTTTAACAATACAACCTGCAATTGTGGCAGTAAACAAAATTATTGCTCTTTTTGGTGGACAATATCCACACAGTTCCTATATGCTTCCAGGTGGAGTAACATGTGATCCGTCTTATATAGAGATATATAAAGCAAAAAATTATCTTGAGTATGTAAAAGATATTATTAGATCAAATCTTTTATGTGAGCCTTTTGATATAAATAATATGAAAAATGAACAGAGTGATTTTGGAGATGTTTTTCGCTACTTATTAAAATTTGGTAAAGTAGGACAAAGTTATGATAGGTATGTGGTTTTTGGAAAGAGTGCCTATGTAGATTCTGTAAAAATTTTAAAAACTGTGAAAAAAAGTATTTCTACAAAATATATTGAAGAGAACAATAATGCAATAAAGTATCGTGGAAAAATGTATGAAACTGGGCCATTAGCAAGGATGATAGTAATTCGCCACCCTTTAGTAATGCAACTGCATAGACGATATAAAGATGCATTGATTACAAGAGTTTCAGCACGTATAGTTGAGATAGATATAATTTTGAAAAAAATTGAATATTTATTAGATACTATCAGTTTAGAAGAACCCTCATATATATCATCACAAATAAATGATGGCTATGGGGAAGGTATTGTAGAAGCTGCAAGAGGTTCATTACTGCATCGTATTTGGATTAAAGATAGAAAAATTGATAAATATCAAATTATTACCCCAACACAATGGAATCTTTTACAAGGTACAAAAAAAGAGCCAGGTGTTGCAAGAAAAGCAATTAGAGGGCTTAGAGATAAACAATTGGCAGAACTCATTTTTAGAAGTTTTGATATCTGCTCTGTATGCACTACACATTAGTTCCAAAAATATATAAGAAACCATAGATTTTGCGTGATACATAAGTAATTTGTAAGTAATATTAGCTAAAATTATTGAATGAGTATTCAATCAAAGGAGAGGTTATGAATAGAGAACACCTTCGCTCGCTCTTTACAACCAAGAGTGCCAGAGTTGATACAAACAGAGGTGAAGCCTACTATACAAGACTTTATAAAGAGTGTAAAGCGAGGCTCGAAGAGCTTAAAAAAATTGAGCCGCTTCGTAAAATCTCCATTAAAGAGATTTTAGAAGATGAAGGAGTTTCTAGAAGAGACTTTTTAAAGTGGGCTAGTGCAACTACAGCGATGCTGATGCTTCCTAGCTCTTTTACCCCTCTTGTAGCAGAAGCTGCTGAACTGATGACAAGAGTTCCAGTAATTTGGATAGAGCTGCAAGATTGTGCAGGAAACTCGGAAGCTTTTATTAGAAGTGATGGACCAAAAGTGGATGAGATTATTTTAGAAATCATTTCTCTGGAATTTCAAGAGACTCTTATGGCTGCAGCTGGACATCAAGCAGAAGCGCAGCTTGAAGATGCGATTGAGCATTTTAAAGGAAAGTATTTATTATTTGTAGAAGGTGCTATTCCAGTAGGTACAGGAAGAGAGTGGTGTACGATCGGGGCAAGTGGTGAAACTTTTGAAGAGCATCTAAAAAGAGTTGCCAAAGATGCAGCAGCAATAGTAGCAGTTGGAACATGTGCAACATTTGGTGGTGTTCCAGCCGCTGCTCCAAATCCAACTGGTGCAGTGGGTGTTATGGATGTTGTTAATAATAAACCAATTATTAATATTCCAGCATGTCCGGCAAATCCTGCAAATATGGTTGGAGTTATTTTACATTATGTTCTTACTGGACAAATTCCAGAGCTTGATTCGCTTCTTCGACCAAAATTTGCTTTTGGATATAGAATCCACGATAATTGTGAAAGAAGAGCACACTTTGATGCGGGTGAGTTTGTAGAAGAGTGGGGCGATGAAGGTGCGAAAAACAACTTCTGCCTTTATAAGATGGGATGTAAAGGTCCTATGACATTTAACAACTGCTCAATTGTACGCTATAACGAAGCTGTCAACTGGCCAATTGGCTCAGGGCATGGATGTATTGGATGTAGTGAGCCTGGATTTTGGGATAAATATGCATATGAAAGACCTATGGCAGATGCAAATATCAAAATGGCTCCAGATGGCGGAGTTGAAAAGAGTGTGGATGAGTTTGGATTAGGACTATTAACTGCTGCTGGTGTAGGCATTGCAATTCATGCTGCGGCAAGTGTAGTTGCTGGAAAGAAAAGTGAAGGAGATAAAGAATGAGTACAAAACATATAGTTGTTGATCCTATTACCAGAATAGAGGGGCATTTGCGTATAGAAGCAGTCATCGATGAAAACAACACTATCGTAGATGCTTACAGCTCTTCAACGATGTTTCGAGGTATTGAAGAGATTTTAAAGGGGCGTGATCCAAGAGACTGTGGTCTGCTTGCAATGAGAATTTGTGGTGTGTGCACAGGAACCCACTATCAAAGAAGTATTGAGGCGGTTGAGCATGCTTTTGGTGTGACAATTCCAAAAAATGCAAGGCTTGTGAGAAACCTCATACAAGGGGCACTCTATGTACATGATCATGTTGTACATTTTTATCATCTTCATGCACTTGATTGGGTAGATATCACAAAAGCTTTGGAAGCTGATCCAGCAAAGACAGTAGATGAAGCAAAAAAATGGGCAAATGTGGCTGGAACAACTCCATATGTTGCAGATAGTGTAAAATTTAAAGAGGTGCAAGATCGCCTAAAGAAATTTGTCAAGCAAGGTCGATTAGGTCTTTTTGCAAAAGGATACTGGGGAAATCCACACTATAAACTAACTCCTGAGCAAAACTTGCTTGCAGTGACACACTATCTTCAAGCCCTTGATTTACAACGTGATGCAGCAAAAATGATGGCTATTTTTGGAGGGAAAAATCCACATCCACAAAGCATAGTTGTTGGTGGTGTAACCTGTGTTCAAGATATAAAAAATCCAGCAAGAATTGCTCTATATAAAGATCTTTTAAAAGGCTTTACACGATTTATCAAAGGAGCATATCTGCCTGATATCTATATGGCTGGAACTATGTATGGAGATGAGGCGCTCGATGGTACGGGAGCAGGTCTAAAAAACTATCTATCTTATGGTGGATTTAGACTTCAAGATAATGGATTTTACAAATCTGAGCTTCTTTTCCCAAGTGGACTTGTAATCGATGGAAAATATCAAGAGTTTGATCAAGAAAAAGTGGCAGAAGATGTAACACATTCTTGGTATAATGGAGATAAGCCACTTCATCCATTTGATGGACAAACTATTCCGAACTACACAGGATTTGGTAAAAAAGAAGATGGTATTGCCTATCTTGATACCAAAGGAAAATACTCTTGGATTAAATCGCCAATCTATGACGACACAAGAGTTGAGGTTGGACCTCTTGCAAGAATGGTTGTAGGATATATAAAAGGTGATAAACGAATTAGCGACTATGTGAACAGATTTTTGAAAAATGCAAACCTGCCTGCAAAAGTACTCTTTTCAACCGTTGGTAGAACTGCGGCAAGGGCAATTGAAACAGAACTTATGGCTGATATGCTTTTTGATTGGGTAGATGAGCTTGCAGCCAATGTCGCAGCAGGAGATCTGTCAACATGGACGGAATTTGATTTTGATTATGTAAGTAAAAACGCACAAGGCTATGGACTTGAAGAGGCTCCAAGAGGAGCATTGGGACATTGGGTAAAAATTACAGATGGCAAAGTTGAAAATTATCAAGCAGTTGTACCATCTACATGGAATGCAGCACCAAGAGATTATAAAAATAGAATGGGTGCCTATGAAGCAAGTCTTGTTGGTACAAAAGTGGCAAAACCTGAAGAGCCTTTGGAGATTTTACGAACAATACACAGTTTTGACCCATGTATCGCATGTGCAGTGCATATAGTGGATACAAAAGGAAAAAATTTAGGTGAGTTTAAAGTAAATACCTCTTGCTCAATTTAAGGGGGCTGAAATGAAAAAGTATCAAAAAGTAAAGCGAATGACACTCTTTATGCGTCTTAATCACTGGGTGGTTGCTTTGTGTATGGTTGCAGCTGTTGTAACTGGGTTTTATATTGGTCATCCATATTATCAAACGCTTATAAATGAACCGGCGGTACAAAAGTATGTGATGGCTTGGAATCGATGGATCCATTTTTATGCAGCAATTATTTTTGATGTAAGCTCTATTGTCATAGCATATCTTTACTTTTTTAGCAGATTTGAAAAACCTGTTAAAAAGCTCATACCAAATGCCAAAAATATCAAAGAGTTTTGGGAGGTTTTTATCAATTTAATTACTCTCAACCGTGTGAAAAGATTTGATAGCAGCCATGAAGATAGTTTTCATGTTGTCTTTTTTACTATATTTCACCTGCTTTTGGCCTGGATGCTTTTAACAGGATTGCAACTTTATGTTCATGGTTTAGAGTCTGGGATGAGTAGTATAGGTTCTTGGTGGCCATGGATATTACATGTAGCAACTGATTGGACAGTGCCTGTTTGTGGAGGAACTAAAATGGATGTGCGATATGTCCATCATCTAACAATGTATATCATTCTTGTATGGATAATGTTTCATATCTATTATGTAGTATGGCGAACTATCTTTTGGAGAGAAGGAGATATCGCTATTGTATTTGGTGGATATAAATTTAAGAGAGGTTGAGTTGAAAACAGCTATTATAGGAATAGGTAATATTTTATTTATGGATGAAGGAATTGGGGTATATGCGTCAAAGTATTTAGAGAGTAATTACAGTTTTGATAAAAATATAGATATTATCGATGGCGGAACATTGGGCTTTAAACTGATGCGATATTATCAAGAATATGATAAAGTAATAATTTTAGATACAGTCTCTATAGAAGATGCTCCAGGCTCAGTATATAACCTACCAAGTGAGGTTTTGCTTGGGCTTGGAGAGTATAGAAAAACTGCACATGAAGTTGAAGTGGTTGAGATGCTTGAGATTTGCAGTATGCTTGAATCAATAGCCAAAGTAAACATCATTGGAATAGTTCCAAAGGATATTGAAAGTGTTGGAATAGGGCTTACAGATGCTATGAAACAATCTTTCAAAGATTATATTCAAACCCTTTTGAAGGAGTTGCAAAAGAGTGGTATTGGGTATAGGAAAAAAGATGATGTAATGTTAGACAAAATTATCCAAAAGTATGCAAACCCTTCAATGAAAGATATAAATGACATTGCAGTTTGAGTTTTATTCCCATACCACATATTTTTTACAACGTATTCAAGTAATTGCAGAGCTAACCAACACTTCTATAAAGATAGATGTAAAATTTCCATTTATTTATGTATCATTTGATGAAAATATTGAAGAGTTTACAAAAGCTTTAGATGAGCATCTCTACAACTCACTATTTTTCAAACAGGTTCAAGTAAGTGACGAGTTCCCATCTTTATCACATATTGAATATATTCCATCATCAATCTCTTTATGCCCAAATTGCATTAAAGAGATGTTAGATCCAAGTTCAAGAAGATATTACTATCCATTTACCAGCTGTAACTCATGTGGCTGTCAGAGTAGTTTTGTGGTACACTATCCATTTATGCGTTCCAATACATTGATGAACTTTTTCAAACCTTGTAGTAAATGTCAAGAAGAGCTTAAATCAAATCCTTTTCGAAAAAACTATCCACTCATTACCTGCATAGAGTGTAATATTCCTTTGAAACTAACTGACAAAAAGGGCTCAAAAGTTTTATTTGCCAATGAAAAAGAGGATTATAAACAGATATTTGATATTGCAGCCAATGCTATAAAGAATGGCAAATCGGTTCGTATAAAAACGTTTAGAGGATATAAGCGATTCTATTTGGAAAAAGATATACAAAGCTTTGTGCTTATTAATCGCTTAAATGATACATTTTTGATACTACCAATGGAAAAAAGAACCCTTTTTAGTATTGAAAGACCTCATCTTTATCTTACATCAAATAGTGGTGAAATTGTTGAAGCTGTTGGTGTATGGGACGGTTTTACAACGCTTCTTATGGCATCACTCAATGAAGACTACTGCTATTTTGATGAGAAAGAAGAGGCTGATATATTTATTGATTTTGAACTTCCAATAGAATTTTATAAAGCACCAAAATATTTTATCAATAAGCAATATTCCTTTTTTCGCCCCGAAAGTGAATCCCTTTTTCCAAAATATTGTGATAGTTCTAAAACAGCTCTTTTAGACTCCTTTTTAATGTACAATGGCATCATTGATAAAGTAGAGCATTTTGATAATGTAGAAACAGACTCCATCATAGTATTTAAAGAAGAGCCAATTGAGCATTCTCATATAAGAGTGCAAGATCTATCAAGAGCTGCTTTTGAAAGTGTTTTAAAAGAGCATACCATAATAGAGCCAACTGTTGGAGTCTATTTTTCAAGTAAAGTCAAGTTTTTTTATAAAAAGCAAGTAACTAAAGAGGTTTTTGAATTTGGGAAAATCATTTTTGAGCCAAAAAGAAAAGTTGTAGAACAGTTTCAAAAAAAATATCCAAAAAGATGGGCAGCTTTTGAAGAAGAGAGAGATTTTCTTTTAAAGGCTGCAAGAGTTATTGGATTTGATAGAGATTTTGAAGCTTTCAATAGATTTAGTCTTGAATTTGGAGGTAAAGGAGGTGTTAGTATTGATTGTAGAGTGGTAGAAAACGGTTTTGATTATTCAAGTTTTTACGCTTCTATTATGAGTTTTGTTTTAGCCGAAGCTGATTCAAAACTGTTAGCATATTCTATTTTTGAGTCTTTGGGTGATTTTTTAAGCTCTCAAGCTGTCTCAATCTTGAGAGAATCAAAAGCTAAGTATATTGTTCTATGTGGAGCATATATCGCAAATAGTGCCTTTTTTAGTAGGTTTGTAAGAAATGCACCGATGACAAAAGTCAATATTGAGTATCCAATAGATAAAGAAAATGCTTTATTGGGAGTGTAATGAGAATATTTGTTAAAGGGATTATCCAGGGTGTGGGCTTTCGTCCCTTTGTATATAAACTTGCTAATGAACTAAATCTCAAAGGATTCATTCGAAACTGTAGCGATGGCGTAGAGATTGTAGTGGAGGGGGAACAGGAGCAACTTTTTATAGAGTATCTAAAATCAAAACTTCCCCCTTTAGCAAAAATATTTTCATTGAGCATAGAAGATACTCCAATTCAAAACTTTGAAGATTTTACTATTATAGATAGTAAAGTTGGAAAGAAGGAGACATTTTTATCTCCAGATATATCTATATGTGATGAGTGTTTAAATGATCTTTTTGATTCCAAGAGTAGACGATACCATTACCCTCTCATCAATTGTACAAACTGTGGACCTCGCTATACTATTATAAAAGATCTTCCTTATGATAGAGAAAATACATCAATGGAAAATTTTCCTATGTGTAAAGAGTGTCAAAGGGAGTACAATGACCCAAATAGCCGCTTTTTCCATGCTCAACCAATTGGATGTAATAGATGTGGACCAAAGCTTTTTTATGGTGAACTACAAGGATATGAAGCAGTTAAAGCAGTAGCAAAAGATATTCAAAATGGCAAGATTGTTGCTATAAAAGGATTAGGTGGATATCATCTTGTATGTGTACCTAAATCTGCTTACAAGCTACGACAAATCAAAAGAAGACCCAAAAAACCTTTTGCAATGATGTTTCCCTCAATAGATAAAATAAAAGAGGTCTGTAAACTTAATGAATATGAAGAAAAACTTATTTTATCAAAAGAATCTCCTATTGTTATTGTAAAATCAAAAGAGTATTTTGAAGATGTGGCGCCGGATATTGATAGGTTAGGGGTTTTTTTACCATATTCACCAATTTATTATCTGCTCTTTTCTTTGATTGATTCCCCTTTAGTGGTAACAAGTGCAAACATATCAGATGAACCAATTATAAAAGATGAAAAAAATATTAAAAAATTTACGCAAAAAGTTTTATATTACAACAGAGAAATTGTTCGCAGTTGCGATGATAGTGTCCTAGTCAGTGCAGATAAAAAGCCGCTATTTTATAGACTTAGTAGAGGATATGCTCCAAAAAGTTTTTATATTTCTAAACAACTACCTGCTATCTTAGCAGTTGGTGCGAGGCAAAAAAACACAATTGCGCTAAGTTTTGCAAACAGTGTCATCCTATCACCTCATATAGGAGATATTAAAAATATTCAAAGTTATGAATATTTTATGCAAGTGATTGAAGATTTCAAAAAAATGTATGATTTTACACCAGAGGTGATAGTTTGCGATAAGCATCCAAAGTATGAGACAACACAATATGCTAAATCCTCAGGATTTCAAACTATTCAAGTGCAACATCATCTTGCTCACATTTATGCTGCAAAAGCAGAGATGGAACTAACTAATCATGCACTCTCATATGAGGAATTTCTTGGATTTAGCTGGGATGGAACAGGATATGGTGATGATGGAAAAGTATGGGGTGGGGAGATATTTGTAGGTGATGAGAGAAAATACCATTTTGACTATCTAAAAATTGCTGGCGGAGAAAAAGCAATTAAAAATATTAAATTTATTGCTTGGAGTCTATTAAAAAAATATGGTTTTGAAGTAGAAGATAAACTTTTCAATCTTGCTTATGAAAAAAATATCAACTGTTTTGAAACAAGTTCTGTTGGAAGACTTTTTGATGCTATAGCCTATATTTCAGAACTTTGCAAATACCAAGAGTATGAAGGCTATACCGGACTTTTGGTAGAAAAAGCGTACAGAGGCGGAGAGGATAGGTATGATTTTTATATAAATAATGGAGTAATTGATATCGATTTTGAAGCGCTTCTAAAAGATAAAAAAGAAAATATTCCAACAAAATTTTTAAATACGCTTACTACCATTATTATAGAGACTGCAAAACAAAATAAACTTCCAGTTATACTTACTGGTGGTGTTTTTCAAAACAAAACACTGCTTGAAAATAGTATTAAAAAACTACAACAAAACAGAATCACTTACTTCTTTCCAACGCAAACTCCAATCAATGATGGTGGGATTAGTTTGGGGCAGCTTTGGTATGCACTCAAAAAATTATGAAAATATTATTGATTATTTTCTATTTCCATTACCCAAATCTCTTCATTTTTTTTACTGATAATCTCTTTTAGATTTAATCCTTCAAAGCTAAAATCTTTTAATTTTTTAAAACTATCTATTCTATTTTGAGCAATCTGGCGAAGAATTTTTCCTCTATAAGTTTTTGCCCAGTGACTGATAACTTTACCATTTTTGATAAATTTCATTTTTATAGTAAAGTTTGGCTTATAAAATTTCTCATAATATCCTGCCCGTAAATCTAAAATCTCGTCATCTTGAAGCAAATTTTTACATAATGGTGCATAAATTTTTTCTGGTTTTATATTATCAACCGCTTCTGTTTATTTTAATTTGTAAAATGGAATTAAGTCCTTAGCACACAATGGTCCAAAAAGGTTTGAAAAAGTTATAAGATGCTCATCGATAAACTCTTGATATAGAGTATGAAGAGAGTTATAATCAAGATACTCATAAGCCACTCCAGTATATCGTTGTACTGCTTTGAGGGTAGGGGAGTTAAAAATATCCACATCCAAAAGCTCTTTTGTACCAAAAAGTTTCAATATTTTCTCTTTATCCCCACTTTTTATAATGGTATCATACTTTTGTAAAATCTCTTCTCTATCGATATTAAAACAAAACTGCATATGGTTTTGAACACCACCAGTGCGTTTAGCTTCACTTGGTGCAAAAAGAATTTTCATGTATGTTCCTTACACTGTTTTAGTTTTTTAAATCCCTGTTTTGCTTTGAATTTTAGAGGTGTTTTATACCATTTTTCAATCGCTTTTTTTCCAAGCCAACCCAAAAAACCACTAATTTGTAAGCCAAAAGGCGTTACAATCACAGCATATCTACCACCTAATGCAATAGCAAGTCCTTGAAGTTTAATATCGGCTCTTTGCATAGGTCTATTTAAAATGGTATGCAAGATATTTTTTGCTGCAATTACTCCACTTTGTTCAGCACTTTGTGCAGTTGGAGGAACAGGGTTTCCTTGCTTATCTTTTAAAACTGCTACATCACCTATAGCAAAGATATTTTTTTCGACTTTTAAATACTCATCAACAATCAAAAATCCTCTTTTATCTTTTTTAAAAGAGAGATTTTTTATAAAAGGAGATGGCTCAATTCCTCCAGTAAATATGGCAAAATCAAAATCTATTTTTTCTTTATTGCTCAAAATAGCCTCTTGCTCTTTAATTTCGCTAACATATTGAGGTATTAAAGAAACACCTAAATATTGCAATCTTTTAATGGTTCTATTACGTGTTTTTTCGGCTAATCCTTTTAAAATATGCTTAGAAACTAATTGAATATCAATATTCCCGCAACTAAGAGCATTTTCTTTGATATATTGGTTAAAATAGTATCGCATTTCAGCAGCTATCTCTACTCCACTCAAGCCCCCACCAATAACAATTACTTTAAAACACTTCTTTGCTCTTTGTGGCTCTAATCTTGCAAAAAGCTCTTGTTCAAAAAACTGCTTTATATGAATGGCACCGCGGAGACTTTTAACACCTAAAGAGTGCTCTCCCTTTTGTTCAAACCCTTTTAAAAACTTTGTTACACTACCTGTTGCTATAATGCAATAATCAAAATGGTAGGAGTCTTTTTTACAAACCACTTGATTATCCTCTATCGTTACAGCTTCATCATGTACAAAATAAAAATTTTTTCCAAAGCTAGCAACTAAAGTTGGCAGATAGATAAAAGTCTCTTGAATAGGGATTTTAGAAGTAACCAAATCATAACTTTCAGTTTGTAAGTAATGGTAAGTGTGCTGATCAATAAGGGTTACTTCAATATTTTGCTTAAGTTTTGCAAACTCCTCTAAAGCTTTTATCCCTCCATACCCACCACCAATAATAACAACTTTTTTCATACTATTTCCTTTAATTTTTGACAATCAAAATTGAATTTAAATTCTGCCTCTTTGAGGTAATAGAAAAAGTTTTCTCTTTTTATTCCCTTAAATTTTGGCATAAAATCTTCTAGATAATTCCAAAAATTGTAAATGAGACTATTGTGAACATTGTTTTTCACTTTAGAGATTCGTAAAAAACTTTTAAATTCCCTATAGTATATCTCATTTAATCCATCTTTACTAAAATAGGGCTTGAATCTATAAAGATTAGGCATCAATAGATTATAGATTTTTCCTCCATAATCGAATGTTAAAAAATTATATCCATCAAAAATATCTTTTTTCGGATCTTTTGAGTGTTCCAAATAGATATACTCTTCATATGCTTTTATATCTTTACGAGAGAGATACTCCTCTTCCATAAAAAAAGCTATCTTTTTTCTAAAATCTTCATAATAATTTTTAATTGTAATATAGTTATATTTACTCTCTTTTGTACATTGATTGATAGTCAAATTTTTGCAGAAACAGTCCAATATTTTCTGTTTTCTAATAATTTTTTGAGGACTAAATTTTCTTTTACATACTTTACATTTTCTATAGCCATTTTTAAGAAGATAAGTCCCATTATTACAATAAATACATCTCATATCTGGTTCCATTTTTATATAACTATTTTTTTCTTTTATTTTTATTTTACCAAATATTACTATAATAGTGAACAACTATTCATATAAAGGAAGATTATGGATTCTTTACCGCTTCTTTTAATCTTTTGGTATGGTATTTTACACGCTTTTGGTCCAGATCACCTAACAGCCATTACTGATTTTAGTATTGGTAAGAGTAAAAAGAAAACGATGCTTATTACCCTTGCTTTTGCTATAGGGCACGGTGTTACACTTTTTATTTTTGCAAAACTTTTACAACATATTGACATTAATGAAGAGATTCTTGCATGGGGTGATTATATTAGTTCAAGTGTTATTATAGCAATTGGACTTTTTTTACTTTTTATGGCTTTGAGTGGTCGTATTAATGTTGGATGGCATGAGCATGATGGTAAAAAACATATCCATATATGGTATGGCAAAATTCATGAACATAGTGAAAAAAAACAGATAACCTCTGCTCTTACTGTTGGTACTCTTATGGGAATAGGGGGTGTACGAGGTATGCTCATAACTCTGAGCGCTATTGCTCATCATGAAGTTAATCTTTTGATGGTAGCAAGTTTTACAGTTGGCGTAATGCTTGTATTTTTAGTTTTTGGATATTTTATATCACTTGTCAATGAAAATCTGTTACAAACTCAAAAAAATGTTCAGTTTGCTTTTGCAACAGCAGGAGTAATTTCATTAATTGTTGGCACAAATATGTTTTTTTAAGGAGGAGAGAAAATGTGCAAAGATTGTGGATGCAGCATAACAGATAATCATGAGCATACTCATGAGCTTCATACAAACCCCCAGCTCAATGACACAAAAACAATAGAAATAATTACAAAAATACTTGATAAAAATGACCATGAAGCAACGCATAACAGGTCTCATTTTGACAAAGCAGGAGTATTAGCAATCAATCTTATGAGTAGTCCAGGAAGTGGTAAGACTTCGCTTTTAGAGAAGCTAGCCGAAATAGATAGATTTAAATTTGCAGTGATTGAAGGAGATTTGGAAACGAACAGGGATGCAGATCGTATCAGAGCAAAAGGGGTACAGGCTTACCAAATCACTACAGGAAGTGCATGTCACTTAGATGCCTTTATGGTTCATAAGGGTTTGCATCATATTAAATTAGATGAAATTGATGTCTGTTTTATCGAAAATGTTGGCAATTTAGTGTGTCCTGCAAGTTATGATGTTGGAGCACATATTAATATCGTTTTAGTAAGTGTTCCAGAAGGGGATGACAAGATAGAAAAATACCCTGTAATGTTTAGACAAGCTGATCTTATTCTCATTACAAAAACCGATCTTTTACCATATTTTGATTTTGATATACAAAAAGCTAAAGAAACAGCAAGAAGACTCAAACCAAATGTAGATATTTTGGAAATCTCTACAAAGGATGAGGAATCAATCCAAAGGCTTGCAAAATGGATTTCATTTAAAAAGGAGATGCGCTAATGTGTCTATCAATTCCAAGCAAGGTTGTAAGTATCGATCAAGAAAAATGTACTGCTATTGTAGATACTTTGGGTGTGCAAAGAGAAGTTGGAATCGATTTTATAGCAGATGAAGTCAAGGTAGGGGATTTTGTTCTTATTCATATAGGATATGCGATGAATATAATCGATGAAGAGTATGCAAAAGAGTCCATTGCCCTATATCAAGATATAATAGAAAAGATGGAGGAGAGTGAAAAAGAGCAACTTATAAATGAGAGTGACATTTGCCCAGGAGATGGCAGTGGAACTTAAAGATTTTTATGAAAAATTTCGTGATCCAAAAGCGATCAAAGCTCTTGCAAAAGCGATCCAAAAAGAGGCAAGAAAGCTTGATTTTCCTATAAACATAATGGAGGTTTGCGGGGGGCATACCCATACGATTATGAAATATGGCCTTTTACAACTTTTGCCATCCAATATCCGTTTTATCCATGGCCCTGGATGTCCAGTTTGCATTATGCCAAAAGAGCGGATTGATCATGCCTATATTTTAGCAATGCAAGAGGATGTGATCTTGTGTACTCTTGGAGATATGATAAAGGTGCCAGGAAGCCAAGGAAGCTTGCAAGATGCAAGAAGCAAAGGGGCAGATGTAAGATTTGTATATAGCCCTTTGGATGTATTAAAGATTGCAAAAGAGAACCCTACGAAAAAGATTATCTTTTTTGCTATCGGTTTTGAGACTACCACACCGATGACAGCTGCACTCATTGAGAGTGCCTTAAAACAGAACATAAATAATATTTTTTATCACATTAATCATGTGACGGTTCCAGAAGTGATGAGAGAATTGATTGATAGTCGTGATGAGCATATTGACAGCTACAATAATAGAATCGATGCTTTTTTGGGACCAAGCCATGTAAGCGTAATTACTGGAAGCAAAATCTATGAAGAGTTTCCTAAAAAATATAATAGACCTGTTGTTGTTGCTGGATTTGAACCGGTCGATGTAATGGAAGCTGTTTTGATGCTTGTTCGTCAGTTTTTAGAAAATCGCTATGAAGTAGAGATCCAGTATAAAAGAAGCGTTAACCGCAATGGAAATATCAATGCTCAAAATTTAATTGAAAAATATTTTGAAAAGAGAGATCTTTTTAAGTGGCGAGGGCTTGGAAATATTCCAAAAAGTGCATGGAAACTTAAAAAAGAATATGAACATTTGGATGCTGAAAAGCTTTACAACCTTCCCAAAGAGGAGATTGAGGATCATAAACTCTGCATCTGTGGCGATATTTTGCGGGGAATGGCAAAACCGACAGAGTGCCAAGTCTTTGGCACTGCCTGTACACCGCAAAAACCTCTGGGAAGTTGTATGGTAAGCAGCGAAGGAGCATGTGCTGCATACTATAAGTATGGCAATCTTTTGCAGGAGGTTCAATGAAAAAGGTTGTTTCACTTGCTATGGGAAATGGCGGTGTAGAAAATATGGAGCTTATCCAAAAAACGATCCAGCGCCATTTGCAAAATGAACATCTCCAAAAGGCTGAAGATGCCACTGCTTTACCATCTTTGACAAATCCTGCTTTTACAACAGATTCATTTACTATTTCTCCTATCTTTTTTCCTGGTGGTGACATTGGAAAGCTATCAATTGCTGGAAGTTGCAACGATTTGGCTATGATGGGAGCAAAGCCAAAATATTTGAGCCTTTCATTTATTATAGAAGAGGGGTTTTTGCTTCGTGATTTAGAAAAGATAGTGAGAAGTATGAAAAATGAGCTTAGTGTGAATAGTGCTGCAATTGTGACAGGCGATACAAAAGTGGTACCTAAGGGAAGCTGTGATGGAGTTTATATAAATATTTCTGCCATTGGTGAAAGAGTTATTCAATCGTCTCAAGAAAACATTGAAGTAGGAGATGCACTTTTAGTAAGTGGTGATATTGCAAGACATGGAGCTACCATATTTGCAGGACGTGAAGGAATAGAACTTACAAACACCATTCAAAGCGATTGTAAATCCCTATGGCCAATTGTAGAAGAACTTATAGAAGCTAATCTTAAAATAAAGGCAATGCGAGATGCTACAAGGGGAGGTGTGGCTGCAGTTTTAAATGAGTGGGCAATGGTAACAAACATGACAATGGAAATAAAAGAGAGTAAATTTAGTGTGGATGAAGGTGTTAAAGGGATTTGTGAGATACTTGGGTTTGAACCATTTGTTTTAGCAAATGAAGGAACATTTATACTTGTGGTTGATTCAAAAGATGCAAAGAGAGCTCAAAATATTTTACAAAAACATAATCCTTATGCTGCGATTGTTGGAGAAGTGAGTGATTCTTATCCTGGTCGTGTCATTTTACAAAGCGAGTGGGGAACAACACGGTTTTTAGATATGCCAACAGGGGAGATTTTGCCAAGAATATGCTAAAAGTGCTTTTACTATGCAATACTTTTAATACCTTGACACAAAAAGTTTTTTGTTATTTGAAAGAAGAGGGTTATGATGTAAGTGTTGAGTATGCTATCAATGAAGAAATAATGATAGAAGGAGCAAATCTTTTCAAACCTGATATTATATTGGCTACATATCTTACAAAAAAAATCCCAAAAGAGATTCATACAAAATATCCAACTTTTATCATACATCCAGGTCCATTTGGGGATAGAGGAGCCTATGCACTCGATAATGCTATATTAAATAATTTAAAAGAGTGGGGTGTATCTATTTTGGAAGCAGATGAGGAGTTTGATGCGGGATCTATATGGGCATATAGAAACTTTTCTTTATCTAAAAATATTACCAAAGGGTATCTCTATCGAACGGTAGTAAGTGATTTGGCAATTAAGCTGATAGATGAGTTGATTGAAGAGATAAAACATAAGCAAGAGCCTTTAGCAAATCCAAAAAAGCCTTTGCATCCAAAAGTGACGCAAAATGTAAGAGCAATTGAGTGGAACAAAGACAGCACAGTAACAGTCATACAAAAAATAAACGCTTCAGATAACTATCCTGGTGTAAAGGATCATTTTTTTGATTGTGAAGTCTATCTTTTTGGAGCAGTAAAAGAGCAAACCGGGCTTGAAAAAAAAGAGGTAAAACCAAAAGAGATCTTAGCAAAACGAGATGGAGCAGTTTTGGTTAAAACTATTGATGGAGCAGTTTGGATACAGCAGATGACAGAGATTAAAAATAGAGTACGTCAAATCAAACTCCCTTCAACCTATGTGTTAAAAGAAAGACTCAAAGGGATAAAAGAGGAGCGAATCTCTTTGTATGTTGATCCAGATTTGCCAACATTTAAAGAGATAACCTTTTATAAAAAAGAAAATGTAGGTTTTTTAGCATTTGATTTTTATAATGGTGCTATGAGTAGCCAGCAATGCATTAGACTTAAATATGCGATAGAGACACTTAGAGAAGAGGTTGATATTTTAGTTTTGATGGGTGGTGAGCAGTTTTTTAGTAATGGAATTCACTTGACGATTTTAGAAGATAGCAAAAAAAAAGGAGAAGATGGCTGGAGCAATATCAATGCTATGAATAATCTCATTAAAACAATTCTTTTTAGTGATGATATCCTAACCATTACGGCATTTCGTGCAAATGCAGGAGCTGGAGGTGTCTTTTTAGGACTTGCATGCGATATCGTTTTTGCTAAAAAAGGTACAGTACTTAACCCTCACTATAAAACAATAGGACTTAGTGGTAGTGAATATCATACATACACTTTGCCAAAAAGAGTTGGAAAAGAGATAGCACAAAAGCTTTTAGATGAAGCCTTACCAATTAATGCAAAAGAGGCAAAAAATATCGGTTTAATCGATATGATATATGAAGATTTCGCAGAAATAGAATCTTTTGCAATAAACTTAGCGCAAGATGATAAATTTTATGAGTTACTTGATAAAAAACGAGATTGCTTGGAAAAAGAGGAAATATTAATTAATAGATGTATAGAAAATGAGTTAGAAAAAATGTATCCTGAGTTTTGGAATTCAAAAAGTTTATTTCATAGGCTTAGACACGATTTTGTTTATAAAATTTGTCCATTACAAACACCGCTTCGTCTTGCAAAACATAGGAGAAAAAATGCATGAATATTCTATTGTTCAAAGTCTTTTAGATATTATAGAGGATAATGTTAAAAAAAATAGAGGTAAAAAAGTTATAAAAGTAGTAGTTAAGATTGGAGTTTTAAGTGGAGTGGAGCCTTATTTACTTGAGAGTGCCTTTAATACTTTCAAAAAAGGAACTGTGTGCGAAGAAGCTACTTTTGAAATGATAATAGATCCATTAAAAGTTAAATGTAAAGAGTGCAATAGTATAAATGAGTTAGACCATAAATCTTTGATTTTTGAATGTACAAATTGTAAAGGTGTAGATTTGGAGGTATTAAGTGGTGAAGATATGTATCTTATGAGAATTGAGATGGAGTAATATTTAAAATTTCTTTTTCCAAATTATAAAGTTCATATCTTAATCTTTTAAATTTTTCAGCCTCTTTTTTATCAATTATTTTAAAAGATTCTTCTAAA